>DATGUP010000001.1:0-78229 GCA_035301265.1 Bacillota bacterium
GCGCTCGACTTGCATGTATTAGGCACGCCGCCAGCGTTCGTCCTGAGCCAAGATCAAACTCTCCATAAAGAGTCGATCTGATCAACGATCGATAACAATCGTTGACGTCTATGATCTCGATTCGCATCAACACGAATCATCATTCTGGTTGTTTTGTTCAGTTTTCAAGGAGCAAATAGTAGGTCGCTTCCTCAAAAGCGACTCTTCTAAATTAACACATCCGCTATTCGATGTCAACAACGATTTATTATTTTTTTAATTGTTATCGTTGAAGACGTCCTCTGTTTGACGGCAGATATTAATTTATCACGGTTGCTAACCAATGTCAATACTTTTTTAAAGATGAAACAACGATTTATCAATCGCAGAAACGTATTCATTAACGAAAATAAATTGTTTATTTATGATATATGGATTAAACAATCCTTAGAATGCAAGTCTTAATTGTAAAACGATGGATGAAACATGTCAATACACTTAAAAGCTTTTTATATTACGTGATTGCTCGCAAAATATGCTATACTATCTTTATAAACTAAGGAGGATGGACATGGCACAGCTAGTTTATTCGAGCAAAATTAATAAAATACGTTCTTTTGCTTTGATTTTGATTTTCGTTGGTTTTGCATTTATGTACGGGGGGATTTTAGCCAAAAAAATCGAATGGCTGATGATTTTATTGTTCATTATTGGCATCCTATCGATTATACTAAGCTGCATCGTTTACCTTTGGATAGGCACATTATCGCTGAGGGCTGTTCCGGTTGTTTGTCCTACTTGCGAAAAGCCGACAAAAATGCTTGGGCGTGTTGATGCATGCATGCATTGTAAACAACCGTTGACACTTGACAAAGAACTGGAAGGCAAAGAATTTGATGAAAGATACAATAAACGACGCTTCCGAAAAAAAGCTCTAAAAAAACAATCCTAAACATAAACCGTTGAATACATAATTGAAAACATCGTAAATGTATAAAAATCCAAATGCTTTTTTGGCATTTGGATTTTTCATGTTGTATTTAAGCGTTTCAATGGTTTTTACTTTCCACCTTTTGACACTCATTACATGTACCGTAAATTTCCATTCGGTGATGGCTGACTTCAAAACCAGTGACTTGTTCCGCTAATGCCTCCACTTCGTCAAGCGTCGGATAATGGAAATCGACAATCTTACCACACGAGTTACAGATAATGTGGTAATGATCAGTCATGTTACAATCAAATCGACTGCTGGAATCACCATATGTCAACTCGCGAACAAGGCCAATTTCGCGCAGCACACGCAAATTATTATAAACTGTTGCTACACTCATATTGGGAAACTTGTTTTCCAGTGCCTTGTAAATATCATCGGCAGTCGGATGTGTCATTGAATTTATAAGATATTCTAGAACCGCATGACGTTGGGGTGTTATACGGACACCAGATTCCTTTAATGTAGCTAATGCTTGATTCAATCTTTTCTCTGTCACCGTCATGCACCTCGCTTTCGATTAAAATATGCTATTAATAATATTATTACTTTGTAATGTTTATAATCAGTGTACCTATTCTGCTAGCAGTTTGTCAATAAAAGTATTTCAGCGATCATCTATGGATAAACAGATATAACATGTAAATCGACCTAACTTCATTTATATCCCAACGTAAACACTTTCTTTTAGTATCCTCGGATCACATCAATTTTATTGACAAAATCTGTGCGACCATCCCTGAATTTACGCAGATTTTCTGCAAATATTGCGAGCGCTCTTGTAGTATAATGCATTGAAACGCCTGATAAATGCGGGGTTAGCGTTATTTTTTCTTCATCCCAAAATGGATGATTGGGCGGCAACGGCTCTTCTTCAAATACATCTAGTATAGCGTGAGAAATCTCATCTTTGCGTATAGCTTGTAAAATGTCGCTTTCACGAACGACATCACCGCGACCCATATTCAAAAAAATAGCATGATTAGGCATGTGTTGAAAATGATCGTACGTTAGCAAATATTTTGTTTCGGGTGTACTTGGAAGAACAGAAATGACAAAGTCCGCTTGCGACAGTACAGTTTTCAAATCGGCCGTTGTATAGTTGTGATCAAAATATTTTACCGCCTGACCACTGCGAGATACACCGAGTGTCATCATGCGAAATGCTTTAGCCAACCGTGCCACTCCCTGACCAATCGCACCAGTTCCTATGATCGCCATTGTTTTTCCAGTAATTTCATCAATACGCACTGATTGATCCCATTCACGTGCTTTTTCATTGCGAATGAGCACCTTTTCCTGGCGGTATACTTGAAGCAGCATCGAAATCACATATTCCGCCATAGGTGTGACGTGAATCCCCCGTGCGTTAGTAACTAGAATGTCTTTTTGCCGTATTGCATTCAGCGGCAATTTTTCCAATCCTGCTGAGATAACCATAATCCATTTGAGTTGTTTAGCTCTTCCAACTAACTCTTGACTTAAATCTGTTCCATATGTTACAAAAATTTCGGCCTCTGTTAAATATGTTTGAGCTTCGTGCATATTTTGACAGAAAATAAACGTCTCCCTCGGAAAGCGAGCGGTAATCGTCTTTCGATGCCTTGATGATATATTGGCTGAAAATAAAATGGTCATTTGAGCTCCCCCTCAAGTTATTCTTCCCACTTCATCTATTTACATCGTACATGCATGAGGGAGATTTAAACAACAGAAAAGAAGATGGCTCGAATGTCCAATCACGATTCGAGCGCGACCGTTTCTAAACCGCTATGCCTCATTGTTCAAGCACGCGCTTTAAAGAAAACACCCGCATGGATGTGCTTGAATCCCGTCGACCAAGACAAGGTTAAACATACATCCCGATATGCATTTATGTCAATTATATTCAACGTTTAAGCATACTATCACAAAAATTAAAAAGACAGCCTTATATAACGGCTGTCCATTGGGTCACAAATGCTCCTTGACAAACGCTAAAGTTTCGGCAACATGTCCTTTGACGCGAACATTGCGAAACGCCTTTTGCAATATCCCCTCTTTGTCAATAATAAAAGTTGACCGTTCAATTCCGTAATGTTCCTTGCCAAAATTCTTTTTCAATTTCCATACACCATATGTCTCAGCTACTTGGTGATCCTCATCTGCTAAAAGCATAAAAGGCAAGTTGTGTTTTTTGATAAATGTTTGGTGACGTTCTACTGGATCAGGACTAATGCCTATGATGACGGCATCCAACTCCCCGAAGTTTTCGTGCGCATCGCGAAAATCGCAAGCCTCGGTGGTACAACCAGGCGTCATATCTTTTGGATAAAAATATAGAACGACATGTTTTCCTTGAAAATCAGACAAACTAACCTGATCGCCATTTTGATCGGGCAACGTAAAATCCGGGGCAGGATGACCCACTTCTACCGGCATGTAAACCCCTCCTTCATACTCTATACGTCTACTATAACATAATCATCGGAATATATCGAAAATATTTATTGTTTATCATGATCGTTTTTATCGTCCATCCGTCCTTGAGATTGCACGAGTTTCAGTACAAACGCTGTAGGCAAAATATAGCCGATCAATGCTTCAACAATGGCGAGAAAACGTCCGATTCCGATCGGGGTGATGTCACCGTAACCAATGGTGAGCAATGTAACTCCACTAAAGTATATAGAATGCACGATCGATCCAAAAACATCGACCTGCCGCTTTTCGCCAAATTCGACTAAAATAATGCCTTGAATTGACAAAATAAAATAAATCAATCCAAAACCGATAATAACAACTGTATAAATGATGAGCAATGTATAAAAGAGTTCCACGGAAAAACGGCTATCCTGTAGCCTGACACTAAATCGGTGATCTCCTCTTACGAAATCGAGAATACTTTTAATGACAATAAAACAAATCATACCGATGAAAAACCAGGAAACGATTGGCATCATTTCTCCCTCAATCATTTGCTTTAAAACATGTATATGCACCGCTTCTTTAAGTTTGTCATTCTTTTTGAAATAACAGCTTGCGGCATGACCTTAGTCGTGTCAGTTAGACATAAAAAAACTCTCCTCATTAGGAGAGTTTTTTTGCTGCATCGCTTCCCAAATTTTGTACTTGATATAAATTATAATAGCTTCCCTTTTTACGCATTAATTCATCGTGGCGACCGATTTCCTGAATTTTGCCGTTTTCAATCACAACGATTCGATCGGCATGTGTAATCGTCGCCAAACGATGAGCCACAATAAACGTCGTCCGGTCAGAGGCCAGTTTTTCCATTGCTTCTTGAATGATGTGTTCGCTTTCCAAATCAAGAGCCGATGTGGCTTCATCAAAAATCAGAATGGGCGGGTTCTTTAAAAACACTCTAGCAATAGCGATTCGCTGTTTTTGCCCGCCGGATAATTTCACACCTCGCTCACCGACGGGCGTGTCATATCCATGAGGCAAATCCATAATAAAATCATGTGCATTAGCCGCTTTTGCTGCTGCCACCACTTCTTCATCCGTAGCCTTAGGATTTCCCATGCGGATATTCATGGCAATCGATTCACTGAACAGCAAATTATCCTGCAACACCATCCCGATATTATCGCGCAGCGAGCGCGCCTGTACATCGCGAATATCGATGCCATCGACTTTAATCGATCCGTTTGTAACATCGTAAAAGCGTGGAAGTAGACTGATGAGCGTTGATTTGCCGCCGCCGCTCATACCAACAAGCGCAATGGTCTCTCCTTTTTGCACATCGAGGTTAATGTTTTTTAAAACATCACCTTCTTCATCTTCGTAGCGAAACGACACATTTTCCATGGTGACGATGCCTTCGACACGCCCCAACACTTTGGCATCAGGCTTATCAACGATATCATACGGTTCATTCAGAAATTCGAATACACGATCGATCGAGGCGACCGACTGCGTCAACATTGTCGATGAGTTAATCAAACGGCGTAATGGACTATACACACGTTCCATGTACGTCACAAATGCAACCATTGTCCCGATGGACAGGTTTCCACCAATAACTTGATAACCTCCATACGTGATGACTAAAAGCGGTGCGAGATCGGTAATCGTGTTCATGGCGGCAAATGTTCTTGCATTCCAATCGGTGTGATCGAGGGCTTTGTTAAGAAAGTGGCTATTACGGTTGTCGAATTGCTCCTGTTCATAATCTTCTAGTGCGAAACTGCGGGTGACGGGGATACCTTGGACCCGTTCGTGTAAATGACCTTGCACTTCAGCCAAGGCTTGTGAACGTTCTCGTGTCAGACGACGCAATCGACCATAAAAATATTTAACCGAAAACCCATATAACGGAAACAAGATAATGGAAACGATTGTTAACCAAACATCCATGGAAAGCATGATACTCACAGCAATCAAAATAGTTGTAAGATCAAGCCATACGTTCATGAGCCCTGTTACGACAAACGTTTTCGTTTGTTCGACATCGTGTATTACCCGGGAAATGATTTCACCGGTTTTTGTTCGGGAATAAAATTGCAAACTCAGCTTTTGGATATGATCGAACAACTTATCTCTTATATCGTAGAGAATCGTGTTAGCCACCCATTGTGCTAAATATTGACGGGCATATTCCACTGGTGGACGTAACAGGAGAAAGATGATGAGCGAACCACCCATAAGCCAAAAAAGATGCGATGTTTTTTCGGCGGTCGTTAAGTTATCCGCCCCGATAATATCATCAATGACATATTTTAATATGAGCGGTATCAACAAGGGAATGCCGAATTTAACGATCCCTACAACTACTGTCCAGACTATTTTCCATTTGTATGGCTTGACAAACTGCAAATATTGCTTAATCGTGCGCATAGATGCACATCCCTCATTTAGTCATCCATAATAAAAAAGCATTGCAAACATGCTCATCCTACGTTCAAAAATCGTCTGTTCTTTTATTGTTCCATACATTTAAATGTTTGTACCACATATTGACATTTTCAGCCGCAAATGGACCTTTTTTCCGTCTAATCCACGTTAACAAATCTGTCTTATTCCGCTGCAAAGTCGCATCTAACGAAGCGGGGTACTGCATCAGTCGTTTATGTTCTTCATATTCATCCTCATCCAATATAACAAACGTCATATCTGGATATACTTTAATATCTAAATCATAATCAACATACTTTAACGTGTTTGCTTCAAACTGAAACGGTGAGCTCATGTTGCAATAATAATAAACACCGTCAGGACGCAGCATGCTGATGATATTAAACCAGTATTGCGAATAAAAGTAGCATATAGCCGGTTCGTTAGTGGTCCAAGTACTGCCATCGTGTTCGGTCACTATTGTTTGATCGTTTCCAACGATTATAACATCATCGGTTCTCTTTAATACGCGATTGCTTTGCCATTCACGATGGAATTGACCATTATACTTATAACTGGCAATACGAATTTTCTCACCCTCTGCTGGCCTCGTCATAATACCGTCCTTCCAATCCGTTCATACTTCATTCATTATAATTGCAACCTCATTAAAGATAAAGCAGAATGTTTTTCTGTTCGTATAAAAAGAGCTCCCTCGATTTGAAGGAGCCCTTAACAGCGTAAAGCATGGGGGGGCAAAATGTTATTTTTTGTTTTGCTGTGATTTTTGATTTGCTTTTTTGACATCCTGTACGTTCGTTTCTGAAGCGAATTCAGTACCAAACTGACCTTGTTGATTCTGATTTTGGCTTTGGCCTTGGGCTGCTTGTTGGTTTTGCTGTTTTACATGCTGAACATTCGTCCCAGAAGCAGTTTTCTTTTTACCTTTAGCCATTAATATCACCTCCGCATGTATTAATCTTTCCAGTCCATTCGTTGTTATCCAAAATATTTTTGGTAAATTTATCAGTACATGGAACAAAATGTAAACCATGTATAAAAACATTTTGCGCGTATACAATACAGTACGAGCTATTGAAACAAAGCAGTACATTTACTGTTACATACATTTTTTATATGTTTAAAATAAATACTGACATTGTAGCGAGCGATTATGAAAATATATACGGCAGCATTTTTTGATGTGGAACAGGGAACGGATAATGTGGCAATTCGTTTGGTGACACCCACCTTAAACGAGATGTCTCCACTCCTTTTTCCCCCGTTTCCGCTTCAATAATTTGCAGTTGCCATATGAGATGTGAAAACACATGTTTGAAGTGGCCTCGCCGTGATTTTACGCGAATTTCGACACCGTATTCGCTATAGAACAATGTTTTGATCGTTTTTTCAGTTTCTAATAACGATGTTAGTTTAACCGGAATCATTGGAAATTGCCAAAGATTGGCGAGCAATCCCCGATCAGGACGTTTCTCGATCATATATTGCCCTTGTGGATTTTTAATTAACACGACGGCATAATGGTATGTTTTTTGGCGCTTCCCTTTTGATTTATACGGTAATTCGTGCTCTAAGCCGTTAGCAAACGCTTGACAATGTTGTTGCAGCGGACAAAACATACACATCGGTGATTTAGGCGTGCAGATGAGCGCACCAAGCTCCATGAGCGCCTGGTTGAATGATCCCGGATCTTCCTTCGGTATGAGATCTTGAGCGAGTGAGCGAAACATTTTTTTAACTGCAGACTTTTTAACATCATCTTCAATCGCTAAAATTCGAGCTAGAACACGCATAACATTGCCATCCACGGCGGGCTCAGGTTGGCCAAAAGCTATCGAAAGAATCGCTCCTTTCGTATAGGGGCCAATCCCTTTTAATGAGGCGAGTGCTTTAGAATCGGACGGGACTTTGCCTCCATAATTGGCGACCACATCGCGTGCAGCTTGTTGCAAATGGCGCGCCCGTGAATAATACCCAAGGCCTTCCCACGCCTTTAAGACGTCTTGTTCGTCAGCCTCGGCTAAGTCCTGCACAGTGGGGAATTTCTCCATAAATCGCTCGAAGTATGGAATAACGGTGTCCACCTGTGTTTGCTGGAGCATCACTTCAGACACCCAAATCTTATAAGGATCCTGATCTTTACGCCACGGCAGATCGCGTTTATTCTTCTCATACCAATTCAGTAAATCCCGTTGCAATGTAGGAATGTCAATAGATTGTAATGTTTGTCGCACAGCGGAGCGAACCTCCCATGTTATCATGAAATGAGATTGCATCATTGCATATTCATTAAACCGCATTTATCTTAGCAATACAAGAAATCATTCGCCAAGGAGGCGCTTTACGAATGGATACTGGCACACATACAACTATGGGCGTGGCACTCGGTGGACTCGCAACGCTTGATCCCATTGTAGCTAACGATCCTACCTTGTTTCATGCTGTTTTTGCAGGAACGATTATCGGTTCAAATGCACCGGACTTTGACACAATTTTAAAATTGAGAAATAACGCTACGTATATACGTCACCACCGAGGGACATCCCATTCCATTCCAGCCGTAATGATGTGGGGTGTAGCAATATCTGGAACGATCCACGCTATAGTCCCGCAAGTTGATTTTTTTCATTTATGGATATGGACATGCTTGGCTGTCGTCATTCATGTCTTGACCGATATCACGAATGCATACGGAACACAAGCTGGAAAGCCATTTACGAATAAGTGGATGGCTCTCGGGTTTATTAATACATTTGATCCTTACATCTTCTGGCTGCATCTTGCTGGAATCGTCGCGTGGATACTCGGGGCACACCCTGGCTACACATGGCTTATCATTTACACCGTCATTATCTTGTATTACTGCAAGCGAATGATAGATAAAAAAGAAATCGTCAAAAAAATAAAGGAAACCTTTCCCGATACGGAACAGATCGTCACATCGCCAACGATTAAACAAAATAAATGGCGTGTCGCGATAACGACAGCGACTCATTTTTATGTAGGCATCGTCATAGATGGACATATCGAGATTGTCGATACGTTTGTAAGGCTAACTCTACCCGATTCTCATCTTATGAATGTTGCCAAACAGGATCATAACATCGCCGCTTTTCTAGCCTTTTCGCCGATCTATCGCTGGGAAATCAGCCCATTTGACGATTTTACTGAAATCCGATTTATCGATTTGCGCTACCGTTCGAAAGGACGCTATCCGTTTGTTGCTGTTGTGCAAATTGATGACAGCGACCGTATTATCAGCTCTTACACCGGCTGGATTTATTCCGAAGACAAATTACAGCGCAAATTAATTATCGGCGATCATCCGGTCTAAACCATACATTAAAAAAACAGACTGCAAGGACATCTTCTCTTGCAGCCTGTTTTTATATGAATGAAACGTTTATTCTGGATGTGTTCCCACTTTATCGCCCAACAGTGAGATCGGAATAGCTTCTTCTTTTTCATACATCTCGTTTAAAAGATTGATCCTGTGACCCCAGGCAAAAATACCATTGATATAATTAATCTTGAACCGGTGGCCAGGATCACCGTTTATTTCGTGTATATCGGAAGCATGAAAATCTGCCGGGTTCAACATGTAAGCCATAGCGACTTGCATTTTACGCTCGTAGATCTGCGCTTCGCTAATATTTCCAAGTTGTTCGGCTTTTAAAGTTTTTTCTTTCAACTTACCGACTTCTGCACGCAACTGTTCTACTGAATAATCACTATAGCGATAGTTGTTTAATTCCATTTTCATTCCCCTTCCTATAGCTTTCCATATATTTATGTACGAACAACTTGTTTCACCCTTTGTCGTCAATGGATGTATGCAGATAACGATGGATCTGTTCAAGGGAAAACCCTTTCCGGTAGAGAGCTTCTTTCATCTTTTGCTTCAATGCTGCACCGGATAAGCGATCCTGATGTTTTTTAAGCAGTTTTTTACCATGATGCTCTAGAGCTTTCCACTCGGCATCATCATCCCGCATGTTTTGAAATTCCTGAACGACTTGTTCGATAACATCTGGGGTGAATCCTTTCCTGAGGAGACTGGATTGTAAATGAGCCAGCTGTTTTTTGAAAGCTTGTTTTGTGTTACGGCTTAGCTTTTGCGCCGCCCATTTTTTTGCTTTTTCGTATTGGATTTCAAAGGTATACGCGTCGATTGCTGCTTCAGCGACAGATAGCGACACACCTTTTTCTTGTAATTCTTGTTTTACAAGTCTTGGGCCTTTTGTGGATGAACGCATCCGTGTATTAACAAACGCCTCGGCAAAAGCAGCATCATCAAGCAAACCATTGACTTCTAATTTTTTCATAACTCGGGCAATATCTGCTTCATCAACTGCTTTTTTTTGTAAATAATCATAAACCTCTTGTTTTGTACGCATCCGATAACTTAAATAATTGATGGCAAGAGCATAAGCTTTTTGCGCCGCATCATCCCGTTTAATATCAATCATTAAGGAATCGTCCAGCTGCATCCCTTTTCGCAGTCTATATTTTATCAAAACGGCTTCATTGACACTGAAGCCGTACGTTTCGCCGGCCCCATCATCTAAAAAGATATTATACCGTTCGCTGTTCTTTTTTTGTGTCGTAATGCGGGAGATTACAGCCATTTACGTTCACCTCTTATATCCATTATACATGACCGTCTTACTGTAACAAGCATGACTATATCGTATAATACTTATAAAAGAAAACTTAAGGAGGGTGCGAACATGAATATCCTCGTAGCTGGAGGAACGGGTTTTGTTGGTAAAGCGCTCGTCAAAACATTGAATGAACGGGGCCATTCGATCTATATTTTAACACGATCGCCCGCCAAGCATAGAAGCACACAACAAGTGAAGTTCATCGACTACAACGATACCGATGATCTTCCCGACATGGAAGTGGTCATCAACCTGGCCGGGGAATCGCTTTTTGGCTACTGGACAGCCAAGAAAAAGCAATCTATTATGTCAAGCCGACTGCATACTACACAATATGTGATCGATCGCATGGCAAAAATGAAGCAAAAACCGAACGTATTCATCAATGCCTCGGCCATTGGGTATTACGGTACATCCGATAAGGTGATATTTACCGAAGAGACAACTGAAGCTGGAAGTGATTTTTTAGCACAGGTCGTTGCAGAATGGGAAAAAACAGCCCAGCAAGCAGAAGAAATGGGCATCCGAACAGTCCTGATGCGGTTTGGGATTATTCTCGGTGATGGAGGAGCTCTTTCCTTTATGCGTCTGCCCATTAAATGGTTTATAGGTGGAAAAATAGCGAGTGGTGAACAATGGTTGTCATGGATCCATATAGATGATGTCATAAAGCTTATCGGGTTTTGCCTTCACCACGAAGATATTAAAGGGCCTATCAATGTAACGGCACCCCAGCCAATACGCAACAAAGATTTCATTCGCATATTGGCTAAGGTGATGAAACGCCCATGTTGGATTTCCGTTCCAGAACCATTAATCCGACTAGTAGCCGGTGAGATGAGCCAACTCATAACAAAAGGCCAATACGTATTACCCAAAAAAGCACAAAAGCATAACTTCCATTTCCTCTATCCGCATTTGGAAAAAGCACTAACGAATATCAGCCATTGATAAACTGTATAAGAGTATCCGACATTGCACACCCTAAACTTAAAGCGAGGGATGGACATGAGAAAAAATTTACAGAAGCGAGAAAAGTTTTTATCAAGTACGCAAGAGGTGCTATATCAAAAAGAATTCAAACAAGCTAACAACATATACAAACAAACACAAGCCATGAATATTCATGCGTATGTTTACACAAGCTTATCCACAACCTATGAAGCGGTTGTGGATAATTCTTTTAATCCTTGCGCTGGCAAGTTCAGTTATCCTCAGATACTTTGTGGATAAGTTTAGTTCTGGTTGTGAATATTGTGGAAAACAAAGATGATTTCGTGACAAGCCATGCTTTTTAGTTGTGGATATATTAAACGACATAGTTTGAACGTGCTTCATGAATGCTATTCCAATGCGGATAATCCATCTTTTTGCGCTTAGCAAGAATAGCCGAGGCGGCAGTATAAGCGGTTTTTTTCCGCTTGCCAAATCCATAACCCG
Organism: Bacillota bacterium; assembly: GCA_035301265.1. Lineage (GTDB taxonomy): Bacteria > Bacillota > Bacilli > Bacillales > Amphibacillaceae > DATGUP01. The sequence goes on from DATGUP010000001.1 coordinate 11,935, forward strand.
TCAAAACACCAGCTGATTCGAACAACATAGCTGCTTGCCAAATACTTGCCTTGTCTACATTCCACGCAAACAAAATGACGGTACTGCTTTCAATCACATGTATTTCAAAATCTTCTTCCATAAAAATAGCCCGTAATAAAAAGCATTTAATCCAACTCGTAATGTCGGAACGATACAAAATCAAACAGCTGACCATTTATATCCCTCCGTCTCGTTCTTATTGAGAACATTTTACTATATGGGCGTAATTAGAACAACAAAAATCTTATACTTCGATCAAGTCGTGGTAGGATGAATGCGAATTCTTTATGCAATGTAAATAGTTTTCCGATAGAGTGTGATAAGCGTGGACGTGGAACGAATCGCCTATAACATAAAGTATTTGCGCGAACAACACAACTTAACTCAAAGCGAGCTATCCGAACGCTTAATGACATCCCGTTCGGTTATTGCCAAATGGGAAAACAATGTCGCTGTTCCAGACATCGTCTCGCTAGCTAAACTCAGTCACCTATTCGGTGTATCGATCGACTATATTGTTGGTAATTATACGCTTCGCGATGATTTAGTGAAAGACTTCAAGCGAATATACGCTTCGGATACAACATCATTTGATGATGAAGTTGCGGATCTCGTGGCATATTTTATGAGTCACCCGTCATTTAAAAACCAACTTTATCAACTGAAAGAATTGCCGATTAAGAAACAAAAAGCTGTTTACGCTGTTATCGAAAGCCTCATCAAAGAATTAAAACACCTCTAAGGATCAGCCTTGTCTTATGCTGATCCTGTTTTACTAGCTGCCGCACCGGAAGACGACCGCTTATGCGTTTTTCCATAACTAGTAGAATAAGAAATGCGCTTCAATCGTTCAGCATATTCATCAGCGGATCTTTTTCCGTGTCAATGATGTAGCTTTTCCCATCTGTTGAAATCACGATATCCCCGTACGCCGCTGTGGAATAAATGGCGGCCCCCGACATGTCTAATGTGTTTATGACGCGGTCCACAGGGTGGCCGAATTTGTTGTTATCCCCATATGTCAGAACCGCTACTTTCGGTTTGACATTCCGCAAAAAATCATGCGATGTACTCGTGTTTGAGCCGTGGTGAGCCACTTTTAAAAAATCTGTCTGCAGTTTTTTTGCCGGGAGTTTTTTTTCTTGTTCGATGCCAACATCACCCATTAGTAAAAAGTCGATATCTTTATAGCGAATTTTTAAAACAATAGACGACTGATTATTATTCTTTTTACCTTCATCGGCGTTTAACACGTCAATGTTCATTTGTTCATCCAGATCGATGGTTTGATTCACCCTAGCTACGGTCACAGGAATCATATGCTTTTTGACGTGGTAGATATAACGCAAATACGTTCGTGTCGTATGAAATTTTCCGGTTTCCATGATCTTAGAGATGCCAATGGTAGAATTCATAATCTTAGGAAGTCCACCGATATGATCGATATCAGGATGAGTCGCAATAACGAGATCGATATTTTTTATTTGTTCATTTTTAAGGTAATCAATGACCTTTTTGCCAGATTTAGGCGGACCACCATCAACAAGAATGACTTTGTCTTCAGGTGTTTGAATCAGAATGCTATCCCCTTGCCCGACATCGATAAAATGTACTTGTAATATCCCGCCCTGCGCACTATGAACGATAGGCGGCAGTAAAAAAAATAAAAAAAGTAGCAATGGCAAGATGATGAAAAATCGTTTATGGGTCATAAAATCTTCCTCTACCGTTTTGAGGATGGTTCACATTTAGTTTTGCACGGACGAATGGAAATATGAATACTATGTTTAAAAAATATTGTATTAGTCAAGATATCTTTATGCATTTTTGGCTGAACCGGTATGTAAAATAAAAACCGCTGAACAAAGTCAGCGGTTTTTTCTTTCATATTATACTTTTTTAACAACGATTTCCTCATCCACTACATCAACTTGAACCTTATCAACTGACTCTTCTTCCAGGATCAAGTCGGTCAATTGATCCTCCACTTTTTCCTGAATGACACGACGCAATGGACGGGCACCAAAGCGACGGTCATAACCGAGGCGAGCAAGTTCGCGTTTGGCAGCATCTGTGATGGAAATGTTAATATCGTTTTCTTCAATCGTCTCTTGAAGTTCTGCAAGCATCAAGTCGACGATTTCCACCAAGTTTTCTTTGGTGAGTTCGTTGAATTCAATGATCGAGTCGAAACGGTTAAGAAATTCCGGTTTGAAGTAGTCGCTCAATTTCTCCATAACCGAGGCCGCTTCTTGACCGACATTGTTAAAACCGACATTGACTGTTTTCACGCCGGTTCCAGCGTTACTTGTCATGATGATAACTGTATCCTTGAAGCTGACAGTGCGGCCATGCGAGTCGGTTAAATGACCATCTTCCATAATTTGCAAGAACATGTTTTGCACATCAGGATGAGCTTTTTCAATCTCATCGAGCAAAATGATGGAATATGGCTTACGGCGCACGCGTTCGGTCAATTGACCCGCTTCCTCGTGGCCGACATAGCCTGGAGGTGAACCGATGATTTTCGACACAGAATGTTTTTCCATATACTCGCTCATGTCAAGGCGAATCATCGCATCGCGGGTGCCGAATAGCTCCTCAGCCAGCGCTTTGGTCAATTCAGTTTTACCAACACCGGTCGGCCCAACAAACAAGAAGGAACCGATCGGACGATATTTAGATTTCAAGCCTGCGCGGCTACGGCGTACCGCTTTGGCTACTTTATTAACTGCTTTTTCTTGACCAATAACTTTCTGATTGAGATTTTTGGCAAGATCGCGCATTTGTTTTTGTTCATCGTCTTGTAGTTTAGTGACTGGAATACCTGTTTTTTCTTCTATGAGCAATTGAATGTCCGATACATCGACATCTGTCACTTGTTCTTTGCCTTTAGCCTTGTCGAGTTGTTTTTGCAGCTGGATTTCCTGATAACGCAAATGGGCTGCTCGTTCATAGTCTTCTCTTTCGGCAGCTTTCTCTTTTTCTTTAACGATTTCTTGCATTTTCTGCTCGATCGTGTTCGAATCTTTAGCTGCATTTTTCAAATTCAAGCGTGAACCGACTTCATCCATTAAGTCGATTGCCTTATCTGGAAGAAAGCGATCTTGAATATAGCGTTGTGACAATGTGACAAACGCTCGAATAGCTTCATCAGGATAGCGAACTTCATGGAACTTTTCATAGCGATCCTTAATACCGTGCAAAATTTCGATAGCTTCCTCAGTTGATGGCTCGTTGACGATAATCGGTTGTAGACGGCGTTCTAGTGCAGCATCTTTTTCAATTTGTCGATATTCTTTAAATGTTGTTGCACCGATTAACTGCAATTCACCGCGGGCAAGCGCTGGTTTCAAAATATTGCCGGCATCCATTTGCGAGCTTTCTGCAGTTCCAGCACCAACAAGCAAATGGATTTCGTCAATAAACAGTATGACTTCTTCGCGCTCCTGCAATTCCTTGATCAATTGCTTCATTCGCTGTTCAAATTGACCACGCATTCCCGTATTGGCAACAAGAGAAGCAACATCAAGCACGTAAACCTCTTTATTCATCAATTTAGCCGGAACGCTTCCTTCAACAATTTTCAAGGCTAGCCCTTCGGCGATGACCGTCTTACCAACGCCAGGCTCACCGATTAGGACTGGGTTATTTTTATTACGACGGTTCAATGTCTCAATGACGCGCTGGATTTCATTTTTACGCCCAATAACCGGATCAATTAAACCGCCACGAGCAGCATCTGTCATGTTCTTACCGAGTTGATCCAAAAGACCGTTTCCTCGGCTTGTACGTTGTTTTGTTTTTGTTCCGGTATAGCTTCCGCCTTGACCTTGAAAAAAATTATGAAAGGCATTTTGTGCATTGTCTGCAAAAAATGGATGTGATTCGAAATCACCTAAATTCATCATTTGTTCTTGGATTTCACGAAAGCATTCGTCACAAAGATGCATCTGCATTTTTTGGTTATTCAATTGCATCGCGATATTGATATTAGCTGGGTTGTTTCCACACCTTTGACATTTCATTTTTCATTCCTCCTATAAAGGATTAAACATTTATTTCAGTTTTGACTTTGACTATCTTTGACCTTTCACTTTTTATTATACTCTGACCTTCTTTGACTTTCAAGGGGGTTGGCTTATTTTTTTTGAAAAAATTGATCGCGGACGTTTTCTCCAAATAAAAAATAACATTGGTGGTTCTGCTGTAGCTTAGTTCTGGTCAAGGCCACGGCGGTATCACATGCTGAGTCGACGATGATTGTCATAAAAAATTAAAGAGTAAGGATTCTTCGATGGGAAGTTTCTTTTCCTTTCCAAGATGAGCCTAAAAACATATACGCGAATTGCCAATGTTTGTTGAAAAAAGATCAAAGCAAAACGTATCATTCGCCATAAACGGATTAAAATACTTTTTCTAAGTATTTCAACCTTGGCCCAAAACCTTCTGCATCAATTTTATCAGTTATCTCAGGAATGTATTTTTGGTCTGAGATACTATGGTAGTCAACAGAAGTACTAACCTCGATACGCCACTTGGTATTCGATAAAACCACCTGAGTTTCTGCGGTATTACCATGGTTACTATGAACAACAGAAGTTACGGCATCGTAAATCTTCGTGCTTAAGTTTACACTATTAAAATGACTTTTTATAGTCTCCTTCAGCAATTCATGTTCTTCAATTTCTTCTGGAAGAACATCATTCAATGCTTTTATATAAGCTTGACTCGCTGACAATCCTGTTTGCTGATAACGATTTTTCTTTTCTTCTATGACTGCTGCCAGCGGTTTCATATCATGGTGCTCGCGTGTTGAAATCGATAAAGGATTATCATCAAATTGTTCAATCGCCGTTTTTGTTTCATCTACAACAACAGACGTACCAGCTATTGCCGCTTGCTCCGATATGTTCGAGGACTGTGCTCCAGTAACAAAAACATTGGCTATATTAATGGCAATCAAAAATATAAGGGCCACAATTCCCAAAAGCCAAACCATATAAATTGCCGCATTTCCCCTTTCATTACAAAACAGATCCTTCATTCAACCAACACCTGACTCACTACAGATTCATCCAAAGTAATAGAAGTGCTCGGTTTCCACTGGTCCGGGACAAAAATCAGCGAATGACTAACATATAGATTAAGTTCGAATTGACCACTATTATCCAGCATCACAACTTCCATTCCTTGATAATCTATGACTGAAGAATTCCCTATTGCCTTTGTAATAGTATTTCGCGCTTCCTCTATATCCGTTGTTGCCGCATACGTTGTCGCTCCTTCATTAGCAGCCGTTTTAACAGTATGCAAGGCATATCCAGACGCAATGACCTGCCACAATAAAAGGAAGAACATAAAAAAGAAAGGCAGTATACCTAAAAACTCAATACTTAAAGCACCTTTTTCATTTTTAAATTTTTTCATGTGGCAATCCCCTGCTCTCTACAATTTTATTGATCTTGTATTGGATATACCAAATGTGAAAGAAGAATAACAAATACTTATTAACGTCCGCTTCAGCATACACTTCTTCTAATGATTCTTTCATTCGGAAAAGCGAATAATACAGCAGTCCTAAAAAGAAATAAGTCAGTATCAAATCGATTGAATCCAACATATACAAACCGACAATGGAGAAGACAAATTCACCAATAATAGAGAAGACAATTGAAACGCTTAAATAGATCGTTGCAGCAATCCACCACTTAAAAGGGATGTTATTTTTCTTATCAACAAGTTGAAAACTTGACCGTAACGATATAAACCAATACCCTATATAAACACCTAGCGTTACAATGGATAATAATATGACTAAGCCTATATTTTTCTTTTTGAATGGATAAATGTTCGCTTCTGTCATCGACACTTCATCCTTTATTCTTCAAGTGAATACCGTTGTGTTAAATAAAAAATTAAGAAAGGAAAAATACAAGCATTAACAATAGCCCTCATGATGCCGTAAACATAAATGTTGCTCTCAAAGCTGGCAAAAGCCTGCATTAACAAGCTGTATATTAAAATTTGTGTTGATGCGACAACAATCAAATCCAGAAAGATAAAGATATTTTCTCTTTTAAGAATACTGCCTGTTTGCCTTAACACCTCTTTAAAGTTCAAATCATGTATAAAAAAAGGAAAAACAAGCAGTAATCCACCGCTTATGGCAGTAGGTATAAACGCCAAAGCTACTCCAACCACAGCGATGATATAAAGCGGCAGACTTATTAACAATATCATACCAAAATGCTCAAAAAACACTTTTACCAATTCCCAAACGGTCGGTTCTTCTTCGCCATCTATATCACACGTTGTTAATTTTCGATACATGGGAACAATGCAAATAAAATTCAGGACGATGAAAAAAATATATAGATTTGGATATTGATCTGCTTCTAAATAATCATACATATAATACATTGAAAAATATATAAATAACGAAAACGGAATAACAATAATCAAGCTGACCATCATAATTTTGATAAGATACCTGTTATAAATTTCAAGACTCGTTTTTATCATGATTTCTTCCGCTCAATTCTTTTATTAATTTGCATGAATAAAAAGGCAATCAACATTGTAAACGTAGTGCTTGAAAATAAATTTTCGTTTACAATATCCGGCTTGGCAAGAACTTGTATTCGAAGGACAATGATTGAGAATAATAAATTCAAAACGGTTAAGACGACCGCTGACAAAAACGCTGCAAAATAAGGTGTTTGTCGATTCCATAACGGTGCAAAAACCCCAACACTCCCATAGGACACAATAAACGTCGTAAAAATTGACCACTCCACAGACATTAAATTAAAAAAACCGATGATAAAACTGTAGACCATTGTAATAATAAGACTGACACCAATTGTTTGAATAAAACCTCTGAAATTAAACATATAAACCCTCACCTTGCTTTTTAAACTAATCCTTAGTAATTTCATCCATTTCTTCAGGTTTTACCAGCAATACAGGAGATATGAATAAAAACAGCTACCCTGCCTTTCTTTAAATGACTATTCGTTCTATGTCTAGTCAGCCGAATACGCTATGGAGAGGGATACTATTAACATCCGGTCCTATTTCTTCATAAGTTCATCCATTTCTTCGGGTTTAATTAATAAAATCGGCGCTAGGAACAATAAAAATAAAGCTCCCAAAAATGTAAATAAAGCAAGAGTGATGGCATCCGCGTTAGAAGTGTATAATGAGCCCATGTATGCGGATCCCCCAAAAGAAAGTAAAAATCCTAAATAAATCAGATATATTTTCCCTATCTTCGATTTGCTTGGCTTCTGGACGCCGTATGCTATCTTTCTAGCATATACATAAGGTAACGTCACCATAATAATGAGCATAACAACACCTATCCAAAAGGTTGGCGTTAGAAAATAAATACGCAACAACGGAATTGAAAAGTGAATAGCAATCACATTTATCATCACAAATGATAGTAAAGAAAAATAACGTTTGCTTTCATGTTTTGTTGTCCTCCAAAAGTAGTAAAACAAACATCCAGCAATGAATGCTAATAAAAAGTTAAACATCAACAACATATAATTTCCATCAGGAACCCAACTCATTAGAAAACCCGTGCCTAACAATAAAATGGTCGTTCCTACGATCCGGCTTTCTTTAAAGGACACTTCTTTATTCATACGGTGACCCTGCCTTTCTTTAAATGACTATGCGCTCTATGTCATGTCAGCTGAATACGCTATAGAGGAGGACACGACTATCCTCCAGGTTTAAGAAAATTTCCTATTTTTGACATACTATTAGTCACAAAATCTTTGGTTTTATTGAAACCATCTACCACAGCATCATAACCTTTTTTGAAAAAAGTGACACTTCCTTCTTTTAATTTTCTGCCAGGTCTTGTGCCATTGAAGAAATAAGTAGTTGAAAATCCTACTCCCAAACCTATTACGGCTCCAATCGCTGTACCTACGCCCGGGACAAGGGATCCTGCTAAAGCACCCGTTCCCATGGTGGAGGCAAGACTTCCAGCTGCAGTAGATGTCATCCCTATTGCAACATCAGTTGTTAAAGAAGCGGCAAAATCTGTGGAGGCTAAACCGCTAAAATCTGTAAATCCATCAGAATACTCCGAAATCGAACCGACTGAGGTTAGAGTCACACCAACGGGACCACCCATTTTCATCATGGTGGAAGGTTTCCAAAAACTTTTGGAAAAAACATTCCAAGACTTGTTCATTGACGATTTCAAAGAACTAACTGTTGCCGAAAACATGCCGTTTGTTCCGACAAGATTTTTGGATTGCATGAATGCATTATACCTTGCTTCTCCTATGCGTCTTGCATGTGGACCAAAATTTGTTTGATTACCATTGTAATCATAGGCTCTGTACCTGTTATAAAACCAATTCCCTATTGAGTGATTCAAATTGTTTTTTCCATAAACGGCGTATTTACCATCAGCCAACTGATTAAATTTAAAACCGGCAGCTGTTGCAATTAATCCTTGAGCTACGTTGTCACCAAGATTGAGAACATAATTCCTAACATCTATAGCAAAATTTGCCACCTTTTCTATGAAATGATCACTCTTCTTCGTTGAATTTAAAATAGTATTCAAAAAGGATGGCGACTCTTCAGCGTCAGTGGCGTTGCCCGCGGATGCATTGCCACTGGATCCGCTGCCTCCTTCTGTGGCATTCCCATTCGAACCATCACCGTCCTGTTTGGCATGACCATTTTGATCGCTGCCGCCTTGCGTTGCATCAGCATTAGAGTTGTTGCTGCCCTGTGTAGCATCACCATTTGAACCAGTACCTTCTTCGGCTGCATTGCCATTCGGACCATTACCACCCTGTGTAGCATCCCCATTCGAACTATTGCCATTCTGCGGTACATGACCATTTGAACCGGTACCGCCGTGGACCGAATCCTCGCCGGATACCGCATTCCCGGCATCAGTTTGGTCTCCCGCTTGGACACCGTCACCCGCTTGAGTAGAATCCCCGCCGGATACCGCATTTCCAGTATCAGCTTGATCCCCCGCTTGGACACTGTCGCCCGATTGAATAGAGTCTCCACCTAAAATTGGAAAAAGGGATGGCGGTGAATTTGGAGTAATAAATTGGCCATCAGAGTCAGTGCTTCCTTCGATAATTGGTGTCCCTGAATTTAAATTACCGCCTGAATCAACAGGAGCCCCATCATTATAGGCTTTCCCATAATCATAAACTTCGCCAGGAGCAATAAAATTTCCTCCAGTAATTGGATCGCCGGGAGTGATCACTTCCCCTGGGGTAATCGGTTTACCTGGTGTAAAGGAGCTTGCGATAGTTACCATTGGAAGGACGTTCCAAAATAGAATGGCAATGATAAACGCAATAGATAACCGTCTGCTTTGCCTCTTTTTCTTCATGCTAACTCCTTTCCATACACATTCAATTTGATCATAGTGTATTCATTATTATTTATTTCCTTTATTCTCCTCATATTTTCTTTCTAACTCTTGCAATGCCTCTTTATAAGCATCTTCATTCCAATTTTCTAGTTTCTCCTCAAATTTATCCAGTTCATCTCTCATCTGGCTATGGTAAGTCTTATTTCGATCTGTTAGACGATCGAAAGTATCTTCTGAAATTTGATTTGTTGATAACAGAGCTTTAAAAATATACTCCAACGATGTTTCTTCTTCTCTGAGTTTTTCTAGATTTCGTGTTACATACACAAAAATGTCCAGACTGTTTTGTACTTCTTTTAAATCTAATTCTTGTGTGCCTTTTTTCTTCCACTCTTCCCATGCTTCAGCCAGTTCATTAACTCTTTCAAATTCCTCCGCCAATTCGTTTTGATCGTTTGCAGAATGATATAGGCCTTCAGCGGCATCAGCAATTTCTTTCAAGTGATTTTGACCTTCGCTGTCGACATCAAATCCAATGACATTAATAATTGGTTTGATGTTGGAATCATGGAACTCCTGAGCGACTTTAACCGGCTCTGTCTCACACGTTTCCATCCCATCGCTGACCATATATACAATATTGGTATTTTCCTTTCCACTAAATTCCGAAAGGTCTTCTTTTGCTTTTGACAACGCCAAACCGTTCGGCGTCCATCCGGCCGGTTGAACTTTATCCAATGCTTGGGCAAACGCTTCTTGGTCATATGGATCAAATCCGTATAAAATGTCTGAGCTGCTGCAAGATAACTCTTTATCGCTTTCTGAACCTGTGCCTTTATGGCCGTAAACCCGCAGTGCCACATTTGTTTCCTTAGGCAATTCTTCCATAAAGGACATAATGGTTTCCTTTGCTATGTCCATTTTCGTTGTGCCGTCTATTACCTCAGCCATACTACCTGATGCATCTAATAAGATTTCTACGTTTAACTGTTCTTTAAATTGGTATCTAGGATCCTCTAACTCGGGACTTCCAAGCAATTGGAATTTTAAATGCTTAAGAATGTCATCTTCACCATAATAATCGTCTTGTACTAACTTCAAAACTTCTCTAAAGAAATAATCCAGCTCAGCTTTGCTTGGGCTGCTTGAGATTTCAGGCATATCTTCGTCAAGTTTATCTAATAAAGCGGCCCCTTCTAGCTCCGCTCCATCTTTATTATTAAATACTTTTCGGGCATATTTTCCTTGCTCTAAAGCGGCTAATTCTTCTATATTCGTTGGCAGTGGGTCTGTATCATATTGTTCTGATGAATGCGAATCATCATCGGCTTCATCATTACCATTTTCATCTTGTGTTTCTTCCTCATCAGGGGTAATAACTGTTCCTTGTTCCATGAGTGCATCATCCTCCTGTTCATCTGTATCATCTGAGCAGCCAGTTAATAGAATCATACCCAAAACACCTAACACTACAATTTTTCTCAACAAAATAACCCTCCTGGGGAGCTAGACTCCAAACATATTAACCTACCATTTCTTTTATTTTTTCGATAACCTTTGTGATTATTTCAGTAATGCCGCTTTTCTGGTCACTAACAGCCGTTGAAACAATTCCTAAAATCAATATTAACAATGCCGCGATTCCTAGCCATTCGAGTGACTGTGCCCCTTTTTCATTATTGAATAACTGGGTGGTCTTGACGTAAAGTTTTGTGAGCTTCTTCATGTAAACTCTCTCCTTTTTAAATCTAATCTTTTAGTTTATTTAAATAAATAATAAATTAACTATTATTAAAGTAAATCAAACAGATTTTTATTTTGATTAAACATATTCATAACCATCAGCCCGCCTATCAGCACGAGTGAAGACGGCAAGACAACAAAGGTCGTAATTAATGTAACTTTTGGTGAGGCTTTTGCTGCCTTTTCTTTAATCAATTCTTTCTTTAACTTGCGCATCTCTAATGATTGTTGATAAAATGTCTTGGAAATCGGGATTCCCAACTTTTCTCCTTGAATCAATGCTTTGATTAAAATTTGGAATTCTTTACTTGTATTTCTTTCCAATAACATCCGGTATGCGGATGATCTCGGCACCCCGACTTGAACTTCTTGAATAAACCGACCAAACTCCTCCCGAACCGGTCCTTCAAAGTACGGGATAATATCCTTTAAAGCCTGATCCAGACTCATTCCCGCTTTTAATGTCACACTCATCGTGTCTAAAAAGTCCGGTAATTGGTAGGTCAATTCTTCCTGCCGCTTTTTGGCTTTTGATTTTATCCAGAGAATAACAGCCACATACCCGATAATCGGATAGATCATAACGGTTAATTCTGAGAAAGGAAGCCGCAGTATCAAGGCTATTCCGCCAATAATCAATCCGATTATCATGAAGAGTATTTTCAACCCTTGGAATCTATCCGTTGTTAGCTCGTAGGGATGACCCGCTTCCGTTAACCATTTGGCAACATCGTGATCTTCGCTGTAAAAATTAATTCTCTGTCCGATTGCGGAGAAATCATCGGCGTAATGAAATATTCTCGTCAGTATTTTTTCTTTATGAGTTTGTTTTTTTGCGAAAATATCCTCAATATAATGCTCATCTTTTATTTTTTTCTTAAGGTCGCTCTTATAAATCGTGTATTCATAACTGTACTTCAGTCCTAAGCCGATAAAAAAGAGAGTGAGTAATATAAACATGACGATTAATCCATCCATCTGCTCACACCCTTATATTGGTTACTTTACGGACGAGCCAAAATGTCAGAACCGTTCCGACAATGAAAAACAGCAGTAAAATGATCCCGATGCCTGTGAATAAAGGGTCTAAAAAACCATCTATAATGTTATTCATCATTAAAACGAGAAATATCGGTATAATCGGAACTAGAATCGCGACATAACGCTGTTCGGCTGTCATAGTTTTAATTTCTTGTTTCAATAATTTTCTGTCTTCTAATGTTTGGCTCATTTCTTCAAGAATGGCGGAGATATTTCCACCGGCTTTCTTTTGAATTAATATCGTTGCGACAAAGAGTTTAAATTCTTTATTATCAATTCGCGATTCCATTTTCCTAATAGCCAAATCAAAAGGTATACCTAAGGATAGTTCGTGCGCCAAGCGTTTAAATTCCATTTTGGCAGGAGCAGCGATCTCTTGAGCGACCATTTGGATACCTTGATTTAATGTCATTCCGGATCTTGTGGAATTCGCTAAAACTCTGCATATCTCTGGCAGCTGATCGACTAATCTTTCATGCATTTTATTTTTACGTGTTGCAAACAGAATACGTTTGCCACCTTCCAGTAAAATGAATGCTATAAAAAAACTAACCAATAGTTTAATGCTAAACATATTGTTTAATAATAGAATCATTCCCATAAATGCCACAAGTTGTGCCGCGATAAATTCAGACGGTGTCAGTGGAATATTTGCCTGCTGTAATTTTTCATACATTGGTTGTGCCATATCGGATTGATCATATCTGTCTCCTATTAAGACAATAAAACTTTTTCGTTCTGCATCCGGTTTGTAAAATTCTTCTGCATCTTTACGCCAGTTGCGTTTTGTTTTTCGATAATCCAGCCAATAGGCAAGGGAAAAGATAAAACACAGTGTCGCCATTACAGCAATAATAGCTGGAATCATACATAAGTCTCCTCCTCTTCGGGAGTAAATAACGATTCAGGAAGATCATTGGCAAAGATATTTAATCGGTCTAAACATTTGGGAACATATCCTGTTGGTGTGAAATAACCTTCTATTTCCCCTTTGTGTGTCATGCGCATACGTTTAAACGTAAAAATTTCTTTTATTTGATACGTTCCATTCTCGTTTTGCACGACTTCTGAAATGGCGGTGATTTTTCTAGTACCATCTGTCAGCCGTGCAACTTGGATAATAATATCAAGTGCTCCGACAATGTATTCGCGGATAATTCGCGCCGGCAATTCCAACCCGGCCATTACCACCATGGCCTCCACCCGCCTAAGAGCGTCGGCTGTTGAATTAGCGTGCACTGTCGTAATCGAGCCTTCATGCCCTGTGTTCATGGCCTGTAACATATCAAAAGCTTCTCCCCCACGAACCTCACCGACGATAATTCTATCCGGACGCATTCTCAACGCATTTCGAACGAGCTGCCGGATTGTTATTTCGCCTTGCCCTTCTACGTTTTCGGTTCTTGCTTCCATACCAATGACATTGGGGCGGTCTAGTTTCAGTTCGGCAGAATCCTCAATCGTTATGACTCGTTCACCATAGGGTATATCCGCAGCGAGCACATTAAGCAATGTTGTTTTTCCGGAGCCAGTCCCACCGGAAATTAACGTATTTAATTTTGCTTTCGTCACGGCTTGTAAAAATGCCGCCATTTTGTCATTTAATGTGTTAAATTGCAGCATATCATCCATCTGAAAAGGGTCTTTGCGAAACTTACGAATGGATACGAGTGTGCCGTTCAAACTGATCGGCGGAATAACAGCATTCACGCGACTCCCATCAGGCAGCCTCGCATCAACCATTGGTGAGCTTTCATCGATTCTTCGGCCAATCGGTGCTACAATCCGGTCTACGACATGCCTGACATGATCATCATCGCGGAAAGTCACATGGCTTAATTCCAGTTTCCCGAAGCGCTCGATATACACTTCATTATAACCATTGATTAAAATTTCTGTTATCGACTCATCGGCAATGAGGGGTTCCAGCGGCCCGAAACCGACAGATTCATCCAGAATCCGGCTGATCAGCCAGTCTTTGTCTTGTCTTTGAATAATCACTTTTTCCTCTGACATGAATTGCGAGACTAATTGTTCAATTTTTAATCTCATCTCACCTTGACTTAAACTTGTCAAAGCCTCTAGATTCGTATCATGCAACAGACGATTTTTGTAATGCTCTATCAAATCTTCGATATATTGACTACGTTCGTGATTCACGGGTTTAGTCTTTTCCGTTTGGTTCGTACGTCGAGCAAACAACGACACCATAAACCACTCCCCTTAACTTAAAACAGTCTTTGCAAATTTACGGATATCCTTTGAAAACGGAATGAGCTTTTCTTTTTGTGCTTTTCTGACTGGGTTCCCTTCGTTAATAAAAGATTGCAATCTTCTGTGATCCCTTCTGATACTCGCTGAAATCGAATAACGCACAAGGTCTTTAATATCCTTTTCTGTCAGTTCCATTTCTTTTGATACATTATTAAGGATGATTTCCATACTTGACTTTAAATCTATCCCCAATCTCTCACTTAATTCTTCAAAATGTTTTAAAACTTTAAGTGACGGGGTATCAGGCTGTAAAACATAGTAAAGCTTATCCGCCTCTTCAATTGCTGTTACAGTATTCTCGTCTATAAAAGATGGTAAATCGACAATGCAAAAATCAAACGAGCGTCTGCAAGCACGCAATAGACGGCTTACAAAATCCCCATCTATAATTTCGATTGCACTTGCATCCGCAGGGCTAACCAATACTTCTAATTGCGAATGTTGTTCGGTTTGCGAGACGTTTCTGATGTGGTTTTCATTTAATTCATGAATGACTGGTTGAAGATCAATAAGAGAGCGATTGGTTTCAAGAGTCATTAATGTTTCTATGCCGCCAAACTGAACATTTAAATCAACTAAAATCACTTCTGCCGCTGATTCAAGTTTTATCGTTTGAGCAAATGTGGAGGCAATAACCGTTTTGCCTGTACCGCCTTTACTACTGTAAAATGCTTTAATTTGGCCTCTTCCTTGTCCAAACACAACTCTTTTATCATGATTAGCGTCCATTCTGAGTTTATAATTTTTTTGCATCGTCGGAAAACGGCTAATAAATAAACTTAATTCATCGGGGATTATAAAAAACTCTTCAGCCCCTGCTCGCATAGTACTCCGCAATAAGCCAATATCCGATTGTGTCGTTAAGTAAATAACATATGTAGATGAATGAACCGATTTAACGTATTGCACCTGTTCTACGATGTAATCGCTTTTCGACTGGACAAAAATCACAAAATCTCTTGTTTGGCGATTAACTTCACGGGACACATCATCCGATCCGATTACCGTGACGTCATTTTCTTCCCGATCAACGGCATTAAGGACTTGATTGGTAATGGACTCTTCTTCATTGACTATTAAAATATCTAACCGTTCGTTCATCATGTCTCTCCTCGGTTTCTTTCTTCAATATAAGGGAATCTTTATACTTATTCTTTTTCTTTCCCTTCCCCTGCTTCGACTGGCTCTTCTCCCTCGGATTCTTCGTCTATTGACGTTTCCTCATTTACTGCTGGATTTGCTTTACCAACATTTGCTTTCAGTATTCGAATATACTCAGCGTAATGGAGTTGATGTATTAATCTTTCAGCATTTTCTCGCGATAATTCTACCGCAATTCCTGCAAAATTTTCTTCTGTACCCTGTGCATAAACTACTGGGACATCCGTTAAAAAAGTTTGTGTCTCCTCATCTGAAGAAACGATGATGTCCACACGATCTAATGCCTCAATCACTTGGTCAAATTGAACATTCTCCTTTTGGTGAATCGACACTAATCTATGATTCTCGTTCCGCAAATTGGAAACAGGTTTAATCATATTTTCAGTTATAATGTCCCCTTCGCTTAACGGGACAACGGAAACGCGGTTTTCCACTTTCGAGAGATCGGTTATATGGGATTCAGTGACAAACTTGTTTGGAATTTCCATGACCGTTAACTGGCTTTTCTTTAGAGGAGTTCTTGAAGGAATTTCACTTTTGGCGACATAGATTGCTGTCATCCCTCCTAATTCTGCGTTTAATGCCTTTACTTTTTCATATACTAAATAACCTACGACCAATGCTAATACGAATGCTAATATGAAAAATATTCCCGCTCTTTTCTTCGACTCGATCATGTCTGTCTATCCATCCTCTTCAAAATTCACAAATTGTTCAAAATCGATTTTTAATTAGTATCTAAAAACCTTATAATCTTGTCAAATCGATATTCTTAGTTCTAAGTAACTACAAAAAATATATTACATTGACATCTTCACCTTATTTTCTTTCATCTAGGATTAAAATCATTAAATATATGGAAAAATATGGTGGATACATAGGTAAAATCATCTGCCAATTAATAAAAATAATACTTATGAATGATATTTATTTTTTAGATCCGTTTTGTTTTTATTTTCTAAAAAGAGCACATTAGGCTGTTTAAAAAGTGCAAAAAAATAACAGGCGAAGTGTTTTTCGCCTGCAGAGTATGGACAGCTATTTCGCTTTTTCCATCTGTCTTAATTCGACACGTCTAATTTTGCCTGAAGCCGTTTTTGGCAATTCATCAATAAATTCAATCGCGCGCGGATATTTATAAGGAGCGGTTAACTTTTTGACGTGTTCTTGCAGTTCCTTGACTAAATCATCCCGATGATGTCCGGTTTTGGAGTCTTTTAATACAACAAATGCTTTTACGATATTCCCACGCACTTCATCAGGACTTGCGACAACGGCGCATTCTTTAACGGAGGGATGCTTGACTAATGCGTCTTCTACTTCAAACGGTCCAATTCTATAGCCTGAACTTATAATGATGTCGTCGCTACGACCTTCGAACCAAAAATAACCGTCCTCATCCACTGAAGCCTGATCCCCGGTAATATAATAATCCCCGCGCCGGGACATTTGCGTACGTTGGGGATCTTTATAATATTCGCGAAACAAGGCTGGACTGTCCAATTTGACGGCGATATCACCAATCTCACCAGGTGGCACGGGATGGCCATCTTTATCAATAACAGCGACATCATTACCAGGGGTTGGTTTTCCCATCGAACCGGGTTTGAGTTCCATGTCTTTTGTCACACCGAGCAGAAGCGTATTTTCCGTTTGTCCATAGCCATCACGCACAGTGATGCCAAAATGTTTCTGAAAGATGTTCATCACTTCGACGTTAAGCGGTTCACCTGCTGACACGGCACTATGCAGCGCTGGAAATTCGTAATCTGCTAAATTGTCAACCTTGGCCATCATTCGATATTCCGTCGGAGTGCAACAGAGCACGTTAATCCTTTGCTCTTGTAAAAGCCGCAAATACGTTTCTGGAGAAAATTTACCATGATAAACAAACCCGGTCGTCCCGGTTCCCAAAACCGCCAAAAACGGACTCCAAATCCATTTTTGCCAACCCGGTCCTGCCGTAGCCCACACGTAGTCACCATCTTCAATGCACAACCAATTCCTTGAGGCAGCATGCAAATGGGCAAAACCCCAGCCATGAGTATGTACAACACCTTTCGGATTGCCGGTTGTGCCCGATGTATACGATATGAAGGCCATATCGTCTCTGGATGTTTGCGCCATGGCCAGTGTGTCAGATGCCTGTTCTTTCAGCCGATCTAAAAAAAGCCATTCGTCAACAGGTTTGCCAATCACAAAGCGCTTGAGTTCATCGTATTCGTTAAGTCCTGTAAATTGATCGACAAACGGATAGTAACTGACGACTGCTTTAACTTCTCCATGACTGACACGGTATTGCAAATCTTTCGTTTTTAACATTTCCGAGCTCGGTATGACAACCATACCAGTTTTCAATGCTGCCAGATATACTTCGTACGTTTCAATCAACCGCGGTACCATCACTAAAATTTTATCCCCGCGTTTTAACCCTTGTTCTATGAAAGCGTTACCAATTTTGTTGGCATTGTTCAGTAAATTTCGGTAGGTTATTTTTCGCATATCGCCTGTCTCGTTCATCCAAATCAATGCTTTCTTATCCGGATCAGCAGCATGCTTTTCCACTTCCATGGCGATATTATAGTTGTCTGGTGCAAGTAAATCCTCCTTTTTCAATCTCATCCCCTCCCTTGTATTTGTATTAATCCTATTATAGCAAAGGTTTAAAAAATTTTAAACGGTCTTTGAATACAGTTTGTCTGTTTATCCTATCGACATATTCCGATAAATTACAGGGAATTTCTTCCTCATTTTACATAAACTGATTGTCAAATCACTATTTTAAGTAAAACGGGAAAACGAATTGAACTATCGATTAAATATTCGCCCATTATCATTAATGATAAGATTGTAGGTGTTTATGGTATTTTTAAAGATATCACGACCCAAATCCGAATGGTGGAAAAGTATATGGAAAGCGAACGTCGCTTTCGAATCATTGCTGAAAATTCTTCCGACTTGATCATGCTCATCAATAAACACGGATTAATCACCTATGTATCGCCATCTTGTCGAGAGATGCTCGGTTTTAAAGACACGAATTATATCGGCAAACATTTTACTCATCATGTTCATCCTGATGATAAGGAAAAGATGAATACAGATTTTCAGAGTGCACTCCACAATCAACAAAATTGGCAAGCGGAATTCAGACAATTACACCGTACAAATGGTTGGCTATGGTCAGAATTGCACGGAACACCAGTATTTGACGATAAGAATCGATTTATGCATATGGTCGTTTTGGCAAGGGATATAACAATGCGCAAACAATACGAGGAAAAATTAGAACATATCGCTTTTTATGATTATTTAACAAAACTGCCAAACCGGCTTTTGTTTATGCGACGGTTGAATGAAATCATCGAAGGTAATGACGATAACGCAGATAAACTAGCCGTGATCATGATGGATATTGATCAATTCAAAAAGTATAACGATAACTTTGGGCACGATGTTGGAGATGCTATCATCAAAGAATTTGCCAGACGCATCAAGCTGAACTTACGAAAAAATGCCTTGGCCGCCCGCTTAGGTGGTGATGAATTTGTTATGGTTTTACCCATTGTATCGACAGAAGAAGCTGCGGCCATGGCTCAAAACATCCAGAAGACGATGCAGGGTGAGTGGCAGGTTGTAGAACATACGTTCAATGTAACTACGAGCATGGGAATAGCGGTTGCTCCCGTCCAGAGCTCAACATCGCATACGATGCTTAAACATGCCGACCTCGCCCTCTACGAAGCAAAAGAATCCGGACGAAACGTCTATAAAATTAAAGTAATGCCAGCGGAACCATCAACGACAAATAACTAAATGTATCAATACGCTGAGAAACGACCGGTGCATGATTATACCGGTCGTTTACCCTTTTCAAAAACAAGTTCCTAGTCGAAACCGTACACTCCCTTAGGCAATTGATCCTTTAGAACGAGATCATCAAGGCTTTTAAACCGATAACCTTGCTCTTGCAAGTCGTCGATCAATTTTTCTAGGGCCTCTGCGTTATCGGAGGAAACAGTATGCATGAGAATAATAGCGCCGGGATGGATTTGCTGCATAATTTGCTCATAAGCATATTCCCAACCTTTTTGGCCATCAGTATTCCAATCGATAAAAGCAAGCGACCAAAATATATGAATGTAGCCAAGCTCGTTGGCCCATTGCAATGTTTGTTCATTGAAAATGCCTTTGGGCGGACGTAAGTACTTTAGTTCCGTTTGCTCCGATACAGCAGCAACTTCTTTTTCCAAATCTTCCAGTTCTGTCTGAATCGCTTCTTTCGTAATAATCGTAAAATCAGGGTGGTGATAGGAATGATTGCCAATGATATGGCCTTCATCCACCATTCGTTTAATCAAATCCGGCTCGCTTTTAACATAATGACCCGTCACGAAAAACGTCGCGGGGACATCCGCCTCTTTTAAAACATCTAATACATCGTCTGTATAACCTTCTTCATAGCCATTATCAAATGTTAAATAAATATTTTTTTCGCCAGAAAAATCCGCATAGTAAGCACCGTATTTTTCCAACATGTCCTGATACTTTCCGATATCTGGTACCTCGTGGTCGTTATTTTTCTTATACCCCCATCCGTAGCCCCCGGCTGCTTCTACTAAAGATAAGTCTATCCATAAAGCAAGAAAGACGAGAATTGATAAACTAATCCACTTCCGCATAATAATCCCTCGCTTCTTTCTTACTTTTTCCATGTTGTTTAATAATATGCTTAAACAATCAAGCAATCGATCATATGAGCACACAACCTATAAAATGATTGCTCCGAGCCAGCCAAACAAAAATAAGGGAATGTTAAAATGGAGAAACGTCGGAACACACGTATCCCATATATGGTGATGCTTTCCGTCAGCATTCAATCCGGATGTTGGTCCGAGTGTTGAATCTGAAGCCGGTGACCCCGCATCCCCAAGCGCACCGGCGGTTCCGATCAATATCGCTGTAGCTAGTGGTGAGAAACCTGCTGCCATACATATGGGTACATAAAGCGAAGCGATAATCGGAATCGTGCCGAATGATGAACCAATACCGATAGTGATAACAAGGCCGACGAGTAGCAAAATAAAGGCGATGACCACTTTGTTATCACCGAGAATTCCTGAAGTTGCGGCGACGAGTGCCTCAACCGCCCCCGTTTCTTGTAAAATATTTCCAAATCCCGAAGCAACGAGCATAACAAAAGCAATACTTCCCATCATGCCAATCCCGTCATGTACGATTTTATCTCCTTGCTTAAATGGGACGGCGACAAAAAGAAACATCAAAGCGAGTCCGGTCAACGCTCCAGCAATTAAATTTCCGGTTATGATTTGAACAAGCAGAGCTGCGAATATAGCAAAAATCGTCAAAATGTGTTGCCTATTCCACGTCATATCACGGACTTCAGTTACATCCATCACCTTATCGCCGCTAGTAACGGACACAACACGGTCATGACGATACGTAATAAAGATGGCAACAAGAAGCCCGAAAATCATCCCAACACCGGGTATCAGCATCGCATAGGCAGCCTCCTTCATCGTCAACGCCACCCCATTTTCGGTCATCCCATCCACGATAGTTCTATGAAAAATAAGCCCAAAGCCAGCTGGAATCATAATATACGGCGCTTTCAGACCGAATGTAAGCGCAGTAGCCACGCTTCGACGGTCTAGACGCATATCATCAAACAGCTTTAGCAAAGGTGGAATGAATATTGGGATAAACGCGATATGCACCGGCACTACGTTTTGCGATAATGATGCCACACCGGCAATTGCCAGAACCATCATCGTTTTCTTTCCCGTCAACACGCGAGAGAGATGACGAACGAAAATAGAGGTCATCCCCGTATAACGAATCGCAACAGCAAAAGCCCCGAGTAAAATATAACTTAAAGCTGTTTCAGCCTGGCCGCCCATCCCGCTGATAAGCATCTCAATCGACTCCACTACAGATAACCCCGACATCAAACCAGCTGTAATTCCAGCTACGAGAATCGCAATGATAACGTTGACACGTATAAGACATAAAATCGTCATAACTAAAACCGATACGACAACCACCCATTCCATATATTTGTTTCCCCTCTCCATTTTATCCAATTCACTTTAATACTTTATCATGATAAATTATTAAAGTGAATTTTGCAACCTCGGCTTGAAATTTTTTCGGCAAACGGCATAAATATGAGAAATTAACGTGAAACCTTTACATTTACCACATCTTTTACTACAATAAAATTGAGAAATTTCCGACCCCTCAATGGAAACTTGGGGCTGTTAAAAAGGCAGTTAAATTTGCTGTTAATAATAAAAATCTTATACCCTCTAAAAAAATTAGGGGGTGGGTTGATCAATATGGCGAAAAATGGTTAAAGCCCTTGATTATGTTGATACGGCTAGTAAAAGTGCATTTTTAGGAATCAGTTTTAAGACTAACAGTAATGCTAGTCCCGTGTTTGCTGAAGCTAGCAAGTGAATAACAGAATCAGAGTATATAAATTTATTATTTCTTGTTAAAAAAATCATACTATCGATCTTTTCATCGAGCATAACATTATTTTTAGTCCATTCACTATTAAAATCAGTTATAAATAACTCCGGGTTCTTATTAATTTTTACTATAAATCTAATAAAACGGGGCTACATATATTACACTCACCGTCATAAATTAAAACCTGCATGCTTAATCACTCCAATTAGTTTTTAGTAGAATCATAACCTAATCAGTATGAAATTACTTACTATTACATTATGCACTCTGACTTTCTCCTTTTACTGAGTTCGATACCCTTCTTTTTGGCTTAAAGCCATTGACTATTAATTTTATATATTTCTTAAAATGAAAAATGTATTGGAACATTAATACTTCCATATACTTTATTAATATACATAATTACTCCCAATTGAAACATCATTAAAATAATAAATATCCCGTGTAAAGTCATTGAAACTTTTCTCATAAGAAATTCGCCCCCCCATTTTATGCCTTATTTGTTCTTAAAATCATCATTGCTATTAGAAAGCCCGACAAAGGAATGATGGACCCTGCTATAAGAATAAAATTTAACTTATAATGACTAATCGCCGGGGCTAATATAAAGAAAAGAATCCCGCAAAACATTAAAATAAATCCTATTCTTTTTCGTAATTGAAAACTAATTACTTTTGAATCTGAAACGTACATTTTAGTAAGAATCTTACCTAAATTGCCAGTAAAGTAATTTCCCAAAATCATAAACAATAACCCTACGTACATGAAGAATACTGAAAATAATTATTTCGAATTAGCAAAGGTGTTAATATCAATATATTTGTGATTTAGCTGTGAATAATAGTAAGAACAAAATACAATGGGATTGACTCTATTGCATAAAAACCGAAATCGTTTGCCACGTATTTTTTGCCCCTGCTGAGGAGGTTTCTTTATATGCATTGTTGTTAAAGGCGGTAAGCTTTCTTAAGTTTACCGCCTTTAATGCCACTTTACTGCTAGAAAAACAGACTGTATGCGTACAACACTATACGACGATGAAAGGTTGGTCGATCGATTTCCCAACTGCAACTATAGCCCCATCAAACACAAGCTGGTGTCGCGCCCAACTGTCTCAAGTGAACGGAGGGGCATTGAACAATAAAAAATCATTCAGTTTTGTAACCAAACGCTTTTTTAAATCTCTAATGAAGCTAGGTAAAACAAAACCGTTATCTACTGAAAATACACCCCAACTTATTCTTTCAAGTTAAAATGAAAAGAAAGGTGATCCTCGATCGGGATCCATGCGCCAATCCCTTGTTTTGTAACGTTTTTGACAACAATAGACTTTTTCGTTCCTTTGAGTTTGAAATAAACTTCGCCAAACGTCACTTGACCTGTTTCATTAACAGCAGGTACATTTGCTTTTAAAGAACCGTATTTTTTGATTGGAACATTATAAGCATTTTCCTTTTTGGTTCCCTTACCGATAATTGTCCGGTAGGCAAGCGGCAATTTGGTTTTTTTCTTGGCTGACAGAAGCATCATTTTTTTCACATGTTCAGGATTGGAAATCTTACTTGTTAACGCTCCTTTAACCTCTTTTTCTTCTTCTTGGCTGTAGATTATTTTTTGATCTCGGTCTCCACCGATATTGTTTAGTTCATTTGTATTAATCGGCTGGTAATCCCAATTAATCGACGTATCCTCGGACTTGTAATTAAGCGGCCACCGTCCGATATAGACCATACCTCGATATCCAAATGCAATGGGCGATGGATTCAGCGATGTTTCATTAAGCGTTTTGATAAGTTCTGGATTTTCAATCGGGACATCTGTATCCTCAAGCAGCTCCTGAATCAAATCGCTCGGCTCAATGACTTCCAAGTCTTCCGAGGCATTTGGATACGTGTTTTCCTTGGCAATGTTTAAAACATGGTCGGGGATGGAAAAATCATCTGTCGCATCTGGCTTATCTGTTTGTTTTTTTTGGTCTTTTTCCTCACCGATGGCTGCCAAGGGAGACATAAAAATCATGACAACGATAGTGAACACAACGCTGCTGAATTGTATCTGTTTCATGTGCCCATTCCTTTCATTTTTCTTTAGTTTTTTCGGGCACATGAAATTTATGCAAATAAAAAGCTTACTCGCTTAAGTCGATGACTTTAAGGTTTTCCTCTATATGGATGCTGTCCTGAACCGATTGAATCATTGGACAATGCTTCCGCGACAAAGCAAGATTTTTATGAAGTTTATCTGCATTCAACGCGTGACCTTTGACTGTATACAGCAAGTTAATACGTTCAATTCGATTAGCTGCATCCGGATTGCGTTCAACCTCCGCTGTGATCGTTAAATCATTAATAGTCATCCGCTGTTTTTGTAATATTTTACGAAAAACCGAACCGCTGCAGCCGACAATCGAAGCAACCATGAGTTGAAACGGGCGAAAGCCATGATTTTCATCGCTGGATACATCCAAATTACCAAACGTTAATTCAGTTTGCATGCCTTTTTCTTGCATATCAAATGTCATCGTCGTCTTCTCCATATTTAAACCTCCTAACGATTTATCACAAGTTGTTTTGTTTATTATTTCTAGGATCGGTTTGTATGAACGATAGCGTTAATGAATCCGCCCAAAATGATAATAACCCCGGAAATATAAAACCAAATCATTAGAACAATGATCGTCCCTAAACTACCATAGGTTGCGGAATAGTTACCGATGGCACTAACATAGTACGAAAAAGCGAGTGAAACTAACTGCCAGCTGACAGTCGTGAAAATCGCACCCCACACCGCATGTTGAAGACAAATGTGTTGATTCGGGGACAACACATATAATGCCAGAAAAACGATAAAAAAAACAACCGATGATACAGCCCAGCGCAACGTATCCCATGTCGCAAGGAAATCTTCGCTCAAGCCGACAAACGAGAAAATATAAAGGCCGATCGTTTTCCCAAAAATCGGCAGCAAAAAAGCGACGCTAATGATAACGACCATAGCAATCGTCAGAATGATTGCAATCAAACGCGATACAATAAATGAGCGGTCTTCCTCAACACCATAGGCACGGTTGAATGCCCGCATTAAAGCGTTAATGCCTTTTGACGCTGACCATAATGTACCTATGATGCTAATCGATAGCAGGCCACTGTTTTGCCGTTTGGCTAACTGTTGGATATTTGTCATAACCCATTCCATAATTTCTGGGGGTGCATACGTTTCAATAAAAGCAGTTATATTGTCCAAATCAAGTGGTAAATAGCCGATCAACGTCAATAAAAAAAGCAGGAAGGGAAAAAGAGATAACAGGAAAAAGTAAGCCAGTTGAGCCGCCAATCCGAAAACATCTTCACTCACGACCCGTTGGTATAATTGCTTTAAAAAACCGGCTACCTTTTCCGCATCCATTTTCTTTTCCTTCCTCCTTTTAATCCGACGGGTCGTCCAGTTTTTTTGGTTCCTTTTTAGAAAATTTCTCAATTGTTTCTTCGACTTGTTCTAGCGCATTGATGGCATTGTCTGCTCCGCTCGTAAACGTCGTATTGAATTGTTCATATTTGTCTTTGATGTTTTGAACACCTTCTGACGGATGCTTCGCATAATACATCGTTGCATCTTTTGCATCGTGAAATTTTTGTTTAGCATAGGACCGAGCATCCCGGTCCAATAGAGCGATTAGACCGCCAACAGCTGCTCCGATGGCAATCCCTGTATATAATTTTCTTTTTCCCATTTTACTCGCCCCTTTACGTTATAGATGATGTTTATCCTTAATATAGGCTAATAAATTCGCACAACCTGTCGAAACAAGTTGATACGTATAGGCAAAATTTCCAGTGTAATACGGATCAGGGATGTTTTCCTCTTCCGGATCATTAACAAAATCCATCAGTTTGGCAACCATTGGTGATTTGTCACTGATTTGATGCATGGCCTTTAAATCATTTATATTTTGCTCATCCATGCCAATGATATAATCAAATCTTTCCCAATCGCGTTGACGAATTTGCCGCGCTGTTAATCCGGTATAAGCAATATCATTTTTTTGTAAAATCGCCCGCGTTTCGTAGTGCGGTGGTTCGCCCGTATGCCAATTGCCGATACCAGCTGAATCGGTTTCAATCTGTCCGTCCAATCGTTCGCTTTTAATCATATCGGCGAGCACAGCTTCGGCCATTGGCGATCGGCAAATATTTCCCAAACAAACAAATAAAATACGAATCATAATAATGCACCCCTACATTTTTAAAATAATAAACGGCTTGCGATTTTTGTCTAGACGAGTGGTTCGATACACGTAGGATCATTATGTTTCGCCGAATTGACGTATGTGCTCACATCATATACCGTCAATTCTTCTTCTTCCAGCCGTTGCAAAAACTGTTGCGCCCGAACTGGGTGCTTCGTTTGCGGGGCAATCCATGCATCTTCTTTGCCCTTGGGGAGAATGATCGGCATGCGATGGTGGATATGCTTTATGAACATATTAGCTTCTTTTGTTAAAATGGTGCATGTAAACAACGTCTTTCCGTTACGCTCCCATTTATCCCAGAGGCCAGCAAAAGCAAACAGTTGTCGTTTTGCCGGTTTGATTCGTTTCGGTTGTTTCGTCTTATCGTTTTTCTTCCATTCATAAAAGCTATCCGCGACAATTAAACACCGTTTGCGAGCCATCAGTGATTTGAAACTCGGCTTTTCATGCGCCGTTTCACTGCGAGCGTTAATCATTTTATAACCGATTTTTTCATCATGTGCCCAAGAGGGGACAAGCCCCCAGCGCAAATATCCGGCTCGTTTATTATGGCCGTCATGAATGATAGCGAGAACGTTTTGCCCAGGGGCAATATTATAGCTTGGTTCATAATCCTTGATATCATTGGATAAACCAAATGTATCTAATATTTCCTCTTCTTCAGCAAACAGCGTATACCGGCCACACATAGATATTTCCTCCTTATTCATCGGCGATAGCTAGTCCTCAATACAAACTATGGCATTGCGCTCGTTTGATGCGGATCTGATTCAGATTCATTGAAAGGTTTCTTAAGCGAGGCAGCAATTGTTTTTTCAATAGCTGACACAAGCTGAGCTGTTTTTTTACCTTCATAGTCTTCAGGCCAAATCGGCGCATGAATCGTTAAATAAATCGTAGAAGGTTGAACCCGGCCGCTACCTTCCTCCAATATTTTGTATGTGCCGTCGATCGTCACGGGAACGATCGGAACCTTGGCTTTAAAGGCCATTCGTAAACTACCAGGCTTAAACGGATTCAGCTGGCGCCCTCCTCGCCGGGTACCTTCAGGAAAAATCACCATTGAATGGCCATTTTTTAAGTTTCTAATCCCTTGGTTAATTGCCTTAACAGACTGCCGGCGATCGTTTCGATCGATAAATACGCAGTTTAAAAGTTCCATCCATTGCTTAACAATCGGAATTTTTTTAATTTCCTTTTTCGCGATAAAGCCAATCGGTTTGCCAAGAAAACCGATCAATGCCAGTATATCAAATAGACCTTGGTGATTGGCCACAAATAACGCCGGTCCTTCAGGCAAATGATCTTTCCCTTCTACATAAACGGGTGTCTTCGTGGTGTGAACAATTTTTTGGGCTACCGTATGGGGCGTCTGAAACAACTCGTCGTCAATCGAGTTGATGTGCTTTTTTTGTGCCAGTTTTTTCGCTTTTCGCAATGGAAACACCGTGCCGATAACGAGAAGAATCGAATAAACGTAAACTTTTATATTATAAAACACCGATTTCACTCCTTTTTTCCTCGGTACGGTTTCGCCTTGGCAAAACACTTCAACAAAATTGTAGCAGAAATGGAGTGAAAAATGTATACTATAGAAAAAAAGACTGGCTGCAGCCAGTCTTCAATCGTTTATTTGCCGATAAATTGTTGTGTCCAGTGATTACCTTTTTCATAATAACCGACACCGATATGGGTGAAATCCTCATTCAAAATATTCGCGCGATGACCCTCGCTATTCATCCAAGCGTTGACGACTTCGGACGGAGTACGCTGTCCTTTGGCAATGTTTTCACCAGCATTGGTATAGGAAATTCCCCAATCCTGCATCATTTGAAATGGCGAGCCATATGTCGGACTGTTATGGGAAAAATAATCATTTAGAGCCATGTCGCGTGATTTTTCTTGAGCAACTCGGCTTAATTCCCAATCAACTTTTAATGGTTCAAGCCCGTGCTTCTGACGTTCTTCATTGGTTAAAGCAACGACTTCCTGTTCAAATTGGCTAAGCTGATCTTGGTGCTCTGATTGGTTTTGCTGCTTAGAAGGATGTTGTCTTTCCTGCTCAGCTTGATCTGTTTGGTATTCCAGTTGATTTTCATCCGTTTTATTGGATTCTTTCTTATCTGGTGTCGGTGTTACTTGCTTTTGCTCTTGTGTCATGGGTTGTTCGTGGCTTTCATTTTGCATCCAACTGAAGCAATTATTATGGTGATAAAATGGCAAGGCATTTCCCATAGAATATGTTTCTATTGTATCGTTATGATATGTTGAGCCAGCATTAACAGATGATAGAAATACACCGCCGAACAACAATGTCATCGACAGTACCGTGACCATGCTGATTTTTTTAAACATAAAGTGTCGCTCCTTTAAAGAATTTTTTCTTGTACTAAAAATATAGCATGGAATTTTTGTAATATTTAAGGTAAAGACTGCCAATGACACCACGACGTGTAGAATACCGATGAATAGCACGGGCGTGGAGGAAAATACTGAACGTGTTGGTGGAAATTGCCGTAAACTTAGACTTGACGAAGATTAATAGACTGGCGTTATATTACATTATTTGTCTTTTTGTAACGAAAATGTTACTTGATTTTTTGTCGCATGATGTTCTATTTTAAGAGGAGATGAGAATTATAAGAGAGAGAGAGTCGACCAATTTATGGCAGTAATACATATACCCTAGAAACTATGCTACAATAAATAATATGATATTTCGACCATTTATTTATCTCATAAAATGTCATCATTGGAGGAACATATTATGTTTTCAAATGCTGAAATTGGCATTGATTTAGGAACAGCCAATATACTGATTTATTCTAAATCGAAAGGAATTGTTTTGAACGAGCCGTCAGTCGTCGCGATCGACACGACTACAAAAAATGTCGTTGCGGTCGGCGAAGAAGCTAAAGAAATGGTTGGTAAAACACCGCAAAACATCGTTCCGATCCGCCCGTTAAAAGACGGTGTCATCGCGGATTATGATGTCACCGCCCAGATGCTTAAAGTGTTTTTAAAAAAAGTGAGCAAGAAGATGGGTTTGTCAATGCGCAAACCTACCGTTGTTGTCTGCACTCCATCGGGAAGTACAAGTGTAGAACGCCGTGCCATTCATAATGCGATCACAAGCTACGGGGCAAAACAGGTTCATTTGATTGAAGAGCCTGTGGCGGCTGCTATCGGTGCCGATCTGCCCGTAGAAGAACCCATTGCCAATGTCATCGTTGATATTGGAGGAGGGACTTCAGAAGTTGGTATCATATCCTTTGGCGGTGTCGTCTCCTGCAACGATGCCCGTATCGGAGGCGACAATATGGACGAAGCGATCATTAACTACATCCGAAAACAATATAATATTCTAGTCGGTGAACGCACAGCTGAAACTATTAAAACAACGATTGGCTATTCCCATCCCAACCATAAAGAGGAAACAATGGAAGTACGCGGACGCGACATGGTGAGCGGCTTGCCCAAAACCATTACGATATCTTCTAAAGAAATTCATACCGCTTTGAAAGAATCGCTCGAACAAATTTTAGAAACAATTCGTGTGACCTTGGAAAACTGTCCGCCCGAATTGAGCGGTGACATTGTTGATCGAGGCATTGTCCTAACCGGCGGCGGATCACAGTTAAACGGAATGAAAGAATGGCTCGCGCATGAAATCAACGTCCCCGTTCATACGGCCCCTAACCCGCTTGAATCAGTAGCTATTGGTACCGGTCGGTCACTGAAAATGATTGAGAAATTGCAGAAAGCGGCGACATAACCGCTGTGATTCAGATATTTGTCCTTCGTCTCAAATGATGGAGGACATTTTATATATTTTCCAATCTTTAACGTTGCTAATATATTCATCTGTTTTCTATATAACGACCCTGCTTTGCGTCAAAACGATTGATTCGCTATGTTATGTAAAAATATTTACATTTTTTTCAAACTACTATATAATAGAAGTATCATTCCCTAAACGTCATCATACTGCCTAATCTGCTTACAACCCTCACCGGGGTTGTTCCAGCAGATAAAAGCCAGTTCAAAATCCCCCGCGTTCATTGTGGGCAAATTTGAACTGGCTTATTTTTATGATAATCCTACAAAACTCTAACAGGAGGTGTGCTCATGTCTCATCCATTAACAAACATTCGGATTCTCGACTTGTCTCGTGTGCTTGCTGGACCGTACTGCACAATGATTCTCGGCGATCTTGGAGCAGAAGTTATTAAAGTCGAGGCTCCTGGAAGCGGCGATGAAACACGCAAATGGGGCCCGCCTTTTCAAAACGGAGTGAGTGCCTATTACCTTTGTGCCAATCGCAACAAAAAAAGCATCACGGTCAACTTAAAATCACAAACCGGCCGTAACACGATTAAACAACTCATTCGTGAAAGCGATGTTATTGTTAATAATTTTAAAACGGGGACAATGGAGCGATTTGGCCTTGATTATGATACCCTTGCAAAAATCAATCCGGGTATCATCTATTGTTCCATAACCGGATTTGGCGAAACCGGCCCTTATCGAAACCGACCGGGTTATGATTTTATCATTCAGGCAATGAGCGGCCTGATGAGTATCACCGGTGATGAAGTGTCCGGTCCACAAAAAGTGGGTGTCGCTATCACCGATATTTTAACCGGATTGTATGCTTGCATCGGCATTCAGGGAGCCTTGTTAGAACGCACTCGTTCGGGAAAAGGACAGAAACTCGATTTAGCGCTTTATGATTCAGCCATCAGTGCGCTCGTTAATATCGGAAGCAACTATCTCATCTCAGGTGAGATTCCACAAGCACTCGGCAATGCACATCCTAACATTGTACCATACCAAACATTTCAAACGATGGACGGGGAAATGGTAATCGCAGTCGGCAATGACCAACAATTCACAACGCTTTGTCGCATTTTACAAAGAGACGATTTAGCCTCCGACGAACGTTTCAGTACAAATCCAAAGCGGGTGGCAAACCGCGACATTCTTATTCCACTTTTACAAGAAATATTTAAGCAAAAATCGTCTGCGTACTGGCAGGAAAAATGTCAGAAAGAAGGCATCCCGTGCGGTCCGATTCAAAATATGGCGGATGTGGTCAATGATCCGCAACTGAAAGCACGCGATATGTTTATCGATTATAAACATCCGTCTGCCGGATCGATTACGATGATCGGTAGTCCCCTTAAATTTTCTCGGACCCCCATCTCATTGCGACATCATCCACCTGAGGCAGGCGAACATAACGATGTTATTCTAGGCCAACAGAAAACAAATGACACAAGGAGAGGATCGTATGAATTTTGAATTCAACGAAGAACAAAAGCTGCTCAGACAAACAGTGAGAAACTTTGTTGATAAGGAAATTATGCCGAATATGTCCCAGTGGGATCGCGACGGGACATTTGATCCAGAAGTGATCGAAAAACTCGCCGATCTTGGCCTGATGGGGGTCTGCATCCCAGAAAAATACGGCGGCAGCGGCATGGACTACAATTCGCTGGCGATCGTCTGCGAGGAACTGGAGCGCGGCGACACAGCCTTTCGCACTGCTGTTTCTGTCCATACTGGCCTAAACAGCATGACGCTTTTGCAATGGGGAACCGAGGAACAAAAGCAAAAGTATCTCATCCCCCAAGCTAAAGGTGAAAAACTCGGGGCATATGGGCTCACTGAACCCGCTGCCGGGTCAGATGTTTCTGCCATTGAAACAACAGCCGTGAAAGACGGCGACTACTATATTTTAAACGGGCAAAAAAACTGGATTTCTCTATGTGATATGGCCGATCACTTTCTTGTCTTTGCCTATACCGACAAATCCAAAAAACATCATGGCATATCTGCTTTTATCGTCGAGCGGACGTGGGACGGATTTTCTTCAAAAGCGACTGAAGGCAAACTCGGTATCCGCGCCGGCAATACAGGGGAGCTGTTCTTTGAAGATGTGAAAGTACCGAAGGAAAATTTACTCGGTCAAGAAGGCGAAGGCTTTAAAATTGCTATGTCGGCACTCGATAACGGGCGCTTCACGGTCGCAGCAGGGGCCGTCGGACAAATCATGGCTTGCCTGGAAGCGAGTGTCGCTTATTGTCATGAACGTGAAACGTTCGGAAAGCCGATCGGCAAGCATCAGCTCGTCCAACAAATGATTGCTAACATGGAAGCTGGCCTGCAAATGAGCCGCCTTCTCGTCTACCGAGCCGGCGAATTGAAAAATGCGGGCAAGCGCAACACGCGCGAAACATCTCTCGCCAAATGGCAGGCGTGTGACTTTGCCAACAAAGCAGCAGACGATGCAGTCCAGATCCACGGCGCGTACGGCTATTCCGATGAGTATCCAGTCGAGCGCTACTTGCGCAATTCCAGAGCACCTGTGATCTATGAAGGTACCCGTGAGATCCATACGATCTTGCAAGCAGAATACGTTCTCGGCTACCGAAAGGACAAACCGCTCAGATGCATGCTCCCAGCATGGGAAAAAGATTAAACCAGCCGTACTTGTACACAATATTTTGAATATAAGATGCAAAATGAATGCCCACCGCTAAACCATTGCGTTATACTTAAATAAAAAGGGAGGGGTTTTCACATGTTTGCCAAACAGACAAAAAGCATTTACATTGATGGAAAATGGCGTGATATGAACTCACAAAAAACAGAAACGATCTACAATCCGGCAACCCTTGAACCCATTACAGATGTAGCTTACGGAGGAACCGAAGAAACGAAAGAAGCCATTCAGGCGGCTGCTCGCGCTTTTAAAGAGTGGAGTACAATGACTGGGCGCAAGCGCTCGCATATTTTGTACAAAGCCTATGAACTCATGCGGCAAGATGCCGAACGACTCGGGAGAATTCTAACGACTGAACAAGGCAAACCGCTGAAAGAAGCGATCGCCGAAGTAAAGGGGGCAGCAAACTTTCTGCTCTGGTATGCCGAAGAAGCCGCCAGAGGCTATGGTGAATGGCTCCCATCATCGTTCAAAACCAAGCGGATGCTCGTCATTCCCCAGCCCGTCGGTGTTGTCGGTGCCATTACACCATGGAACTTCCCGTCGTCAATGATTACCCGAAAGCTTGGACCAGCGCTTGCCGCTGGCTGTACGGCTGTTTTGAAACCGTCGCCAGAAACGCCGCTTTCAGCCATTGAAATCGTGAAGATTTTCGAAGAGGCAGGCATGCCAGCTGGCGTTGTCAACCTCGTGACAGGGGATGCACAAGCGATCGGCGAAGAGATGCTTACAAACAAAGACGTACGCCATATTACTTTCACCGGCTCTACTGCCGTCGGCCAATACCTTATGCGTAAAAGTGCTGACCATGTGAAAAAAGTATCGCTTGAACTCGGCGGCCACGCACCGGTTATTGTATTCGATGATGCCGATTTAGAAAAAGCCGCAACAATGACGCTCGGCAGCAAATTCCGCAACAACGGGCAGACATGTATTTGCGCCAACCGCGTATTCGTTCATGAATCCGTTGCTGAATCATTTACAGCTAAATTAAAAGAAAAAGTGGCGCAAATGAAGGTCGGCTACGGGCTGGATGAAGGAGTTGATGTCGGCCCCTTGATCAACGAACAGGCCGCAAGAAAAGTACAGTCGCACCTGGATGATGCTCTCGAGAAAGGTGCTCAGATCGTATGTGGTGGCGATAAATGGGATGGCGACTATAAAGGTTATTTTTACCAACCGACTATCCTATCCAATATCACGGATGACATGCGGATGATGCATGAGGAAACATTTGGCCCGATCATGCCGATTCAGACATTTACAGACGAAGAAACGGTAATCGCAAAAGCCAACGATACCGACTATGGCCTAGCCGCATATATCTTCACAGAAAACACGAGCCGCACGATCCGTGTTTCTGAACAACTCGACTACGGCATCGTCGGGGTTAATGACGTCTTCCCCGCCACACCTGAAGCACCGTTTGGCGGTATTAAGCAATCGGGAATAGGTAAAGAAGGCGGCCATCACGGCATGGATGAATTTTTGGAGAAGAAGTTTGTGTCAATAGGGATTGAATAAACGCTGCCCGCAACGGGACAAATGACACATACAGAAAAAGGGACTTCCCGCAGCTAGTTTGGGACAGTCCCTTTTTACTGTTTCAAGAATCCATTTGTATCAGCAATGTGTCTGACACATGTTTTATTTCCATTAGATGAAATAAACTGAAAACAAGAGCGTTCACTAAAACAGCTGCAAAAGCTGGTAAAATCCGAAAACAACACGTAACGTGCGGTTCAAGATCTTTTTAACCTTAACCTTCAACATTTGTTCCTGTTACTTTCTCGATATAAGAATATTTATAGTTCAAAATGGGAATAGCAAATAAAGAGTAAATTCAAAAGGAGGTTTTAAAGGTGGGGAAAGTCACAAAACTCATCGGAACATCGGGCATCATTACAGGAGCAGCCATATTCGCTAAAAAGGAAAACAGAAAAAAATTAGTCAAATCCATAAAAAAGCTTAAACCATCCTATGCCAAAAATGCGGTTACCCCCGAGGACATCCAAGATGCCAACATGGTGAATGAAGGCGCTATGACGAGTATCATGTATTATAATCACATACAGGAGGAGTAACGGGAAATCACGTCTTGTATAAACCTATGCCCGATGTCTGTTCAGTTTTCCTTCAAACATCCCTCTGATTTTCCTTTAGGGATGCTGAGTGTTTTCCACTTGCCGTCTTTTATTTATTTGCCGATATAAACCATTTGCCCGACATGCTGCAAATAACGCATGACAGCCTTTCTCCCTTTTAATCTATTCAGCCACCTTAAAATCAATCGCTGCATCCATATTTACTCTCTCTTCATCTTCCACGCCCTGATCGGACGCTACGGAAAAATCTGTCTGACCGTTCACAACATAATAGCCGAGAGGGAAGCCATCTCTTTCTAAAAAATCTTCTATAAAACGCACGTAGTCATTCGGATCATCTGCACTGTAAATGGCCATTTTTTCATATTCTTCCCGATAAGGCTCTCCTTGTTTAAGGGTTGTTGATACACCGATGTCCTTCACTCCGTAATCTATGTCATACGCACGGATCTCTTCTGTCAGCTGAAAAAGAATAGCAGATGATGAATGGTGGATGGTGATTTCATCTTTCTCCCCTGTATATTCGATTTCCCCGTACATCCTTACATCCTCGCCTTTTTTATACTGTTCCTTTTCGCTCACAAGTCTGAAAACAAAGTCGCCTTGCCTTGTTTCGTCTATGATATTTTTCACCTCATATGCTTTCAAATCACTGCTTTTGATCGAATTCGTGGAATAGCAGCCGGATATAACAAGTACCAGTATTGCTGCATATGCCGAAACGCATTTTTTCATGTTCTGTCACCTCTTTTTACGGGTATGATGTTTGCAACATAGAAACGTAATATGATGTGTTATGATTCATGGTCCGCATCCATTTTCATATACAACACATACTGTTTATGCAAATCCCTTAACGCTGAGGCAAGCGCCGCCCCCGCCTTACCTAAATAATGGGCTTCAACTTCTGCAACCAGTTTGTCGACGCCACCCTGTAAACTGTATCCCCGCAGCAATCGTTGAATGTACAGTCGTCCGTGTTCGGTGGCTAATGTACAGTTAGCTGCTACGACAACGCCGTATTTTTTATCGATCTCTGCCGTAATCGTCAACATTTCATACATATTCTTGGCCGCCATTCCTGAAGGCAGGCGAGCATGACCAGCAATGAAAATGGTATTCATTTCTTGTCCTCTCCATTGCGGTAACCGAGTTGTTGCGAAATATTCTTTGCCGTTTCTTTAGTCTGTTTCTTAATCCGTTCCAAATTTTTTCCTGTGAAATGACTCGATAAACCACTGACGGCAAGTGCCGCTACAACCCGGTTGTGATGATTCAAAATCGGATATGAAAGGCCCGTTGTATCTGCATCCTGTTCCCCGACACTATACGAATAGCCTTGCTCCCTTATTTGCTCCAGCTCATAATCAAGAAATCGACTACACACACGCTGTCCATTCGCATATTTAGATTGTTTAGACTGATTGATGATAGCATTCCGCTTCTCTACAGATAAATGGGCTAAAAGCAATTTAGGACCAGACCCTATATATAGAGGAAGGCTTCGACCGATCCGCGTATAAAGCCTTAAAGTTCGGGAGCTGTCAACCTTTTCGATGTAGACAGCTTTATTGTTGTTGACAATGACTAAATGAACGACTTCGTTTATGACGTTTGCCAATTTTTCCATATATGGCCGTGCCACTTCTCTCAACTCAAGTCTTTCGGAAACAAGACTGCCGAGCTCCAATAATTTTAATCCTAGACGATAGCGACTATCATGTTCAGACAGCTTCGCTTTATCTAAAAATCCGGCGGCTTCCAATGTAGTTAAAAGCCTGTAAGCGGTTGGTTTTGGGATGTTTGCCCGCGAAGCGATCGTTCTTAAAGTCAACTCTGGCTCATCTTCTGTAAACAAGTCTAATAGTTTTAACGCTTTATGGACACTTTTGTTCATTGTGATAATGACCTTATGCCACCCCTTTGCTAGAATAACGAGAGGGCATGTAAAATCAGCCCTCTTCGCTATTTTCTACATGCGTAACGATTCTTTTTTGACTGTTGAGGATTCTTTGATGATCACATCTCGTTTCTTCATTTCGTCGATATATCTCTTTCCGGGTACGATTTGTTCCGGCGGGTACACCCCCCGTTTTGTGATCGTGCCATTGCCGATCATTTGTGCAACAACGGAAATCGTATTAGCCGTTGCACGCGCCATGGCTGTGACATCGTTTTTCCGGTCTTTAACTGTTGTCATCTCATATTGATAAGTTGCCGGTTCTCCGTCTTTTTCACCCGAAACAATTACCCGGAGCAAAACGGCATCGTCTTTGTCTTGTAAATCGACAATCGGATCAAGCGTTTTTAATAGAACTTCGCGTGGATTGATCTTTTTCCCATTAATGTCCACTACATAATCTTTTCGCGTCAAATTTAAGTCAACTAACAATTTGAACTTTTCCGCATGCCCAGGATAACGAATTGTTTTATACTCTAATGTTTCTAAATCCGGATAAGAATGGGCTAATGTAGATGTGCCTCCCGATGTATGAAAAGCTTCCAACGGGCCGAATCGTTCAAAATGAATCCGTTCGACTTCACTCAGCGCCTCAATTTCTTGTTTGACGCCATTACGAATAATCAAACACGGATCGGTGTAATGATCGAGTAAACCTTCCATAGAAAAAACATGGTTATATTCAAGCGGTGGTTCAGGGTTGAGAGGAATCCCACCAACGAACAAACGAATTGATTTGGTTTTATCGAGTTGATCATACCCATAGCCGGATAAAATATTGATCATTCCTGGAGCTACACCTAAATCCGGTATCAAGGTTACATCTGCTTGTTCGGCATCTTCCTTCAAGGCGAGAACACGATCGGTAATATGGCCGATATGCCCACCAAGGTCAACAGAATGAACGCCGACGCGGATAGCTGTTTTAGCCACGATTTCATTAAACGAATAAAACAAAGCATTGACTATGACATCAAATTGCCGCATGTAATAAGCTAAGCCTTCCTCATCACAAGCATCCACATGATAAGGTGTCAACTTAGGAGAATCCAATTGATGGCAAATTCGTTGCGCTCGCTCTAAGTCAACGTCGGCTAAACCAATAGCTGTAACATCTTCACTTGTGACTAAATCGCGCACAACTTCTTTCCCCATCAATCCTGCACCAAGTACACCTATTTTCATCTGATCACTCCTTCATAGCTCGCTGATTTCCACTATTCCACATCAATTTGCGCCCGCTGTAACTTACCGCTGAAATCAACGTACACTGCTTTCCACTCCGTAAACACATCGAGCGCCTGCACCCCTGAATCACGGTGACCGTTTCCGGTTCCCTTTGTCCCGCCAAATGGCAAATGAATTTCTGCACCGGTTGTTCCCGCATTAACATAAACGATTCCTGTATCCAGATCGCGCTGGGCTTTAAACACTTTGTTCACATCATTGGTAAAGATGGAGCTGGACAAACCGTATGCTACATCATTGTTGACTTCGATCGCTTCTGCAAAACTTTTCACCGGAATCAACGACACGACTGGACCAAAAATTTCTTCCTGTGCAATCCGCATATCAGGTGTTACATCCGTAAACAAAGTTGGTGCGAAGTAATAACCGTCTTTCAGTTCTTCCTCGTTCATTTCGTGACCACCAACAAGCAGTTTAGCTCCTTCATTCTTACCGATTGCAATATAATTTTTAATTTTATCGATCCCAGCTTTATTTATGATCGGTCCAACCTTGTTCACTTCATCAAGCCCGTTGCCAATTGTTAATTTTTCCATTTCTTTTACAAGCATCTGTTCTACGTCTTCTTGTACATCTTCATGGACGATAACACGGCTACAGGCTGTACACCGCTGGCCGCTTGTGCCGAATGCACTCCAGACAATCCCTTCAACAGCTAATTTCAGATCGGCATCATCCATGACGATGACCGCATTTTTTCCGCCCATTTCCAAAGACACTTTTTTCAACTGTTCTCCACATTTACTCGCGACCCGTCGGCCGATATCACTAGATCCAGTAAACGAAATAACGTTGATGTCTTCATGTTCGACCATCGCATCACCAACTGTTGATCCAGAGCCAAACACAACATTCAAAACCCCTTTTGGCAGACCGGCTTCTGCAAAAAGTTTCGCCAGCTCATAGGCCATAATTGGCGTTTCGGTAGCCGGCTTCCAAATAACAGCATTGCCTGAGACGATAGCCGGAAACGACTTCCATGACGCAATCGCAATTGGAAAATTCCACGGTGTAATGATGCCAGCGATGCCGACTGGAGCTCGCACACTCATTGCAAACTTGTCATTCAATTCAGCAGGGGTCGTCTGGCCGAACAACCTCCTGCCCTCTCCAGCCATGTAGAACGCCATATCTATCGCTTCCTGGACCTCACCGCGTGCTTCCTCCAACACTTTACCGTTTTCCATCGTTAAAAGACGGGCGAGGTGTTCTTTTTTCTCTTTCAGTTTATTCCCGACATCGTACATGATCTCTGCCCGCTGCGGTGCTGGCACAAGCGCCCATTCTTTTTGCGCGTTTTTAGCTGCTTTCACTGCTTGATCCACATCAGCTGAACGCGAAAGCGGCACTTCGACAATCGTCTCGCCGGTCGCTGGATTCACAACGGGCGCCGTCCGATCGGCTTCTGTCCAATCCCCATCAATAAAATTTGCGAGTTTCTCTACATCGAGCACGGTTTGTGCCATAAAAATACCTCCTCTAATATAGAAATCATTTACTTTAGAAACACTATTGCTGTTTCCTTTTTCTTATCTGTTCAATCGTCGTTGACACAGAAATTCGCTCCCCATCTATCATAATTTCAATCACAACAGGATGCACTTTGCCGACCGCTTGGTCTAATGCCTCGGCAAATTCTTCGAGCGTCTGTACACAATATCCAATTGCCCCTACGCTTTTAGCCAAGTCAACAAACGATACATCACCCAACCCTGTACCGATCACTTTTTCTGGATAATGCTTTTCCTGGTGCATACGAATCGTCCCATACATTTTATTATTAAAAACAAGACATATGACAGGAATGTTGTACCTAACCGCCGTTTCTAATTCGGCCGCTGTCATCATGAAACCGCCGTCACCGGATAAAGAAACGACTTGCTTTTCAGGAAAGGCTAGCTGTGCTCCAAGTGCTGCCGGCAGCCCATAACCCATTGCACCGGATGTTGGTCCTACATACGAATGTTTTCGAGTAAAAGAATAAAAAGCATGCAACCACCCGGCGAAATTGCCTGCATCATTTGTCAATAACACATCTTCTGACAACTGTTCTTGCAAACGAAATATGATCTGTTTGATCAAATCATCATCGTCCGGGTCGGTTAACCGACTAACCGATACGTATGCTTCTCGGCGATCAGCCGTCCAATCCAGCCACGATTGCGCAACATCCATGGCTAAAAAGGCTTTTAACGCTTCGCTCATATCCGCAACAATGCCTACTTCAGGTTGATATACTTTGCCAATTGTCGCTGCGTCGATATCAACATGTACAAGCGTTTGTTCAGAATCGATGATTGAATAGTCCTGTGTCGTTATTTCAGAAAGGCGTGTACCAAGAGCAAGGATCGTATCCGCCCGTTGGACAGTATCGAGAATCTGTCCGTCCGTACCTAATCCGAGATGACCTGTGTAAAGCGGATGATCATTCGGAAACACATCATGTCGACGAAAAGCAACCATAACAGGGATATGAAATTTTTCCGCAAAGGAAACGAGCTTATCTTCGCTACATGCGTTTTTGACACCGCCTCCCGCAATGATAAGCGGACGCTTAGCTTGGCGGAGGACGGCTTCCACTGCATGAACTTCTGATGAAGCCGGTGCCGGTTGCGGCTTTACAACAGCCGGACCATAATGCATGACAGTTTCGGATGAAAGCACATCTTCAGGCAACGATACCACAACAGGTCCTGGTCTACCTGTTTGGGCGATCCGAAAAGCACGTTGTACCAATTCCGACATCCGATCGGGGTCGGTCACTTCGACCGCCCATTTCGCAATAGGGCTAAAATAACGCTCCAAGTCGATTTCTTGAAACCCTTCTCGCTTCCGAAATTGACTGTGCACTTGGCCGAGAAAAACTATCATTGGCGTTGAGTCTTGATATGCTGTATGCACACCGATTGATAAATTCGCAGCGCCAACACCGCGTGTAGCAAGCACTACCCCTGGCTTTAAGCTTGACTGAGCATACCCTTCAGCCATAAAAGCTGCCCCACCCTCGTGCCGCGCGGATATTAGACGAATCGCCGGTTCATCATAAAGGGCATCGAGCAATGGCAAATAACTCTCACCAGGTACACAAAACACATAGCCGATACCTTCACGTTTTATACATTCGACGATGACTTGGGCGGCTGTTGTTTTTGTTTTATGCATTCGTTTGCCTCTCCTTCCAAACCAACGTACTCATACGCTCAGTCGCCTCTATTAAACGCTCGAGTGAAACGGTTAGCGCCATGCGGAAATACCCTTCCCCCGACGGTCCAAATGCCGATCCAGGAGTAATGATCACTCCAGCTTCTTTCAGCAGACGATCCGCAAACGATACAGAATCAAAACCGTCCGGCACACGCGCCCAAATAAAAATAGTTCCTCGCGGTCGATCGGCATGAATTCCCATTTTCTTTAACCCCCGATACACAACATCCATACGCTTTTGAAATACCTGATTGTTCGCTCTCACCGTCGATAAATCACTTTTTAATGCGGCCGCTGCTGCTTTTTGAATTGGAATAAATTGACCTGAATCGATATTGCTTTTCATTGTTGTTAAAGCCTGAATGACCTCTTTATTCCCGACTGCATAACCGATGCGCCATCCCGTCATACAAAAGCTCTTAGACAGTGATCCCATTTCAATCGCCCGAGATTTTGCTCCGGGAACTTGTAAAACGCTTGGCGCCTTGTAATCATCAAATGTCACCAAATCATACGCTGCATCGTGAACAATCAACAAATCTTTTTCTTCCGCTAATGCAATCGCTTTCATAAATACCGATAAATCGACAGTCGCTGCAGTCGGATTCGCTGGATAGTTCAACAGCAGCAACTTTGCTTTTTCAAAAGCAGCATCTGAAATATGGTCGAAAAACGGCGCATAACCTTTATCTGCATCAAGCGGTAAATAAAACGTTTCCCCGCCAGCTAGATGCACAGCTTTTTGGTATACAGGATAGCCCGGATCAGGAACCATGACTGTATCCCCTGGGTTAATCACCGTCTGGATTAAATGGGCAATCCCTTCTTTAGATCCGATCAATGCCAGCACTTCTGTCTCCGGATCAAGTTCAACTCCGTAACGACGGTGATAAAATGCTGCTACAGCTTCTTTAAATTCTCGGATGCCACTATATGGAGCGTAGCGATGGTTGACTGGATATTTTACTGCTTCTATCAATTGA
This sequence comes from Bacillota bacterium, assembly GCA_035301265.1. Classification (GTDB taxonomy): domain Bacteria; phylum Bacillota; class Bacilli; order Bacillales; family Amphibacillaceae; genus DATGUP01. The sequence continues at coordinate 54,300 of DATGUP010000001.1, forward strand.
TCGATGACAAAGTTCGGTGTTGGCAAATCCGGTGCCCCAATTCCAAGATCAATCACATCGATTCCTTCAGATACGAGCTGTTTTTTCCGGCTTTGTAACTCGGCAAATAAATACGGCGGGAGATGTTTAATTTTATTCGCAACGAATGCCATTCTCACCCTCCCATTTTATTTTTTGAAATGACATTTCATATAGGGTTTGATTTAAGTATAAAAGAAACGTTATGTTTTTGCAAATGTTCTTAAAATATAGATATGCACTTTTGTTCAGTATATTTATTCGAGTTCATTGCCCCTTTTCTTATATTCGTTTCGATCATACATATAAAGAGAATCTATGCTATTTCTTTTCTTACATATACAATCGTTTTCCAACTTCATCCTGGGGAAGATGTTAAACTTTTGTAGGACAGAAAAGATTGACAGGTGAGTGGATCACTGTCTTAAACATACACCTATCGTTACATTAACAAGTGAACTTGAACAAACGATTGTGCTAAAAAAGGCCGGCTAACCAAACCGACCCTGATGCATTAAATTTCTCCATCAATTCGATAGACGAGTGTGTACTTCGCTTCATCGAACAATTCGTTCACTTGTGTGCGTTTGCCATGACCAAAAATGACCTCATTTTCTGTCATAGCTACAATCATCGCCTTGACATCCTGTTCGTTATCCCAATAAATATCTCCAACAACAGGTTTTACCTTATTATCATTTTCAATCAAATAGGAAATGGATTCGTCTTCTATTTTCTGTTCTTCTGGGACCAAACTTTTATCGTAATAGGCAATTTCTTGGCTTCCTTCTTTTCGACCCGGTACAAGAACGACATATTCGTGATGTTCAACGCCATTATCCCTTGTTGTTGTCACATTACCATCTTCCACTTTAGCTACTTTCTCAATATCGTTGAGGGAATAGTGATCTAGAAAATCTGGCGCAGGCCTTGTGATCAAAATATAATCACCAGGATTCGGCTTCGCATCCTTATCGATTGTATAGCGCTTTCCATAAAAAATAAATGTATCGTTATGCTGCGGTCTATAATAATGGATGTCACTTGCTCTTGTCAAAATTTGTTTCATATCTTTTAGCCGATACAGATGAACAGATTTTTTAAACATCGGTTTAACCGAATACACTTTATGCAATTCATTCTTATAAAAAACAAACTGACCTTTTCGAACCTGAAATAATTTCATACGGCTTCCGCCTCCTTTGAACTCATGATGCATCCATATTATACATGTTTCACCTCGATTTTCCCATACTTATAATTGCCTTAAATTGAACAGACAAAAACTCGAAGGAAACAATGCTTTCTCCTAGTTTATGTTTAATGCGATTATTTTACAACTCTAAACAACCGACAGGCGGATGCATAGCTGTCTTCCGCTTGGCTGATCGCAGAAATAACCGCGATGCCTGTTGCGCCACTTTGCATCACATGAGGGGCAGAGTCGTTTGTAATCCCGCCTATCGCCACGATAGGAATTGTATCCGTTCGATTTCGTATATCTTTTAAACCGGTCAACCCAATCGGATTCATCGCATTTTCTTTGGTAAACGTCTGGTAAATCGGTCCGACACCGATATAATCAGCGCCTTGTTTCTCCGCCTGAACGGCTTCATCTGGATTGGATACGGAGACTCCGATCATGTAATGACTGGGGACGCGTTTGTGCACATATTGGATGGATTCATCATTTTGACCGATATGGATCCCATCTGCATCCAAATCATTGGCGAGTTCCACATCATCGTTTACAATAAATGGGATGTTATAATTTCGACACTTTTGACGCAATTGCCAGCCAAGCTCACGTTTTTCAGCACCTGTTTTAGCATTTACCCCTTTCTCGCGAAACTGAAACATGGTGATACCGCCTTTAATAGCTTGTTCCAGAACACGTAGTGGATCTTTGTTCGTATTATTGCTTCCCATAATGAAATATAAGCGAAATTTTGCTTCATCAACCATGCTTTGTCTTCTCCTTCAGTGTAAATTCTTCTAAAGCACTATCATCTGCAATCGTTTGATCCTCGAGCAAATAAAGTTGATCGAGAAACGCTGGTATAAACGATCCAGATCCAGCCGCTTTTTCGCGAGCGATCTCTGCGGCTATCCCATAGCCTGCAACTGCTTTGACAGATGCTCGGTATACATCCTTTGCCACACTTATAAATGCGCCGCTAACAGCTGTTAGCAAACATCCTGTTCCTGTAATATACGGAAGCATCGCTGATCCGTTACGACAGAGCGTGACGTGATGTCCATCCGTTACAACATCGGTTTTTCCAGTTGACATAACAACAGTTTGATATTTTTGAGCAACTTCAGCAGCCACGTGCGGATCATTTTCACCAATAAGTGAATCCGTCCCCTTCACCTCATCGGATCCATCACTGAGAAAGGCTATCTCACCAGCGTTACCTCGAATAGCTGCAACATCAATTGTTGATAAAATATCGTAAATGACATTCGTGCGAAACGGTGTAACACCAATGGCGACCGGATCGAGAATAACTGGTATCCCTTTTTTGTTGGCTGTCTGTCCAGCAACAAGCATGGCCTCCGCTTGATCTTTTGTTAACGTTCCGACATTCAAAATGACTGCATCGGCATGTTTAGCGAAATCTTCCGCCTCCTGCAATGCATTGGCCATGACGGGAGAGGCCCCGATTGCCAACAGGCCATTGGCTGAAAAATTGGCTACAACATCGTTGGTAATATTGTATATTAGGGGATTTTTAGCCTTAATTTTCGCTAACAGATCCATTCAAAAAACCTCCTTTTCAACGTATGGTACACCTTGCAGACGATACCCCCAATGATTGGTCGGCCCGTTTCCTTTCCCGAGCTCAAGACTGTATTGAATGGCATCAGTAATAAAACCTTTAGCAATCTCCACGGATTCGACAAGCGGTTTGCCTTTTGCCAATTCGGCTGTGATAACGGCGGAAAATGTGCAGCCTGTTCCATGTGTATGATTAGTGTCGAAATATTCTGATGAAAAATGGTGTAGCGTTTCCCCATCATAAAGTACATCAATAGGCTGTTTGTTAAAATGACCTCCCGTAACAACAGCGGCTTCGGCGCGCAGTTGATCGACAATGGCTTTAGCGGCTTTTTCGGCATCGGAAATATTTTTGATTGTTTTATCTAACAAAACTTCAGCTTCAGGAATGTTCGGTGTCACCACTGTAGCTAGTGGAACTAACGAATCTCTTAACACATTTTTAGATGTTTGATCCATCAAATGATCGCCGCTTTTAGCTACCATTACAGGATCGATGACATAGCTCACCTTATACTTCTCAATGAATGCAGCGAGGATCTGCATCATCTCGGGATGTGCAAGCATGCCTGATTTGACAACTTGCGGCCGCACGTCGGAAAAAACGCTGTTTAGCTGTTCTTTGATAAATGGAGCTGGCATGTGTTGAACAGCTTGCACACCGGTTGTGTTTTGTGCCACAACAGATGTGATAACACTCATACCATAGACGGTTCGTTCTTGAAATGATTTTAAATCGGCCTGGATACCCGCTCCCCCCGTTGGATCTGTACCAGCAACGGTTAATGCAAGAGGAATGCGATGGATCATTTTACAGTTCTCCCTTCTGTAATAGGAAAATCCATCCGCAGGCAAGCAGTGAAGATCCGTTGCCATATGCTGCTTGGCGAATAAAAAACCACCCCGGAATGGAGTGGTTGTGAATATACTCGTAGCGAATCTCAAATCGGCATATTTCCCATCTCCACTTCCCTACGCTAGCATGAACTAGATCAGGTTCAAAGGGACTAAGATTTCCATCTTATCTCAGCCAAATCGGCGCCCCTAGTGGATTTTCCTATGCAATTTGTACTTTTACTAAAACATAGTTAACTTATTTTGTCAACTGTAACAGCTGTTCACAAGCACCTTCATGAAACCGAACGGCGTTTTTTTACAAAGCCTGAAAACAAAATGAGTAAAGTTAACACAATGATTACGACATAAACCATAGGACCTTGTAAATGAAGATGGTCTGCCATAAGCTTATCCCTTGTAATCATTTCACCACCTGTCCAGGCAAGAATTCCTGCTCCAATATAGGCAACCCATACATGTTTGTCCATTATGCGAGTAATCCATTTCGCACCAAAAATCATAATCGGGATACTCACTATAACACCGATAGCGATGATAAGAATATGACCATTGGCCGCACCTGCAATCGCGATAACATTATCCAAACTCATAATCGCATCAGCCATAATAATCGTCCAAACTGCTTTCCAAATGCTTCCTGTCGCCGCAACATCCGTCGTGCGTTCATCTCCAACTAAAACCCGATAAGCAATCCAAAGTAAAAGCACACCGCCGAAAAAATGGACATAAGGAATTTGCAGCAAATAAACAATCAATACGGCAAATAAAATGCGCAACAATACCGCTCCACCGGTACCGATCATAATCGCTTTATTTTGTTGCTTTTTCGGCAAATTTTTTGTTGCCATCGCAATAACAACAGCATTATCACCGGATAATACAATATCGATTGCAATGATTTTTAAAAGGGCAGTGAGAGAGGATGAAGTTAGCTCGATTGCCAACACAATGGGGCCACCTTCCTGTAAAAAACAACCGTGTTATACATACTTTTTCTTTTTGCTTACAAACTATACGGTTTTTGCGAGACAGTGAATCATTCGATTGAGCAATGCGACAACGTTCATTTGTAGTTCGCTATCATATCAGCCATATCCTACCCAGAAACGCGCGAGCAAATATTACTACCGGACCCCTTCATCCATATGCGCAAAAGGCAACTCGGTGTTTACTTCACCCCAAATTCGGTTTGTTTTCAGATTCTTCCCTTTTAACCATGCGGAAAAATCGATGACGAACGGTTCTCTATCACCACCAAGGGCAAACCAAGCTTGCTTGCGTTTGGGCAAATAAGCCGACGTATGGATCGTACCAGCCCAATTCTTGTATTGATCAGAAAAGACACCTCGATCCGTGTCATTTAACAATCGAAATGCCTGCTCTGCATCGTTAATCACCTTTTGCTGATGTTGCATAGCCTCCAACCGTTGATAAGAATCAATTAAATAACGGCGGTTTTCATCCGTCAGTTTTTCGAAGTGATTTGTACAAACATTGGCTTGGCGAACAGCGATGCTTCTAGGTGTCGCTTCGACAACATATGTTTCTTCTTGTTCATCCAGTACAATATAGCTAAATGAATGACGGTGCGGAAGTTCTTTTAACAGTTCGATAGCCTCATCGACTGTAGCGCATGTCTCCAAAACGATTCGCGCGATCATATTGCAAATGAACCCGTCACCTGGTTTTTTTCGGTGCATGAAATTATAACCTAGCGCAAGACCTTTCTCATTCATACCATCCATACGACCGGTAATCCGCTGCGATGGTCCGAGCACCGCATAGCCTTGATCATCCGGTTGATATAGTGTATAACGTCCCTCATACGTTTTCGGATGGTAATCGTAATTACGAACCATATAATCGGCACCGGTCAAAATAGAACAACCGCTTTTCATATATTCAAGGCGATACCCACCAAATTCCTGTAGCACCGCTTCGATCGACCAATCGAGCGCATCTTGAAACCCGAGCAATTCCTCCCATATTGCCGGTGCAAATGACTGTAACACGCTTTTTGCTTCGTGTTCATCGATGGCAAAACGCGGCTTTCGAGTTTTCCACTGTTTTTTTCTGTTTTCGACCGTTAAGGAATTTTTAAGTTTTTTCCCCTGCATAACCCCAAAATCATAATGGCTACCGCGAAATTGAATCACATCGCTATAAATTTGTTTCACACCATCGCCTCCTAGTTCGCGATTTCAACTGCAAACGAGAATCATCTGAGACACCTCGGTTAATGCATCTTTTCATATTCCTGTATCATCATTTCATAATTGAGGGCACCGAAAGCCTTATTATGAATCGTTCCATCGGAGTTGATCAAAAACGATGTCGGAATCGGTTGAATCTGGTATTGACTTGCAACTTGTGTGTTCTCATCCAATAACACATCGAAAGTCATACCGTAATCCTCAACAAAATCGGTAACAACTTTTTCACTGCTTTCTGTCGACGTTAGATTCACAGCCAAAATAGTGACATCTTTATCTTCAAAAAATCGTTGCATATCCGGTACCTCCGCACGACAAGGTGGGCACCATGTCGCCCAAAAATTTAGCATCACCTTTTCACCCCGATAATCGGACAGATTGACTGTTTCACCTTCTAACGTGTTCAATTCAAAATCCGGGGCCACATTTCCGATTTCAAGTCCTACTTTTTCCGTTGTGTCGCCATCATCCTCTCCAGTGCTGTCCGCCGCCGTGCTTACACCCTCTTCAACCGTATAGTCACGATCCGAATCCGCCGACTCATCCGATTTAATAGCAAAATCATATACCGCCCAAGCAAACATGCCGACAATCACTATAACAACCAGCGCTTTTCGCATCGAATCACTCTCCCGTTTGAGCTTTTATCCCATGTTTAGATGAATCTATGATGACGCTCTGTTTCGCAGAGATATAAACAATAAGACAACGCCTATAATGAATAGAAGACTTAAAAACCACGGTGCCATCATATAGCCAAACACGGTTGTATACGGCATCCATATAGAAAGTAATAGCTGTCCAAAGCTCCAACACGTAAATACACTATAAATGAGCGTTTGTTTATTGATATGTTTTTCCAAGAATAAAACAAACATAATCAAGACAAACAACAGTCCTAAATATAAATAGTTCCAGTTACCATGATTTTCCGTGCGTATGAGCTGGATGAACTCATACGTAAATGAGGCGAACAAAAACACGTATAAAAATGTATGTAACATTTTTTGTATATCGATTTTTTGTAGCCACTTTTTAACGCCGATATGAATCATGCTCAACAACACCGCTAAATAAAAAGCAGACGACTGTCCGGGATATGCCAATACAGTTAAAGGATGATGCAAAAAGGTAACTATATTCAATAAGATCTTCCCGATCCAAAAATAAATGACAAAATTAACGAGCAAAGATATAGCAGCATCTAATTGCTCCTTTTTTTCTGCTTTTTCAAGCGGGCTTAAGATATAAAAAAGGACAGCTCCTATCATGAAACTACTAGCTAAAATGGCAATGGGAATGAGAACAGAAAAAGATGCCATCGCGGGTCCTCCAGTTGACCTTTCATTTAGCCTTATGATACATGTTTAGTATGAAAGTGGCTGAAAATAACTTAAAGATTATGAACGCATGATAATATTAAATAAAAACGCTTGGCTATCCAAGCGTTTTAACACTATATGATAAACCAAATGACAGCGATAGTGCAATTATTCCATTTTCTCCAATTGCTCGGCCATGAGATCATAGTCCATGGGGCCCATAGCAATATATTGGATATGGCCGTTTGAATCAATCATATATGTCGTCGGATAAGCCTGAACTTGATAAGTTTCAGAGACTTCCGAATCAACATCCAATAAGACTGGAAACGTCATTGCAAACTCATCGACAAATTCGATCACATCATCTTCGCTTTTTTCTGATTCAGTCATGTTGACGGCCAAAATTTCTACATCTTCGCTATCATATAGTTTTTGAAAATCGGGTATTTCTTCTCGGCATGGCGCGCACCAAGTTGCCCAAAAATTAACGATCACGCGCTCCCCTTGCAAATCTGATAAACGCACCACCGTATCCTCCTCCAATGTTTCCAGCTCAAAATCAGGTGCCATCTGACCTAGTTCCGTTCCCACCTCATCCGATTCCTCAATATCTTCTGGATTTGGTGGTGGTGACGTAATCATATTACCGTTACCTACCATATCGTCATTTCCACCGTTATCTGATGAGCTAGCAAACTCATATACGGTCCAGCCAAGCATACCGACAATACCGACTATGACGAGAACTAAAACAATTTTTCGCATTGTTGATTGCCTCCACGTCATCCTAGTCTTGATAACCATGTATCCTGTACTAAATCAAGCAAAAATCCTGCAATTTGCGGCATGAAGCCAAAGAATAAAACAAGCCCCATAATCACCATAATAACGCCCCCGATCTTCATGATCACCTCGCTATGTCGGACAATCCATTTTGTCGATCCGAGGAAAAAAGTTAACACGAAAAACGGGAGTGAAAACCCAATCACATATGTGATCGTATAAAACAATCCTTGGTTCGGATTGGTAGCCGCAAGGGCCAAAATAGAGCCAAAAATCGGTCCGATACACGGTGTCCATCCGGCGGCAAAACCGAGTCCCGCAACAAACGTACCTAAGTAGCTAACCGATTGTTTGGAATACTGGAAACGCCTTTCTTTCATTAATGCCGGAATCTGAATCCAACCTGCCACAAACAGTCCCATCACGATGATTAAAATGCCGGCAATGCGTTGAATAAACAAACCCGAATCGCCAACAAGCAACGTTTGCGCCCATTGTCCCAGGAATGATGCGCCGGCACCGAGACTGATAAATACGAGCGAAACTGCCAGCAGGAAAAATAAAGAATGGCTCATTAATTGCCGGCGAATTTTAGAATTTTTATCGCCTTGCAATTCTTTAACACTGATGCCTGTAATATAAGACATATAAGCCGGAAAAATCGGCAATACACAGGGGGACAAAAACGAAAGTACCCCAGCTCCAAGTGCCAGAAACATTCCGACAATCAACATTGTATCGGCTTCAATTCCGCTCATAATAACCCCTCTTTCAGTAAATCATGCACCGAACAATAGCGCTCAAACCTATTGTACCACGATCCATCCGCTCTTTGTCTGGATGCCGTTCATTTGTCATGATGTTTTCAAATTTTATGGTGTCGATCGATTAAGCGTTTAAACCATGGTAAGTGCTGCTGTAGTGTTTCATATGAATCATTTTCCCATTCAACCTCCACCCTTATGAAAATTTGATGAAAAAAGATGCTTTCTGATCGCTTCCATCATTTTGTCATTATTGGAGTATGCTAGTCGACGATGTAAACCAGATCCAGCGTAACATCTGCTATAATTTATTTAAATCTTACTTTTCTACAGAAAGCGAGGAATCCACATGTCCCTGCAAAAAGGTGAGAACAATGCCATCACAGATGTTGCCGGTGTTCAAATCGGCCACGTCACACTTTATGAAAAATTGAACGAAACAGACACGATTTGCACTGGTGTGACAGCCATTTTGCCGCACGGGGGAAATATTTTCCAAAAAAAAGTGCGGGCCGCATGCCACGTTATCAATGGTTACGGAAAAACAGTCGGTCTTGTCCAAATTGATGAATTAGGCCTTTTAGAATCGCCGATTATGCTGACCAATACATTCAGCGTTGGCGCCGTCATGCAAGGGACATTAGAATACATGCTGAGAATGGATGAAACAATTGGTGATACAGCGAGCTCACTTAACATCGTTGTCGGCGAATGCAATGACAGCTATTTAAATGCAATGAGACTCAGAGCAATTAAACCCGAACATGCCATCCAGGCGATCCAACAGGCTAAAAATGGACCTGTCGAACAAGGGGCGGTCGGTGCCGGAAAAGGGATGATCTGCTTTGGGTATAAAGGCGGGATCGGTACAGCTTCACGCATCATCCAGACGGCCGGGTCAAACTATACCGTCGCCTGTCTCGTTCTGAGCAATTTTGGAAGGCGCGAAGACGCCTTGTTTGCCAACTGGAAACCAATTAAAGCAAAAACACCCGCCGGGTCGATTATGATGATCATCGCCACCGACGCCCCGCTCTATGACCGCCAATTAAAGCGTCTCGCTAAACGTTGCAGCGCCGGTCTCGGCCGTTTGGGTAGCCATATTCACAATGGTAGCGGCGATATTGCCATCGCTTTTTCCACCGCCAATCCTTACATTCACAAAAGCAAAGGACATACCGAATCGTTTGACTATATCCGGGATGAACATCCCATCATGAACACGCTTTTCCAAGCTGTCATTGAAACGACTGAAGAAGCCGTCATTAACTCATTGAAACATGCCGAAACGACTTATGGCAGAAAAGGGCGAATTGTTGAAAAAGCCCCCTTGCAATAGCAGATATAAATCGAAGCCCTCATAATTTATCAAACATATGGTGAATATATTTTCGCGTAGCTCACAAAATAGTTGTAAAGAATATGTTTTGAATGGAGGTCATTTCGTGCCCAGTCTCCCACAAATGTTTGAATCGGCAATGAACGTTATTCAGTCGTTAACCGATAACCGAAAAGATCCGCTTCATGTCGGAGAGGTTATGTCATGTTGGACATATCTTGCCTTTATAAACAGCATCATCACTTACGAAGAAATCGGGCTCAACACAACAACCGATCCCGGTTTAAAGGAACTATATAAAGATGCGATAAAAATTGCTCAATCGCATAAAAAAGAGCTCACCGAAGTTATGATCAAAGAAGGGGTGAATTTGCCTCCTTCACCAGAAAGCAAACCGAACTCTGATCCAAATGCCATTCCGCAAGGCGTCAAATTTACTAACGATGAGCTGGTGAATACGCTCAATATCAATTTCGTTACTGCAGCCGATATGTGTGCCGCTGCTGCCAGTCAATGTCTACGGACAGACATCGGGCTTATGTTTCTCAAATTCCAAACTGATAAATTATCACTTGGCTTTAAAGCTAAAGAACTGATGCAGAAAAAAGGATGGCTGAAGGTTCCCCCGCATTATCATCCACCAGGGGCTCCCCAACCTAAATCATAGTATAACCCCTTGTCCTCCCTGTGTGGACAAGGGGTTATGTATTTACCACCGGTTTTTGTACCAAATGTCACTCTAATGAGACAAAGGCAACGTAAAAACGACAAGCAATATGAATAAAATGGTTAAATAATTCAATGAATAGATGAACATGTGCTGGGCCCATTTTCGATCATTGTCAACAAAAAACCCTCTGATAGCAAGGATGATCCAGCCGACGGTCATCAATGTAGCGATAATGATAAAGCCTGTCCCGAGCTGGGAGAGGAAAAAAGGTAATGGCAATAAAGCAATGATATAAACAACCATTTGCCGTTTCGTAATAGGAAATCCCATCACAACCGGAAGCATTGGCACTCCGGCAGCTTTGTATTCATCATGACGTTTAATCGCGATGGCAAACGTATGCGGAATTTGCCACACGAACAAAAGAAGAGCTAGTATAATAGGGACGACATGAAATGACGGTGCGATCGCTGCCCAACCGATAAAAGGAGTCACAGCGCCGGACACACTGCCGATCACCGTATTCATGGTATACTTTCGTTTAGACCAAAATGTATACAGCACGACATATGTAAACCAGCCAATAAATGCGTATATCGCCGCCTCGATCGTCGTAAACAAAAGCAGAAGCATGCCAATAACACTGAGAGTAATGCCGATCTTTTTAACCATATCGAGCGAAAAGTTCCCTGTCACTGTCGGCCGCTGTTTGGTCCGCCGCATTTCCCTATCTAAATCCACTTCATACCAATTATTAAGCGCAAGCGCCCCGGCCACAATGGCTGTGCTCCCGAGCATTGTTAACAAAAACACATCCCAATGCGTGGAAAATGACGTGCGGGTAAAGTAAATCGCTAGCCAGAAACCGACAAATACAGGGACAACGTTTAAAACAAGGACAAGTCCTTTGAATAACAATTTTAAATCCATTAGAACGCTTTTTATATTTTGCTTTTTTTTCACGGCATCTTGATTAATTTTTTTTGATGTGAACGTATTCGCTTTGCTCAAACTAAGCTCTCTCCTTATAAAACGACAAAAAATCCACCTTAAAAACAAGTCATGCTTATTTTACCACATTCTTCACGAAATCTTAACAAAAGAGTCGAGCAACATATTGTGACAATTGTGTGAAGTCGTTATCATCCTTTACCTGACAAGACGATCGTACAAATCAATATATAACAGGAAATATCCAAGGTTAAAGACGAGGAAAATGATGAGAGGGGAATGCTTCCTTAAAGCGCGGCTATAAACTGAATCAGATATGGTAAAAAGCAATGTCTGCAGGCTATAACAGTAGCCAGCAGGGTTTGTGTCTGCCAATCATATCTTTTCCTAAAATATATATACAGGTTGTCATAACTATTTTCCATTTCCTTTTTTGCTAGCGAACATATAGTAAAGTATAGTTGCTCCGTGTATAATCAATGCGAGGACCTACATAAAAACTAGGAAGTTGATTTTACTGTTATTGTGAAATGGCAACCAATGTCCTAAAAAGCTCCCATTCATTCACAACATATTCACCGTAACGATTCAAATTGATAATTGGCCTTCCCGAAATACCATCAATCTTTGCTTTCACATGTATACCTCTGTCAACTTTCGTCGAGCTATCATCCAATCGTTTATGGTCTGTAGGTATGCTATTTCTTATAAATATTCTATAATAAGGAGGAGATACATATCCTTCAAGACAGCGTCATTGAACAACCGAAAGCAATGTAGAGGTGAATCATATGCTGCGATTTTTATCCATTTTTCTAATCCTTGCAGGCGGGATTATTCTATCCTATGGCGGTTTTCAATTATACAACTCTAAAGCTCAAGAAAGCGAACGGCTTGATGAGGCGAGCGAGATGGTTTCCGATCAAGTTATTAAAGAAACACCCGATGTGAAAGCATATGATTATGATGCGATTCAAGAAGGAGATACCATTGGGATTCTTTACATCCCGCGCCTCGACCGTGAAATTCCCATTATTGAGGGTACCGACGAGGAGGAGTTGGCTCAAGGCGTCGGGCATTATGCGGGAACAGGGTTTCCGGGTGAAAATAGACAAATTTTGCTATCCGGTCATCGCGACACAGTATTTCGCCAGTTTGGAGAATTAGAAGACGGCGACGAATTTCATGTCAAAATGGAACACGGAACATTTATATATGAAATAAGAGGATCCGAAACACAAATTGTCCCGGCTGATGACACAACGGTCATTGATCCGAATCGAAAAGATGAAGTTCTGACCGTATCAACGTGCTATCCATTTTCCTATATCGGCAATGCACCCGAACGGTATGTGCTGCACGCCTATCCGATAATTGAATAGCGTCGCGCATGTTTACCAGTTAGTATGGTGATAAATGGGAAAGGGCTGTCAGAAACAGACCGGCGCTAACGTTATCCAGTCCATGATAAGCTTAAATAATGCCGCCTCATATTTGACGAATGCTTCATTTTTATACTTATAACTGCAAAGATTTGCCTGAATGGAGAAACCGTTTTTCCCACATCACTTTATACATATCCGTATCATCGATTCATGTCAGATTAAAGTTGGCCTCCAAAATCCCAACCTTATAAAACGACGGCTGAAACGCGACGGATTGACAAGAGTTTTATCAAGGCATCCATGATACAAAAAGGCACCACAAAGCTCAAAATGTATCACAATCCTTTCTTACCATGTCCATCAGGCGATCTGACTTTGTGCAGCCGGATGCATCATTTTAATATTCATCGCAACTCGCGCCACAATTGACAAAATCGTATGGCGCCTTATTTGACATTCATGTCTCTTATGCATTTTTTGGATAAGCCACCATGAGCCTAAGAATACTTGAAATATATAGCCTGTGCTTTCTTGGCACATACCGCATCCATCGCATCCCCTTTTTCATGTCGGCTATCATCTTATTATTTGTCACCAATATATTCATGATGGTCCTGACATATGCCAATCGACAGACGCCCCTCTCTTAGAGAGCAGGTTTCATACGTGAACAGCGTCACTGTTTCTCAAGCAGTGCTTGCAGCTTTTGCAGTACTGATAACATATTTGCCAATTCCGCAGGGGATAAATGGGCTTGATATTTTTCAGCAACGTGTTGACGAAAGATGTCCATTTTCTCTTTATAGAGTCGGCCTTTGTCATCTAATTCAATAGAAATGGTGCGCTTATCTTCTGCATGCGGCTTGCGCATGATATAGCCTTCCTTTTCAAGTTTTGCCAGCTGTTGACTGACAGCACTTTTTGTAATGTTCATTTTCTCGGCCAATTCAGTAGGTGAAGAAGACGGGTGGCGAATAATCAATGTCAATAAGACATGCTGCTGGTTGTTTAATGTGACACTCATATAAGCTCTTTCGGTTTGTTCTAGAAGCATCCAAATATCCTCAATCGTTTGATTAATTTGCTCGGCTATATTATTATTTGTCATCTGTTTTTCGCTCCCTGTTTCTCCGCCAATTTTTCGGGTTTAAATAACGTTTATACCGTGCAACGACTTCCTTTCCAACGAATACCGCTCCTAACCAAAAAAAGATCTCGCCGATGATGGTGCTTCCTGTTACAACTCCCGTTTTGATCGCCAATGAAAATGGGGTAAAAGGCGCGATCGCAACAATCACCCAACATAAAACCGCAAGCAGCAAAAGAACCATGCCTAGTTTATATAAAAATGACTTTGTTTGTTTCTTTTCCATCAACACCATCTCTTTTATAATAATAATTTAGTTTAGTTAACTAAATTATAGACAGATAATAGACAAAGAGCAAGGATCATTCATCACTTCCTAAATCGTTTTAAAGATATATCATTCTGTTCGAAAAAAATAGTTTTGATTATACAAAACGCATAATCAAAACTATTTCTCTAGTCTCTATATTCAATGCAAACAACCCACTTTTTTTAACTGCTTTGTTCGTTTGGCACCTTGGATCCAAATATTTTTTCTTTCAATAATTGTCCTGTCGGCGTTGCTGCCAGGCCCCCTTCGCCGGTTTCTCTCAGAGAGGCGGGCATGTTTCTTCCGATTCGATACATCGCGCCGATGACTTCATCACACGGAATGCGGCTTTCTACACCAGCCAGCGCCATGTCAGCGGAGACGATAGCGAGCGATGCACCGCCGGCATTGCGTTTCACACAAGGTACTTCCACAAGCCCTGCGACAGGATCACAGACAAGACCGAGCATGTTTTTGAGTGTCATCGCGAAACCTTCTGCCGATTGTTGGGCAGTCCCTCCTGCCATTTCGACGATCGCCGCCGATGCCATGGCAGCTGCTGAGCCAACTTCTGCCTGACACCCTCCTGCAGCCCCGGAAATGTAAGCATTATTGGCAACAACCATCCCGAATGCGCCTGCGGTAAATAAATAGCGAACCATCTGTTCACGGGTTGGCTTCAGTTGATTTTTAACCGCAAATAATGTCCCGGGGACAACGCCCGCACTCCCAGCTGTTGGGGTAGCGCAAATTGTTCCCATGGCTGCGTTAACTTCATTGGTTCCCATCGCTTTACTAACGGCATCGAGCAAAAGATGACCGGATAGCGGTGTATTCGTTTGCATATATTCTTGAATGCGTACGGCATCTTCTCCTGTTAATCCCGTCACAGACGTAACGCCTTGTAAACTATCGTGGATTGCTTTTTCCATCACGTCTAAATTCTGTTCCATCGCTTGAAAAACTTCTTCGCGTGTTTTCTCTTTTCTCTCTACCTCTTGACGGATCATAACTTCTGAAATCAATATTTTTTCTCTCTCAGCGACCTCCACTAATTCAGCTACTGTGCGGAACATAGGCATTCTCCTTTCGCTTAACCGATCATTCTTGAAACGTGTGTAATGTTTTTGGCTTCCATCAATTCTTTAATAATGACATCCTCGACGTTTTGATCTGTTTCGATAACCATTAAGGCGTCTTTCCCGACATCTTTTCGGTTCACTTCCATGTGCCCTATATTGATTTTATGTTTGGCTAAAATAGATGTCACCGAAGCAATCGCTCCGAAACGGTCATTGTGCATAACAAATAGCGCAGGGTGATGGCCGGATAAGCGCAGTTGAAAACCGTTTAATTCCGTGATTTCAATTTTTCCGCCGCCGATGGAAACACCGACCAACTCGACTTGGTCCTCAGCATTTCCAATCCTCAAGCGAACGGTATTCGGATGATCTACCGCGGCTGTATTTTCAATAAATGTAACGTCCAATCCGCGGTCTTTAGCTATTTTAAGTGCCTTTTTCATCCGCGGATCATCAGTGGCAAAACCTAATAATCCACCTACCAATGCAAAATCTGTTCCATGGCCTTTATACGTTTTAGCAAAAGATTCATATAGATGAATCTTGGCCCACTGCGGCTGACCGTGCAATAGATTCCGTGCAGCTTGACCGATGCGTGCAGCCCCTGCCGTATGAGAACTCGATGGCCCGACCATCACCGGGCCGATAATATCAAAGACAGAGTTAAAACTCATTTATACCACCGCCTTATGTTTTTCTTAGTCATTATCTTTTGTTTCGTAACATAAGATTCCACCTGTTTCGATCGTTTAACCTATGCCTTTCCTTCTCCGGCTAGTTGTGATGAAACATGGGACGTATCATCATGATTAATGCGTTGTTTCTGATCCATCGAAGCGAGTTCGTTAACCCGACGTATTTTAAAGTTTTTAAATAGAATCGAGCCTATAAATCCCCAACCTGCGCTGGCAACCGCACACGCTAAGGCGATCATGGTTACTTTCAACGGATCATTGAAACCATACATGACGGCAAATCCAGCGATGGGCGTTGCTGTTCCTGTTGCCCCGTTAACAAGGCCGGATAAAGCAATAATAACGCCGGATGTGGCACCGCCAAGGAAGTTTGTCACATAAATCGGAATCGGGTTGGCTGAAATAATATCGACTTGAGATAATGGTTCAATCGCAACTGAAATCGTCGTTTTCCGGTCCCCAAACTTCATTCTATGAAACAAAACAAAATTCATAAAAGACGAACCGAAAACGGCTAAAGCCCCAATAGCCATCGGTACACCTGTTAAACCGAGCATAGCGGTCAATGCCATAGAACTTAATGGAGCTGTGGCGACAACAGTAATGACACCGCCGAGAATAATTCCCATCACAACCGGATTTGCGTCGGTTGTTTCCGTAATAATGCCGCCGATATTCAATAAGGTTGCATCGACTAATGGATCAGATAAAACAGCGAGCAACCGGGCGAGCGGTGTGGCAACGACAATGATAACAATTAAATCAAGTCCATCAGGCACTTTAGTTTCCAATTTTTTCACTATAAAAGACATGAGATAACCAGCGACAAAACCCGGAAGCATTCCTAATCCAGCACAAGCGACCCCCATCATTAACGCATAGACAGGCGATACCCCCATCGCCAGAGCAACGAGAGAAGCTGCCGCAACACCTCCCATACTGCCAGCTGCATCACCGACATCGCCTAAAAATTCAATATGTAATAGATCCCCGCCTACAAAGCGTTGGAAAGCTTCGACTAAAAAAGTTGCAATCGCTGCAGCCGCCAAGGATCCCATCGCTTTCATACCCCTAGGCGCTTTATAACTAAATAACGTAAAACATGCGAGCACGACAAATAGTAAAATAATTCCTTTAACGATCCCCATGGCTGTCTTCCCCCTTTGTTGTTATGAACGCGTTTTCTGTTTTGGTTATTTCTCGTCTTGTTCGGTGAGATAGTCATGCATTGAACGGACTTTATTTAAATAATTGTATACGGTGAATTTGGAAACGCCCAGGACATGCGCGACATAATCAGTGGCGCCTTTAATAAGAAATGTTCCTTTTTTATCTAATTCACCAACACAAGCGATTTTTTCGTCCATCGTCATTTGTGCCGGTGCTTTTTTATATCGGAGCAGCACTTGATGCACCATATCGTGTGTAATTTCCTGAACCGAGTTATAAAAAGTTTCATCCAATTGTGTCTCCTTTTGAAAATCAATGAACGAGGCAATCGCATGATTCATTTCTAACAATAAGCTAATATCATAATTAATACAGAGTGCACCAATGATGTTGTTTGCTTCATCGCGTAAAAAGACCGTCGCCGATTTTAGAACATGCCCCTCTTTTGACTGCGTACGATAACTTGGAATATCTTTGATATCTTCTTGATTTTTTCTTAACTCATTTAAAACGAGGTCTGTAATCGGCGAGCCGATCTCGCGTTTGGTAACGTTTCCGGCGATGTGAATTAACGATCGCTGTAAATCCGCAAAGTCATGAACGGCAACTTCGCATTTCGACCCAAACAAATGCGCAATCATATCGGCAATTCGAATGGCATGATCGAAAATTAATTGGTTTTTTCTTTCCATCTCTCCCACCCCAATGTTATCGTTTTCAAACGATCTAATTTAACCATACCATATTTTTTCTATGTTTCAAACAAAATTTTAATCATTAAAATAAAATTTTAATAAACACGAAGGCTTTACTTGACTAAACAATATTAAAAATACGTCTGAACCTATAAACGGATCAGACGTTGTAATCAAAACATAATCGATTTTCGAAAACCTTTCGTTATTATATTCCAAAACGAGTAAAATCCTATTTTTCCAATATCATTGCGTTTGCACATATGAGGTGAAAAATATTGATCCTTCGCTTCTCATGCAGTGCTCTGGCATAATTCAGCACCTTTCGATTGTTAGTATATCAGTCTTTCAAGGCCGCTGCTTCCAAGGTTGTGCACAGATTTTTTCTGTATTATTGCTTCAATAACAACGGCTGATATTTCCCTGGAATGACTACCCTCTCACATATAACCGAGTGGGCTATAATACTTCAGCTCATCCCATGTTTCGTCTAAATTGATCGAGCCATGCACGCACCTCATCGGTCGACTCGGTCATCATCAATTGTTTCCGTAACTCGCTCGCCCCTCGAAAGTCACGAACATATATCTTAAAGAAGCGGCGTAGTGGTTTGAATGGACGCGGCTCAAATTCTTCGGAGTATTTATCAAAAAGATCGAGATGCAATCGTAAAAGATCAAGTAATTCCTCCACGCGATGTTCTTTCGGCTCCTTTTCAAAAGCGAATGGATTTTTAAAAACACCGCGGCCAATCATAACACCATCAACACCATGCTTTTGAACAAGCTCCAAGCCCGTTTGCCGGTCGGGGATATCCCCGTTAATTGTCAAAAGCGTATCCGGTGCGACCTCATCCCGAAGTTTTTTAATCGCTGGAATCAGTTCCCAGTGTGCATCAACATTACTCATTTCCTTTTTTGTGCGCAAATGGATGGAAAGATTCACGATATCTTGTTTTAATAAATGAGCAAGCCAGTCGCGCCATTCGTCTACATACGTGTAACCGAGCCGGGTCTTCACACTGACGGGAAGTCCCCCTGCTTTAGCCGCTTGTATGATGTCGGCGGCCACTTCCGGACGGCGAATCAAACCGCATCCTTTCCCTTTTGGCGCTACATTCGGTGCTGGACAGCCCATATTGATATCCACACCGCTAAAGCCTTGTTTAGCCATATCGATACTCATTTGCCGGAAATATTCGGGCTTATCTCCCCATATATGAGCGACAATGGGCTGTTCATCGTCCGTAAACGTCAAGCGCCCGCGCACACTGTTTCTTCCCTCTGGATGACAATAGCTTTCCGTGTTTGTAAACTCTGTGAAAAACACATCGGGTCTTGCCGCTGCACTGATGACATGACGAAACACGACATCTGTTACATCTTCCATCGGTGCCAATATAAAAAACGGACGCGGTAACTCATGCCAAAAATGATTTATCATGGGAAATTCAACCTTTCGTCAAAATCAAGTTAAAGTTTTTCCTTTATACTTATACCACGCCGAAACCCTTTTTATCAATGATCTGCTTTATGTGACAAGCTCTTGTTTTATTTAATTATCCGGCTGGGTGGTTTCCGTGAAACACTTAAGGAATATCTGTTGCTCAACACGCATTATTATCCATTTCATTGTATTACCACCTTCTTTAACCATTTCGCTGACAATGTTTCGGCATTTAACATCACCTCTGGCGTGCCCTCAAATATAACAGAACCGCCCTGTTTTCCTCCCCCGGGCCCTAATTCGATGATCCAGTCGCTCGCTGCAATAAAATCTAAATTGTGTTCGATGATGATAACAAAATGGTTAGGTTCATCTAAAATAACGACATCTGGATCACTAATTAAGGCAGTCGCAACACCTAATCTTTGTTTCATGCCAAGAGAGTATGATTTCACTTTATTATTTTGAACCATTTCCAACCCCGTTATTTTTATCATTTCATCCACCCTATTTGGATCAATATTAGAAGCGGTTGAAATAAGGGATAGATGTTGTCGTGCTGTAAGATTTTTATCTATTGCTGAAGGGTCAATTAATGTTCCAATTTTCTTAGTAGGTTCACTCATTTCATTATATTTATTGAATCGTTCTAATTGTAGTTCCAGATAATTTAGCCAATTCTTCT
The DNA here is from genome assembly GCA_035301265.1 of Bacillota bacterium. Lineage (GTDB taxonomy): Bacteria > Bacillota > Bacilli > Bacillales > Amphibacillaceae > DATGUP01. Next base: position 74,558 of record DATGUP010000001.1, read on the forward strand.
ATCGAATACAACTTTTCTTTACGCATCTTTGTACTTCCTAAATCAATTAAATCACATTACGTTACGTCATATGAAAGAATAATGTATCAAAAAGTCCAAGAAAAGAATGCTAAAAGGATTTTTATTAACGGGGTTTTATTTGAACCTTATGTAAGGTTATGTTTATCGTGTATTTAACAGAAATTAAAGTAGTGGAAAGGGAAGATATAATGGAAAATATCATTGTTAAAACGCTCGTATACGACAAATAAGTTCGTTTATCCTTTTGTTAATAACACGAAATTGATTATTGACATTATTTATCAATACAATAAAACCAAAGTTCGTAAAATGATATTAGGAAAGGCGATATCAGCAGTAAGTTTAATTACTGGAGATCAAAAAATAAGTTTTCAAATAACCATGAATAATCCAAAGTATAAAATCCTTTTGGATGCTGATGCGAATGGAAATGTATGGGGATTTCTTAATGATGATTTATTGAATGTCTCATTAAAGAATGATGTGACAGTTGAAGGTCTAATTGGTTACGAGGGAAACATTCAAGTGATAAAAGGTACTTCCATGAATCAATTTACGAGGATAGCAGACATGTCATGCCGAAATAATATGGATGACATTTCATATTATTTTATTCTACATGAGCTAACGAAAATGTTTCTAAAGGTAAATGTTATATTAGCCAATGAGGATTTCCTTCAATTTAGAAATGCTGCTTATGCTCAACTCCTATCTGGTGTAGCACTTCCCCTTCTTGATGAAAAACGACAAATCTTAAAAACAAATGCAGTGTTTGATAATCATATTCCGAATCCCTTTTGTTAATGCAGAAAAAGTAAAAATATTATTACTTTCAGTTAGATAATAATATTTTTTAAAGATCCCTTGGATTTTAGTTATGATTTTAGTTTGTATTTTCTTGAGGATAAATAAAGAATTTTAACTGATCAGTGTAGTTTCATCAAAAATACTCTACTAATTTTTCTTCATCAAACTAACGCCAAAAAGTTGAACAATCCGCCTTATCCTCTATATTAAACACTATTATTTTCTCAAGTAATGTGAAATTAACTGAGTCACTCCACGGAATCCTTATGAGTTGTTTTGTATGTTCATATCCAGCTTGTAAAATTTCATCGGAAAAGTGGTCAATTCCTGCTTTTTCAGGAGCAACAGCTACATGATGTTTAGCAATGCTAAATGCAATAATAAAAGTATCGTGATCAGTAAACATCGGTTGATTCCATTTAATTTCTGGTACAAGACTTGGAAATTGTCTTTTCACCCAAGTTAAAATAGCCTTCGTAAATCTCGCCTAATTGTTTTAACAGCGACTCGTTATACGTTCGGTCATATAATCGAGGAACAAAATTCTGCAATCGATGATTTTGATAACGAACAGTTTATAAAAGAACATCCTATCATGATAAAAGCTATCGAAGAATATTTTGACAAAGGGCGAACAGTTGATGATCTCTTTAATGATGGATTGGTTGAAGGTAGTAATTTTTTAAAAAAGTAATATTCTCCTTTAAAAATATTTTGGCGATACTTACAAAGGAAGACATAGCTATTCTCCATTTTACATTGGTTTTTCGTCATGATATCTTACAATAATTAAGATATTTTGCATTTTGAACGAACAGAGGAATCCCAGCATTGTAAAGTGTTTTTATTGTCTCTTCTGTTATTTTAGCCATTGTTAATGATAAATGGGCCCCATCAACAACTCTACCGCCGTCTTTATACGAGAGTAATACTTTACGTAATCTGTTAAAAGTATCGACCAGCCAATCTTGACATGGTTCATTGTTCCTTGAGGACTTAATTTCTGAAAATTCCATTCTTAGTATAGCTTCAGCCATTTCATTGGCCAAAGCCCCTTTATTTTTAAAGTGCCAGTATAAAGCTGGAGCATATACGTTTAATCTTTTGACAAGTTTTCTTAGGGTTACACCTTCAATACCCTTGAGAGAGGTTAGCAAAGTTCGCATAATACATACTCCCTATTCTATTAAGACTATCGAGTATTCTCATGCATTGCCCAATTTTAAAAAAGATTCAATTGCCAGGAAACTCCAAATCGGTCATTTATCCAACCAAACCTTTTACTAAATCCATAATCTCCTATAGGCATAAGTATTTGCCCGTCTTCGCTTAATTCCTTATATAATCTTTCAATTTCTTTTTCAGTATCACAAATAATATAAATTGAGAATGCAGGCGTAAAAGTAAACTCATGTTTTACATTACTATCAATGCACATAAATTCCTGTCCTTTTAAAGTGAAAGTAGCCTGCATAACTGTTCCTTCATCCCCCGCTTCATCAGCACCGTATCTAACAATGCTTGTGATTTTGGAGTCTTCAATTAGGGATGTATAATAATCCATTGCTTCCTCTGCCTTACCATCTTGAAACATTAAAAATGGTATTACTTTTTTCATAACAAATCAGCTTCTTTCCAAGTTATTTTATTGAATATGGATGATGGTGATGTTGGCTTTCGAATTGATAACCTTTTTCAAGTATATTTATATATCTAATTTTCAGAAAAAAATGAGTGTGATCATAAGGGTATATGTTTCCATTATTGTAAATAGAAATTTGATGAGGAAAAAGTCTTCAAAAATGTGTTAAAATTTTATTGACCAAAATAAAACTAAAACACAAAAAGAAGAGCCTTTTCATGAAAAATTATAACATACTTAGCCAGAATATTTATACTACAAAACAATCGATTCCCAACTATTCTTCAAAATTAAATGAAAAAATGGAAAGACCGATATGCTGTTTGACCTTGCAAAAGAAAAATCAATCTTATGTTACACGGGATCTAGGTCCCATGAGCCATTTCGTTCTCCTCCTGCTTCCTCAAGCATAAATACTTTAAAATAAGTCAGCCAGCCGGTATAATGACTGACTAACCATATAATATAATCGGGCTATTTTGCTTTATAAGGTAAATTCATTTAATTTGATTGTTGCAATATGGGTATCATCTGCTCTAACTTCAATGTGTCCATTCCAATTTTCTTCTATCTTTATGCTTTGCCCATCAATGTCACCTTCAACACAGAAGTATAACAGATTTTTGATTGGTTTATCTCTGAGATTATATTGTCTATCTTCCATATGAATCATATATGTCGGAACAAGGAGATCCTTTATACGACGTTTTTGAATACCCATTTGAATTGACCTATCATCATTGATTGAAAAAGAAAACGCATGTCCTTTTTCACATTTAACCATATCCGCCTTTTTGATATATCCAACACATTCTTTCATATCGTTCTCTACTACAAGGGTCTTCTTTTTATTCATAAATAGAACATCTTTAAAATAATATTTTCTCATATCATCTTGCCTCTTTTACAGAAAAAGTTGTTTAAATCTCCTATTCATCATGTGTTTTAGCAAATATTTTTAATGGATTAATATATCTTGATGAAGTCGTAAACATTGAATACTAACCATATAAACAATTTTCTAAACTTAACTACCAGTTGAGCATATTACTCTTCAATTTATAGTACAAAATTAAGATATGTATCCTTGGAATTCGGTTAGCATCACGTCTCAACAAAATGTTCCCCTAATTAATCAAACTTCACAGCCATCCTATTATCCTTAACCCTTAATCCTTATCCCTTATATGTACTTTTAAAAT
>DATGUP010000002.1:0-47524 GCA_035301265.1 Bacillota bacterium
GTGGGCGTTGGAAGTTTGAGAGGAGCTGTCCTTAGTACGAGAGGACCGGGATGGACACACCGCTGGTGTACCAGTTGTTCCGCCAGGAGCATAGCTGGGTAGCTACGTGTGGAAAGGATAAGTGCTGAAAGCATCTAAGCACGAAGCCCGCCTCAAGATGAGACTTCCCATCATTTTAAATGAGTAAGATCCCTTACGAGACGATAAGGTTGATAGGTTCGGAGTGGAAGCGTGGTGACACGTGAAGCTAACGAATACTAATAGATCGAGGACTTAACTAATCATCTTTTCACACGTTGATGTGATGCTTGTTCTTATTTAGCTTTCATTGTACAAATAAAAGCCAATGGCTTTTAATGGAACAACCATTTCACTTGACAACTATTTAATAACTTCATATAATAGAATTTGTCTTGTTAAGAGATGAAGCTTGAAAATTTCATAAAGATTTTATACAATGATTAATGCACTGACAATTATATGTCTGGTGACTATAGCGGAGAGGCCACACCTGTTCCCATCTCGAACACAGAAGTTAAGCTCTCCAGCGCCGATGGTAGTTGGGGCATAGCCCCTGCGAGAGTAGGACGCTGCCAGGCTCCTTTGTATATAATAAAATGATGGAAACAGTAAATAATATTGAATAAGCTAAACTTACTTTAACATTGGATGTAGGTTGACTCTATTCAGGATTGTATAATTATAAGACGTAATGTGACTGAATTGATGATGTTATTCATTTTCAAGTTATCATTTAAGAAATATTCCACAGTAGCTCAGCGGTAGAGCAATCGGCTGTTAACCGATCGGTCGCAGGTTCGAATCCTGCCTGTGGAGCCATTTTGTTATTATCTCAAATTTAAGATAATGCTTCCATAGCTCAGCAGGTAGAGCACTTCCATGGTAAGGAAGGGGTCAGCGGTTCGAGTCCGCTTGGAAGCTTTTGTATGACGGGCTTCTCGCTGTTTCAAGCGAGAAGCCCGTTTTAATTCTTCTAACATAAAAAGAAGAGGCACTCTATCATAAATGTATGCGTATCAGGCAAATACATTTAGAAAGAGGCCTCTTCATGAATACTGTCATATCAAAATTATACACATTAATACACCAAACTGACAATTTAATTGACTTTGAGGAAAATGTTCGTATTCTGATTGTATGACGTATTTGCGTCGGTTTTTGAACCTTCTAACTCGGTGACCATTTCCTCATCCGCCTTCGATTGAGCTGCATCAACTTTTTTCACAATCGTCCCAACCGTTGTAAACAAGGCATACTAAACGGAGAACATCCTGTCATTTTATGTTAGGTTCTTAGTCTTTAGAACCTAACGTGAAATGACGGACCACCAAGCGATGCCAATCGCGCGGTAGCCATAACAAGCGTACAAATATAGAGTGCCGAAAACATTGGAATGACAACCGCATCGAGAAAAGGTTGACACAAACTGAACTATCGAAGAGGTCAGTGTTACTTTAAATAGAAAGGTCGTTCTACATTTTATTACAAGTTTGTTAATGGTGTGGGGGTATTAAAGTATTTATTACGAACGCTTCATTAGGCATTGAAACGCCTTTTTTATTTTTAGTGGTTGGGCAAGCAATCGGTTCTTTATTTGCTGGTGTCATGATAGATTTGATCGGATTTAATTTGACACTCATCATTTACGGTTTCATGGGCGTTATGTCTATATTATTTGGGCCGGGTGAGACAAAGAAATCTATAGAACAAGTTTAATCGCGAGTATCTTACCTCACAATAACTGTCAGATAAAGTAAAAGTATCATTCAGTGTGGCCAACTCAGATAACATTTGATGTTGAGGTCAATTGATTTCTCGATATGGAAACAAAAAAATCACCCATAAGTTAGGTGGACGTGAAAAAGGAATGTTTTATGAATAAAAATTAATGAGCTTTAGAGGAGTGCTTGGAAAGGGATTTATTGTTGTCAAGTTTCCATAATAGATAGACCTTATAACGTTTATTTACTTTTTACAAACAAATTGACGGCTTCTTCGATGATCTCATCTGTTTCCTTACCATTTTTTTGAGCATCTAACACACAATCGACTAAATTTGAACTTACAATTACCCCTATTGTTCTATCCAATGCTGTACGAATAGCGGATAATTGTGTCACGACGTCTTTACAATTTTTATTTTCCTCCATCATTTTTAAAACTCCGCGAAGTTGCCCTTCCATTCTTTTAACCCTATTTTTTACTTGATCGCTATATTCCATTGCAATACCTCCGATTTAAATCATCTGCTCATTTTTCTAAACCGAATCCAAACAGCACAACCAATGAACATATTAAACGGTCAGCAAAGATTATCATATACATCGATAGGTATATTGTCAACGATATTATCTTACCCCGATATTATCTTACAGTTAAGGAAATGCCAAGATTTAGGGTGAAGTTAACTAGATTTAAGCGTGCGTAATAGCTGAAAACGAACGGCACGGCTTTTTGCTAGAATTCACCATAAAATCCGCCTAATCGACATGCGCGCCGTCGCACCTTTAATCGGTTAATAAATCCGCACGTGCTTGAGCAAGAATCTTTACATTATAATACCCATAAGGGTATATTATAATTTGTGAAGGGAGGCGCCTGCTGGCATGGGTCACCTTTGTAATCAGTTAATGACAATTTAGGTAGTTGTTAGAAAATGCTTGCTTAGAATACTTTAAAGATTGGATAGAGGAGGTCACACGGATGAAAAAATTGAAAATGCAAGTTTCTGGAGAAAATGAAGGAATCAAATCAATCGTGAAAGCGGGCAGGCATGAGTTAATTGTCGATGAAGGATCTCAGGTGGGCGGGAACGATGAAGGGCCAAACCCCCTTCAATATATGTTAATCGCTTTGGCGGGTTGTGAAAATGTTGTAGCCCATGCTGTTGCGAAAGAGATGGCATTTGATTTACAAGGTTTAACGTTTGATATAAGCGGCGAGTTCGACCCACGAGGATTCATGGGTGATCCGAATGTTCGCACGTATTTTGAGACGGTAACGATAAATGTAAAACGTGAAGACAACGGAATCAGAAGAACGTTTGCAAGAACTTCGAGAAAAAGTCGAGGCGCGGTGTCCTGTATACGGCACCTTTTTTGCCGCTAATATTGACATGAAAAGCACTTGGACAAAAGTATAATTGAAGTCATTTCACATTAAAAATGGTAAGTGTTCTTCATGCAACACTTACCATTTTTATATTTCTTCGCCATAAGATTTGCAGATACGATGGATGTGAGGATTGGAAGGATGAGCCATTTCTCTCGGTAACAATCATTTTATTTTAGTCCCTTTGGGGTTACTTTGTTTTCAATAAGTTTTAAAATAAAATCAAATACGAGCGCTAGGATGGCGGCCGGTATAGCGCCGGAAAGAATTAAGTTGTTGTCCATGACGTTGAGTCCTCTAACGATGATGTCGCCAAGTCCTCCTGCACCGATAAACGTAGCTAAAGCGGCAACTCCTATATTGAGGATAGTTGCTGTTCGAATACCGGCCATTAGGATTGGAAGAGTCATAGGCAGTTCTACCATAAACAATATTTGACTCGATGTCATTCCCATTCCTTTACCTGCATCGATAAGAGATGGGTCGACTTCGCAAATGCCCGTGTAGGTATTTCGCAATATCGGTAGCAGTGCATAGAGCGTCAAGGCAATAATTGCGGGAACTTTGCCGATTCCCAGTAACGGGAGCATAAATCCAAGCAGTGCCAGACTAGGGATCGTTTGTACGATTGCTGTAATGCCGATGACGATTTCGGCTATTTTAGGTGTTCGGGTGAGTAAAATGCCAAGCGGAACGGCGATGGCAATGGCAATAATCATGGCTATGCCAGCGAGAAAAATGTGTTCCTGAAAAGCGATCAAAATATCGTCTTTCCGGTTGATAAATGTGTCGATTAGTTCCATTTATCATCGCCTCCTTCGTCCATGTTCGCTAAACCGTGGATTAAACTCGAACGTGTGACAATTCCTAACAGTCGATTGTCTTCTGTTACGGGGATCGCATGAATCATTGTGTTTTTGAACATTTTGGCCATGTCAATGACTGAGTCGTCCGGATGGGCTGTTTTGAATGATTCGGTATTCATCACATCGGAGACGGTTAGAGACGTATCGTTCGAGTGACGTTGAATATCATGGAATGTTGTCATGCCGAGGAAGGTGTTATCTTTGGCGACAACAAACAAATGATCGACCTTCTCCCGTTGCATTGTTTCTTTTGCTTCTAAAAGGGTATTGTCTGATGGTACACAAATGACTTCTGTTTGTAACATATCTTTGGCAGAGAGCATTAACTTGTTAGCATCTAGTCGCTTTTTGCCGATAAACCCTTCTACAAAGTCGTTTTTCGGGTGTCGAAGGATGTTTTCCGGTGTGTCTAGCTGAATGATTTCACCATCTTTCATAATGGCAATACGATCGGCGATTTTAATGGCTTCATCCATATCGTGTGTTACGAACACAATCGTTTTTTGAATTTCTTCTTGCAGCGAAATCATATCGTCTTGTAGTTGAACACGGCTGATTGGATCGAGTGCACTGAACGGCTCATCCATTAAAATAATGTCTGGATTGGCAGCCAATGCTCGTATAACGCCGATTCGCTGTTGTTGTCCTCCGCTGAGTTCCTTAGGCACGCGGGATTTATATATTTCCGGGTCGAGTCCTACTAAATTTAAAAGTTCATCGGCGCGTTGTGTGTATTTTTTAGGATCTTCTTTTTTGAGACGTGGAACTAAAGAGATGTTTTGTTCAATTGTCATGTGTGGGAATAATCCAATTTCTTGGATGACATAGCCTGTATTTCTTCTTAGTTCTACTGGGTCTAATGTCGAAATATCTTGACCGTCAATGCGTATAGTTCCTTTGGTCGGTTCGATCAAACGGTTGATCATGCGCATGGTTGTTGTTTTACCACAGCCGCTCGGACCGATGAGTGTCAGCAACTCGCCTTTTTGCACGTGTAAATTCAAATCTTTGATGACAACCGATGTATCATCGTAGGCTTTCATGACATTTTGAAATTCGATCATGCACACCACTCCTTTAAAAAGGGGAAGCTGTCTCATAGTTTGAGAATGCAGCCTCCCCTGGCTTTGTTAATCAATTAAATCATGTTCTTTCAAAAATTCTATCGCTACGTCTTTTTCCTTTTTTCCTTCTGTGTTAACTTTGCCGTTGAGCTTCGACATCGTTTCATCGGAGAATACACCTGATTCGGCCAGTAGATTTATCGTGTCCTCAAGATCTGGATTGGCATCCAAAACTTCCTGGCGAACCACCGGTGCAGCGTCATAAGGTGGGAAGAAGTTTTTGTCATCTTCCAGGACGGTTAGATCGTATTCGTCGATTTTAGGTTCGGTTTTAAAGGCGGTAATAACATCCACTTCTCCGTCATTAACAGCTTGGTACATAAGATCGGGATCGAGAACAGCATTGTCTTTAAAATTAAAACCATACACCTCGGATAATTCATCGTACCTATCATCGCGTTCATGAAATTCTGGGGTACCTCCGAGGATGAGATCTTCTGAATATTCTTTTAAATCAGAGAAGGTTTCTACACCTAATTCCTCGGCATGGTCACTGCGCATGGCCAATGTATACGTATTATTAAATCCTAATGGTTTCAGCCATTTAATATTGAATTCGTCCATATAACCTTCTTTAGTTTCCTCATAAAATACATCGGGATCTGTACCGGGTTCAAATTCTTTATCCAACACGCTGATGTAGCCGGTACCTGTATATTCGACATACATATCAATATCGCCTTTTTCCAAGGCTTCGTGCACTACAAAACTTCCACCGAGTCCTTCTTCTACTTCGACATCGAGATCGGTATTTGCTTTAAGGTATTCGGCTAGAATATGGGTCATAATCAGTTGTTCTGTGAACTCTTTACCGGATACTGTAATCGTGCCGGAGTCTGCTTCGGAATCCTTCCCACTACAAGCGGACAGCACTAGAACCATTGCTAAGAAAATCGCTATGAAAATATATTTTCTTTTAAACAATGTACGCCCTGCCCCCTTTATTATTAAATGTTCGATTTTTAACATTAAAATTGGCTCTTATAATCTATCATGTCTATTCTATGCAAGTCAAATAGAAAGTTATGGTAATATATGTGAAATATTTCTCAATAGATTTTAGTTGTTTTCACGATATGTTGTTATTTAAATGGGCAATCTTTTTAAAAAATCTAATAATGAAAAGGTTGGATATGTTGTTCGTTCCTGGTTCTGAACGTGACTTTAATATGTGAAGATTTAACGACAGTTGTCGCTTGTGTGATGTTTTTCACACCGATAAACGGAGTGAGAATGGTTTAATGAAGATAAATTCAACAAAAGACGTTGGCAGCAAATGAACTATAACATTTTGCTCGCTTACTTGCTTGAAAAAATGACGTTGTTGGATGTGAACGAAACATGTTTTTAGAGATAAAGTACCAGCCAATCGAACCGGCTTCAGGGGCAATTGTGATGGCAAATGGTATTTTTTTAATCGGCGCTGTTAAGGAATTTCCTTTACTCGATCATCGATTTGGTATTTATCTTGCGTTTCTTTTGCTCGTAACGTGGATCGTTATCTACACGAGGTTGTCGATTCAATTTGTTCATCGTGATTTTTTAATACCATTTTTAAAGCATCCCGTCAATTCCTTTGCTATGGGGACGTGGATTGCTGGTGTATCAGTGCTTTGTAATGTTTTCTTAAGGTATTTTCCTACCATTTTGCCGATGACACAAGCGATGGGCATTTTAAATACATGTTTATTTATCCCCTTTTTAATCGTATGTATTTACCATTTTAGGCAATTGTTTTTGAGTCAGCACTCTGCAAACGTGCATGGGATCGTGTTGTTATCAACTGTAGGAACGCAATCGATTATTGTTTTGCTTAATAATGTTTTTTTTGAATTACCAAAAGCTATCTCGAGTTCTGTCATCATGTTAGGTATTGTTTTTTATTTTCTCGGCCTTGTACTCATTATCAAGCGCTATGCCGGGCAACAAGGTTGGACGTTGGCTGATGATTGGGCGAACACGAATTGTATTATCCATGGGGCGCTTTCCATTACGGGTTTAGCGATTGTATCGTCCAATACGTATTCCCCTTTATTTGTCGTCGTACTTTGGGTATTGATTTTTTCTTTAATTGTTGTTGTCGAGACGCTTGAAGTAATTCGAGCTATGCAACGCATCAAGTTGTATGGTTGGCGAAACGGTGTCTTTCACTATCACGTCAGCCAATGGTCGCGAAACTTTACTTTTGGAATGTTTTATGCGTTTACATCAGTAATGGATACAAATCCATATTATCCATTGCCCGGCTGGCTTGAGTCTTTTATTGCAGTCTTTAAGCCTATATGGGCGTGGGTTGTGCTTCTAGCACTGTTAAGTGAAATGGCTGTTTATATGCGGCATCGTATGATTGTCAAAACATCTGACCAACAAAAAAGGTTGCGCCCTCTTAACAGCAGCCGTTAGAAGAATCGCCTATATTCCACGGGCATTTGTGAAGATTTAATGACAGTTGCAGATCATGTGACTTTTTTCACATCAACGGACAATGTAGGAATGATTCAATGAAAGTAGTCCACAAAGCACTTTTAACGGAGGGGCAATGATGAAAAAGAAAAGAACACCGCTTTGGCAACGCTTGAATTATTTAAAACCAAAAGAGACGTATGCCAGTGGTCATAGTCAACTACAAGAAGGCGACCGCGATTGGGAAGATCTTTACCGCAGAAGATGGCAACACGATAAAGTCGTTCGTTCGACACACGGTGTGAATTGTACAGGCTCATGCAGTTGGAACATCTTTGTAAAAGATGGCATTGTCACGTGGGAAGGACAGAATTTAGACTATCCGACAACCGGGCCAGATATGCCGGAGTTTGAGCCACGCGGTTGTCCTCGAGGGGCTAGTTTTTCATGGTATATATACAGTCCTTTACGTGTTAAATATCCGTATGTTCGCAAGCAATTAATCCTTTTATGGCGCGAAGCACTTAAAACATACGATAATCCATTAGAAGCGTGGCAAAGCATTGTTGAAGATGAAGAAAAGGCAAAATCTTATAAACAAGCTAGAGGAAGAGGTGGCTTCGTTCGCGTCGACTGGGATGAGGTAACGAAGTTAATCGCCGCATCGACATTATACACCGTTATGAAATACGGCCCGGATCGCAATGTCGGTTTTTCACCAATTCCGGCGATGTCCATGATCAGCCATGCGGCGGGGAGCCGTTTTATGCAATTGATCGGTGGCCCAATGTTAAGTTTCTACGATTGGTATGCTGATTTACCACCTGCATCTCCACAAATTTGGGGCGACCAAACCGATGTGCCGGAAAGCTCGGATTGGTTTAATTCCGGCTACATTATTACGTGGGGATCGAACGTCCCAATGACGCGTACACCTGATGCTCACTTTTTAGTGGAAGCGCGTTATAAAGGGACGAAAGTTGTTTCTGTAAGCCCAGATTATGCGGAATCAACGATGTTTGCTGATGATTGGCTATCGGTTCGACAAGGAACAGATGGCGCGCTTGCTATGGCGATGGGGCATGTCATTTTAAATGAGTTTTACGATAAACAAACAACGCCTTATTTTGTAGATTATGCGAAACAGTATACGGATTTTCCTTTTGCTGTCCGTTTGAAAAAGGAAAACGGTCTGTTTACCGCAGATCGCTTCTTACATGCGAAGGACCTTGGCATCGATTCTCAATATAATGCATGGAAACCGGCCATGTATAACACGCTGACAAACGGTTTTTCAATTCCGCATGGCACGATGGGTTCGCGTTGGGATGAGCAAGGAAAATGGAACTTGAAATTAATCGACGAAAACACGGATGAGGCCATTGAACCAGCATTAAGCTTTCTCGGTATGGAAGATGACATCGTGCATGTTAATATGCCTTACTTTGATGCCGAAACACGGAAAGTACTGCCGCGCGCTGTACCGGTGAAAAAAGTTGAACTCAATGGGCAAACCGAATACTTGACTACCGTCTACGATTTAATGCTCGCAAACTATGGCGTTGATCGCGGACTTGGAGGTGAAGTCGCCCATTCATACGATGATGTCGCTCCATTTTCACCCGCATGGCAAGAAGACATCACCGGGGTTGATCGGAACTTAGTCATCAAGATCGCCCGTGAGTTTGCCCAAAATGCGATTGATACAAAGGGCCGTTCCATGATCATTGTCGGCGCTGGCATTAACCATTGGTTTAACTCAGACACTATTTATCGTGCGGTTGTCAATCTCGTGTTAATGGTTGGTGCCCAAGGCGTTAATGGCGGTGGTTGGGCTCACTATGTAGGGCAGGAGAAATTGCGCCCGGCAGAAGGATGGAATACGATTGCTACGGCAAAAGATTGGGGCGGACCAGCAAAACTGCAAAATGGCACTTCTTTCTTTTACTTTGCTACGGATCAGTGGCGGTTTGAAGAATCAGAGGTGAGTGATTTAACCGCTGCGAATGTGGAAAAAGCAAGGTATGACCATCACGGAGATTATAACGTGCTAGCCGCACGTCTCGGCTGGTTGCCGTCGTATCCGACCTTTAACAAAAATGGCATCGATCTTTATAAAGAAGCAGTCGCAAATGGCTACGAAACAAAAGAGGAAATCGCTCAATACATTGCCGAGCAGTTACAAGAGAAGCATTTGAAATTCGCTATTGAAGACCCGGATCATCCGGATAATTTCCCGCGAAATTTATTTGTCTGGCGCGCGAATTTAATTTCTTCGTCAGGTAAGGGCCATGAATATTTCCTTAAATATTTACTCGGCACATCACACGGCCTATTAAACAACGATGACGATTGTATTCGTCCTAAGGAAATTCATTGGCGCGATGAAGCTGCAGAAGGGAAATTAGATTTATTAATTAACTTGGATTTTAGAATGACCGGAACATCACTTTACTCTGATATCGTCTTGCCGGCAGCGACATGGTATGAAAAATACGATTTATCAAGCACGGATATGCATCCATTTGTCCACCCATTTAATCCGGCGATTACATCTCCGTGGGAAGCTAAATCGGATTGGGATATATTTAAAGAACTCGCCAAAGGCGTTTCTGTTTTAGCCGAGGAAATAAACATGGATCCGATCAAAGAAGTGATCGCTACGCCATTATTACACGATACACCACAAGAAATGGGTCAGCCATTAGGTGAAGTTAAAGATTGGTCAAAAGGCGAATGTGAACCCATTCCCGGTCAAACCATGCCAAATATAGACGTGATTGAAATCGATTATAAACAAATTTACAGCAAAATGACTTCCCTTGGACCGAATGTTAAAACGGGAGCTTATGGCGGGAAAGGGATTCATTGGTCGATGGAAAAAGAGTATGAAAAAGCAAAGCGTACGTTAGGTACGATTGCCGATGGCAGTGTCGCTGATGGTTGTCCGGATATTACGCATGCAAGAGATGCTTGTGAAGCTGTCTTAATGCTTTCTTCAACGACAAATGGAAAAGTGGCGGTTAAAGCGTGGGAAGCATTGGAAGAAAAAACTAATCTTGAATTAAAAGATTTAGCAGCTGATCGCGAAGGCGATTTATTTACATTCGATAAAATAACGGCACAACCGAAGACAGTCATGACATCACCAGCTTTTAGCGGCTCGGAAAAAGACGGGCGCCGATATTCGCCATTTACAATAAATATTGAGCGTTTAATTCCTTTTCGAACGATAACTGGACGTCAAGCTTATTTCTTAGATCATGAGCTCATGAAGGAATTTGGTGAGTCATTTGCAGTTTATAAACCGATGTTGAATCATAAACCATTCCGTTCTCAACGGCCTGAAAAAGAAGGGAAAGAAATCACATTAAACTATCTGACACCGCATAACAAATGGTCGATCCATAGCATGTTCTTTGACTCACAACCAATGCTTACGTTATTCCGCGGTGGTCCGACCGTCTGGTTGAATAAAGATGATGCAGCGGAGATCGATGTGGAGGATAACGATTGGATTGAATGCTTCAACCGCAATGGTGTAGTGGTGGCAAGGGCGGTTGTATCACACCGGATTCCCCGTACAATGGCTTTTATGTATCATGCACAAGACCGTCATATTCACACACCGGGTACGAAATTAACAGAAAATCGCGGTGGAACCCATAATAGTCCGACAAAAATACATGTGAAGCCCACGCACATGATTGGCGGATACGCTCAGTTAAGCTATGGGTTTAATTATTACGGGCCAACAGGGAACCAACGCGACTTAAATGTTGTCATTAGAAAAATGAAGGAGGTCGATTGGCTTGAAAATTAAGGCACAAATCGGCATGGTCATGAATCTGGATAAATGTATTGGGTGTCATACGTGTACTGTCACGTGTAAAAACACGTGGACAAACCGCCCGGGGGCCGAATATATGTATTTCAATAATGTGGAAACAAAGCCAGGGATTGGCTATCCAAAACAATGGGAAAATCAGGAGAAATATCGAGGGGGCTGGGAGCTTGACGACGGTGAGCTAAAACTGAAATCAGGCTCAAGAGTGAACCGTTTATTCAATTTGTTTTATAACCCTGATCAACCCGAAATGGATGATTACTTTGAGCCATGGACTTATGATTATGAAGTCTTAACAGATAGCGATGAGCGAAAACATCAACCCGTTGCCCGTGCCAAATCGCTTATCACAGATGAATTTATGAAGTTAGAATGGGGGCCAAACTGGGAAGACGATTTAGCTGGTGGTCATATTACAGGATTGCGCGACCCAAACGTTGTTCAAATGGAAGAGTCCATTAAAACAGAATTTGAAGATGTATTTATGATGTATTTACCGCGCATTTGTGAACATTGTATCAACGCCCCATGCGTCTCATCGTGTCCATCCGGGGCGATGTACAAGCGGGATGAAGATGGCATCGTCCTCGTCGACCAAAATGCTTGCCGGGCTTGGAGGCATTGCATGACCGCTTGTCCATATAAAAAAGTTTACTTTAACTGGAAAACGAATAAGGCCGAAAAGTGCCATATGTGTTTCCCGCGAATTGAAAATGGCCAACCGACGATTTGCGCAGAAACATGCGTCGGCCGCATTCGTTATATCGGCGTGATGCTATACGATGCAGATCGTGTACTGGAAGCTGCATCGGTTGAAGATGAAAAAGACCTTTATCATGCACAGCTCGGCATTTTCTTGGATCCTAACGATCCGGACGTGATTGTACAAGCTAAAAAAGATGGCATTCCTATGGATTGGATTGAAGCGGCGCAACAATCACCGTTGTATAAAATGATTATCGATTGGCAGATTGCTTTGCCGCTTCATCCGGAGTATCGCACAATGCCGATGGTTTGGTATATCCCACCGCTCAGTCCGATCATGAATATGATTGAAGGAAAGGGAAGCAATGCGGATACCGATGATATTTTCCCGGCGATTGATAACATGCGGATCCCCATCGAGTATCTAGCGAACTTATTAACAGCAGGGGATACCAACCAAATACGCACTGTGCTTAAGAAAATGGCCGTCATGCGTAACTACATGCGCGCAGAACAAACGGGCAAAGACTTCGATGTTGATCGACTTACAGAGCTCGGGTTAACGGAAAAATCGATTAAGGATATGTACCGGTTATTAGCGATCGCTAAATACGAGGACCGGTTTGTCATTCCACGCAGCCATAAAGAAGAAGCTACAGATTTATATGCTGAGCAAGGGGCGTGTGGACTAGACTTTGCTGGTGGCCCGGGAAGCTGTGGAGTAATCATGTAATTTTCGGATGTAAAAAGGAATGGTGATCATTATGTATCGCCATTCCTGAATTAAAAGGATAAGGAGGTCTTTTATGAGCCAAACAGTCTACCAAATGATCGGCTACCTATTAAAATATCCAACCGAAGATATGCAGAAGGCTTTACCAGACATATGTATAGAAATTGAAAAAGTCGCTGCTAAGCCGGTGATCGAAAAAGTACATCAATTTATCGATCATTGTGAACGAATGTCTTTAGATGAATGGATTAGTTATTATGTCGAGTATTTTGATTTCGGCCGCTTAACAAATCTCTACGTCACGTATTTAAAGTTCGGCGAAAAACGCGAACGCGGTATCGAGCTTTTGAAGTTGAAACAATATTATGAAGCGCATGGATTTACTGTCACCGATAAAGAGTTGCCGGACTATTTACCGCTTATGCTCGAATTTTGCGCACACGTACCTGTTGAAGTAAGCAATGAATTGTTACACGTATATTCTAAAACGATTCATCAGATCCATGACCAACTCAAAAAAGTCAATAGTTATTACAGCTCGTTATTAGACGCTCTTTTTTTACAAATGAAAGATAATGGTGTCAAAAATGTACTGGAGGCTTAAAAATGGATGGAGTATTATGGGGTGTCATTCCTTACATTGTGATAACTATTTTCATCGGCGGTCATATTTATCGTTATCAAACCGATCAATTCGGTTGGACAACGAAATCGAGCGAATTCCTTGAGAAAAAACAATTAAAGCTCGGCTCCCTTTTATTTCATTGGGGCATTATATTCGTTTTCGGTGGGCACGTTCTTGGAATCATCATCCCTGTTGAGTTTTATAATGCACTTGGCATTACTGAACAAATGTATCATTTGGTGGCGATCACTTTCGGAATTCCCGCTGGTGTAGCCGCTTTTGCGGGCGTAGTCTTATTAGGTTATCGACGCATGAATATCAATCGGGTGAAAGCGACAACATCGCCAGGCGATTGGATTGCATTGCTGTTCATTTTCCTGGCAGTTGTAACCGGATTGGTAGCAACATTTCTCAATGTCGATTCGCAAGGATTTGATTATCGAACAACGATTGCCCCGTGGTTTAGAGGTTTGTTTGTTTTCAATGTTCAGCCAGAGTTAATGGCATCGGTACCTATTTGGTTTAAAATACACATTTATAGTACGTTTGCTTTATACGTTGTTTGGCCTTTTACAAGGCTCGTACATGCGTTTAGTTTTCCCGTTCGTTATTTACGGCGAAGTTATGTCATCTATAAACGAAAAATTCCTAGACAAACGACACCAGAAGAGGAAGTTTTCTAATGTTTTCGATCTATCACTATCCAATTAAGGTTGTGTGAGACTTATGGCCAATCAATCTGTCGATTTGCTTAATTCTTGCCAAAAATTAAGAGAGCGGATGGTCAAGGGAAACCATGCTGAAGTGACACAACACATCAATACTTTAGAGGAAAAACTTAACGCAAACGAAGATCTATCGACGGAAGCGACGTTTTTTACATTGAGCACTCTGGCAAAATATTATCGTAAAGTAAATAACTATGCGAAAGCAGGTCAGTATAGTCGGCAAGCCCTTCGATTATCCAAAAATATAGATGCAAATCATATGGATATTATTATCGATACACATTTCGATTATGCCTTATTAGAAAGAAAGTATGGCCAACACGCCAATGCGCGAATCGAGCTCGCCAAATTATTATCTTTTTTAGAATCTAATCAGTACCAGAAACCTTATGCGTATGGAGCCATTTATCATATTTTGGGAAAAATATCCTTAGATGAAAAAAACATGATTAATGGGATATCCCAACTCGAGCAATCGTTGGCTCATTTTCGCAAAGCGGTTCCGCAAACACATCCAGTCATTTTAGAGACTGCAAACACGCTCAGCGAAGCTTATATTCAAACGGAAGACTACCATAAGGCTATTGAACTTTACCGACAGTTGATGGCTGCTTATCAACAAGCAGGCGATCAAGTGTCAGAAGCAAGGACATTATTAAAAATAGGCGAAATCTATTTCTATATCGATTTAAAAGAGGCACGTCGAACGATAACAAAGGCTGTTAAACGATTGACTGAAATCTATGAAGATGATCATTTAGATATTGCCAAAGCGATTTTAATGCTTGCGGAAATCGATGAAAATTTAGCTCATTTTCCCCGGGCTATCAATTACTACAAACAAGCCCTTCGTCATTTAACGACATTTTACCCGAAAGATCATTTTATGATTGTTTATGTTTATTCGAAAATCGGTACCATTTCTATGAAAACATTTCAATTAAAGCAAGCTAAGGAATATTTGGAACAAGGTTTAGAGCTTGCAGAAAAATTCCCGAAAATAAGACAACAATTTCTATATGCGTTAGGGAAAATGTATTCAGATGAGGGAGCATACGATAAAGCTTATACTGTTTTTCTAGAATTTATGCAGCGGCTCGATCAAGAAGGACGTCGAAAGTCTTTAGCATATGGAAATACACTTCAAGCGATAGCCTTCAATGAACTCAAGCAGGAAAAACTGGAAAGTGCGCTCCATTATTATCAGGAAGCTTTAGATATTTATAAAACACTTCCTCACTGCAAAGCAGAAGAAGGCTTGACTTACATTCGCTTGGCGTATTGTTATGAACATATCCAAGCGAAAGATGTGAAAAAGGCAGAAGCGCTTTATGAAGAAGGGTTTAGAATCATTGAAAAAACGCGTCATCCCGACCTTTTAGAAGAAGCTTTAGCAGAGCTGATTGAATTTTTCCAACGAATTAATAAACCGCAAAAACGAAAAATATACGAAGATAAATGGGTTAAACGGCAAACATCTAAGGATAAATCTTAACATATGGACGTTACCCTACAAAGGAGAGCTGATCGGCTTGGTCATGATAACCGATAAATTAGGACGACCGATGAAAGATCTTCGTATCTCTGTGATCGATCGTTGTAATTTCAGATGTCGCTATTGTATGCCAAAGGAAATTTTCGGCCGCGATTATGCGTTTATGCCGAAAGAGGCTTTGCTCAGTTTTTCTGAAATTGAGCGTTTAGCAAAGATATTTGTCGATTTAGGCGTAACAAAAATCAGATTAACTGGTGGAGAGCCATTGTTAAGGCGAGATTTACCAGCATTAATAAGCCGGTTAACGGCGATAGAAGGATTAAAAGATATCGGTTTGACAACGAATGGTTTTCTTCTAGAACATATGGCACAAACATTAAAAAATGCAGGACTCAAACGGGTTAATGTTAGCTTAGACGCTTTAGATGATGCAGTATTTAAAGCGATTAATGATAGCGGGGTTGGTTCTGAGCGTATTTTAAAAGGAATTCACAAAGCTAAAGAAGCAGGTTTAAAGATAAAAGTAAATATGGTTGTCAAAAAAGACATGAACGATCAAGAAATCGTTCCAATGGCGCGCTATTTTAAGGAACAGGGAATCACTTTACGGTTTATTGAATTTATGGATGTCGGTAAAACAAATGGATGGGATTTCAATCAAGTTATCACAAAGCGCGACATTCTTGCAACACTCACCAAGCATTTTGATTTAGAACCCGTTGACCCGGCATATATAGGGGAAGTGGCCAAACGGTATCGCTATAGCGGAACAAATACAGAAGTCGGTTTTATCACTTCCGTATCGGAATCATTTTGCTCGACATGTACGCGGGCGAGAATTGCTGCAGATGGAAAAATGTTCACTTGCCTCTTTGCAGGCGCAGGCTATGATCTGCGGCAATTATTGCGCTCAGACAAAACGGATGATGCCATTAGAGATGAAATCGTCGCGATTTGGAGCCAGCGGACGGATCGCTATTCTGCTGAGCGAACGGAGGAAATAGCCAAGCGGAAAAAGAAAATCGAAATGTCCTATATCGGCGGTTGAGAAAGACGATTGATTCATAGTTTGAAAAAATTTCATAACGCATAAGATAGGGATGATGAATAATGGTAGAACGACGGAAACCGATTAAAATAAGCGAAGCAATTACGAGAGTGATGACCTTTGCCAAACAAGGATCCATTCAACACGTTCCGATAGAGGAGAGTTTGGGAAGATTTCTCGGTGAAGATTTAATCGCCGATCACCATGTCCCGCCATTTGATCGCTCACCCTATGATGGGTTTGCGGTTAGGGCGCTAGATACAAAAGGTGCCTCAAGAGCTCACCCTGTTCAACTCGAGGTGATTGGAACAATCGGGGCGGGAAGTGTTTTTTCTGGAAGAGTCGGCCCGATGCAAGCCGTACGGATTATGACGGGTGCTCAAATTCCCGAAGGCTGTGATGCCGTCATTATGTTGGAAGCTGCGAAGGAAATCGCTCGTGATGGACAATCGTTTATACAAATTCAGCGCAGCGTTGATCAAGGCGATAATATTTCTTTTACCGGCGAAGATACGACAAAAGGATCGGTTCTCGTCCATAAAGGGACGTATATTCATCCCGGTGTGGTCGCCAGTTTAGCAACGTTCGGTTATAAAAAAGTTCCTGTTAGCAAAAAGCCGGTCATCGGTGTGATTGCAACTGGAAGTGAGTTATTGGAACTCGATGAGCCAATGGAACCGGGAAAAATTAGAAATAGCAATGCGTATATGATTCAGTCACAAATCATTCGCGCTGGTGGAGTTCCTGTTTATTTCGGCCAGTTTAGCGATGACTTTGAAACATGTTTTAACCAAGTAAACGAAGCGTTAGCCAAGGTAGACTTCTTAATCACAACAGGAGGCGTATCTGTCGGTGACTATGATTATTTACCGGCGATTTATAAAAAATTAGCAGCCAATGTACTGTTTAATAAAATTGGCATGCGCCCTGGCAGTGTGACGACGGTTGCCGAAAAAGATGGCAAATTGTTATTCGGTTTATCAGGTAATCCTTCAGCGTGCTATGTCGGGTTTGAATTGTATGCTCGGCCGGTTATCCGAACTTTTTTACACGCTTCAAAACCATTTGTGAAAAAAGAAACAGCCATACTTGGCGCTGATTTTCCAAAGGCGAATCCTTTCGACCGTTTTGTCCGCGGGTATTTGTCCTATGCTGACGGGCGTTTATTTGCGACACCTGTCGGATTGGATAAATCCAACGTTGTGACATCTTTACTAGAAGCCAATGGACTGATCGTTTTTCCTCGAGGGACAAAAGGATATGAAAAAGGTATGAAGGTGTCTGCTATGATATTAGAAGATCAAGAAGGAACAACCATGAAGCATTTTTTACAAGCAGACTAATCACTTCACGTTTGCAAATCGAAGGCAAACGAAGTATAAAGGGGGTGATATAATTGTTTGCTAGATGATAGGAAAAGAAGCTTGCCAAGGGATGTATAACGGTATAAGCTAAGAAAGAATGCGAAATCACGTCAATCATTGATTGGAATATAGATCGATGTATGCTCACGTCTACGGCTGGGTGGCGATTATTTCTAAAGGGGAACGTAAATGAAAATCATTCAAGTGGTAGGGTATAAAAATAGTGGAAAAACGACTTTAGCTAGCCAAATCATCGGTATTCTAGCAAGTAAAGGTCTTCGGGTTGCTTCCTTAAAACATCATGGCCATGGTGGTCTACCGCTCGGATTTGAAAATACGGATAGTGAAAAACATAAACAAGCTGGTGCCATCATAGCGGGAGTCGAAGGCGAAGGTGTTCTGCAACTATCGGCAGACACATGGGATGTGGATCAAATGACCGCTATTTATCGATGGGTGGGGACGGACGTTTTAGTCATCGAAGGGTATAAACAATTTTCTTTTCCGAAAGTTGTTTTAATAAATGAGACAGACGATTTGTCCATACTGCAACGCGTTGATAACGTAACAGCAATTGTTACTTCCATAACGCTAAACAAAGCATTCACCGACTCTTACCTCGTGTTTTACAGAAATGCATTAGCTCCATTTTATGAATGGATTAGCAGAACGTATGTTAAAAAGTAACCGCCTATCTAGCTGAAGTCGGGAAATGTCCAGATCAAGCGACTTTAATCGTTAATTGATATTACAAATTTCAATCGGACATCCTTCACACCCATTTTCAGTGCGTAAGTATTCGATATCTTTGATAAGGATTTTGCCTGATTGGCTCATGGAAATGACATGACGTTTCCTTAAATCGGACAGCATACGGTTCACATACTCACGTGTTGTGTTGCAAAAGTTAGCCAATTCTTGGTTCGTCAACGTTAGATTGATCAAGATGCCATCGTTTCGTTCGATCCCAAAACTATTGGCTAGGCGAATAAGTGTTGAGTAAAGCGCCCCTTTTTTTCCGTTTAATAATAGGTCGCGAATTTTTAATTGAAATTTTCGCATATGGTTGCTGATCCATTTCATGATTTCAAGTGTTAGTTCGGTATTATTTTGCGCAATTAACATTTTTTCTAATTGGCTTTTATCAATGACAAAGACTTCTCCAGATTCCAAAACTTTGGCGTTCAACAAATACTTCGGATAATCATTAAATAATGTTAGTTCCCCAATCACGTCTTCTTTCCTGCAAATGCGTAAAATGAGTTCTTGGCCGCCGCTCGTTAGCTTGGAAATTTGGACGAGCCCAGATTTGATCATATAGACATTGTGGGCATCCATTCCTTCGTGAAATATATACGCTCCCTTTTCTATTTGTTTAATCGTACTTATGGAAGTGAGCAGTGTTTGCAGGTTTGACGAAAGGGGGTTATCGAATCGATGTGCATTTAACAATAAATGTGGCTGCATATCGATCATCTCCTTAATAAAGTATCCATTTTTATTATAACAATGAATAGCTTTATAAAGACGATCGTAAAATGACAATACTATGAATTTAAGACTAGCTAAGTGAGTCAAAAGTAACACAACCGGTTTGTGTATTTTTCGAATAACGCGGTCTTCTGTGTTAACGCTCATCAGGAAAACCGCGTCTTTTTATTTTTCTCTCTAGCTCACATCGTTTTGAGAAGTAATTTTTTCAGAATCGGGCTAAAGCGCTCAGGAAGCTCTGCCACATTTGGAATCATCAACCGCTCACGGCCATAAATATTTTGCATCGTTTTATCGTCGCGTTCGGCAATTTTACCGTCAGCTAAGAACATGCCGATGACATCAATTCCTTGTTTTCGCGCTTCTGTTACAGCAAGATGTGTATCGATAATGCCATTGTCATCGTAGTTGGCGGCGGATGGTTCGCCGTCTGAAAATACGAGTAAAAATTTATGTTTTTCACGCCTCTCTAGCATCTTTTCCACGATGATGCGAATGCTGAAGCCGTCGCGATTATCTTCTTCGGGTTCGAGTTGCATAATTTTAGCACCGTTTTGTTCATAGAGAGAGTCGGTGAAGGAATGAATGATGTGAAAATAGTTAGGTTGTTCTTTCTCGAATCCGGTCGTTGCCGCTTCCCAAAAACCGACAATAGCATGAGGAATTTGCAAATGTTTGAGCACTTCGTGGAATAAGACGATGCCGCGTTTTGTTTCTTCCATTTTTGGCTGCATGGATGCTGAGCAGTCGACCATTAAAGTAAAAATAGCGTCGAACTCCGACGATTCCAGATCTTTTTTATAGAAAAGACGCGGGTTGTCATCTGTGATGATCGGCAGTAGTTTTTTGGAAAGTCTTCCGTAATGTAAATGACTTCGTTGTGCGATTTGTTTATGCTCTAGGACTTTTTCGATCGTATTGGCAAGTTTTCGTTTGTAAGCTGCAATGTCAGCGAGATAAGCTTCATAAGTTAACCGGTCTTGTTCTGTTGGGATGTGAGCTTTTTTGCAGATGGCAGTGGCATTGATGTTTTCAATCCCATACGGTGCCTCAGCTTGTTTACCAGCCTTTTTGTTTTCATGTTGCTCAAGCGTTTCTTGTTTGGAATAATCCGCTTGTTGACTTTTTCCTGACGTGCCTTGTGCTGATGCGAATGCTTGATCCCCGCTTTCGGTTTCACGGGCGTGGCCGCTTTTTAAATTCGTTTTCGTACCACGTTCGAGATCCATTTGTAAAAAGGTTTGGTTTCGATCGGTGTTTGTATTTTCCTGATGCCAAGTGGAGAAGGTTTCATCAAAATATTCATGGTTATCTTCATTCACTTCTTCATAATCATCATTGGCAACGTCGTCCGTTCGGGTGAGTTCCTCGAATAACGTGTTTTTTTGATACGTTTTTTTCCCTTGAAATATCGGGGACGTCAAGTAAACATGGTTCATATCTGCATAGTTGTTAGCAAGTTTCCAAACGACTGTGGCTGCCACGTCGGTGTTATGTTGTGTCGTTTTGGCATCGAAACTCGCCAACAAGTCAGGCGTTATCGTTTTAATCGCTTCGCGTTGTTGTTTGTTGGCACGGGGAAAGCTTGGTTCAGGGCCATCTGCTTGCAACACTAAATATACCATGCAAAATAACTCGTCTAGAGCAAGCCCACGCGTCGCGTTTGTTGCAAGTTGCGTTGTGAAAAAGTGTTTGAGATAAGAGGTGCGGACGGCAAAATCTTGTTTAGTACCCGGGCGCATATGTTTAATGATTTCTTCTAAACGTAAGTCTTCTAGTAATGTCACTAATTGAGTTGCAAATTGCATCAAACCTGTCTTTTCGATATCAGTCCAGAAACGTTGCAATGCCGGTAGTTGTGAATAACGCAATGTTCCGATTGCGCGTAAATACACATCGGTTTTATAGCCGGATATTTGTACATCCGGTTTTGTTGCATCCCACAAAGTGCTTCCGGTGATTCGTTTATTTTCTATATCTATAAACGATCCGTACGTAAAAGCAAATTGGAAGTGAGCGAGTTGTGACAATACCGTCGTTAAGTCTTGCAGTTGTAGGAACAAGTCCGTATCGATTCGCGTATCATACCAACGGTTCTCCTTCATGATGCACCCTCCTTACTGAAATAAAGTATCCGCGATGTTTAAGACAAGTTCCCGCTCGCGTTTTTCCGTTAATTTATCAGCGATGGCCCGCAAAATGGCGCGCTTAGCGGGTATGATCGTACTTAGATCGCACGCATCGAGTAAGGCGCGGATGGAGGCGGCTTCTTCGGAGAGTTTCCCTTGCTTAACGGCATTGACTAAATCGGCTGATAATTTAACAAAGGCTTCAATGGCGTGATCGTCGGTTAACTTTGTATTCGCGGTGATCAGTTTTTTTAACTGCTTGCCCTCGATATAAGGGACATCGATGACAATAAAGCGGTTTTTTAACGCTTCATTTAATGGAACGGTGCCGATATAGCCCTCATTAATGGCGGCGATCACATTAAAGCCTTCCTTTGCCGTGATCATCTCATTTGTCAGCGGATTGGTTACTTGGCGGCGGTAATCTAAGACACCGTTGATGAGCGGCAATGTTTCCGGCTTAGCCATATTAATTTCGTCGATATAGAGAAACGTCCCGTTGGTCATCGCTTTCGTCACAGGTCCCGGCACAAAATCAATCATTTGTTTTCCGTCTTGATAAGCGAGTGTTTTAAACCCCATGAGACTTTCCGCGTCTAAATCGACGGAACAATTGATGCTGTACATGGGCTGTTGGAAAAGATTTGACAATGTTTCGGCAAATTTCGTTTTTCCTGCTCCTGTTGGCCCTTTAAGTAATACGTTTTTTCCCATCGCCAATGTAGTAATCGCATCGATCATTAAGTCGATGCTCGGGGGGACATATCCGCCTTGGCGAATAAGGTTTGGTAAGTTTGTATGTTTATTCCGTGTCGATTCAAGTATATGCAAAACTTCTTTGGGAAGTTGATCGTCGTAATGGGTCATTGCTTGTCTCCTTTCAGATTGCGTCGCTACAATGTTCTATTGTACGTGGTCATTCATTAACGGGCAAAAGTTTCGTTTATGAATGAAAGCTCATCTATCGTATACCGACAGATGAGCTTCAAGTAAATCCCCTTAATGGAGATGTCTTCCTTTTTCATAAGATTGCATGTCTTCATCGCTCCAACACTCTATATTTTTAAGCCAGGGAAGCGTGGAGCGCTTGAAAATCGGTGTTTTTCCTTGCTTTTTTTGTTTCATATAATCTTGCAAGACTGTAAAGACAATTTTGCTTAACAATGTGATGGCAAGAAGATTGGTGAGCGCCATAAGCGCCATAAACAGATCGGCAAGACTCCAAATAAGCGGTACGGAGGTGACAGCGCCAAACAGGATGAATAGTAACGTAATCACACGATAAGTCGTCAGCAGTTGTTTACTTTCTGTATGGAATAAGATGTTGCTTTCGCCGTAGTAATAATTGCCAATGATCGAGCTGAAGGCAAATAACAAAATGGAGATGCCAACAAAAGGCCCGGCCCAACTTCCTACGAGCGATTCCATAGCTGCTTGTGTTAATCGAATCCCATCGCTAGCATTTGCGTTGGTCCAAGTACCGGAAATTAAAATCATAAACGCGGTGGCACTGCAAATCAACAAGGTATCTGTAAACACGCTGAGCATTTGTACAAGGCCTTGTTTAACGGGATGGCTCACATTTGCTGTTGCAGCCGCATTTGGTGCACTTCCGAGTCCTGCTTCGTTGGAGAAGAGGCCGCGCTTAACTCCTTGTAAGATGGCTGCCCCGATACCACCGCCGACAAACTCTTTGAGTCCAAAGGCATTTTTAAAAATAAGTGCGATCATTTCGGGGACATCAGTTATATTGATTAGCAAAACGAATACAGCGACGGCGATATAGATTGTAGCCATAATTGGAACGACAACACCGGTGAAGCGAGCAATTCTTTTAACACCGCCGAAAATAATGAGTCCGGCAATGACCGCTAAGACGATTCCGAGTAATAAGCGGTTGCTATGAAAAGAGTTTTCAAATGCAACGGTAACGGTGTTTGTTTGAACGGCATTAAAGATAAAACCATAGGTAACCGTTATCAGAACGGAAAATAAGATGGCCATTTTGTTGGAACGAAGTCCGTTTTTTATATAGTAAGCCGGTCCGCCGCGGAACGTGTCGCCATCTTTCACTTTATATACTTGAGCGAGAGTGCTTTCTACAAAACTGGTCGCTCCGCCGATGAGAGCAATAACCCACATCCAAAACACAGCGCCGGGCCCGCCTGCTGTAATCGCCAAGGCGACACCAGCCATATTGCCTGTTCCCACTCGGGATGCTGTACTAATCGCCCAAGCTTGAAAAGCGGATATGCCTTTTCTTTTTGCATCAACCTCATCTTTAATGACCCGGAACATTTCGCGAAATAAGCGAATTTGTACGAAACGTGTTCGAAATGTAAAATAAATACCTAAACCGATTAAAAGAATGACAAGAACATACTCATATAGTATGTCGTCGTTGATGTAGTCAATGACTTGAGTTAATGTATCCATGTTTGCCACTTCCTTGTTCAAAAATTTGTATTGAATACGTTTTTACAATCTTTACTGGATTTGATTAACGATTAAGCATTAAAACGGATGCAAGGTTCAGTGGATGGTGCAACAATCTTGATCAATGATCGACTGTTTAGCACAAAATCAGATGAATAATCAGTATTTAAATCAACTATAGCATTAATGAATATAAAAATGGAAGTATTCTAGTGTATTTTTTTCGAGTTATGCGTATTTTAAACCATTTATCATCCGTCTGATCATCGAAAGTACGAATATATGTTCGCCATCGTGTTTAATTTAAGGTGTGCATTTATTTTTGCACACCTTTCAATCGTTGACGTATATTTGCGTGAATCTTGACTTGACAATTGTGATATGTTCTATTTCGATTTCAGTTGTACCCTCACTACCAACTCAGCCACTCGTTCAGGACGGATCACTCGAGTGCATCATTTGGAATGTCCCAAACCGCTTTTCCTGATGCAAATGGATCGGCAAAGTGTAATTCATAAGAGTCCGATTCGGGAACATCGAAAGGGATTTCGCCTTTCATTTTTCCACCCGGTTCGATCGCTCCGTCGAGTTGGCCTTTTGTTCCTTCGGTTAATATTGTAGTCGTATAGCTATAACCTTCATCATCCTTTAATTCGATATTCATAATAGAAGAAATATTTTCCTCATCATCACCTTCGTTTTCAATTGTAAGGTTTGCAACGATGAATTGATCTTCTTCTGGTTCATCGAATTCTCCGCCTTCTTCTATCCGGACTTCATTTAAAGTAATTTTCAGGTCATCAAACATGACGGTGTCGCCAATCGATAATTTCTCTTCTTTATCTTCATCATTCTGTTCGGTATTTTCTTCTTCATTATCTACTTTCTCCACATCAGCCTCATCACAAGCGCTCAATAATCCAATCGATGCGATCAGCGTTAATACGAAAAGAAAAAACTTTCTCATGTTTTATTCCTCCCTTAATGTTTAAATATTAAAAGTTTGTCGATCGAAGTGAATTTCGCTTGATTTGCTACGTTTTCAAATCCCCCCCCTTGCTATTTACAAGATGGTAATATGTTCTTTGTTATCATCTCATGTTAAAATTATACTAAACAGGGTGTGCAAAAAAGTGCACACCTAGCATGATTTGTTTGATACCTCCTGCTACTAATTGACAGCAGCTCTTCCTTTTTCTGTCACTGTGTTATATTGCGGATCTAATAAACCAAATATTCTCATTATTTTATCAAAGTGAACTGCACTTTTTAGTAACGAACAAAATGTACACATGGGGGTAAAGGGGCCTTTTTTGGTGAAAAAAAGTCGATTGGTTACACGCAGAAAAAGAGGTTTAGCTTTGCGGACATCGTCATTTGTGGAATGATTTTAAGAATGAACTAACGCGGAAATGGGTAAATACAAGGGAGAGAGGATGGGGTTCATCCCCTCCTCTTGCTCGATTGTGAACAAATGAAACGGACGTGTGGCGTGAGATCCGTCGTAAAGGGGGGCTGAGTGAGAAATGTGGCTAATCGTCATTCGCCAAACCATTCCAGTATATATTCACCATTTGGGTGATCAGATCATCTAATGAAGTGAATGTGTTTCGATAAGCACGATCCATATGCTGCCCGACCGTGAGCATGGATACAAACATGAGGGCGATCAGGCGGGGGTTTTTTTGCGGGATTTCTCCTCTTTCCATCGCCTCTTTTATCGCATGTTCCAAAGTGTCGTATAATTGGTTCTCTGCTTCCTCCATAAGTTGCAGATGCTCATGGGAAACAGCGGTTTTTGCCTCTTTCATAAACGAATGAATATTAATGTCCACTGTTGCTTGTAAATGTGCTTTAGCAATCTCAAATAGCTGTGTTTTAAGAGACTTATCAGTCGAAAGAGTATCTGCCATGCGCTTTTGGATTCGATTCATTAATTGCACCATGGCGTCCGTAAAAAGGTCTGCTTTCGTTTTATAATAATAGTACACCGTTGCTTTAGTCACATTACATGTTTGGGCGACATCATCCATGGATACCGATGGGTATCCTTTGTCCAAAAACATTCTTGTTGCCAGCTTTACTATAGTATCTTTAGTAGATATTCTATCTTGTGTTTTACGAGGTCTGCCTAAGGGCCGACGTGCATGCTGCATGATGCTCACTCCAAACGCTATATTTTGAACATAGTATAACACATTTGGAATAATACTTGATAAATTAACTGTCCAGTATATATAATTATGAAGATACATATTTAAGGGCGCTTAAGATGTTTGCGCCAGAGAGGATGAGCTGGATGAAAGAACTGTTGAAAAAATGGGGCTATATTGTTGCCAACCCTAAATCCCGCTGGGCAACGATTTTTATTTGGATATTATTGATTGGCGTTTTTTCATATATTTGGCCTCAGGTCAATGACTGGGAAACAACGGATAATCAATTGTTGCCCGATGATGTGATGTCTGTGGAAGCAAATAAGCTAATCAATGAGGAATTTACGGATGATGCCGGGACACCGCTGCTTTTAGTATGGCACAGGGATGGCGGGCTGAAAGATTCGGATTATGCGATGATTCAAGCGCTTTATAAAGAGCTTTATGAGGATCCGGTGAGTGAACAAACCTTTATCCCGCCTTTCCAAGAAATCCCCGTTGAGGCGTTGGCAGGGAGTTCATCAGAGGATGGGGCGGCACTGATTACACCGGTCTTTTTCGATGAAGATGCATCAACGAATGAACTGCAGATGGCGTTGGATCAACTGGAGATAAAAGTGGCAGATCAATTTGACAGCAGCGTGTTGGAAAATGCGTTGGACGATACGGGTTTGCATGTGCGTTTTTCCGGACCAGTCGGTATTCAGACAGATACGGTTTCCTTATTCAGCAATGCGGATATGACTCTGCTCATGTCGACGGTACTGCTTGTGTTTCTGCTGCTTATTTTACTGTACCGTTCCCCTATTTTGGCAATTGTCCCGCTTATTGCGGTTGGTATTGCCTATGGGTTAATCAGTCCGTTACTCGGTTTTCTTGCCGATAAAGAATGGATTGTCGTTGACCAGCAGGCGATCTCTATTATGACGGTGCTTTTATTTGGGGCAGGAACGGATTATTGTTTATTCCTCATATCACGCTACAGGGATGAACTCCGGCATGAAGCAGATAAATATGTTGCATTAAAACGAGCGATCCGCGGAACAGGTGGCGCGATCATGATGAGTTCTATAACAACGGTTTTGGGATTGCTTTCGCTTGGTCTGGCTTATTATGCTTCTTATGATCGTTTTGCCGTCCCATTTAGTTTGTCTATCTTCATGATGGGGATCACTGCTTTAACATTGCTTCCGGCCATTTTAGCCTTATTGGGGCGTTTTGCGTTTATCCCGTTTATTCCTCGTCCTGAAGAAATGATTCAAGAGATCGAGAGGAAAAAGAGCAAAAAGCTGCGCCGTCCGAAACCGAGTCATCGTTTTGGCAAAAAAATCGGGGCGGTTGTCACGAAAAAACCATGGACTGTTATCATTGTCAGTACGATTATCCTTGTCATTTTAGCCGCTTTTGTGCCGAAAATACAATATACGTACGGGCTTTTGGATTCCTTTCCTGAAGATATGCCATCACGCGAAGGGTTTACATTGATTGCCGATCATTATCCGCCAGGTGAAATTGCCCCTGTCCATGTGATTGTTGATACAGACGGTGAAGACATTTCGTTAAAAAGGGAATTGGAGAAGCATCCTTATGTCGCAGACGTGGCTGATCCGAATGAAGGTTCTGAAAATAAGGATTTAAAAGCATGGGAAGTTACCCTTTCCATTGATCCATATTCCTCTGAAGCAGTGGAAAGTATCCCCACATTTCAGGCGATCGCAGTGGATGCATTAAACGATGCAGGTGTCGCAAATGCGAAACATTCGGTATGGGTTGGCGGTGAGACAGCCACATTATATGACACGGAGGAGATTACAAGCCGGGATCAAGCTCTGATTATGCCCGTTCTACTTGTCATCATTGCCATTTTGCTCGTTGTGTATTTAAAATCCATTGTAGCAATGGTTTATTTACTGGGGACGGTTTTGCTATCGTATTTATCTGCCCTCGGCTTGGGTTGGATCATCCTGCATCATGTATTTGATGTGGCGGAAATTCAAGGATTAATTCCGCTTTATGCGTTCGTCTTTCTGGTCGCCCTGGGAGAAGACTATAATATATTTCTTGTTTCACGTATATGGCAGAAACGGAAAGACATGCCGCTTAAGCAAGCGATCGCTGACAGTGTAGGGGAAACAGGCAGTGTGATTAGTTCAGCTGGGCTTATTTTAGCCGGGACGTTTTCAGTTTTGGCTGTTATGCCTTTGCAAGTTCTTGTTCATTTCGGTGCGATCACTGCCATCGGCATTATGCTTGATACATTTATCGTCAGGCCATTGCTCGTTCCTGCGATGACAACAGTGCTCGGACGCTTTGCTTTTTGGCCGGGTAGAATGTGGAAAATGGATGTGAACGAAAGCGGAAAGGTGACAAGATCAGAGTGATTTTTTAGTGCTCGTCTTTCAAGTACATCTTAATGTTCGCCATTAAGAAGCGGTGCGCTTGCTGAAAAAATAGTCTGTGTTAGTATGATGATAATGAATGGTTAAGGTTGCAATGGAAGAGGAGCAAAATAATGACTGCGACAAATATATCACCTTTACATCGACGTTTAATCGTTGCCACGACATTGTCGGCATCTTT
This sequence comes from Bacillota bacterium, assembly GCA_035301265.1. Taxonomy (GTDB): domain Bacteria; phylum Bacillota; class Bacilli; order Bacillales; family Amphibacillaceae; genus DATGUP01. Next base: position 28,863 of record DATGUP010000002.1, read on the forward strand.
TTTATCGGTTTTGACGCAATTTCTTCTCATCACAGCCTTTCCAAAGATTATGCAAGAATTTGCGATTAATTCCACACAAGTGCAGTGGTTGACAACTAGTTTTATGCTAACGATTGCTATTTTGATTCCGATCACGGCTTATTTCATCGACCGGTTTACAACAAGAACATTAATGATGAGTGCTATGTTCTTGTTTTTTATTGGTACAGTGATTGGTTTAGCTGCCCCATCTTTTCCGATTTTGCTTTTTGGCCGCATTGTTCAAGGTACAGGTTCTGGAATCATGATCCCGCTTATGCAAACGATCTTGTTTCTCCTGTATCCAAAGGAAAAAAGGGGATTTGCCATGGGGTTAGCTGGATTGGTGATTAACGTTGCACCGGCGATTGGCCCACCACTATCGGGTCTTTTGATTAAATATTTCGCTTGGCGAGCCTTATTTCTTTTAATACTTCCAATTGCGGTATGTATTTTATTGTTTGTTTTTTTGTTCATGCGAAATATTACTGAAAAACGGGAAACAGAAACGGATAGTTTATCGGTTGTCTTGTCCATCATCGGTTTTGGTGGCATGCTTTATGGGTTTAATAAAATCGAGGCGTCTGGGTTAACGGATGTTGTCACTTTGACGAGTTTGAGTGCTGGGGCTTTAGCTCTCTGTTTATTTGTCGTTCGCCAGTTGCGCTTACCGATGCCAATTTTGGAATTGCGTGTGCTTAAAGTGCCGGTGTTTGCACTTGTTACGTTTATTTCCGTCCTTTCGTTTAGCCTTTTAATATCGACTGAGACAATCTTACCGTTGTATGTGCAGAACGCGCAGCAGTTTTCCGCTTATTACGGCGGTCTAGTTGTGATGCCCGGTGCTTTAACGCTCGCTGTCATGTCCTTATTTGCAGGAACTTTATTCGATAAATACGGCGGGAAAATCATTTCCATTATTGGTTTTTCCCTGCTTTGCTTATCCACACTCGCGTTTTATTTTATGCTTGATCTTGATACACCTTTTGTAATTGCCATGGTCTTATTCATGCTTCCGATGGCCGGTGTTGCGCTCATCAATATGCCCATCATGACAGCGGGGATCAATGCGTTACCTCATGCATTAATCCCTCATGGAACAGCGGTTATCAATACCGCTCGTCAATTTGGTGGTTCGTTAGGATTGACGTTTATTATCTCGTTTATTAGCAGGACCGTTCAGCAATCCGAAACCATGCAGCCGCATGCTTATTTAACCGGCGTGAAGACCGCTTTTTTCGTCGCCTTTTTATTTGCGGTGACCGGCCTTGTTCTTTCCTTCTTTTTGAAAAATAAGGAGCGATCTGTTTAAAAATAAGTGAGGCGTGCTTTTAGCGTGAAAATAAAAAGAAGGAGGTCTGACTGTTGTCTGCAGATCTCCTTCTTTTTAAATGATTTTTCCTTTATTCGATGACCTTGAAGCGATTAATGAGTTGGGCGATTTGTTTCGGTGACTGGTCCATATTGTTTGCTAGCCAATGTTTGATGACATAAATGCTCCCACTAATGACGAAAGTTCCCGCATATGCGGATATATCCGGAATGTCTTCATGATTATCTAGAAATGTGCGGGCAACGTCCATGATTCTTCTTTCAAACGAGTGATCCCTGTTTTCATTGAGAAGTGTACGGAAAATGTCGTGCTTGGAGGCAACGTATTCCAGAAGCTTTTCGGTCATCTGTAGAGCCTCTTCTTCCTTTTCAAAGTTGTATTGACTTAAGTAACTGTTTAAATCTGTGATAATTTCTTCTTCGATTTGTTCTAGCAAATCAAACGGATTGCTGTAATGAGCGTAAAAGGTCGAGCGGTTAATATCAGCGTTTTCGCAAATTTCTTTTACGGTAATGGATGAAATAGGTTTTTCTTTTAGCAAAGTGATTAAACTATTCTTTAAAACCATGCGGGTATACTTTTTTCGGCGGTCAAGTTTTTTGTTCATAAAATCGTCACACTTTCATTCAGAGTTTGACAACAACTTTTTTGTATGTGTTGCCTTTCGCACGCAAATTATAAAACTGTCTGTTGTAAATCCAACACCGTGTCTTATAAAATAGTATTATATTCGGATGGATGATGCAAGAGAGGTGAACACCGATAGATATTGCAGCTCGTGTTTTAAAATATAAAAAAACAATTGTCATCACATTTTTCGTTCTCGCAATCATTGGCTCGTTCGTTCAGTTTGCTGTACCCGTGAATTATAGTATGACGGATTACTTACCCGAGAGCGCACCATCGACTGAAGCGATCGATGTGATGGAAGAAGAATTTAGTGGCGATGTAGCCAATACAAGGGTTATGGTTCAGGATGTGACGATACAGGAGGCGCTTCATTATAAGGAAGCGATCGAAGCGGTCGATGGGGTATCTGATGTGATGTGGCTCGATGATGTCATTGATATCCAAACACCGATTGAAATGGCGGATGCGGATACGGTTGAAACGTATTACAAGGATAATCACGCGCTATTCACATTTTATGTTGAAGAAGGAAAAGAAGTGGAAGCGACCGATGCCGTCTATGACATTATAGGTGAAGATAATGCTATGGCGGGCGAGGCGCTGGATACGGCCATCTCACAAAAAATGACCGGACAGGAGACATTGAATGCCGCGCTCATTCTCGTTCCGATTATCATTATAATCCTTCTGTTGTCAACACGGTCTTGGATCGAGCCGGTGTTTTTTCTGACAGCGATCGGGATTTCGGTGTTGATCAACTTAGGAACGAATATTTTCATTGGCGAAATCTCTTTTATATCGCAAGCGGTGGCTCCGATTTTGCAGCTAGCTGTATCGCTCGACTATGCGATCTTTCTGCTGCATAGTTTTGACGACTATAGAAAACAGCTCGACAGTCCGCATGAGGCGATGAAGCAGGCGATGAAACGGTCTTTTCCGGCGATTGCTGCCAGTGCCTCCACAACGTTTTTCGGCTTTATGGCGCTTACCTTTATGGAATTTGAAATCGGCGCTGACTTAGGCATGAATCTTGTCAAAGGTATTTTGCTCAGCTTTCTCAGCGTCATGATTTTTCTGCCGGCATTGACATTAATGTTTTATCATTACATTGATAAAACCCACCATAAAGAGTGGCTGCCATCGAAGTACCCGATCGGGAAATATTTCGTTAAAATGCGTATCCCGGTATTGCTTTTAATAGCCATTCTGATTGTGCCGGCGTTTTTGGCTCAAAGCGAAACAAACTTTTTATACGGGATGGGGGAACACCCAGAGCACACCCGGGCTGGTCAAGATACGCAGGCCATTGAAGAGACGTTCGGCAAATTTACCCCGATGGTGCTGCTCGTGCCTAAAGGCGATCTGGCCAGAGAAGATGCACTCGCAAACGATCTTAAAGCGCTCGAGCATGTCAAAAGCATTGTGTCCTATACAGAAACGGTCGGAACCACTATTCCTCCAGAGTTTTTGGCGGATTCAGAAAGGGAGGAGTTTTTCTCGGAACATTACAGCCGACTCATCTTAAATACAACGATTGATACAGAAGGCGAAGAAGCATTTTCGCTCGTAGAAGATGTACAGGCGATTGCGGAACAATATTACGGAGACGATTATTACGCAACAGGGGAAAATATCACGCTTTATGACATGAAACACATCGTGCAAAAGGATAATACGCTTGTAAATTTACTAACCGTGGCGACGATCGCGCTTGTCTTGTTTGTGACATTCCGTTCGCTATCCTTTCCGGTTGTATTGCTTTTGACAATACAGACGTCTGTCTGGATTAACTTAGCTATACCGTATTTCACCGATGAGCCGCTCGTTTATATTGGCTACCTCATTATTAGCATCGTCCAGCTTGCAGCGACCGTTGACTATGCTATTTTGTTCTCAGAAGACTATGCGAACAACCGCAAACAGATGCGTGCAGTAGCTGCGATTCAGAAAACGATCAACGAAAAGATTTTCTCCATTGCTGTTCCAGCGTCTATCTTATCAAGTGTCGGCTTTATCTTATGGGCCACATCGACCGACCCGATTATCTCGTCGATCGGCCTTCTATTAGGACGCGGAACATTGTTGGCATTTTTCCTCGTCGCCCTTCTTTTACCGGCATTGCTTGTTGTTTTGGACCGTGTGATTGAAAAAACAACGTGGAAAGCAGACTTTTATCAAGGGGAGTGATGATATGCGTATCAAAAAATGGTTGTCCATGATCGCAGCGAGTTTGCTCGTGTTTTCGTCCTTGCCTTTAACTGTATCCTCAGCTGAAAAAACAGCTGAGGAAAAAGCCGTTGGTGAATACTCAAGCAAGGATGAAGTCGTATATGGAAATCTGGATGCCAACGGCACGATCGAAAGCATGTATGTCGTAAACACTTTCCATATCACCGAGCCAGGTGAGATCGTCGATTACGGAGATTATACGAACTTGAAAAATTTGACCGACTTATCCGCTATCGAACAGTCGGGTGAAAAGGTATCTTTTCACGCTGCGGATGAAGAATTTTATTATCAAGGTGAATTAACAAACAAGCCGCTGCCGTGGAATATTGCCATCACTTATCTGCTGGATGGCGAAGAAATACCAGCTGATGAGTTGGCAGGCCAAAGCGGGTCACTGGAAATTCAGATCGAAACGTCTGCAAATAAGTCGGTTGATCCGGTGTTTTTCGAAAACTATTTAATGCAAATCTCGCTAACGCTTGATCCATCCATCTTCAGCAACATTCAGGCACCGAAAGGAACAGAGGCGAATGAAGGAAAACATAAGCAAATCACCTTTTCCGTCATGCCTGATACTGAAGAAGAATTGATTGTCACGGCCGATGTTGAGGATTTGGAAATGGATCCGATCAATATCTCAGCAGTCCCTGCCAACATCGCGCTTGAGGATCCGGATATAAGCGGGATGACGAAAGACATGCAAAAGTTGTCCGATGCCATTGGCGAGATCCATTCCGGTGTTCTGGAATTGAACAACGGCATTTCCGAATTGAATGAAGGTACAGCAGAATTAAGCAGCGGGTCCGCAGAATATATGGATGGCATCCATGAACTTGATGAGTCATCAAATGAGCTTGTCGATGGCTCGCGTGAGATCCGGGACATTTTGCAGCAAGTAAGCGAGGCCGTGCAAGCGGGTCCCGATATGCCTGAGCTAGGCGATTTGGATGAACTGCCAGACGGTTTGCGTGAGATGGCAGAAGGGTTGAGAGAGTCCGGTGACGGGCTTGAGGAATTACAGGATAATTATGATGAAGCCTACGGGGCTTTGGCTGAAGCGATAAATGAAATCCCTGATTCTGACATAAGTGAAAAACAGATCAAATCATTATATAAAAGCAATGCTGATCAAGGCGTTGTCGATCAACTCATGGCGACGTATCAAGCAGCGCAAAAAGTGAAGCACACGTATAGTGCTGCAAAACAAGGCTTTGCTGCGGTTTCCAACACGTTGGATCAAGTGTCAGAGCCGCTTTATGATATGGCCGATCAATTAGAAGTGATTGCCGATGAGATGGAAAAGAATATGGAAGACTTTGAGACACTCGATGCTCTTGTTGATTTACAAGAAGGCCTGTCTGAACTGTCATCTGAATACAGCAGCTTCCACGATGGTTTAGTCGATTATACAGAAGGCGTTCATGCTCTTGCTATGAATTATGAAGACCTTGATTCCGGTATCCAGGGATTGTCCGAAGGAACGTCCGAACTTGATAGCGGCGCGCACGAGCTGTCAGAAGGTACGAAAGAACTGGAGTCATCGACTCATGATATTCCTGAAGAAATGCAGTCGGAAATCGACGAGCTTATGGATGAATACGAGAACGAGGATTTTGAACCAGTATCATTCGTCTCGGACCAAAATAAAGATGTCGGTGTCGTTCAATTCGTCTTGCAAACTGAGAGCATTGAAATAGAAGAACCGGAAGAAAACGATGAAACAAGTGAAGACGAGCTAAGTTTTTGGGATCGACTTCTTGATCTTTTCCGGTAACACGACAGTTTATTTGATGATTGCCTATCGCTTCGGCTCGGCAGTCGTTCAAATGCTTGGCCGATTGCGATAGGCGTTTTACTGTTGGCTTCTATTTCAAACAGTCTTTTTTCGACCGATACCATATATAGGAAAGTTTTTATATATTTTTTCAGGGGTGTGACACATGTCAAAGTTGAAAGATAATCAAGCTACACAAATCCTTAACATTATGGATACCTTGATCGAGGCGACTGAACACTTCGCTCAGTTGGTTAAGGAAAAAGAATTGTATCAGAGTATTCAAATCTTTAGTTCTATAGTAGATGGATTCGACGCTATTAATAAAGTGTTAACCCATTCACAAGTTAATGATAATCAATTGCAAAGGGAAAAAATTGAACAGGCGATTCTCATGGTAGCTCGTGAACTTGAGAAAGGCCATTTCATCAAAATATCTGAGATTTTACAATTTACTTTAATGCCGCAGCTCCGGAAATTGAAACGGGAATTTGCTGAGGTGTATGGCAATGATAATCAAAGCGAAAGACCGATTACAATAGGGATTTACCATTCCCAAGCGAACCCGAGACAAGTTTATCCAGATGAGCGTATTCGTGCATTAGTTCAGGAAGGGGAGCGCCAAGGTGCTAAACTTCTCTTTTTTTGTGCGGATGACGTTGATTTTAACACTGAGCAAGTAACGGCCGACACGTATACAAATCATAAATGGCAACGTGTGACCCATGCGTTTCCAGATGTTATCAATAACCTCGGGGTCGGGATTCGCTCGCGTGTTGATAGAAAATTGCGCAGAATGATCCCTTTTACAAGTTTTTTCGTAGGAAATAAATTTTACTTACCCAAAAAATTAGTGACGTACCGGAAGTTTGCCAATCTATTAGTATTTTTTAAAGTGTGTACTGATGAAACGATTGTCCATGACTTTTTAAAAGAAAACAATAAGGCTGTGTTGAAACCAATTTTAGGCAGGCAAGGTGAACGTATTTATTTTGTTCAGAAAAAAGGCAATCACTATTCGGTATGGGAACATGATAAGGAACATATTATGGGCCGCTCCAAATTTAACGCATGGCTTCATCAAGTTGTTCTTAAGAAAAAAGGAAGTTATATCATCCAACGTTATATCCACAGCCGGACAAGGGACGATAGACCGTATGATATTCGGGCTCATGTTCAAAAAAATGGTGAAGGCAAATGGGTCTTGACAAAGATTTATCCACGTATCGGAAATAAAAATAGTATTCTTAGTAATATTAGCAAAGGCGGCAAAACAGAAGACTTGGAAGCTTTTCTAGAAAGAGAATTTGGGGAAATCGGCAAGGCATACCATAAGAAAATTCGCCAACTAGCCATCGATTTAACATGGCATCTTGATAAACTACATGGATTCGTTCTCGATGAGTTAGGACTTGATCTTGCAATTGATGAAAACGGTCGTTTCCGGCTTCATGAAGTCAACAATGGTCCCCAATCGACGTATCATGAGACAGAAAGGGCAGCCAATACGATCGCCTATGCGATATATCTTGCTAAAAATGGCATTGTGCATAATGATTTGCAAAAACAACCGATGATAAAAGGACAATTTAATGCGCGGACGTCCAATTTGCCTTGGGCGGAATTGGACAATCGCTACCGGATAGGCATGCTTGTGGACGAAAAAGAGGTCGATCAATTAGCCGTTGCCTGCGCTTATGTCGCCCATTATGAAAATGTGCATTTTTACTATTTCACTCCGAAAGATATCGATTTTAATGAAATGCTGATTCGAGGCTATTTTTATGAAAATAATGAATGGGTTGCTAAAATTGTTGATTATCCGGATGCTATATACGACCGCTTAAGGCTCAGAGGGATTAAAGGCTATAACGTGATCTATGAAGAATTGGAAGGCATACCGTTTACAAATGAGTTTTGCGGAAATTCAATTAGCAAACTCGAAGTCTATGATAAATTGCAGGCTACAGGAAAACTGGATGATGTTTTAATACCATATCAGAAAGTAGATCGGGTGCGAGATATCTTTCGTTCTATTCAAGAATACGAAAAAATTATTTTAAAACCTGAAGTTGGCTCCTTTGTGAGAGGTGTCCATTTTATTTCAAAAGTGAATCGTAATGAATACTTTGTTGCGGAAGGAGAAAATAAACATCATTATGATGAGATGATGCTTAATAAATATTTAAAGGACTTGCTTAAAAAAGGAACGTTTATTGTACAAAAATATATTGAAACCCGAACGATAGACGGACAACCGTTTGATATTCGGGTGCATATGATGAAAGACGGCAACGGAGAATGGTCGTTTGTCAATAACTACCCCAGAATTGGTATCCATCATGCATCTATATCCATTACCCGAGAAGAGGGATATATTGGAAAAATATATGGCTTTTTGAAAAGAAATTTTGCAGAAAAAATTGCTAGAGAACTAGAATCTCATATTGAGGAATTGGCATTAAAGGTGACTCATACGTTTGAAAGTTTGTATGAAAAGCGAATAAGTGAACTTGCGTTGGATTTAGCTATCGATAGAAAGGATGCCAAATTATACCTCATTGAAATCAATGTGAATAAACCTGGTATTGTGTATTATGAATTCGACGTAGCCAGACACGCTATTCCTTACGCCATTTACTTAGCCGAAAGTTACAATTGAATGTGTATTGCGATATTCTTTTTTTCATGACAATCAAAAAAATTTTTTGCCAAAAAACCTTAAACATCTGCAAAATGTGCCGATATAAAAAATGGATCATTCCGGATGATTAAATGCCATGGCTTGACTTTGGAGAATAGGTAAGGACATTCTGCTTTAACACAAAGTTTTGATAATAACTCTTTTAAAGAGTTGTTATATACGGGGACACAAGGATGTGACCCGCAAAAAAATATTACACGGAGGTAGATTTGGTTATGATTATTAACCACAATATCGCGGCGTTGAACACACATCGCCAGCTATCTGCAAACAACAATGCAGTGCAAAGTTCATTGGAGAAACTTTCTTCGGGTCTGAAGATTAACCGTGCTGGAGATGACGCGGCAGGTCTGGCCATTTCGGAAAAAATGCGCGGGCAGATTCGCGGTTTGGAAATGGCAGAGAAAAACGCTCAAGACGGTATTTCGTTGATTCAAACGGCAGAGGGAGCACTGAATGAAACGCAAGCGATTTTACAACGCATGCGCGAATTAGCTGTCCAAAGCGCTAACGATACGAACACAGAAGAAGATCGTGAAGCCCTTCAAAACGAAGTAGACGAGCTCGTTGAAGAAATTGACCGGATTGCGGATACGACAGAATTTAACACGCAAAAACTGTTGAATGGTGACCTTGATAATGAATCGTTAACGTTTCACATCGGTGCCAATGAGGAGCAAAACATCGAACTATCGATTAGCGATATGAGTGCAGACGCTTTACTAAACCTCGGGGCAGGAGAAGGTAGTTCAGGTCGGCTAGACATTTCTTCACAAGACGCTGCAAACGAAGCGATTACGACGATTCAAGAAGCTATTAACACAGTATCTGAAGAAAGGGCTAAGCTTGGTGCCTATCAAAACCGCTTAGAGCACACGATCAATAACTTAGGTGCTTCTGCTGAAAACTTAACAGCTGCCGAATCACGCATTCGCGACGTTGACATGGCAAAAGAAATGATGGAGTTTACAAAGAACAATATCTTGACACAAGCGTCGCAAGCGATGCTCGCACAAGCGAACCAAACTCCACAAGGCGTCTTGCAATTGCTTCAGTAATAAGTGTGAATTTAGAAAAGACCTTGGCCATATGGTTAAGGTCTTTTTCGTTTGATTGACGCAAAAGGGTTCTTAGACGTCATGCCTTGTACTTCGATTTGTAATTCTCCATTAGGTTTGGTCGGTAGTTCGGTTGCAATTATCCCTTCAAGTCGTGTAATGCTGCGAATTTTCCCATCTGTTCCATAATACCTTTTACCATTTTGCACTTGCCATGCTCTTTCATAAAATTAGCTCATGCCATGCCACTGCCACCGGAAAGAATCGTTTCAATTTTTCGCTCATCTATCTTGTATTGCAAAGTACCTTGTGTTAATAGCATACTAACACAAGGTACTGTTTAATAAACAGTAGTGGTGCATCTAAATGAGGTGTTGAAACATGAATGTCCAAATTAAAAAAGGCATCTTAGAACTTTGTGTCCTTGCCCTTATTGATAAAGAGGACCATTACGGCTATGAACTCGTGCAAAAATATCCGAAAAGATATAAAATTCTAAATAATTGATGTATCTACTTCTACAGCGATCGACGAAGGAAGGTTACTTAGGGATGGGTTCATTTTTAATTTTCTTCCCTTTTTCCGCGGTTTGACGTTTGAGATCATCTCATTTCATTAGAGACGAATAACGGTCAAATTACGGTGGCGGAGATGTAGCAACTGGCTGTTTTGTTAGCACGCCGCTTAATCTTGTGCTATAAGGTTTGCAAAATTTTAACCAGGTTCTATTGCATAGTTGTTTTTCCCTTAATGATTTTATGCCATCTCCATAAACCGATAAATACAACTAGGGCCAATAAACCGAGATTTACATAGTACCAGAAACCGTCGCCGAGTAAATTGAGCGGTGTTTGGGCAGACGTTGCCTGATCGAGAAAAAGGTAGTTGGCATCAAGAAGCGGATTGATGAAGAAGCCGACGACGGCTGCATAGGCAAGCAGCATGATGTAGACGTTCAGCATGGATTTCCAAGTTATCGTGATCGGACTTGTGATGACAACAAAGAAGCTTCCCCAGGAAATAGCACAATGATGAATGAAGAACTTCCAGAACCGAAAATGTGGGAAGTCATAGATCAGCTCAGGAGTTGCCACCGCTAAAAACGCTGGGAAAAAGCCGATAAAGTAGACGATTTCAACTATCGTTTGATTGGAGGTGACAAGCGCAATGGCGCAGCAAATGCCGGCAATGCCGCATAGATGAAGCGGCAAAAATTCAGCCGCATTCCAAACGCCGTTTGCCATCGCCCAGATATGGTAAATGATTTCAGAAAATACGAGAATACCGAACAAGCCCCAGCGCAACGTTTGCAAAAGACTTTCGTTTGCCGTTATGCGTTTATGTTGCGAAAATAGGACGCCGACACCGAGAATATAAATGGTGAGAACGATGATGTGACTTGTGCCAAGCCATACAAATGGAGCCCCACTTGCATCAGAAAGCCACTGTTGCATGGAATACCTCCGTAAAAGAATGGAGACACTCGGCTTATCATGATGGGCGAGCGTCTCCACAAAGTGGGTAGTTTATTTTTTTTAACCACCGATAATATGATAACCAGAATCAACGTGCAGAACTTCACCAGTAATTCCGCGTGCTAAGTCGCTCAAGAAAAACATTGTCGCATCGCCAACTTGATCTTGATCGACGTTGCGTCGTAACGGTGCTTTTTCTTCAATAACCGAGAATTTTTCATTAAATCCGGCCACCCCTTTAGCAGAAAGGGTGCGAATCGGGCCTGAAGAGATCGCATTAACCCGAATGCCGTATTTACCGACGTCTTCCGCAAGGTATCGAACGCTTGCCTCTAATGATGCTTTAGCCACACCCATGACATTATAGTCTTGGATGACCCGTTCGGCACCGAGATAAGTTTGGGTGACAATGCTACCGCCTTCGGTCATCAATTGTTTGGCTGCTTTTGTAACAGCTACAAGTGAAAAGGCACTGATTTCCTGGGCGAGTAGGAAACCTTCGCGCGTTGTATCAGCATATTCACCTTGCAAATCTTCTCGGTTAGCAAATGCCACAGAGTGAACAACCCCATGAATAACGCCGATTTTTTCTTTGATTTCGTCAAATGCTGAGGCAATGCTGTCATCACTAGCCACATCACAGGTAACCATCAGTTTTGCTTCAATGTCGTGTTTTTCAAGCAGTTTGACGAGTTTCTTTCGCGAGCGTTCCTGACGGTTAGTAAAAATCAAGTTAGCGCCAGCACGGTGTAACGACTTGGTAATGCCCCAAGCAATGCTGCGTTCGTTAGCTACTCCCATGACAACAATGTTTTTTCCTTGCAATAGTTTTACCATGTTTGGACCTCCATAGAGAAAAGATAGTGTGTACTTCATTATAACGCATCCGAAAGGTTTAGAATATCAATTAAACGTAAAAAGGGAAGAGGTGCCCTTAAGCCGATAGTTATTTAAAGAAACACGATAAATTTTTTCATTTTCCCCTTTACAAATGTATCGTTGCTATATATAATAATAGTCGTCGGTAAAGGATAGTGTTTCAGTAAGTGGCCCGTTGGTCAAGTGGTTAAGACACCGCCCTTTCACGGCGGCGACACGGGTTCGAATCCCGTACGGGTCACCATAACTGAAAATTCAACTTATTACCGAATCAACATGAAAACATCGAGCATCTAAACACCAGGATGTTGTACAAAAGGTTATGAGCCGGCCTAGCTCAACTGGCAGAGCAACTGACTTGTAATCAGTAGGTTGGGGGTTCGAGTCCTCTGGCCGGCACCATTATGGTAATTTCAATCTGGAGGGGTAGCGAAGTGGCTAAACGCGGCGGACTGTAAATCCGCTCCCTTACGGGTTCGAGAGTTCGAATCTCTCCCCCTCCATTAGTTTTTATTTATTTCGCACGTATATTTCTATGATGAAGAGAAACAATACGATAGTGGCCACGGAATCACTTTAAACATGATATGATTGTTGGGCTATAGCCAAGCGGTAAGGCAACGGGTTTTGGTCCCGTGAGCCCAGGTTCGAATCCTGGTAGCCCAGCCTTTTTTATGTTCAATATCAAAAACATACCAATTAAAAAGGCAGTTCCTGACATCTGAACTAAATCGGTAGAGCAGGCGTAAACTTCATCGAAAAAAACAACTATGTGTAGCCTGCGAGGAGTGCAGCACCACTGAGCAGCATGCAACACGACGAGCATCCATACTTAATAGGCATACCAAAAGCAGCGGATGACTATTAAAACAAACGAGCCATTAGCTCAGTCGGTAGAGCATCTGACTTTTAATCAGAGGGTCGCAGGTTCGATTCCTGCATGGCTCATTATATAAAATAAAGGTTCTTTTAACATTGAATGTTGCTATTTACAAAAAATGAGAACTTCCAGTTAATCGAAATCAGAGGCTCACATATGTCACGTAGCTTTCTTCCACGATTGCGCCCGACCATTTAAAAGAAACTATGCTTTATGATTTTCTGAATCCGTAAAAAGCACGATAGCCAAGATTTTCATAAAAAGAACGCGATGTACTAGTAGCAAGCATTTCAATCCTTGTAGTTGGATATTTATCATGAACATACTGTAGTAACTGCTTACCAATACCTAGTCCACGATACCTTTTATGAATCAGCATTTCGCAAATAAATAGGCTGACATACCTATCAGTAAGGCCCCTAATATACCCGATTAGTTTTTCGTCCCTGTTTTTAACAACATAGGCTACATTTGAGTTTTCCCATGCTTCTTTTGTATTGAGGTTGTTTGCAAGCGCAGTCCAGCCTGCTTCTTTGTTTAAATGCTGTATGTCACTAAAATCTACATTATCATATGGTTGAATAAATGCATGTGTATTTTCTTTTAGATCAATTCTCACCTGAATCCCCTCCTAAATAAATTTTATTCTAATGATATCATATGTTTTGGTGTTTTGTTCCTTGCATCACCGGGTTTTGCATACAACAGGGACTGTCTCCCGAGAGATATTTGAGCGTAAAACGTGGCCATCGTTACCCATCTGTGAATGAGATCACATGACGCTTCTCTGCCGAGTTTATTTTTGAATCACGAGTATCCGCTGCTTTCGCCGTTATTCACCAATTGCGCTATTTATAACGTTTCAGAGCAATTGTTCTAAAAATCAAATAAACAACAAGATGTAACAAAACCAATATGAAAAATGGACAAAATGTACTATTTTGCATAAATCAGGCTGCAGATGGACGACTCGTTTATTTGCATTTTAATGTATTCTTTTACATAATGAATATAGTTATGATATCCTGTGTATTCGTGCGCTAAAAACACTAGGACTCATTTTGGCTTAAGGGTTGATGGATGAGCGCATCAATCAATATAATAATGTTATCGTCAAAATATATGAATACCATATGCAAAAGGATGTATGGGCATGAAAACTTCCAGAATCCCCGGTTTTTACAACATGACGGTCGCTGAACGCCGGCAGTTATTGCAAAACATGGCTTTTTTTTCGGAGAATGATGCGGAATACTTGTTTGCCAAAGAACCCTTGCCAGTGGAAACAGCGGATAACATGATCGAGAATGTTATCGGCACTTATCCGCTGCCGTTAGGGCTTGGATTGAATTTTTTAATCAATGGGAAGGAATATGCGATTCCTATGGCGATTGAAGAACCATCAGTTGTCGCTTCAGCAAGCTATATGGCTAAAATTGTTAGAAGTGCCGGCGGTTTTATAACCGAAGCAACAGACCGGATTATGATCGGCCAAATCCAAGTTGTAGGTTGCGCTGATTTTCAAGCAGCAAAGGAAGCCATTTTGCAAGCGCGGGAAAATTTGCTCGGCCGAGCTAATGACGCCTATCCGAGTCTTGTCAATCGCGGCGGCGGTGCCAGGGATTTGGAAGTGCGCTTATTAAATGAAGAATCCGGGTCACACTATTCACAAATGCTCATTGTCCACTTATATGTTGATACAAGAGATGCCATGGGCGCCAATATAATCAATACAATGGTTGAGGCTTTGGCACCGGAAGTAGAATGGCTGACAGGTGGCAAAGTGTATTTGCGCATTTTGTCCAATTTGCCCGACCGGTGCCTTGCACGTGCACGATGTGTGATCCCGCCGGACAAATTGGCGGGTGACGGTTTTTCCGGCGAGGATGTGCGGGACGGAATTATTCACGCCTTTGAATTTGCCGACTCCGATCCATACCGTGCCGTTACGCATAATAAAGGGATCATGAACGGCATCGATCCCGTTGTGATTGCGACTGGTAACGACTGGCGGGCGGTGGAAGCTGGCGCTCACGCTTATGCGGCGCGTGACGGACATTATCGTTCCATGACAACGTGGTCTGTGGATGAAAGCGGTCATCTTGTCGGCGAGTTAGAATTGCCGATGGCTGTAGGAACAGTCGGTGGGGCCACTCGTGTCCATCCGATGGCAAAACTAGCGCTTAAAATGTTAGGGACAGAATCGGCTAGCGATTTAGCACAAATTATCGTCGCTGTCGGTTTAGCGCAAAATTTAGGCGCGTTAAGGGCCCTTGTGACCGACGGTATTCAAAAGGGCCATATGGCATTGCACTCCCGCTCTGTCGCTATAGCCGCGGGAGCTACTGGAGAGATGATCGATATCATTAGTCAACAATTGATAGAAGCAAACGATATTCGCGTTGGAAAAGCAAAAGAATTGGTGGCTGAGTTCAATCATGAGTGCTGAAAAAATGACAACAAAAGAAAAAACAGCTGTAGGAACAGCTCATAGTAAACTAATATTGATCGGCGAGCATGCGGTTGTCCACGGGCAACCTGCTATTGCCATCCCTTTTCCACTCGTCGGTGTGAAGTCGATTGTTGAGTATGTACCCGGGTCTGTGAAAATTGATAGTTCATTTTACCACGGACCGTTGGAGCATGCTCCGGAATTGTTGCACGGTATTGTTGATTGTATTAAAGATACATTACAATACTTGTCACTTCCATGTAAAGATTTACTCATTCGAATCAATTCGTCCATTCCACCAGGTAAAGGTCTCGGCTCCAGTGCGTCGGTGGCCATCGCAGTCGTTAAATCACTGTTTGCTTACAGTGGACGGACGTATTCGAACGAAGAATTAATGAATTTAGCCAATGTTGCAGAAACATTCGCCCATGGTTCACCAAGCGGCATTGATACGCTGACGATCACATCGGAAACACCGGTATGGTATGAAAAAGCGAACCCATTTGCTTTTATTAAACTGAATAGTGATTTTCATTTCATTGTAGCCGACTCGGGGCGTGTTGGCAACACACGCCTCGCCGTTGAATCGGTAACCAATTTGCTTAAAGCGGCGCCGAAAATCATCCAGTCTAAACTGGACCGCATTGGTGAGTTGACATATCAGGCGAAACATGCATTGGAGCGAAAAGGTAAGGATATTCTTGGACAATTATTGAATGAAGCACAAAAAGAATTAGAAGCGCTCGGTGTTAGTGATGCTGGTTTGAACAAATTGATTAACTTTGCTCGACAAGAGGGAGCGCTCGGTGCCAAACTAACTGGCGGTGGACACGGTGGTTGTATTATTGCGCTCGCCCGTGATGAAATTCATTCCCGTCAGCTTAAGGAAAAGTTAAAAAAATTCGGTGCAAATGCTGTCTGGTCTTTTGCCTTGGGAAAGCAGACAACTAGGTGAGCTGGTTATGAACAGGATAAAAAGGGGATACGTATGAAATCAACAGCAAGAGCGCATACCAATATTGCTTTGATTAAATATTGGGGAAAACGAAACGAGGCATTAATCCTGCCGACAAACAACAGCTTATCGCTAACGTTGGATGGATTTTATACAACGACAACGGTTGAATTTCGAGATGATTTACAGCGTGATATATTCATCTTAGATGGGGAGACTGTTTCTGGACAAGCGTATGAGCGAGTTGTGCAATTTCTTGATTTAATCCGCCATTATGCAGGTAAGTCAGGTACGTACGCTCGTGTGACATCAACAAATAATGTGCCGACAGCAGCCGGCTTCGCTTCTTCAGCATCGGGTTTTGCCGCCTTAGCAGCAGCTGCTACTCAAGCGCTCGGACTTTCACTGACTGACCGTGAGCTATCGCGAATAACGCGCCAAGGGTCCGGTTCAGCGTGCCGTTCGATCTATGGCGGATTTGCAGAATGGCAAAAAGGAACGAAGGAAGATGGCTCTGATTCATATGCTGTGCCGATTGCTCCGGTAGATCATTGGGACATCCGAATGGCAGCGGTTGTTCTTTCAACGCGAAAGAAACGTGTGTCCTCTCGTACAGGTATGAAACGGACTGTGGATACGTCCGTCTTTTACCCGAGCTGGATCGACAGTGTTGCCTCTGATTTGGCAGAGATGAAATCTGGGATTCATGCACGTGATTTTGAAAAGGTCGGCCATATTGCCGAAGCGAACTGTTTGCGGATGCATGCGACGACATTAGGAGCCAACCCGCCGTTTATATATTGGCAAAGTGACACAATACGTGTGATGGAAACCGTTTGGGAAATGCGGGAAAACGGCATACCGATCTTTTTTACGATTGATGCTGGTCCGAACGTGAAAGTTCTCTATTTACCAGAAAACGAGTCAAAGGTGGAACAAACATTTCGCCAGCTTCCCAATGTTCGCGATGTCATTTTAAGTCGTGCAGGCGAAGGTATAACGTATTTGTAGGGGCTGAGGCATTTTGCAAGATAGACGCTTAAAGATTAAAGTGCCAGGAAAATTAATGGTGGCCGGTGAATTTGCCGTCTTAGAGCCGTACCAAACATTGGCTGTCATGGCGGTAGATCGCTTCGTTTACGCAACCGTTGACACAAGTCATATACCGCTATTGTCGTTGGATAATTTCGAACTGTATGATATAACATGGACCTATGCCAATAAAAAGGTGACGGTCCATTCAAAGGATAAGCGTGTTCGTTTTGTTGAAAATGCGCTTACGATCGTTTGTATTTATTTACAGGAACAGGCAATTCCCATTCGATCGGTTCATATATCGATTAGAAGTGAACTTGATGATGCGTCGGGCAAAAAATACGGTCTCGGATCGAGTGCTGCTGTTGTGACAGCAGTTGTAGCTGCTATGTTAACTCAACACTTCAAGGAAAAACCGCCTGCATCGCTTGTTTTTAAATTGGCTGCGATTGCTCATGTTATCACACAAGGTAATGGATCGGGAGCGGACGTCGCAGCTTCGGCTTATGGTGGAATGCTTCAATATGCCTCTTTTCAGGCAGAATGGCTCATCCAAGCTTATGAAAACGCCGCATCATTAACCGAGCTAATCGAAATGAATTGGCTATATTTTTCCATTGCCCCTATTCAATTGCCGGCAGATTTACATATTTGTATCGGTTGGACAGGAAAACCTGCCTCAACCGCTAAACGAGTAGAACAAGTTTTGACATTGAAACAAACTGATGCAGCAGCGTATCAAACGTTTTTAACTGAAAGTAAACGAGCAGTCGACCATTTTTTAACCGGTGTGCAAAAAGCGGATGTACCCCTTCTACTGAAAGGGGTTAAACAAAATCGCCGGGCACTTCGGGAAGTCGGTGAACGAGCGCACGCGGATATCGAAACGCCGTTGTTAAGTAGACTATGTGATTTAGCTGAATATTACGGCGGTGCAGGAAAACCATCGGGAGCAGGCGGTGGTGATTGCGGCATTGCTTTTATGCCGACGTCGGAGAAGGCAGCTGAAGTGATGCAAGCTTGGGAAAAGAACGGGATCAAACCATTGGCACTCAAGCTTTATCCATACGGTGCAAGAAGCAATGTATAGAGAGACAGTCCTTTGCGGAAGCGAGGGACTATTTTTTTATTTTGACGATTATTTTCATACATGCGGTGTGCATGTTGTAATGGTATGAGTAAAAGTTTTAACCTTAAAACTTGGATGGTTAAAATCGCCATAATTAGCGCTTCTATGTCG
>DATGUP010000003.1:0-554427 GCA_035301265.1 Bacillota bacterium
ATCTGATTTAGAAATAATTGATTGTAAAGAAAAATACCCTTCGATGTTATCCGGGGGAGAGGCACAACGGGTCGCTATAGCTCGGGCATTGATACAAGAACCTGAATTGATTTTAGCTGATGAACCCACAGGTTCATTGGACGAAGAAACAGAAGAAAACGTCATGAATTTATCTCAAGAGTTGAATAATCAGGGCAAAACCGTTATTGTTGTGACCCATGATAGAACAGTGGCTGAAAAATGCCAAAAAAATTATCAAATCAAAAAAGGCTCCATTAAAGGCTCCATTTTTGATTAAACGAAATCTATATAGATTTCAGTATATCCACAATCAAATAATCAAAGTAATCATGCTTAAATTTCAACTCTTTATTAAACTTTTCTTGTCTTTGCTGAAATTCATCAAGTTTAGGGTTACCTGTGGCAGTAGTGGCATTTCTAGCCACACTTGCAGCTACTGTTGGCTGGACATTGGCTAAAGAAATTACTAAGGATTTTTATAATGGGGGAGTGACTACCGCTTGTGAAAAGTGGAAACATGTAGGACCTGTTAATAGCTTTTGCACAGCTAACGACTATCTGTAAAATAATAGAGATGCTACCAATAAAGGTTGCATCTCTATTAATTAAAGTGTTTTTATTTTAATACTTCTTTGTTTCAAGTATTATTTATATGCATAATATGAATAATTAGGAGGTCAGAGAGGTGAAACGCTTGTACTTTTTTGGGGGGATTGTTTTTAACGTTTATTTTGAGTATTTCGTTACTTTCTTGGAGTGTTTACACATTATGTAAAATGTTTTTTAAAACATTTTAATACACTTTAATTGAACGTTTGTTCCACAATCGAGCCCGTTTGTCGATCTAAGAGAACAAATCACAGCCATTAATGATTTCATCAGTTGGTGTTAAAGTTGCTTCGTATATCACTTTATCATGCTTCTCCATATAGTTTTGAACGACTTTATAACCTACTGCATATCCAGCACAGAAGGGGTCCGACCATGCAAACACCTCCTTTCAATATCCTAACGTTATTTTTAATATAGAAGATTGCTCCAAGTCGATCAAGCTTTGGATGTTTTTAGAATGGTCATGCCATTATTAAAAAACATAAATATTTTGCTAAGCTCGGAATAAACATATAATTGGAAACATTTGACTACTCAAAAAGGGGGAGGCGCGGTGCAGGAACATATTGTTGTTACGATTGATGGGAATGATTATTTGGCGCAACCTGGACAAAACTTACTCGATCTGATTAACTCAACGGCTGCATTTGTACCGCAAATTTGCTACATGGAATCGCTCGGGCCACTCCAAACGTGTGATACGTGTCTTGTTGAAGTCGATGGGGAACTGGCCCGTGCGTGTGCCACAACCGTTACAGCTGCTATGAACGTTTGGACACAAACTGAGCTGGCGAAAAAGGCACAAAAAGAAGGGCTCGATACGATTTTGCAAAACCATGAAATGTACTGCACGGTATGTGATTATAACAACGGCAGCTGTGAAATTCACAATACGGTAGCTGAATTCGGACTCGAGCAGCAATCGCGTCCATTTGTGCCCAAGCCTTATGAAGTCGATTTCGGCACATTTTATCGGTATGATCCTGATCAGTGCATTTTGTGCGGGCGTTGTGTGGAAGTATGCCAAGATGTGCAGGTGAACGAAACATTATTGATCGATTGGGATCGCAAACAGCCGCGTGTCGTCTGGGATGATGATGTGTCGATTGATCAATCCTCGTGTGTCAGCTGTGGACAATGTGTCACGGTTTGTCCGTGTAATGCGCTGATGGAAAACTCGATGCTAGGCGAGGCCGGTTTCATGACTGATAAAAAGCCGGGGCTTTTGCGTTCGATGATCGATGTGACGAAAAAAGTAGAAACCGGCTATGGTCCTTTAATGGCTGTATCTGATACCGAGGCGGCCATGCGTGAGGAGCGCATCGAAAAAACGAAGACCGTATGTACCTATTGCGGGGTTGGCTGCACGTTTGATGTTTGGACGAAAGACCGGAAAATTTTAAAAGTTGAACCACAGCCCGAATCCCCCGCTAATGGTATATCCACATGTGTGAAAGGAAAATTCGGCTGGGACTATGTCAATTCCGACGAACGTTTGACAAGACCGCTGATCCGCAGAGGGGACCAGTTTGAAGAAGTCGAGTGGGATGAAGCGCTTAGTGTTGTAGCCGAACGGTTTCATGCGATCAAGGCGGAGAAAGGGCCTGACGCACTCGGATTTATAGCTTCATCAAAGGCGACGAACGAAGAATCGTATTTAATGCAAAAATTCGCCCGGCAGATTATTGGTACGAATAACGTCGACAACTGCTCGCGGTATTGCCAATCGCCAGCAACCAAGGGGCTGTTCCGGACTGTGGGGTATGGCGGAGATTCAGGTTCAATCGATGATATTGCTGCGGCCGATATGGTCATCACGATCGGATCCAACACAGCCGAATCACATCCAGTAATTGCATCAAGAATCAAGCGGGCACAAAAGTTGTTCGGCCAGAAGCTATACGTGTTTGATTTGCGTAAACAGGAAATGGGGCAGCGTGCGGACCGGTTTTTTTCTCCTAAAAGCGGCACAGATCTTGTCTGGCTTTCCGCTGTGACGAAATATATCATTGACCAGGGCTGGCAAGATCAGGCGTTCATCGACAAATGGGTGAACAATTTTGAAGTATATAAGAAAAGTTTGGAACCATTCACACTGGCGTATGCGGAGGAGCTGACCGGTATTTCTGTCGCAGATTTAAAGGCTATTGCCAAAGAAATTGCCAGTGTCGATAAACTGGCCATTTGCTGGGCGATGGGGGTTACACAGCATAAGCTCGGAAGCGATACGAGCACAGCGATTTCCAATTTGCTGCTTGTCACCGGAAATTATATGCGGAGCGGAACAGGAGCTTTTCCATTGCGCGGTCATAATAACGTACAAGGCTGCAGTGACTTTGGCAGCATGCCGAACTTTTTCCCCGGCTATGAAGATGTATCGGACGATTCGGTCCGGTCCCGTTATGAAGAGGCGTGGAATTGCACCATACCTGCCGAGGCCGGCAAAGACAACCACCAGATGATTGAGGCGATTCATGACGGCAGCATGACTGGCTTGTATGTCATCGGTGAAGATACCGGCGTTGTTGATTCCAATATTAATTATGTCAGAGCGGCTTTTGCAAAACTCGACTTTCTCGTTGTGCAAGATTTATTTTTTACAGAAACAGCTGCCTATGCTGATGTTATCTTACCGGCAGTCCCGAGTTTGGAGAAGGAAGGCACATTTACCAATACCGAACGCCGGATCCAGCGCATGTATCAATCCTTGGAGCCTGCAGGCGAATCGAAACCAGACTGGGTTATTTTACAGGAATTGGCTAATGCAATGGGCTATGATTGGCATTACGCCCATCCATCAGACATCATGGATGAGTCGGCCTTCCTTTGCCCGTTATTCTCAGGGGTCAGCTATGATTTGCTGGAGGGCTACAGGAGTCTGCAATGGCCGGTTGCAGCAGACGGGACGGATACACCGCTATTGTATGTGGACGGTTTTCCGTTTGCGGACAATAAAGCACGATTATATCCGCTCGATTTTGAGCTCGTTTATGAGATGGATGCTGAATTTGATCTGCATGTCAATAACGGCCGGGTTCTCGAACACTTCCATGAAGGCAACATGACGTATAAATCGCCGGGGTTGACGCATGAATTGCCGAATGCCTTTTTGGAAATCTCTCCAGAACTGGCCGAGGCGCGCGGAGTGGAAGAAGGCGCGACGGTGAAACTCATCTCCCGAAGCGGGGAAGTGACCGTGGATGTGCATATTACCGATCGCGTGCAAGGGAACGAAATGTACTTACCGCTCAATGATGCCGGGGAAGCAGCGATCAATTTCTTAACCAGCAGCGATGCGGATAAGGACACGAACACACCGGCGTTTAAGGAAGTGGCAGTCAAAATGAAAGTATTGACGAAAAAAGGAAAAAGCCCGATTCCTGAGCATAACCACCGGCGCGGAAACCGCCAGCCGCAAATCGGTGTTCAAGTCGAGAAGAAGTGGCAGCGGGATGATTATCAATTTCCAGGAAGCAAGGTGAAACAACATGGCTGAAGCCATTCGCAAAATCAAGCGGATGGACGTACCGGAGGAAAAAATACGGGAGGACAATGTGGAAGATGTTGTGAGGAAAGTCAGCGACAACAAGGATGCGATTCTAAACGGCATCGATATACTCGCAACACTTCATGAGCAAGGCATGCTCGATTTGCTTCATGCATTGATCAAGCGTAAGGATGATGCATTGGAAAATATATTGACCGAGCTGAACAAGCCGCAATATGCGGAGTCATTGAAAAACATCGGTCAATTGGTTTTTCTTTTAGGTGATATTAAACTGGATGAGATCCAGTATTTTACGGATAAAATCAATCAGGGTATGGCTGAAGCAAGTGCGGTGGAGACAGACGAAATAACATCATATGTGGCGCTTTTTAAAGCGTTGAAGGAGCCAGAGATAAATCGCAGCGTCACGATGTTGTTGCACTTTTTGCGCGGCATGGGTAAATAATAGCGAACGCTAATTCTAATGATACCGCGTCCCATGAATAACATTAAACAAACCGAAGTCCTTCGTAAGCGAACGATGGGCTTCGGTTTGTTTTTGACGACCAATTTTCCGATGACGTCAATGATCTATAGTACTAAAACATACGAACGGTCCATATGTTTTAGTAGGGATTGTCTACGATAAAAAAGGAGGGAGTTGTTAATGAATGGTATATGGATCGCTGTGGCTGGTTTAACCATCTTTGTGCTCGGGTATCGGTTTTATTCGAAATTTGTCGCTGAAAAGATTTTTCGCCTTGATCCGAATTATGTCACCCCGGCTCATCGTTATAAAGACGGCATTGATTTTGTTCCGACGAATAAGTTTGTTTTGTGGGGACATCACTTCAGTTCCATTGCTGGAGCGGCTCCGATCGTTGGCCCGGCGATCGCTGTTTATTGGGGATGGTTGCCGGCACTTCTGTGGATTGTTCTCGGCACTGTTTTTGCAGCAGGCGTGCATGACTTTGGGACATTGGCGCTTTCGGTGAGACATAAAGGACAGTCGGTAGGCACTTTGGCTAATCGATTAATCGGGCAACGGGCTAAGATTTTGTTCTTGTTTATCATTTTGATCCTTGTTCTAATGGTCAATGCGGTCTTTGCTTGGGTTGTATCAAATTTGTTTATTTCGTATCCATCCAGCGTGTTGCCTGTCATGATTCAGATTCCGCTCGCTGTTTGGATCGGATATGCCGTATATAAACGGCGGGCAAAAATGCTCGTTCCGTCACTCATTGCACTTGTCATTATGTACTTGACAGCCGTTATTTCCAGTAAAATCGATGTGCTGCAAATTGACTTGGTTCGCTATATGGGAGGCGAGGGGGCAGAAGGGATATTTGGTCTCGGAGCTGTATCGTCGGCTTTTTTCATTTGGATTATTGTGCTTATGGTTTATGTTTACATCGCCTCGACCACCCCGGTATGGAAATTATTGCAGCCAAGGGACTTTATAAACTCGCATCAATTGGTTGTTGGGCTTGGCTTACTTTACTTAGGTTTGTTCTTTTTGCAGCCGAGTGTCACCGCGCCAGCAACAAATGCTGATGCGGGGACGTCTTGGTTTCCGCTTCTTTTTATTACCATCGCGTGCGGGGCAATATCAGGTTTTCACGGTCTTGTTTCTTCCGGGACATCTGCTAAGCAGCTCAATCAAGAAACGGATGCACGTTTTGTCGGTTACTTCGGTGCCGTTGGTGAAGGAGCGCTTGCTTTAATCGCGACGATTGCGGTGATTACACTGTTTGCCAGTTCCGATGAGTTCCTCGCCACATATAGCAGTTTCGCAGCTGCCAACGAGGTCGGGTTAGGCGTTTTTGTCGAAGGTGCAGGCTATTTATTTTCTGGATTGGCTATACCAGCTGACGTTGCGACAACGATCGTATCGATTATCGTTGTCAGTTTTGCAGCAACAAGTTTGGATACATCGGTTCGGTTGATGCGCTATATTATTGCCGAATTAGGTATGGAATATAAGATGCCGATCTTATCAAAACGACATGTTGCAACATCAATAGCTGTTTTGTCTAGTGCTGCGCTTGTGTTACTTCCGGAAGGGCCGAAAGGATTTGGCTCTGGTGGCTATTTGCTCTGGCCTTTGTTTGGAACCGCCAATCAGCTTCTTGCCGGAATCAGTCTTTTACTCGTTGTCATCTGGTTGAGGCGCCTCGGGAGAAATTACTCCGTCGTTTTAATTCCTATGATTTTTGTCATGTTTATGACGTTGTATGCCATGTTCCAGCAAGTGATATTCAAATGGTCATGGATGGGAAGCGAGGAAAATGTATTGCTGTTTACCCTTGGGGCAATTATCTTTGTTTTTGCAGTTTGGATTGTGTTGACAGCGTTCTCGGTGATGACCCGGAAGACCGATTATGATTGCAAATCAAAATGAGGATCGCTCAATAATCTACAAGAGAGGAGATGGTGACATGTTTGAAAAATTAAAGCAACTCATCGCTTTCTATGAAGAAGTGCTCACTATGCCGCATCGTCAGGAGTTGGCCCGTGAGTTAAGGAGTGAAGATGATATGTTTCTTTTGCTCTTGTATTTAGAAATGATCGGCATTCCGAATCCAATTCATTACTATACATTGGAGCTGTATCCTTACATGATTGAAACATTTCACGATTGGCATTTACGAATGGGCATGGAAAAATCACCGCTTGCGGGAATTCGCTGTTGTTGATGGAGTGTTGAGCATGGATATTTTTGCCAAACAGATATTGTTTGTCGGCGGAAAAGGCGGTGTAGGAAAGTCGACATCAGCGGCAGCGATCGCCTGGCAGCACGCTAAAAATGGCTATAGAACGCTTGTCGTCTCAACCGATTCAGCACACAATTTAAGCGATTTATTTGCAAGGTCAATTGGCGGCAAGATCACTGATATAACCGGTCGCTTGCAGGCGTTGGAAATTGATTCAGACAAAGAAACAGATCGGTATATGCAAAGTGTGAGAGAAAACATTCATAACGTTGTTCATCCAGAAATGATGGAAGAAGTGCACCGGCAATTAGATACGGCAAAAGCATCACCTGGGGCCGAAGAAGCGGCGTTGTTTGATAAGCTCATTTCTATAATTCTTGAAGAAAGAAAGCATTTTGACCGTTTAGTATTTGACACGGCTCCAACCGGACACACCATCCGACTGTTGTCGCTTCCTGAATTGCTCGGCGTCTGGATTGAAGGGTTGCTAGGAAAACGTCAAAAAACGAATGAAAACTACTCGCGTCTTTTGCATGATGGAGAACCAGTGGAGGATCCGATTTACGATGTTTTACGCCAAAGGCAAGCGCGTTTGGCAAAGGCAAGGGAACTATTGCTTGATTCAAATCAAACAGAATTTGTTTTTGTATTAAATCCAGAGCGATTATCGATTTTGGAAACCGAAAAGGCGATCGGTTTGCTCGAGCAATACCGGATGCAAGTGACGTCACTGATCATCAATAGAGTGTTGCCTGATGATGTTGATGGAGCGTTTTTTCAAGAGCGAAAAAGACAAGAAGCAGCATACTTGGATTTGATTAACCAGACGTTTAATCAACAGGAAATGATCCATGTCCCGCTGTTTCGTCACGATATCGCGACGATAGAACAGTTAGAATCATTTGGCGACTTGCTAGTAAACAGTTGCCAACAACGATGAAAAGGATTACGATAAAATAACAGACGGACATGTTGAGAGAAAGGATGAGCGAGATGAAGGCATTTGTGCATGAATACGGAGAATTGAAAATTAAAGACGTGGACGAACCTGTTGCACGGGACGGAGAAGTCGTTGTATCGCTTAAAACAGCTGGATTGAATCGCCGTGATTTGTATATCCCTCATCGACTCGGTGATGATCGCCCCGCATTGATTCTCGGTTCGGATGGTGCAGGAGTGGTTGATTCTGTCGGGAAAGGAGTGACTCATTTTTCCGTAGGGGATGAGGTCATCATTAATCCTGCTCTTCACTGGGACAAAAAGAGCGTCGCACCGCCTGAAGACTTTGCTATTCTCGGAATGCCCGACGATGGAACATTTGCTGAAAAAATCGCCATTTCCGCTGAACAAGTTGAAAAAAAACCAGCATATCTGTCGTGGGACGAGGCAGGTGCTTTGGCTTTGGCAGCGCTTACTGGTTATCGGGCCTTGTTTACTAAAGGACAGGTGAAAAAAGGCGAAACCGTCTTTATTCCCGGTGCCGGAAGCGGTGTTGCGACATATTTAGTTGCTTTTGCTAAAGCATATGGTGCACGGGTGATTGCGACATCACGTAGTAAAATAAAACAGGAGAAAGTGAAGCAGCTTGGGGCAGATGTAGTCATTGACACGAATCGTGATTGGACAGACGCATTAAAAGAAGAAACGGTAGATCTTGTAATCGATAGCATAGGTCGAGCGACTTTTAATCGTTCATTAGACATATTGAAAAAAGGCGGACGTTTCGTTGTTTTTGGAGCAACAACAGATGATAACGTTGATCTTAATTTGCGCAAATTTTTCTACGGGCAGTACCAGTTGATCGGTTCAACGATGGGAAGCCGAGAAGAGCTGCGGGAGATGCTAACGTTTATCCAAAAGCAACGTATTCATCCTATCGTTGACCGGACATATACGTTGGAGGAAGCACAAACAGCATTTGATGATCTGGAGAACTTCCAACCTTTTGGAAAGATTGTTTTACGCATAAACGGTTAATTCGCTCTTGTCGATATAAATAACAAATTTTATTATTTTAAGTAATGGTGGACTTGTTCTATCGCTTGTTGTAGTTTTTGGCTGTTTTGTTCGTACATTTTTTGCGATGCTTTGTTTTCTGTTGCTAACGCAAACAGTTCCAGGTCCGCTTGGCATTTCTTCATCGTTGCTAAAAGAAGCGGTTTTTCTGTAGGTTTCGCAACGCTTAATTGATCATCGTACAGATCGACGGTTAATTGTCCATCTGAATCCGCTTGAGCTAGAAATACGTTTTCAATGCTGACATTGAGTTTATCTAGTTCGGTTTCCAACCAATTTGGATTTAAAGCTAAATCAGCTAAAGGTTCCAATAACATTTTGCCGTCCATGATCACGGTTTGTGGCTCTTTTTCAGAAGCCGGTTCGATGCCTATATCTTTTAAGGTTAATGTCTTGTTTTCTTTTTTAGGCAAGACGTTGACCGTACCTGAAGGTTCAAGGATAGCGAATTCAACATCGGCTGCTTTGAAAATATCTTTATTGCGTAAGCTTTCCAATAAATCGTCCGTTGTAAACTTTTCTTTTTTTAAATTGTCTTCCATAATTTTGCCGTCTTTAATTAAAACAGTGCTTTTTCCTTGGACAAAATCGCGAAAACGTTTACTTTTTAAGGAAAAATATTCCACACCAAATGGAACAATAAACCAGACAAACATCGCTAAAAGACCGTAGACAATATTTGCTTTTTGATCTATCGTATTGATAGCAACAATGCCGCCGAGGACAATGCCGGAAATGTATTCAAAGACGTTCAGTTGGGTCAGTTGTTTTTTGCCTAGCCATCTCGTCATGAAAAACAAAGCGATAAGCAAGGCAAGTGCTTTCAAAACAATATAAATCCATTCCGGCATGTTTTCACATCCTTTCTTAGTATTGCGGTTCTTCATTTGTTAGCGCAATGACTTGTTTTTTAAGGTCGTCTTTAATATCTGACACAAGCTGCTGGGCATTCTGAAACGCTTGTTTAGCTTGTTTATCTTGTGTCTTGTGAGCTAAAACATCCAACGTTGCTTCAGCGCTTTTGATTGCCGAATAACAACTTTTAACTTGCGAACCAACTGTCATAAGACATTATCCTTTCGATTTGAAAATTAAAGCGCCGATGACACCAAAAATGATGGCAGCGGATATACCGGCGCTAGTCACTTCAAATATCCCTGTGATCACACCGATTAAGCCGTGTTTTTCAGCCTCGGCCATCGCACCGTGAACGAGAGAGTTGCCAAAGCTTGTAATCGGTACGGTTGCGCCGGCCCCGGCAAAATCGATGAGCGGTTCGTATAGCCCTAATCCGTCCAAAACGGCGCCAGCGATAACAAAAATCGTCAAAGTGTGGGCAGGTGTCAGTTTAAAGACGTCAAACATGATTTGTCCAATGACACAGATCAGCCCTCCTACAACGAACGCCCAAAAGAAAATCATGAGCTATCACTTCCCATTTCGATTGATACGGCATGAGCTATACAAGGTATCGAGTCTTTTTGTTGGACGCTTAAAGGTGAATGCAAAGCCCCTGTTGCAACGACGAGAATACGATTCAATTCGCCTTTATTCAGCAATTTGACAAAATGCCCGTATGTGGCAACAGCTGATGAAGCTGTTCCGCTTGCACCGGAATGGACGGGTTGTTCCTTTTTGTAGATGGTCAGACCACAATCAACGTATTGTTCCTCGTGGATGTTGATGCCTTTTTTCTGTAGGAGATCCAGTGATATTTCCCGGCCAATCTGACCAAGATCACCTGTAATAATTAAATCATAGTAGCTGGGATCAACGTTTCGCTCTTTGAGGTGGGCGATAATGGTATCCACAGCTGCCGGCGCCATCGCACCTCCCATGTTAAACGGATCGGTCATTCCCTTATCGACAACCTTGCCGATTGTTGCCGATGTCACCACAGGCCCGATCCCTTCTTTGGCGATGAGTCCGCATCCGGCTCCGGTTACCGTCCATTGGGCTGTCGGCGGTTTTTGGCCGCCGTATTCTGTCGGGTAGCGAAACTGTCTTTCGGTTGCCGCGTTATGGCTGGCCGTGCCGCTTAAGATATAATCTGCTCCATTCGCGTTAATAATAAAAGCACTTAAAGCAAGGCTCTCGGTTGTAATGGCGCATGCATTAAACAAACCAAAATAAGGGATCTCTAGCGTTTTGGCTGCAAACGTCGTCGGTGTGATCTGATTGATCAAATCACCGCTCAATAAGAAATTGATTTGTTCTTTTTGAACTTGACCTTTTTTGAGCGCTATTTGGCATGCTTCCTCTAACATGAGTTGTTGAGCTTTTTCAAATGATTTCTGTTTAAGCCACATATCATCGTGAAGAATATCGAAATCGTTTTTTAGATTTCCTTGTGCTTCAAAAGGCCCGCCGACAGTGCCAGTAGCAATGATGACCGGTTGGTTGTGAAAAAGCCATGTTCGCTGTCCCAACAACATTATAAGCCACCCCATTGCATGAGGATTGTTTTGATGAGGGCGATGACAAAGGCGGAAAATACGCCGTATACGATGACAGGTCCTGCCAGTTTAAAAATGTTGGTGCCAACACCGAGGATCAATCCTTCTGTGCGGTGTTCGATTGCTGAAGAAATGACGGAATTACCGAATCCAGTAACGGGAACGGCTGTGCCGGCACCAGCAAATTGGCCGATATGATCGTAGACGCCGAAACCCGTCAACAGCATCGTTATAAAGATAAGTGTGGCCACTGTCGGGTTGTTTGCTGTTTTTTCGGTGAAATCAAAAAAATGAATGTAAAATGTGGCAATGGTTTGACCGATAACACAGATCAGACCTCCGACAAAAAAGGCTTTTACACAGTTTGTAAAAATGTTTCGTTTCGTCTCGCGTTTTTGTTGGAATGCCTGATATTTTTGTGCATCGGGGGGAAGATTTTTCTTTTTTTTATCCGCCATTTTATATCACTCTTTCTGTTATGTTTGTTCTTTCATGAGATCGACAAGACGTTTGACTTCTTTTTCCAGTTTTTTATTGGATATACTTTTATTTTTCACCTTTTTTTCCAATGCATCGATTTCTTTAATGAGTTTTTGATCTGTTGAAAGCGCGACGTTAAGATTAGGGTACGCCTTTTCGATTTCTTTTTTATATGTCTTGCGGTGATCTGCAAGCTTAAAACGTTTCAAATGGTCGATTTCTACGGCGATGACAGCTGTTTTCGGTGTGTTAACCGCCTTGATCGCTGTAATTTCATCGTGTTTTTTTAATTGATCTTTTATATCGTTAGATATGGTTTGGTTGATTGGATTTTGTGTAGATATTTGCCGGATATCAACGTTTTTTCCATTAGGTTCTGTCTGTTGATCAGGGGTACAGCCGGCGATGATCAAACCTAATGTTAGTGCTATCAGGCTATGTCTAAAAAGCATATTTTTCACCTTTTTTTCTTGTTGCCTATTGTATCAGGTGCCCTAGAAGCCGGGCACCTTTCGCTTAAAGTTGTTTGTATTGTGGCTCTTCTTGTTCAATTTGCTCAACACGGGGCTCTAGGCTCTGGATGATGGCATCCGTTTGCTGAGCTGCGTTATTATAAAGTTGTTTTGCTTGTTGATTTTGAGTTTCTAGAGCAAATTGTTCAAAGCTCGCTTGAGCGCTTTTGAGCCCTGCGAGGGTTTGTTTCACCTGACTTGCAACAGTCATGCAAACATCCTCCTTTTACAACTTCACTCTTTAGCGTTTTAATTTTGAATCTGAAATATACGCATTGCTTATTACCTAATTTTGTTAAAGGAACGACATATAGATCCTCTAAACATAAAACCGATTAAAATTTAAAAAAGACATCATGAATGGCTTTTCATTGCATAATGTATAAGCAGTGCAGAGCGATGTGAGCATGAAAGGGACAGTATCAATTAAC
Source organism: Bacillota bacterium (assembly GCA_035301265.1). Classification (GTDB taxonomy): domain Bacteria; phylum Bacillota; class Bacilli; order Bacillales; family Amphibacillaceae; genus DATGUP01. The sequence goes on from DATGUP010000003.1 coordinate 12,730, forward strand.
AGTCGTTTTTGTTAAACTGATGATAAATACAATCATCGATGGGGAGGGTTTGATAAACTTGGTTGAACAACGACAGCCGATTTCTGTTGTTGAAGCTGTTAAGCGCGTGACAAGAAATAGGCTAAAGCGAAAGGAAGAAACCGTACATATCAGCGTAAGTGACAACAGAAGGCTGGCGGAAGCTATAGTGGCACAACACCCGATTCCGAACTTTGATAAATCGCCTTATGACGGATTTGCTATCCGATCTGAAGATACGATCGGAGCGCGAGAATCTCCGGTACAATTTACGGTTGTAGAGAATATCGGTGCAGGTCAAATTCCACAAAAACCGCTGCAAAAAAATGAGGCCACGCGCATTATGACCGGGGCACAAATTCCCGAGGGAGCTGACTGTGTAGCGATGTTTGAAATGTGCCACACCTTTGAAAGCGGAGGTCAATCATACATGTTGCTTGCACAAGAAATGAAACGAGGAGAAAACGTGATTTACAAAGGTTCGGAAGTGGCACATCATGAGACATTAGTCGAGCCAGGGACACTTATTAATCCCGGTGTTAAGGCATTGCTGGCCACATTTGGCTACAGTGAAGTAAAAGTGGCCAAAAAACCAGTGGTCGGTATCATTGCTACAGGCAGTGAACTTTTGGATGTCGATGAACCGCTTGCACCGGGAAAAATCCGCAATTCCAATGCCTATATGATCGCTTCGCAAGTGATCCGAGCAGGTGGTGATTACCGATATTTTGGGAAGTTGGTCGATGAATTCGATCAAAGCTATCGCATGATCAAAACAAAACTTGAAGAAGTCGATATGCTTATAACGACCGGCGGGGTCAGCGTCGGTGATTTTGATTTAATGCCGGCGATTTATGAAAAACTCGGAGCTCAAGTGCTCTTTAATAAAGTGGCTATGCGTCCCGGCAGTGTCACAACTGTTGCGGTCAAGGATGGAAAATTATTGTTCGGCCTGTCCGGGAATCCGTCTGCATGCTATGTCGGGTTTGAGTTGTTTGCCAGACCGATCATCCGCCATGCTTTATACAGCGAAACGCCATTTTTACAACGCATTAAAGCAACGCTTGCTGAAGATTTTCCTAAATCGAATCCGTTTACCCGTTATGTCCGCAGTTTTATCGTTTTGACAGATGGGGTGGTCAAAGTCTTTCCCGCCGGTATGGATAAATCGAATGTCGTATCCTCTTTAGCCAAAACGACAGGCTTGATGATTTTACCAAGTGGAACAAGTGATTACAGAGCCGGTGATCAGGTTGAGGTGCTGCTATTAGATGATGCGGAAGGCCAGAAGCATTTCACATAAGGAGTGATAACAATGGGCAGGGGCTTCGTTCCCATAAAAGATCATTTCGGCAGGCCCTTAAAAGATTTGCGTATTTCGGTTATTGATCAGTGTAATTTGCGCTGCAAGTACTGTATGCCAAAAGAAATATTTGGCGATGACTATCCATTTTTACCAGAAAATGAATTGTTGAGTTTTGATGAAATCACTCGTCTAGCTCGCATTTTTGCCCAATTGGGTGTCGAGAAAATTCGCATTACCGGCGGGGAACCATTGATGCGAAAAAATCTCGAAGTATTGATTGCTGAATTAACCGCGATTCCGGGTATCAAAGACATTGCTTTGACAACCAATGGGATTTTTTTGCCAAAAAGAGCAAAAAAACTAAAACAAGCCGGGCTCAAACGGGTCAACATAAGCTTGGATGCCATCGATGATGAAGTGTTTAAATTAATCAATGGCCGGGGTGTTGTGACTCTTCCTGTTCTAAAAGGGATTGAAGCAGCGCAAAATGCCGGATTGCAGATTAAAATCAACATGGTCGTGAAAAAGGGGATGAATGAAAGTCAAATTTTACCGATGGCGCGTTATTTTAAGGGTCACGATATCATCCTTCGCTTTATCGAATTTATGGATGTCGGCAATTATAACAACTGGCAACGGGATAGTGTCATATCTAAAAAACAAATTGTTGATACCATTCATAAGGAAATGCCGTTAGAGCCTCTTGATAAAAATTATTATGGTGAAGTGGCTTCGCGCTATAAATATCAAGATGGAGAAGGCGAAATCGGTGTTATTTCATCGGTCACTGATTCATTTTGTGGCACATGCACAAGACTACGTCTGTCAGCGGATGGGAAATTGTTCACATGCCTTTTTGCTTCTAGCGGCTTTGATGTTCGTGAGAAAATTCGCAGCGGTCTGTCCGATGAGCAATTGACAGAGACGATTGCTGCGCTTTGGGCTAGACGAAAAGACCGATATTCTGATGAGCGAGCAGAAAAGAGACATAACAGACGGAAAAAAATTGAAATGTCCTATATTGGAGGTTGACGTGAAAACTAGGAGGTAACAATATGAAGACATTTAAATTAAAAGATTTGCGCATCATCGAAAATCAAGATGATGAATTTATACATCATTCTATTCCGCTTATCGATGGTTTGATTATCAATCGAGAAGACGAGCAAAACCGCTGGGTCATTGAGGCCTACACAAAAAAAGATTATATGGATTTTTTCCACCGTCTCCAAGAACAAAATGATCAAATCATGGTGCACGTAACAATTACTAAAGAAAGCAATCCACCTGCAACATTTATCACGACGATTATCGGGATCAATGAAATTGCCAACAACATGAATGTATTGTTGCTCGGCCACATTGTTGATCAACGAAAGGAAATTATCGAGAAAAAACTGCGAGAACTGATTGATGAAGGTTACCACGGCGAAGAATTATTGGAAAAAGTTAAAGAATCGTTGTGAAAAGGTCTGCAGCCATATGCAATAGGCTGGACCTTTTCACAAGCACGCTCATTCATTGAGATGGGCATTGTTGTAGGCTTCTAGCAATAAATCAACTATATGCACGGCTCGCATCTCATCTGAGAGGCCTTCGCGCTCGATTCCTAATTTCATTTGTAAAAGGCAACCTGGGTTGGTTGTAACGATCGTTTTGGCATTTGTTTTAATTGCTTGCTCCATTTTATAATCAAGAATCTGCATCGACATCTCGGATTCAACGATGTTGTAGATACCTGCTGATCCGCAGCAGCGACCAGCATCCTTCATCTCAATAAAGGTTGCCCCGTCAATGGATTCGAGAAGCTTTCGTGGTTCCATGAAAGTGCGCTGGCCGTTTTTCAAATGGCAAGAATCTTGGTACGTGATGATTTGCTCATCGAGTTTTAAGGGGCGTTTATGAAACTCTAACTCTACAAGGACTTGGGTAATGTCCTTCACTTTCATAGAAAAGGCTCGAGCGCGTTCAGCCCATTCGGGTTCATCTTCGAGCAGATGCCCATAATCGACAAGAAAGGCACCGCAACCACCAGCGTTAGTGATGATATAATCGACGCCTGCCTCTTCAAAGGCTTCGATGTTTTTTTTAGCCATGGTTTTTGCCTGTTCGCGCTCGCCGCCATGTCCGTGCAGTGCGCCGCAGCAACCTTGAGTTTCCGGTACAACAATGTCGCATCCGGCATATTGCAAAAGTTGAGTTGTCGCATCATTGGTTGGCATAAACACCGTATCCATCAGACAACCGGAGAAAAAAGCTACTTTTTTCCTTTTTGTACTGAGTGGTGGCAGCGTTCGTGGGCGGTTTTTCATATCTTTTCTTTTCGGAACGGATGGCAATACTTTTTCCATTGTGCGCATCGGCTCCGGAAATAGTTTCATAACCCCAAGAGAGCGGCTCAGTCGTTGGAGACCCGAACGCTGGTAAAATCCTAGTAAACTCGTCAGTCCGATCATCCGGTTTTGATAGGGAAAAAGATTTTTAAAAGTCGCCCAGCGCAACATTTTTTCCCACCATGTCTTTTTCTTGTTTTGATAAATAATATCCCGGGCTTGCTCCAAGAGTCGGCCATATTTAACGCCGGAAGGGCAAACAGGTTCGCACGCGCGGCAGCCAAGACATAAATCAAGCGAACGTTTGACATCTTCATCCGGTTCAATATCGCCATCAACAACGCCCTTCATGAGAGCAATCCTACCCCTAGGTGATTGAGCTTCGTCTTTTCCCGATTCAATGTAGGTGGGACAGCTCGGCAAGCAAAAGCCGCACCGCATACAATTTAGAATTTCATCGTAATCCATTTTCTCTTTGAATTCATGTTGGATGCGTCTTTTTTCCTCTGTTTGCATCATCTTGTCACCACCAATCGTTTGCGTTTTTCTTCGGTGAACAGCTTGCCTGGATTCATAATATGGTTTGGATCCAATGCTTGTTTAATCTGCTTCATGACACCGACACCTGCCTCGCCTAATTTCCAGTGAAGAAACGGCGCTTTCATAGCTCCAACACCATGTTCACCAGTAATCGTGCCCCCGAGTTCGATGGCGTGATGAAATATTTCCTCAAGCGCTTTCTCAACACGTTCCATCTCTTCTGCATCCCTAAGATCGGTCACACACGTTGGATGCAAGTTGCCATCGCCAGCATGGCCAAATGTACAAATGGTGACGTTGTATTTCTCAGCAATTGCAGCAATGGTTTTTACCATGTTGGCCACTTCCGATCGCGGGACTGTTGCATCCTCCAATATCGTTGTTGGTCTGAGTCGCGATAGGGCGGAAAGGGCTGCTCGCCTTGCAGCGGTAAGCGCTTCAGCCTCTTGTTTTGTTTCGGCGACAGATACGCGAATAGCATGATGTGCTTGGCATAGCTTAGCGATTTTTTCGGTATCTTCTTCAACTATATCAGGTGGTCCATCTTGTTCAATCAACAAAACAGCTTCGACATCTGTGGGCAATCCGACCTGGGCAAAGTCTTCGACGGCTTGAAGGGTCGGTTTGTCAAGAAATTCAAGTGTCGCAGGAATGATGCGATTCGCGATAATCGCTGATACCGTTTCCGCTGCTTGCTCGATGTCATGATAGAGTGCAAGCATCGTTTTTTTACTTTCTGGCATAGGGAGGAGCTTGAGAGTTGCTTCGGTTATAATACCAAGAGTACCTTCTGAGCCAACGAATAAGCTTGTAAGATCATATCCTGCTACATCTTTGGCGAGTTTTCCACCGGTGTGAATGATTTCTCCGTTTGGGAGAACGACTTCTAAGTCGAGAACATAATCCCGGGTGACACCGTATTTCAATCCGCGTAATCCACCCGAATTTTCGTTGATATTTCCACCGATTTGGGAAATTTGCATCGAACTTGGATCAGGAGGATAAAAGAGCCCTTTAGCTTCTACTTTCCGAATTAAATCTTCTGTGATGATGCCAGGTTCGGTCGTGACAGTCAAATTTTCTTCGTCGATTTCAATTATGTTATCCATATGCTTGAATAATAGGACAATCCCACCTCTGATAGGTGTTGTTCCAGCACTCAAGTTCGAGCCTGACCCTCTTGGCACGATGGGAATATTATATGTGTTGCACAACTGGACGATCTTCTGGATTTCATGTTTGTTTCTTGGCGATACAACAGCATCGGGCCAAGCCTGAAACCGTGGTGTAGCATCATAGGAATATGTATAAAGTCCCGTCTGTGTTGTTTCGATGTTTTCATTTCCCACAATCGACTTTAGCCGCGCTATAATGTTTTGATTCAGCATGAGCACCCTCCGATCGTTTAAATCTCACTTCATTATAGCAAATATTTTAAGAAAATATATAACAAAATATATAAACACATACACGATTGGCTTGGTATAATGTACATTAAAAAATAGCAAGTCCTTGCCGATATATAAAATGATGAAGGGGGCAGCTTTATGTTTCGTATTCAATGGCTAAATAAACTATCTCCTGTCCAAATGATCGTCCTTTTCTATATGGTCGCTGTTGTCCTCGCAACGGTTTTGTTAGCCTTACCTATCGCTCACCAAGCCAATGTTGATATCGCATTTATCGACATTTTATTTACGGCTGTTAGCGCGTTGAGTGTAACGGGGTTGAGCAGTGTTACCATTGTGGAGACCTTCAGCACGACAGGGTTCATTATACTGGCAATCATTTTGCAGTTAGGCGCCGTCGGTGTGATGGCTATCGGTACGTTTTTTTGGCTGATTCTCGGAAAAAAAATTGGCCTAAAAGAACGTCGCTTGATCATGACCGATCAAAATCAAACGCAATTTTCTGGCATGGTCCGCCTTGTCAAACAGATGCTCATCGTTTTAGGTACAACCGAGTTATTCGCCTTTCTGCTTTTAGGTACGTATTACTTGCGATATTTTCCAACAACTAGAGAAGCGTATTTTCACGGATTTTTTGCAACGATCAGTGCGGTTTCCAACGGTGGATTCGATATAACAGGTCAATCCCTTATCCCATTCAAGGATGATTATCTTGTTCAGTCGATTCATATGTTCTTGATCATTTTCGGGGCCATTGGTTTCCCAGTGCTGATTGAACTAAAGACTTATTTATTTCAAAAAGTAAAAAAACAAACGTCGGTGCATTTTACATTGTTTACGAAATTGACGACAGTTACATTTGTCATTTTGATTGTCGCAGGTGCTTTCTTCATATATTTGTTTGATGCCCATCGTTTTTTCGCCGAACAGTCCTGGCATGAACGTCTATTTTATGCCCTTTTTCAATCTGTTACGACAAGAAGCGGTGGTCTATCGACAATGGATGTTAGTCTTTTCAGCGATGCGAACCATCTGTTCATGTCGTTTCTAATGTTCATTGGCGCATCCCCAAGCAGTGCTGGTGGCGGCATTCGCACGACAACGTTTGCACTTGTCGTCATTTTTATCATGACGTATGCGCGCGGTGGAGAAAGCATTCGCCTATTCAGACGTGAAGTGTATCCGGAAGATTTGTTAAAAGCTGTCACGGTGACGTTTATGGCTATTGCATTGATTTTTGTTTCGGTATTGATGATCGCGGCGACTGAATCATTTTCCATGATACAAATTCTTTTTGAAGTAACATCAGCTTTTGGTACTGTCGGCTTATCGCTTGGTATTACAGATGAACTCGGTCTGTTCAGTAAAATAGTTTTAATGGTTTTAATGTTTATCGGAAGGGTGGGTGTGTTGACATTTCTGTTTACGTTCAAGCGGAAAAATAAAAGCGGGAAATTCCATTACCCCAAAGAAAAAATGATAATCGGGTAGTTCAAGGGGGTTTTTGAATGTCTTTGAAGAAATATGAATCACCGATCGATCAGCAGATTTTACCGCACTTAAATGAACCTGTTCTGATCGTCCATGCAAATGGCAGAATTTTGCAAGCGAATCCAGCAGCATTAACGCTATTAGGATTGCAAAATGCCGTCGGCCAGCTTATTACAAACTATCTCGATTTTGCAGAATTGAAAAAAAAGCGGATAAATCATTTAATGATGGAACAAAAAAGCGCTGTAAAGCAGCTGTTGGAAGTGAAATCATTCCGCTCCAGTCAATATACATACTGTTTGTTATTACAACGGTTGTCTTTATACGATAAAAAAGCTGAAATGAAAAAATATATTCAAGATATAGGGCCATCCAGTACAGAAGGCATTCTCATCTATGATTATAATAACACTATCATTGATGCAGATGATACGTTGCTAGCGATGTTTGGATATTCACATGAAGAAATCGTGCATAAAAAAATAACTGAACTCATTGATAAAACATCGATCAATAGCCAGTCGAAAAACCCGTGTCAATTTCGAGGGTTCAAAAAGGATGGGACAGTATTTCACATCGAAGTTTTTGAACATCCGTATAATAATCAAGGAAATATTGTCCAAGTGGCAGCCGTCCGCGATATATCTGAGCGCGTTCAAAACGAAATGCGGATTGAGTACATCGCTTACTATGATGAATTGACTGATTTACCGAACCGGAATTTTTTTCAGCACATGTTGAAAGTAGCACTTGAAGAAGCTGAGTTGAAAGATGAAAAACTTGCTGTCTACTTTATTGACTTGGATTATTTTAAAGAGATAAACGATACGCTTGGCTATGCTTTTGGTGATAAATTGCTCAAGGCAAACGCCGATCGATTGAAGACGCTGTTACAAACCGATACATTCATCGCCCGTATGGGAGGTGATGAATTTCTGCTTCTTAAACGGAACATCAAAGACAAGGATGCTGCCATTGATTATGCAGAGACCATTTTTGCTGCTTTTGAAAAGCCGATTGTCATTGGCGAGTACGACATGTTTACGTCGCTCAGCATTGGAATCAGTCTTTATCCGGAACATGGAACAACGCCGGATCATCTCATCAAACATGCCGACTCCGCCATGTATGTGATCAAAGAAAAACATCGAAATCATTATAAACTATTTGAATCATCCATTTCTGAAAACTTTAGGATGATGTTAACGATGGAAGCAGAATTGCGCCGAGCATTAAAAAAGGGACAGTTCGAGCTGTATTATCAGCCGCAAAAAAATTTATTAACCGGTCAAGTCGTCGGTATGGAGGCGCTTTTACGTTGGAACCATCCAAAACGAGGCATGGTGTCGCCAGCTGAATTTATCCCACTTGCCGAGAAAACCGGTCTCATTATCGATATTGGTGATTGGGTGTTGTATGAAGCATGTAGACAAAATAAAACATGGCAAGATGAAGGTTATCATCCCATCGTTGTAAGCGTTAATCTATCGGCTCGACAATTCCATCAAAGGGGCCTTGTAGACAAGGTGAAAACAACACTGGCTAAAACAGGACTTGCGCCGGAATATTTAGAACTAGAAATAACTGAGAGCATGGCGATGACAAATGAGGAATATATTCTCGAGACGATGGAGCAGTTGCGACAGCTTGGTGTTTATGTTTCGATCGATGACTTTGGGACGGGTTATTCATCATTGAAATATTTAAGCCTTTTTCCAATTACAAAATTGAAAATCGATAAGATGTTTATGGATGAAAGGCGAAAACAGAACAAAGCGATCGTCAAATCGATTATTCACATGTCCCATGCTTTAGATATGAAGGTGATCGCTGAAGGAGTGGAAACAGCAGAGCAGTTAACATTTTTAGGAAAAGAAAAATGTGATGAAATTCAAGGGTTTTATGTTAGCAAACCATTGCCATCGCACCAATTATCAAAATGGTTGAAAACAATATCGTAAGGCTTCCACTAAAGAAAATCGCGAAATACATTCAACCGTTAAAAATCACGCACGCTGTCATAAACTGTTAAAGGTGGTCAAAGCGTCTAACATATTTTTACTTTATTTAGTAGACGGGAATTGATATGATAGGATAGAAAGTTGTTTTATAAAGGATTTGATGCTTTCTCCAAGGGAGGTGGCTGCTGTGTGGGAAACGTTGTTTGGCATTGTTTGCATCGGAATCATTCTGTTGAATATAGGCTATTGTGTATTTGATAATGAAAAATAACACCAAGAAGCCAGACATTCGTCTGGCTGCTCCTTGTCCATCTATCGTGTAATACCCCATTGATCGAACGGGTAGATGATGATTTCCGATCTGCCGATAATATCTTCCTCTTTGATAAACCCAAGCCCATTTCTACTGTCTTTGCTAATGGCGCGATTGTCACCCATAACAAAATAGCTGTCTTCCGGAACTTCAACGGGACCAAAATCCCCTGTATGGTTAATAGCTTTTTCGCTTATAAAAGTTTCATCATAATGCTCACCATCGATATATAAAAGATGATTTTTCATTTCGATCGTTTCCCCAGGAAGAGCGATGACCCGTTTAACGTAATTCTTCGTCGGGTGCTCAATGATGACGATATCGCCGCGCTTCGGTTTGTCAATTAAGTAGATAAGTTTGTTAAAAATAACCCTTTCACCGCTTTCAAGTGTTGGTTCCATGCTTTCGCCTTCTACGATGGATGTGGCAAATATGAAGGTTTTTAAAAAAAGGGCAATTAAAACAGCAATGATCAATGCTTTTATCCATTCAATCCATTCGTTTTTCTGCTTTGTTTTCGTCACGGAAGACATCCCTTTCCATAAACCATTGTTATTATATAATAGCATAATCATCTTTATGTTATGAATTAATACGCATACCAAACCGTTTATTGACTTAAAAAGCTTGTCAATCGTAGAAATGCTATGCTAAATTGAAGGAAATCAATAAGGAGGCTTCCTCCATAAACAAATGTGCTCAAAGCAAAAATTGTTGCAACGAATCGAATACTTAAGATGCCAAATGATCAAAGTGGCTAGGGAAAAAGGGCTAACCTGTCGTGAGTCAATCGAGATTAGTCAAAAATTAGATCAAACGTTAAATAAATATCAGCGTTTAAAACATGATTGTGAAGTGAATAAGAACAGTTAATCCCTCATCACAGATGTCTCCATTTTCTCACTTCATCTATTCACCTCCTCCAATAGATTGACCAATGTCATCCATCTTCACGAAATTGTTAATCATTTGTAATAGAAATTTCAAATAATTCCGATTGATTCCGTTAAAAATAGGATATAATAGGTAATGAACACACCACAAGGGGGTGGCATATATGCGTCTGAATTTTCAATCGTTTGAAGATCTTGTTCAAGAAAATGTACAAGCGTTATTACAAGATGAAAAAGAGATCGAACAAATTGAGTTGCGGCTAGAAGAAAAATATTTAAACGAATCGTCGCAAGACTATGCGTCAACAAGTAAAATGACAACATAACAACGTCACGTTAGTGTTAAAAAAATTCAAATAGATGGGATAAAAAAGTCGTTCAGTTAAAAACTGAATGACCTAACATGAAGAAAACGGATTGGATCACATTTTTCAATGATCCAATCCGTTTCTTATCATTTAAGACAGTTTTGTTTCAGGTTTATTTTCGCGCAAGTTTTTAAATAGCACATTATTTTCCAAATGGATGTGCTGAAATGTATCTGCTTCAAGTTCCGCTAATCTTGCGTAAGTAATCCGGTAGGTATTGCATGCATCTGCAGGCGGTTCAAAGTCATTCGTGATTTCGCGCATCCGTTTGAGAAGATTGCCTGATGTTGTGTGTTCGTCTTCCAGACCACCGTTTGCGATTCGAATTTGTTCCAATCGTTCTTCACTTGGGTTTTTTTCATATTCTTTAATCAGAGGAAAAACTTCTTCTTCTTCGGATACCATATGTTCTTCCATGTCAACTTTAAATGCGTTGTATAATTTATGCAGTTCTTTCAGATGCGGGTGTTTTGTCCCATGTACGCGGAAAACTTTTGTCACAAACGGTTCAAGGGCAGGCAATTCTTCTTTCAAAAAGCTATGATGTGTCTGGACAATATGGTCAATCAGCTTTGTAGCTGGCATGGCATCCCAATCGATGACTTCGTGATCTTGTTGTTTCCATTCATCGTATGCCTCGTTTAACTCAGCGAGAATCGCGTCTTCGTCAAGATTTTGTTCAGCAAACACGTCTTTAAGCGGTTTATCTCCGCCACAACAAAAGTCGATCCGACGTTCTTTGAACAAATCGCTCGCCTTTGGGAATACTTTGACGATATCTGCTGGTTTATGTTTGGCTGTAAATGTAGTCATATTGAACCTCCTTTTTATATGTTTATTATCATTATATGTGTCTTCACAAAACACCGCTGTGATGGCGGTCACACGTTTATGTTTGTGGTGCATTGCGAATGGAGTGGATGTGTAGTAAGATGACGGCAACAATAATACAGCTCATGCCTATAAATTGAAAGAAGGAAAAAGCTTCGTGAAAAACAAAGACCCCGATCAATGTTGCTACAACGGGCTCTACGGTCGTTAAAATCGATGCACTCGATGCTTCTGTCTGTTCTAATCCATAGGTATAGATAATGTAGGCAAAAGCTGTTGGTAAAAAGCCAAGTCCGACTACATAAAATAAAACAGTCGGATCCAATAGAAGAAGCAATTTTTGTTTATAAGGAAAAAATGGAATCAATGCCACGCCGGCTACGACAAATGTGAACGTTGTAATGACTAGACTCGTATATTTTTTTAAAGCGAACTTACTGAAAATGCTATAAAGCGCATATCCTATCCCCGAACCTAATCCAAAAAGAAGGCTTCCAACGTGCAATACGTCTGGATCTAAAGGAACGATGCCTGCGACGAAAGAGGTTCCGATAATCGTCATCAGGATGGACGTTATTTTAAGCTTTGTCAGCGGTTCTTTGAATAGAAAAAATGACGAGACTGCAACAAAGGCTGGCGCTGTATATAGTAATGCGGTTGCCATTGGTATTGTAGCTAAGTCTATCGCCATAAACATGCAAAAATTAAAAAAAATAAAGCTGAAAATCCCAGTACCCAAAAAATATTTTATATCGGTCAGTTTGTGCAATGTAAGTTGTTTTGGCGCGGTAAATAACATAAATCCGAGCAGAATAATGGCAGAAGACCAAACGCGCAATGTAACGACTTCCATCGGTGCGAGCCCATATGCATACAAGTGCTTTACATACCAGCCGATGGTTCCCCAAAGTGCTGCACCAGTGACGATATAAAAAAACGCCTTATTCAAATGAACTTAACCCTCCTAATAGTGATTATAAGAGTGCTTGCTGATAGAATGGATGTTTAGAGGTATAAAATAATGAATATTCGGAAATGATGTATGTAATCATTTCTTCAATTGCCAGATATAAGTTCATCGACGTTTGCAGGAGGTTGTATGAATGTTATACAGTGATACAACTTGGTTTAGTATGTCCCAATTGATGATATTAGGTTTAGAAGAGGAGCATATCTATTTCGTGTTGTTGTTTGGTGGCATTGTTGTTTGCTATTTGTTGATTCAACCATTTATTTCTTTTCTCGTCGCAATTCAGTCGGCTAGAGTATTAAGCTATATATTGAGTAGTCTATTGGCGCTTGTTGTACTATTTGTTACTATTTTAATAACCGATGCACAAGAATCAAGCCGCCTATTTATGCGGGTGACTCTCGAATCATTAGCGTTATTCGGTATTTTATTAGTCATTGTCGTTAGTTTGAAACGCTTTATCAATAACCGTAGAAAAAGAGTATGACCTAACCGATCATACCTTTTCCTTTATCAAAATTTATGTAAAGAAATGTTTTTATTTGTTAAACGGTTCCGCGGTGACCGCTTTATTTTACCTAATGATGAAGCTGTGAAGTAGGCGGATGAATATGGTTTACGTCGTGTCGATTGTTTTTTCTGCGGTTTCCAGTTAATGTATTGGTAAATGATTTGTTTAGCATGTGATAATGGCATTTTTGATTGAGGGTTTCGATAATCGTAATCAAGGCTACCCAGATGTTTCATTTTTCGAAAATCATCTTTTGTCGGAGGAATATGGAAGTAGTAATTGCCAACCTTTACAAGTACAGTCGAGTATTGGTTGCTTAATCTAGGATGATTAGAAAAATGTAGACCGATTTTTTCTGCTCGTTTCTCTCGAAGGAGTTGATCAATAGCTTCTTTTTTAATGAAATACAAATGCCGTGGTTTCGGTGCTGTTTTAGCATGACGATTGATCGTGTAGATGGCCTTGGCAAGTTCATCAATCGGTATGTTTTCCTTATCGTACATGCGCTAATCCTCCTATTTCCATGATTGAAAACTTGTTTCTATCGTACAGTAAAGCTTGTCTGCATTCAATGTATAAAGACATAAATCAGTATAAAGACTAAACTCATGTTAATGTACACTCAGTCTGTTTTTAGGGTGAATATTTGGATTTCTGGTTTACATAAAAAACGAAACGGAAGACGGGTAGTGCCGATACCTCGTGACACATAAAGCATCATCTGTTCGTCTGGAAACGTATACCTACCTTCGACATATTTTTGCGCATATGCTGGCGTGTAAAGGTGACCGAGCAATGGAAGGCGAACTTGCCCGCCGTGGCTATGACCTGATAATTGTACGTCAACCGAAAAGCGGCGCGCAACATCAGCATAGTCTGGTTCATGCGCCAAAAGTATTGTGAAATCAGCTGGATCGATGCCTGATATTGCCGTCTCTAGATCGGGTTTTCCGAGAATGACATCGTCAACACCTGCTAGATAAATGCGTTCATCGGCAATTTCAATCGCACTGTGTGTATTTTTCAACAGTACAAAGCCAGCCTTTTCCATCGTTTTATTGACAATGGTTGTGCCATATCCTCCATGATCATGATTTCCATAAACCCAAAATTTTCCATGTTGCGCTGATAAAGCTTTTAAAAGATCAATAATATTCTCGTTCCAATCGTAGATGTTAGGCTTGTCGACAAGATCGCCTGTAAATACGATCAAATCGGGTTCAAGGCTGTTTATTTTCTCAACAAGACGACCAAACTGATCTAATGTATATTGAAAACCGATATGTGTATCGGAAAACTGGACAATTTTAAAATTATTGAAAACTTCTGGAATGTTTGCTGAAACGATATGATCATTACGGACTGTAAGCATAGTAGGTTCGATTTGCCGGGCATAGTAGTATGTTCCGCTACCTAAACCGACAAGGGTTAGTAGACCCCCGACTAGTTTTTTTAAAAAGGACCGTCGCTTCATCGGTATTCAACCTTTCTTACACGATGGGTAAAAAAAATCATCTCCAATATTATAGCATTGGTGTGAACAAAAGCCGAATAGTGCCATAAAAAATATATGACATTGAAAAAGCAATCAGCTCCTCTCGCACCAGTCGAGAGGAGCTGATGATCATCAGTGACACGAATTGCAGTTTCGATGAACCGATGTGTTATATCCTTCGATTTGCACTGTACAATGATCGATGTTGAACGTTTGTTTGATTAAATCGTTAGCTTCAATCAGCAAAGTATCGCGGTCAACCGATGGATCTACGACAATATGGCAGCTCAATGCTGGAAACTCTGTCGTAATAGACCAAACATGAAGATCATGAACATCGATCACGCCTTTTAATGTGGATAGTTGTTCGTGAATTTTTGCCGTATCGACATGGGCTGGTTTGCCTTCCATTAGAATGTGGAGCGCATCTTTGGCAATATGCATACCTGAGATAAGAATTAACACTGATACGAGGACACTGGCAATCGGATCGGCGATGTTCCAGCCGAACAGGTAGATCAATAGACCGGCGATTATGGCACCAATCGAACCTAATAAATCGCCTAAAACGTGTAACAATGCACTTTTAATATTCAAATTTTCTTGTGAATCACCACGCATAAGTATAAAGAAAACGAGAATATTAACGACAAGTCCGATCGTGGCGATTATCATCATGCTTGCGCTAACTTCGGGCGGTTTGGTGAACCGTTGCCATGCTTCGTAAAAAATATACAGCGATATCGCGATTAATGTAATACCATTTACCAATGCGGCAATAATTTCAAAACGTCTAAAACCATACGTGTTGTTGTATGTTGCTTGTTTACTGCCAATTTTAAAAGCGATAAGGCTCAGTCCTAGCGCAAAGGCATCGCTCAACATGTGACCAGCATCAGAAAGCAGTGCCAAGCTGTTGGTCAAAAAACCGCCGATAGCTTCAACAAACATAAAAGTAAATATAGCGAGAAAACTCCAAAAAAGAGCTTTTTTATTAGTCGCATGGTGGTGATCATGAGAATGTCCCATGCTAATCCTCCTTACATATGTTTAGCATGCTCGATCATCTGTTCCAGAAGATTTCTCACATGCTCATCATTCGGTGAGTAATAGTACCGTGTTTTCTCCCTCCGGCATTTAACAAGGTTTAATTGCTTCAGATATTTTAGTTGGTGTGAAATCGTTGATTGTTGCATGTTCAAATTTTGAGCTATTTCACTGACGGAACATTCTTTATGGAATAATAAGTGCAGAATTTTAATTCGCGTAGGGTCCGATAGCGCTTTGAACACTTGTGAAACTTGGTTGATTAAACGATGATCAAGGGATTGATAGTCCATAAGCGAACTCCTATACTATTTGATCATATGTTCATATTATAAAATAGTTTGTCTAACGTTTCAATACCATAAGTCGCCAAAACTGTTTCTCAATCATAAACTATGATAAACTAATGAAGGAGAACTCCTTTTTACAGGATTATCCCATCATGCAAAATGATGATAGTAAAGGAAAAGGAGCGATTTTGATGAGCATGATTCAAAGTCGGGCTTTAACCGACATCCTCGTAGGAGATCTAATGATACCTTCTGAAAAGGTAGCCCACGTTCAAATCAATAATCCGCTTGAACATGCGTTACTCGTTTTAGTTAAATCAGGCTATTCTGCTGTTCCTGTTTTAGATGCATCATATCGACTTGTCGGCACGATTGGGAAAACCGTTATATTAAACCAAACATTAGGCATGGAGCGGTTTGAAATTGAAAAGCTTTCTTCGATAAAAGTTGAGGAAGTAATGCATCAGGATATTCCAACGTTGGCAAAAGATGATCGATTTTTAGATGGATTGAACATGGTTATTAATTATCCTTTTGTTTGCGTGGTTAATGAAAGCGGTTACTTTGACGGCATTGTTACACGGCGTGCTATTTTGAAAGCTGTCAAACGGGACATATATATAACAAAAACGAATCAATAGGTACCTTCTATACATGAAAGAAACGGTGAATAGTTTTGCAATTTGTGGTAAAGATAAGTTTTGCTACATTTTCATGTATAGAGGAGTGAAAAAGAATGGCGCGTATAGGTGTTGAAGAGACGCTTACCGACGTGAAAGAAGCCTTGACAGAGATGGGGCACGATGTGTTTGACCTAAAATCGGAGGATGACGCAGCGTATTGTGATTTTTGCATTATATCGGGGCAGGATAAAGATGTGATGGGAATGGCTACAACAAGTATTGCCGGTTCAGTGATCAATGCAGAAGGACAAAGTGCAGAGGAAATTGTACAGATGATAAACAACAAACTAAATTAGATTAATGCATAAAGGGCTGTCGCGACAGCCCTTTAGTTATTTCAATACGGTGATGGAACTTCGATCGGAGCGTATCATACATATAGAGTATAAGCGTATTTAAACTTTTATGTTGTCATTGTTGATCGCTTTAAAACAAACTATGATGACAGATGAATAAGCAGAGTACTTGACTTTAAATGGTATATTTTCCAGTTTCAAACGATCTATTTAAATAAGGAGGTTCAGTATGCGACTGAGAGACCAGATGCCTGAATGGAAAAGGGAATCAATGTGGCTGAACAGCCGTCCGCTTATGAAGCATGATTTACGAGGAGACATTCCATCGCTAATACATTTTTGGTCAGTGAGTTGCTCGCTTTGTAAGAAAGCTATGCCAAACATTAATACCATTTATGAAGAATATAAAAACCATTTAAACGTTATCGCCGTCCATATGCCCCGATCAGACAATGATTTTGATCTAGAAAAAATTAAAGCAACGGCAAAAGCGCATCATATAACCCATCCTTTGTGTATCGACAATGATTATAAACTAACCGATGCTTTTAACAACAAATATGTTCCGGCTTATTATCTATTTGATCGTGAGGGAACACTACGGTATACACAGATTGGCAGTCGCCGTTTGACAATGCTTTGCAAACGAATTGAGCGGTTGGCAATAAAAAACCATGCATGATAGATGGCGACTGACATTGGGCAGTCTTTTTTTAGGATATATATGACTGAAAAGCGTGAGAAGAAAATCTATAAAAAACTGAGCAAAAAGAGTGGCAATTTATTTCCTGAACCGTTATATTAGAAAGTACGCAAAATAAATACATCCGAGGAGGGGCTATATTGGACACATTTAAAAAACTCAAGCCATTTTACTGGCCTTATAAAAAGTATTTTTTTCTATCGCTCTTATCTTTGTTATTTGTAACAGGCATAACAGTCGTGTATCCAATTATTTTACAGTTAACGATCGATGAAGTTGTCCTCGAAATACGCTATCAACTGATTCCTTATTTAGCCGTTGTTTTTTTGTTATTAATGCTCATCAAAGGGATGGCGACGTATCTGCATCAATATTTAGGAGATTTGTTCGGCATAACTGCGGTCTATAAATTACGTGAGGCTTTGTATTTGAAATTGCAATCTCTTTCATTCAAATATTATGATAACGCACGAACAGGTGACTTAATGTCCCGATTGACCCAAGATGTGGAAGGATTTCGTTTCTTTCTTTCCGTCGGATTTGCAGAACTTGTTCGCATTTCAACGTTAATTTTATTCAGCATGTCCGTTATGCTGTTTTACTCTGTACCGTTAGCGCTTGTAACGATGGCTGCCATGCCTTTTTTGGCGGTTGTCGTCATGCGTTTTGATAAACGTGTTCATCCAGCGTTTAGAAGAATACGTCGTTCATTGGGACGTTTGAATACACGCGTACAGGAAAATATTAGCGGAATTAATACGGTCAAATCGCTGTCACGAGAAGACTTTGAAATCGGTCGTTTTTCCGATAAAAATAATACATACAAAAATAATTATCTTAAAACAGCGGAAATTTGGTCGCGTTTTTTCCCGTTAATGGAATTGATCGGAGACATTTGTGCGCTAGCGCTTTTAGGGTTTGGCGGCTATCTCGTTATCAGCGGGTTTTTAGATGTCGGAGCGCTTGTGGCCTTTTTTAGTTTGGTGTGGTATATTCTCGGTCCTTTAATGAATCTTGGGTTTGTCATTAACCAATTTTCACAGGCTAAAGCATCCGGGGAAAGACTTTTGGAAATTTTGGAAGCACCGGAAGATATCGTAGAAAAAGCGGATGCTCGTGATACAGAGATTAAAGGGCATGTTACATTTAACAATGTTACCTTGACGTATACGGAAAATGATGATCCAGCTTTGAAAAACATTAGTTTCGATGCTCCGCCGGGGAAAACCATAGGCTTAATCGGTGCTACTGGTTCAGGGAAAACATCGATTACCCAATTGATCCCGCGGTTTTATGAACCTGAAAAAGGCGAAGTCCTCGTTGATAAACGTCCAGTATCCGATTATAGGCTGAAGGCATTGCGCAAACATATTGGATTTGTTCTCCAAGAGCCATTTTTATTTTCGACGACGATCCGGGAAAACATCCGATACGGAAATATTCAATTATCCGATGAGCAAGTGATCGATGCAGCTAAACGCGCTCAGGCGCATGATTTTATTATGGAGATGCCTGATGGCTATGACACAATGCTCGGTGAGCGAGGTATGGGGCTTTCGGGAGGCCAAAAACAACGCATTGCTATTGCACGCGCTATTTGTATTGATCCGAATATTCTCGTATTGGATGATGCGACATCGGCTGTAGATATGGAAACGGAATTTCGGATTCAAATTGCTTTAAAAGAAGTGATGAAAAACCGTACAACTTTTATTATTGCACACCGTATTTCATCGTTGAAACATGCTGATGAAATCCTTGTTTTGGAAGATGGAGAAGTCGTTGAACGAGGGACGCATGATGCATTAATTCGAAATAATGGACCTTATAAACGAATTTACGATATTCAATATCAAGACCGCGATATAATTATGAAAGCGGCTCGAGCATGAGGAGGAAGATAAATGGGGGATAATAAAGGAGCTCGTCATTTAACACGGTTTCATTACACGGTCGATCAAGCCGTGGAAAAACCATTCAACTGGCAGCAAATGTGGCGCTTGTTAAAGTATTTAAAGCCTTATGCGACGACTTATTTACCCGGTTCGATCATTGCTATGCTCGTTTCTACGGGTGTTCGTTTGGCAGTGCCTATTCTTATCGGTAAAATGGCTATCGATATGGCCATTGCAAATAAAAACGTAACGATGCTCACATATATTGCTATTTTCATCGGATTTTTATATTTTTTAAGTTATATGGGCAATACGTTGCGTATTAAATGGGTTAATATTTTAGGTCAAAATGTTATTTATGATTTGCGCCAGCATTTATTTAGCCATGTTCAACGCCTGTCACACCGTTTTTTTGATTCGCGCTCGGCTGGTTCGATTCTCGTGCGAATAATGAACGATATTACATCGCTTCAGGAATTGTTTACAAACGGAATTATCAATCTATTGATGGATGTAGTCACGTTATCAGGTATCATCGTTATCATCGTAGCTTTAAGTCCGAAGTTGGCTTTGGCAGTGATGGTTGTCCTACCGATCATGTTTTATATATCAACAAAGCTGCGCCGCAATATTCGCCGCTCTTGGCAGCAAGTTCGTATCCAACAATCAAAATTAAATTCGCATTTAAATGAAAGTTTACAAGGCATGCGCATTACCCAATCTTTTTCCCAAGAAAAGGAAAATAGTGCGTACTTTGCGGGTGTGAATTCTGATAACTTTGAAGCATGGCGAACAGCTGTTCAAAAAAGTGCAAAATTTCGACCATTTGTTGAAATAAGCAATGCTATTGGCACGATTATTTTGATCACTTATGGTGCCCATTTGATCATTCTAGGGGAAAATAATGGAGGAATTGCTATTGGGACGTTTGTAACATTTGCTTTTTTCCTCGGAATGTTTTGGGATCCGATCTCAAGACTCGGCCAAATGTATAATCAGTTGCTCATGGCGATGTCGGCGTCGGAGCGGATATTTGAATTTCTCGATGAACGGCCAAACGTTAAAGACAAAGAAGATGCTTATGCATTGACAGATATAACCGGTGAAATCGAATTTGATCGGGTACAGTTTTCTTACGATGGCAAGCGTATAGCGCTCAATGATATCAGCCTTAAGATCAAGCCTGGAGAAACGGTGGCGCTTGTCGGACATACCGGAAGCGGAAAATCGACCATTGCCAATTTGATTGGTCGTTTTTACGATCCGACCAAAGGAACTGTAAAAATAGACGGTTATGATCTTCGAGATGTAACCTTGGATAGCTTACGCCCACGCATTAGCATTGTTTTACAAGATACGTTTATCTTCTCGGGTACGATTATGGAAAACATCCGCTTCGGACGGCCAAGCGCAACAGATGAAGAAGTAATCGCCGCCTCCAAAGTCGTTGGTGCTGATGAATTTATTCGGCGTATGGCCAATGGTTACCATACAGAAGTCGAAGAGCGGGGAAACATTCTTTCTGCAGGCGAGCGCCAGTTATTGTCGTTTGCAAGAGCATTGCTTGCTGATCCGCGTATTTTAATTCTTGATGAGGCAACAGCAAGCATTGATACCGAAACGGAGGTTAAAATCCAACGCGCATTGAACAAATTATTAAAAGGACGCACAGCCATCATCATTGCGCACCGTTTGTCAACCATTCGTGAAGCCGACAATATTTACGTTTTAGAAAACGGTGAAGTATTGGAGCATGGCAATCACGATGAATTGATGCGCAAGCGCGGGGAATATTATGGTTTGATTCAATCACAGTTTGAGATGCTTGATGCGATATAGGGTGAAACAAGTGTTTACGAACTAGTCATTTTTTCAACCAGTGTCTTGATATATAATAAACGATGTACAGTCGACATATACGATGGAGGAGAAAAGATGAAACGCGAATTTGCAGTGATTGGACTCGGCCGTTTTGGCGGGAGCATTTGTTACGAGCTAAGCAAAGAAGGTATGGAAGTATTAGCCATTGATATTGACGAAGATAAAGTAAATGCATTCAAAAATATCGCTTCTCATGCAATTGTTGCCGATACAACAGATGAGGCATCGCTCAAAGAAATCGGCATTAAAAATATCGATCACGTCATCGTCGCCATCGGAGATAATATACAGGCGAGCATTTTGACTACCGTTATACTGAGCGATTTAGGCGTAAAAAAAATTACAGTGAAAGCACAGAACGATTATCACGAAAAAATTTTAAACAAAATTGGCGCTGATCAAGTTGTACATCCGGAACGCGATATGGGCAAGCGGATCGCCCACAATATCATTTCTAATAATATTCTGGATTATCTCGAATTGTCCGATGATCACAGTATCGTCGAAGTCAAAGCAGGGCGTAAAATGTTCGGCAAATCATTGATGGATCTTGATATACGAGCGAAATACGGCTGCAATGTCGTCGCTATTAAGCAAGGAAACGCCATTAATGTATCGCCAACGGCAGAAGATACACTTAAAGAACATGATGTATTGATTGTAATTGGAGCCGACCAAGATATCAGTCGGTTTGAAAAACATCTTGTTATTGAGGATCGTTGATCGAAACGTCTGGTCGTTACCCAAACTTTGAAAAAGCTGCCCCGCGTTCACGGGGCAGCTTTTTCGCTTATACTTCCATAATGATCGGCAAAATCATCGGTCTGCGTTTTGTTTTATTATAAAGGAATGGTGCAATGGTATCGGTTATTTCATTTTTAATTTCTGACCATTGCGTCGTTTTTCGCTCCATGACCTTTTGTAGATGACGGGAAACGAGTTTTTGTGCTTCTTTGATCAAGTCTTCAGACTCACGCATGTATACAAAACCGCGTGAAATAATGTCGGGGCCTGAGGCAATTTTAAACTCTTTCATGTTGATGCTGACAACAACGATGACAAGTCCTTCTTCGGATAGGATGCGTCGATCGCGCAAGACGATATTGCCGATATCGCCGATTCCGCTACCGTCTACATAAACCGATCCGGATGGGATTTTACCGGCAATCGCCGCGTTGTTTTTGCCGAGTGCAAGCACATCCCCGTTATCCATCACATACGAATTGGCTTCATCAATACCACATGCTTTACCAAGCTTGACATGTTCTTTCAGCATGCGATATTCACCATGGATCGGCATAAAATATTTCGGTTTCATCAGGCGCAGCATCAACTTCTGTTCTTCCTGACTACCATGACCAGATGTGTGTATATCGCTCAGGCGCCCGTGAATGACCTCAGCCCCAGCACGGTATAGTTGGTTGATCGTCCGGCTGACACTAATCGTGTTGCCGGGGATTGGAGAGGACGAAAAAACAACCGTGTCACCTGGAATAATCTGAATTTGTCGATGTGTACCATTGGCAATACGCGAAAGAGCTGCCATAGGCTCGCCTTGTGATCCCGTACAGAGTATCGTTACCTTATGGGCAGGGAGCCGATTGATTTGATTCGCATCTATAAATGTATCTTTCGGTGCCTGAATATAACCTAACTCTTGTCCAATGGTTATCGAAGAGTCCATACTGCGTCCGAATACAACGATTTTGCGACCATGTTTAACAGCGGCTTCTACAACTTGTTGTAATCGGTAAATATTGGATGCAAATGTGGCAAATATAATTCGGCTGTCAACTCGACTGAATATATCGTCGATTGTGGCACCGACTTTACGCTCTGACATAGTAAAACCCGGGACTTCACTATTCGTACTATCCGAAAGTAAACATAAAACACCTTCTTTTCCAATTTCGGCCATTTTCGTTAAATTGGCTGGTTCGCCTACAGGGGTGAAATCGAATTTAAAATCCCCTGTATGAACGATGTTTCCTGGTGGTGTTTTTACAACAATACCGTAGGAATCCGGAATACTGTGGGTTGTCCGAAAAAACGAGACGGATGTCTTTCGGAATTTAATGACATCGTCTTCTTGAATTGTATGCAATTTAGCGTTTCTTAATAAGCCATGTTCTTCTAGTTTATTTTTAATCAATCCGATCGCAAGTCTTCCAGCATATATAGGCACGTTGATCTCGCGCAAAAGGTAAGGGATGCCACCGATGTGATCTTCGTGACCATGGGTGATGAACAATCCCTTAACTTTATTTTGGTTTTGCACAAGGTAGGTGTAATCGGGGATGACATAATCGATGCCAAGCAGTTCGTCTTCGGGAAATTTAATGCCTGCATCGATTAAAATAATCTCATCTTGGAATTGGACGCCATAAGTGTTTTTGCCGATTTCACCTAAACCTCCAAGTGCAAAAACAGCGGTCTGGTCATTTTTAACAAACTTCATTTGTTATACGGTCTCCAACGTGAAATCTTCGGATTGTTTTTCGTAGGCTAAATGCGTTGGATCCAAAGGCTGGATAAATTCAATATTGTAATTGCGATCGTCCAGTTTTTGGCGGACATCTCTTTCTGATTCCGCCTCAATATAAAGGCTTTTCGTTCGTTCACGTACAGGTATTTCTTCAGAGTGCTCCTGGTATAACACTTTATATATCATAGTATCTCTCCTATCATTTATTTGCGTATTAAATTGAATATAATGTTTTCTATACACGTTGATAGACTAACAGTATAAGCAACCGTATCTTTCGCACTTACGAAGCCGCTTTTTTGCAGGTTGTTATAATGTCAGTCGTTTATCAACATGTATATCAAAAATGGATTCCGTGCAGTATCTCGGGTTTTGCTATTTATAGATGCGATTGGTTTAGTGGCAGTCACTTTCACAAGTTGTTGGTACACGTTCGTTTCCCAAAAAATCTTTCAAACGTTTTTTTAGCTTTTCTTTTAGGCGTTTCAACATGAAACCGACATCCCCTTTCAACAAATTAAGAAAAGCATAAAAACATTTCACCGATCCAATCCCTCATACCATTAGTATAATATGATTTAGGATTTTTTGAAATGAAAAAGTATACGGATGTACAAAGAACGTCTAATCTTAGGTTTAACAATGGTTTCGTCCCGTCGTTTCGTACCTTTATTTTTCGCCGTCTATTTAAAGTTATGCATATTTATAATATATGTAAAAAAGCAGCTTGGCGCTGCTTTTTTGAAATGTTTAATCAATGGCATAGGCATTTTCAGGGATATAGAAAGGATTGTCCTCATTGATGTGATCATAAAACATAATGCCATTTAAATGATCGATTTCATGTTGGACAACAATGGCCGCATAGCCTCGCAGTCTAAGTTTTAAAGAGTTGCCATCCGCATCGAATGCTTTTACAGTTGTACGTGCGTGGCGTACGACGTAACCTTCAACATCCCGGTCGACCGATAGGCATCCTTCGCCACCCGCTAAATATGCTTTTTCAACCGAATGACTGACGATTTTTGGGTTGAAAAGTTTATAACTATAGCGCCTCCCTTTAGGGTCGTCAAAATGGACAGCAATGATTCGTTTGTCAATACCAAGCTGCGGGGCAGCAAGACCAACACCAGCCCTTAGATTGTATTTTTCCGCTATTTTTTCGTCTTGACTGTTTTTCAAAAATTCAAGCATGGATGTTGCCAGTTTTTTATCATCTTCTGAAGGCGGAATACCCACTTCTTTAGCTACGTTCCGCAAAGCGGGGTGACCTTCACGCTTTATATCTTTCATCGTTATCATGAATCGCCACTCCTTGTTTGTCACTATTGTTAATGACTATAGCACGTTGATGAAAATCTTCATTTACGGTAATATTTTAACATAATTTCTTAATGAGATGACGGGTTAATGCATAAATCTTAAAGGTGATCGGATACATATTGCAAACGTTTGGCTTGACTTATGATCCATTGTTTGCAAGTAATGTATGAAGGGGGAATAGACATGAATTTAAGAAGCTGCTCAATGATTGTAATAAGCAGTGTGCTACTTTTAACGGCTTGTAACAGTGCATCGACGATTGAAAAAATGTATGATCATCTTGAAAAAGCTGCGACATTAGAAGAAGCTTTCGTCGAACAGCAAGATGCCATTGTTGAGCTTGAGGAAAAAGAACAGGAGCTGTACAATGAGATTATTGATTCAGAGACAGATGAAAAGGATAAAATCAATGAATTAGCTGAAGAAGCGATCGGGGTTATACAAGAACGTTCGGAAAAAATGGATCTAGAAAAAGAAAGTATTGAGGCTTCAAAAGAAGAATTCAAAAAAGTGGAAGATTTGATCAAAGACATTGAAAATGAAAATGTGAAAGCAAAAGCTGACGATATGTTTGCGACGATGCTTGATCGCTATGAAGCTTATGATGACTTATATAGCGCTTATACAACATCATTGACATTAGAAGAAGAATTTTACAAAATGCTACAAGAAGAGCCCGGCCAGGAGGAATTAGACGAGCACATTGCTGAAATAAATACAAGCTACGAAGAAGTCATGGATACCAATGATGAATTCAATGAGTTAACCTCTTCGTATAACGAACTAAAAAAGGAATTTTATGACTTGGCGGAAATGGATGTACAATATGACGAAGAGTAAGAGGGGCGCCTATCCTATGCGCTATGCATAGGTCAAAATCGGCCTGACTCTCAATGATGCAAAAGAGGCTGAGACCTAGCAAATGAATAACGGTGTTTAGCTGTAAAAAGCTAGACACCGTTTCTTTTATGAGTGATGTTGACTTTCATTCAGACATTTGCTTTCCGCTCTTATTATGGAGAAAAATGGACTGAATTCGTTCTTCCACTAAAACAGTCCGCTTTCACTTATTTCAAACTCGTTTTGTCCCAGACTTTTTAATTTTACTTTTGATTCCTTTCGTTGTATTAATAAAAATAGTACAGATTAAAAAATGGGACTATAACAGTTCATTGAAAAAGGAGGAACATGACCGAGAAAACGTTTGCAAAAAATTTGCTTTAGGTAAACAAACTGATTGACCCTAAGTTTATTTTACGCTAGAATACAAGTGTAACATAAATTGTACCAATAATTTTGCGCTCATTAATGAAACAGATGAGATGGAAAGGTTTCGGCTGCTAACAATATGAGAATAAGAGCAAATGAGGTACAGATTTTTTCTCATTTTGGGAAGGATAGAAAAGACAATACATGTGAAGAAAGGAAGAGGTGAACGAGTTTGAAACACGTACTCGATAGTGTTGAAAGCAAGTTCGAAATGTTCCAGATTCTGGATGAAGATGGAAAAGTCGTCAATGATAAAGATATGCCCGACTTGTCAGATGAGGATTTAAAAGAGCTGATGAAGCGCATGGTTTACACACGCATATTAGATCAGCGTTCGATTGCTTTGAACCGCCAGGGACGTCTCGGCTTTTACGCACCGACAGCTGGTCAGGAAGCTTCGCAATTAGGCAGTCAGTTTGCTCTGGAAAAGGAGGATTTCCTGCTTCCAGCATATCGCGACGTTCCTCAGCTCATTTGGCAAGGTCTTCCACTTTATAAGGCATTTCTATTTTCCAAAGGTCACTTCCATGGTAACCAGATGCCTGAAGAAATGAATGCACTCAGCCCACAGATTATTATCGGAGCCCAATACGTTCAAGCAGCCGGAGTAGCATTAGGGTTGAAAAAACGAGGTAAAAAGGCTGTTGCTGTAACGTATACCGGTGATGGTGGAACGTCACAAGGTGATTTTTATGAAGGAATCAACTTCGCAGGTGCATACAATGTTCCAGCCATCTTCTTTGTGCAAAACAACCATTTTGCTATCTCCGTTCCAGTAGAACTCCAAACAGCAGCCAAAACGCTTGCCCAAAAATCAGTAGCTGCAGGAATTGAAGGTATTCAAGTAGACGGTATGGATCCTTTAGCAGTCTATGCTGTCACAAAACATGCGCGTGAGCGGGCTATCAATGGAGAAGGCCCTATGTTGATCGAAACTATTACTTATCGTTATGGACCACATACAATGGCTGGTGACGACCCGACACGTTATCGTACTGAAGACTTGGATAATGAATGGGAAAAGAAAGATCCAATCGTTCGCTTCCGCAAATTCTTAGAAGAAAAAAATCTATGGTCGGAAGAAGAAGAAAACAAAGTCATTGAACAAGCTAAAGAAGACATCAAAGAAGCGATCAAAAAAGCGGACGGTTATCCGAAACAGAAAGTAACGGATCTTATTTCCATTACACATGATGAACTTCCACCGAATCTTAAAGAACAAATGGAAGAATATAAAGCAAAGGAGTCGAAGTAGATTATGGCACAAAAAACGATGATACAAGCCATCACTGATGCGATGTACAGTGAGCTGAAAAGAGATGAAAATGTGCTCATTTTTGGGGAAGACGTCGGCCAAAATGGTGGTGTATTCCGTGCAACGGATGGTTTGCAAAAGGAATTTGGTGAAGAGCGCGTCTTCGATACACCGCTCGCTGAATCGGGTATCAATGGACTAGCAGTCGGTCTTGCTCTGCAAGGGTTCCGCCCAGTGCCTGAAATTCAATTCTTCGGCTTTGTCTATGAAACGATGGATGAAATCAGTGGACAAATGGCTCGTCTGCGTTTCCGTTCGGGTGGTACAGAAAGCATGCCGATTACGATACGTTCACCGTTCGGCGGAGGTGTACACACACCTGAACTGCACGCGGATTCGCTTGAAGGTTTAATGGCTCAGCAACCCGGGCTTCGCGTTGTGATTCCATCGACACCATATGATGCGAAGGGATTGCTTATCTCGTCCATACGGAGCAATGATCCGGTTGTATTTTTAGAGCATATGAAGCTTTATCGTTCATTCCGCGAAGAAGTGCCTGATGAAGCATATACCATCGATCTCGATAAAGCAGACATCAAACGCGAAGGAAAAGACGTCACACTTGTTGCATACGGAGCCATGGTTCATGCCGCTTTGAAAGCAGCAGAGGAACTCGAAAAAGATGGCATTGATGCTGAAGTGATCGATCTTCGTACCGTATCGCCTATTGATGTTGATACCATTATCGAATCGGTTAAGAAAACTAATCGCGCAGTCGTTATTCAAGAGGCTCAGCGTCAGGCGGGTGTAGCGGCCAATGTTGTTGCTGAAATCCAAGAACGGGCTATTCTGCATTTAGAAGCTCCCGTATTGCGCGTTGCCGCACCGGATACGGTTTATCCGTTCTCTGATGCAGAAGAAGTTTGGCTGCCGAATTATGAAGACATCGTAGAAAAAGTCAACAACGTAATCAACTTTTAAAAATGGAGACGGGAGGTAAGTTTTATGGCATATAATTTCAAATTGCCCGATATTGGCGAAGGTATTCATGAAGGTGAAATTGTTAAATGGTTTGTAAAAGAGGGCGATGACGTCCAAGAAGACGATGTAGTTTGTGAAGTTCAAAACGACAAAGCGGTTGTTGAAATTCCTTCCCCTGTAGATGGAACCGTTGAAAAGATACACGTTCAAGAAGGCGAAGTAGCTGTTGTTGGTGATACGCTTATTACATTTGATGCTGAGGGCTACGAAGATGGTGACGATGAAGCCCAAGATGATGATCAGACAGAAGCAGAAGACTCCCAGGCAGAGCCTGAAGCAGCTAAAAAAGAAACAGCTGATCAGCCTGCAGAAGAGGATACCAAACGCGTTATCGCCATGCCGTCTGTACGTAAATACGCACGTGATAACGATGTGAACATCCAAGAGGTTGTCGGTTCTGGTAAAAATGGTCGAATTTTAAAAGAAGATATTGATCGGTTCTTAAGCGGCGAACAGCAAGTGGATACTCCTGAAGAAAAAGTTGACGAGCCAGCTGTTCCAGCCGGAGATTACCCAGAGACACGCGAGAAAATGTCAGGCATTCGTAAATCGATTGCCAAGGCTATGGTTCAATCGAAGACTAATGCTCCACATGTTACATTGATGGATGAAGTGGATGTAACGGACCTTGTTGCACACCGTAAAAAATTCAAACCAGTGGCAGCCGAACAAAATATTAAACTGACATACTTGCCATATGTTGTTAAAGCACTTGTATCGGCCTCGAAAAAATATCCGATCCTGAATGCGTCGGTCGATGATGAGACAGATGAGATCATTTACAAGCATTATTACAACATCGGTATAGCGGCGGATACAGATAGAGGTTTGCTCGTTCCAGTTGTTAAAGATGCCGATCGGAAATCGATCTTTGCGATTTCTAAAGAAATTGGAGAGTTGGCAGAAAAGGCTCGTAGTGGTAAACTAGCACCAAATGAAATGAAAGGAGCATCCAACACGATCACGAATATCGGTTCGGCCGGCGGACAATGGTTCACACCGGTTCTGAACTATCCTGAAGCGGTCATCCTTGGCATCGGTCGGATTGCTGACAAACCGGTTGTTCGTGATGGCGAAGTTGTTGTGGCTCCTGTGCTTGCACTGTCGCTTAGCTTCGATCATCGCATCATCGATGGTGCAACAGCACAATTAGCCTTAAATCAGATCAAACGACTGTTAAATGATCCGCAATTAATTATGATGGAGGCGTGACATTATGGTAGTAGGAGATTTTCCGATTGAAACAGACACATTAGTCGTAGGTGCAGGTCCGGGTGGCTATGTCGCGGCCATCCGGGCTGCCCAAAAAGGCCAAAAAGTTACGATTGTTGAAAAAGGCAATCTCGGTGGCGTATGTTTGAATGTCGGTTGCATCCCATCAAAAGCATTGATTCGGGCTGGGCACATGAGTGAACAAGCGCGCGGAAATGAAGAATTAGGAATCAAAACTGAAAATGTGTCGATCGATTTTTCAAAAGTGCAGGAATGGAAGGGCAGCGTTATTAAAAAGTTGACTTCGGGTGTCGAATCGCTTTTGAAAGGTAATAAAGTGGATATTATAAAAGGTGAAGTTTACTTTGTTGACAAGAACAAAGTCCGCGTAATGGATGAGAAACATTCGCAAACATATACATTCAACAACTGTATTATCGCTACCGGATCAACACCTATCGAAATTCCTAACCTTAAATTCTCAGACCGCATCCTTGATTCAACTGGCGCTCTTAACTTAAAAGAAATTCCTGAAAAAATGGTTGTTGTCGGTGGCGGTTATATTGGAGTTGAACTCGGAAGCGCATACGCTAATTTTGGTACCGAGGTAACAATTTTAGAAGGAACAAAAGAAATTCTCGGTTCTTTTGAAAAACAAATGACACAACTCGTTAAAAAGCGTCTAAAACAAAAGGGTGTCAACATTGTTACTGAAGCGATGGCTAAAGGGGCCGAAGAACTAGACGATGGCGTTAAGGTCACGTACGAAGTAAATGGCAACGAAGAAACGATCGAGGCGGACTATGTACTTGTAACGGTCGGGCGCAAGCCGAATACGGAAGATATCGGCCTTGAGCAAGTCGGTATTGAAATGGATGATAAAGGCTTGATTAAAATTGATAAACAATGCCGTACAAACATCGACAACATATATGCGATCGGAGATGTTGTTGAAGGTCTACCGTTAGCCCACAAAGCATCCTATGAAGGAAAAGTTGCCGCAGAAGCTATCAGTGGGGAAAAATCCGAAATTGATTATATTGGTATTCCTTCGGTTGTCTTTTCTGATCCGGAATTGGCTTCTGTTGGCTATACCGAACAGGAAGCAAAGGATGCTGGCTACAAAGTAAAAGCAGCGAAATTCCCATTTGCAGCAAATGGTCGTGCTTTGTCGCTTAATGATACAGATGGATTCCTAAAATTAATCACACGTGAGGAAGACGGGCTTGTCATCGGCGGTCAAATTGCTGGACCAAATGCCAGTGATATGATTGCTGAACTCGGTTTAGCTATTGAAGCCGGTATGACGGCAGAAGATATTGCTCTTACTATCCACGCTCACCCGACTCTCGGAGAAATGACGATGGAAGCAGCAGAAGCCGCCTTAGGTACACCGATTCATACTATGTAGATAGAAACCATATGAAGGATGGAATCAAAATGTTAGACGGATTGGGTCAATTTTTTCAATGACTCAATCCGTCTTTTGTTTTTCATACTACCATTAAAAGTAACATCCCTTGTTAGATCCCATTTTGAAATGCAAACAAACGACAAACGAGTTTTTTACTCATATTTTTATTAAATAAATAGTGTCTTCAATAGCCACATGTTTTACCCATGATCATTTATAAAATCGTTCTGCCATGTGTATTGTATGTAACGAGATGAAAATTGTTGAGTTTTTCTTTTTAATTTCGCTCGCATAGTTTCGGTTTCTCGTATCCATTCAGTACGAATTAATTCGCTTCGAGTAGGAGTGTTATATTCATCCAATGATTTAGGGAATGAAGTTTGTTAAATAGCGGCGTTAATCTTATGGATCCTTGGTCATTAAAAAGCAAGCATTTTCGCTTCATTTATATGAAAAAAGAGAGGGAGAAGGAAGACCTTCTCCCCGAGTTGTTATCTATATTTCTTTTTTAGTTCCAATTCTTTTGTTTCTGTCTTGAATGCTTTGATTAGTGAAAAGATGATTAGGATCATGATTATCGCAAAGGGGAAAGCCGCAATAATCGATGCGGTCTGCAAGGCTTCCAGACCACCTTGCCATAGTAATATTGCTGCCGCTCCAGATTGAATAAGACCCCATATAAATTTGATGAGATTAGGTGGATACAGGCTGCCACCAGTTGTTTGCATAGCCAGCACAAATGTTGCTGAGTCAGCTGAAGTAATAAAGAAGGTACAAATAAGCAAAATAGCAAGAATAGATAAAATCGTTCCTAATGGAATATGTTCAAGCATAGCAAATAAGGCGATTTCTTCACCAACATCGTTAACGTATTGGAAAATATCGGTTCCTTGGAAATATTCGAGATTAATGGCTGATCCTCCAAAAACGGAAAACCAAAGCGCACCGAAGATCGTTGGGACTAAAAGGACGCCAAGCACAAATTCCCGCACTGTGCGTCCTCGCGAAACTCGAGCAATAAACGTGCCGACAAATGGAGCCCAGGCGATCCACCATGCCCAATAGAAAATGGTCCAGTTCTCTATCCATACGCTTTCCTCAAAAGGAGTCATTCGAAAACTCATCCCAGGCAAATTCTGAATATATCTACCAAACGTTGAAGTAAACAATTCCATAATAAAGTTTGTCGGGCCTAGAAAGAGAACAAATACCATAAGCATAACCGCTAGGAGAATATTAAGATTGCTCAAATATTTAATCCCTTTGTTCAACCCGGTCATTGCAGAAGTCATATATAATACTGTAACAATGAGAATAATGATCAATTGAATGAGTATATTTTGGTCCCAACCGAACACATACGACAGACCGCCGCTGATTTGGATCGCGCCTAAGCCAAGCGATGTTGCGACACCAAAAATAGTTGCAAACACAACTAAAAAGTCTATAAATGTTCCCCATGGCCCTTTGACATTGTCGCCAAAGAGCGGCTCTAAAACCGCGCTGACAACAGCCGGAGATTCCTTGCGAAACTTGAAGTAAGCAAGCGCTAAAGCAAGCGTTGCATAAACGCCCCATGGATGCAATCCCCAATGGAAAAAGCTGTATTGCAGCGCAGTTTTTGCCGCGCCATTCGTTTCAGTATCTCCGTATGGGGGTTCATGGAAATGTGATATGGGCTCTGCGGCTCCCCAAAAAACAAGTCCGATTCCCATCCCGGCACTAAACAACATTGCAAACCAGGTTATGTAGGAGTACTCAGGCTCATCTCCCGGTTTGCCAAGCTTGATTTTTCCATATTTGGAAAAAATTAAAAAGATGGAAAATGCAAGAAACGCTGTTGCGCTTAGTAAATAAAACCAACCAAATTTATCAACCAAAAATGACTGAATGCTCTCTGTTACATGATCAAGGTTACCGTTCGGCAGCACATTCCGAGGTATAAGACCCCAAACGATAAACAATGCAGCCACAACGGTGGCAATATAAAAGACTTTAGTCGCTTTTTTCATTACCAAAATCCTTTCGAATAAAGATTCACCAGATCGGTGAATATTTTTATTACACCGTCACAACTTAACATGTATCGATGTTTTTTGCAAATATTTACTAGGATCATTGTTTATTACTATTGCCGAAAACTTAACGATCATTCCTATCGTCTTCTGCATTTAACATTAATGGTTTATTTATGATAAGCGTACAAGATAAAATAATTAATGGTCATTAACGTATATTTTCAGATATAATGTGATTAAATGATTTTGAGGAGGGTTGGATAGTGAAAAAAAGCGTATGGTTATTGGTACTTGTTTTGATAGTCATGGCATCGTGTAACGACGACAGTTCAAAACAAAGAGCTGAACAAGCGGATAATATGAATGCGAATAAACGTGAAATTGCCGAGGATGCACCGTCTTCAGAAGCAAAGGAACATAAAGGAACAAAAGATGTCCAGTACAAAGTGTCCAACTCATGGCATATTATTCCAATCGATGAAGAGGCGAATGAAAAGGTTGTACTTTTAACGATTGATGATGCCCCAGATCGTTATGCGCTCGAAATGGCAAAAACTTTACACGAGTTAGAAGCCGGGGCGATATTTTTTGTCAATGGGATGTTTCTTGAAACGGAAGAGAAAAAGAAAATCTTAAAAGACATTCATGATATGGGTTTTTTAATAGGGAATCATACATACAGCCATGCGTTTTTACCTGATTTATCCAAAGAAGAACAAAAAGAAGAAATCGTTCGTGTTAATGATGTTGTTGAAGAAATTATCGGTGAACGTCCGGCATTTTTTCGAGCACCTAATGGGGCGAACACTGATTTTACAAAACAAATCGCCGATGAAGAGGACATGGTTTTAATGAATTGGGTATACGGTTATGATTGGGAACCCGAATATCAGTCTCAAGAAGCACTTACTGAAATTATGTTGAATACGCCATTGTTAGAAAATGGAGCGAACTTGTTAATGCACGATCGAGAATGGACTGCAGAAGCGCTGGAAGACATTGTGAAAGGATTACGTGATAAAGGATTTGAGATTGTCGATCCAGCGTTGATTCAAACGAAGCAATAACATGATTGACGTAGGCGTAAAGACGATGAACGTCGAGCTGCTACATGATAAAATGAGTGTATAATGATTTGGTTGGGGGCGATGTATATGAATTGGTCTACGCGTGTGACAGAACTGCTTGGTATCACCTATCCTATCGTACAAGGGGGTCTTGCCCATCTTGCATATGCGGATTTGGCTGCGGCTGTGTCCAATGCCGGCGGACTAGGTCAGGTAACAGCTATGAGTTTGGACAACCCAGATCAGCTAAAGAAAGAAATCCAGCGAGTGAGACAACTCACATCAAAACCATTTGGCGTCAATTTTGCTATCGGGCAGCATGGCCGTCCATATCAGGATATGGTAGAGGTTGCTATTTCTGAAAATGTACCCGTTATTTCGGTAACCGGTGGTAATCCAAAAGGCGTTCTAGACATGGTTAAACAGACATCAATCAAAACGCTTGTGCTTGTTGCCGCTAGACGACAGGCAAAAAAGGCGGAAGAACTCGGGGCAGATGCCGTCATGGTAGTCGGCCAAGAAGGTGGTGGGCATCTCGGACGCAGCGATACCGGCACTCTTGTCCTCACACCACAGGTGGTTGATCATGTGTCTATTCCAGTTATTGCATCCGGAGGCATTGTCGATGGTCGCAGCATGATGGCAGCGATGGCGCTCGGTGCAGAAGGTATTGAAATGGGCACCCGATTCATCGCTACAAAAGAATGTCGCCATGCTCACCCGCACTATAAGCAAGCATTGATTGAAGCGGATGAAAATGCAACGGTTATTATTAAGCGTTCACTTGGAACGCCGGCGCGGGCGCTCAAAAATAGATGGACAGACGCTATTCTCGAACTGGAAGAGAAACAGGCAGGTTATGAAACACTAAAAGACTATATAAGCGGTGAGGCGAATAAACGTTATATTCATGAAGGAAAAGCGGAAGAAGGATTTGGCTGGTCTGGTCAAGGTGCAGCGCGCATCCACCATATTCCATCGGTTAAGGAGCTTATCGATTCAATTATTGAAGAGGGCGAACAAATCAGGAAGCAATGGAATATAACGAGGTGAAAACGGATGAACTATCATTATCCACTCGATGAAAGCTGGACGAAACAGGAAGTGATTGCTGTTGTTCATTTTTTCACGCTTGTAGAAAAAGCTTATGAACATCGTGTGCGGCGCCGAGAATTACTGGATGCTTACAATATCTTCAAACAAATCGTTCCTTCTAAAAGCGAAGAAAAAAAGTTCTTTGCCGAGTTTCAGAAAGCTTCTGGCTATTCGAGTTATGCCGTTGTTAAACAAGCGCGTAACGAACAAAGGGATGTCATAAAGATGTCGAACGCCAAACCATAAAATCATAAGGATGCCAACCGTATCGGTTGTTAATACAGCAAAACGGTTTCAACATTGCGATCAACACTTTATGCCAGCCATCACAACATTCGAAGCTACCGTCATAGACCAATCTTTTTAGAAGTTTGTTAAAAAATGAGGAAGGTAATCGATTTGTGAGGTAGAACGCTTTGGTTTAAATCGCATATACATATTAAAAGCCTTCCGAAGGGGTGTAATCATGGTGCGATACGTTATGGAGGCGATGAGGAAACAGGAGTTAAAAGAAAATCTCCCTGTCATCCGAATGGAGATCGACTATGAATTGGCTACACTATATGATGCTATGCAAACATGGGATACAGTGCAGATGATAAAGTCGAAACAACGTCTCAAACAGCTGCGGCACCAATGGCTTGAAGCACAAAAGGACTAAATCTCTCTGATGAGGCCTCGATCCCGAGGTCTTTTTCTTTGTTGTAAATTGAAATCCATGACGACTAACATCCGTTTTGATAGGATGGAGATAGATCTAGAAAATGGAGGCAGATTAATGACGCACGAAGACTTTGAGCATGTGTACGAATATGCTAAACAATGGGTGCTCGAAGCGGGCGCTCTTATACGCGATAAAATAGATACCCCGATGACAATAAACACTAAATCCAATCCGAAAGATCTTGTCACAACAATGGATAAAGAAACGGAACGCTTTTTCGTCCAGCGTATTAAGGAGCAATTTCCCGATCATCTTCTGTTAACGGAAGAGGGCTACGGCGATGATATTGTATCCATGGATGGGACCGTCTGGATTATTGACCCGATTGATGGCACAATGAATTTTGTCCACCAAAAAAGCAATTTTGCTATATCCGTTGCCATCTACCATAATGGTATCGGCCAGATCGGCTTAATTTACAATGTGATGGATGACATTTTGTATAGTGCGAGAAAAAATAGCGGCGCTTTTAAAAATGATACGAAACTGGCAAAATTAAAAAATGATGTTACGCTTGAGCAATCATTATTGGGATTGAATCATTACTGGTTATGTGCAAATCATTTAGTCGATGAAAGAGTTATGCAAGATTTAGTACGCACAGTCCGGGGTGTGCGAACGTATGGTTCAGCAGCACTGGAATTTGCCTATGTGGCTGAGGGTATTATCGACGGATATTTAACAATGAACTTGTCGCCGTGGGATATCGCGGCCGGTGTTGTCCTTGTAAATGAAGTTGGCGGTATCACGACAACAATCACCGGTGATTCACTCGATATGTTAAAGAAAAACTCCATTGTAGCTTGTAATTCATGTATTCATCCGAAATTAATCGATGATTTTTTGAAAAAAGGTCAAAAATGAGGTTGTCCGGGGAATCCCCTGTTGACAACCTCATTGCCTTTTTTGCTTGAGGGATAAACCAAGCCCCATAAATGAAAAACCTAACAACGCCAGTAAAAATATAAGCCATACATTGCGCCATGCTATGGCAACACCGACGCCGAAAAACAGCAAAATAATAAGCGTTGCCAATAGCAGAAACGGAAAATGAATCTTTTTCACAATGGACACCTCTAAACAGTATAGTTCAAAACTTCCCTCCTATGCTTCTCCAGTCTGTGCTGGCAAGATGCGGGGAAATTTAGTATAGTAGAGTTGAATGGATTCGGGTGGAGGATAGAAATGGAAAACAACTTAAGTCCGATTTTGGATTTTATCATTAACCATTATGGAACGGACAATATTTTCTGGATTTTTTACATACTTAATTTAATCTTTGCAGCTATTGCTTTTAAACTAGGATTCGCTCGCAAACTGCCCATTTTAAAGACGTTTATCGTTTATATTTTGCTTGCGCTTGGAACATTTATTATTACGATATTCAGTACGCTAATGCCCATGCCGATGACGGAGAGTTTAATTATCATCAGTTTAGTTCTTGCAATCTACCGTTTTCGCCTCCATTTGCAGCGGAAGCGAAACGATGCATGATTTATACTTGTTATATTAATTCTTTATTCTTTTTCGTGCGGAATAATTGAAATTTTCCGGTGGCATGGCGTTTGTATGTGTTTTTTGCTATTCGCTCATGGCAACTTTGGCATAAATACATGCGGGTTCGCCGATTCCTTAGCTGTTTGGCTTGCCAGGAATCGTCAGCGAGAGATTCGACCGTATCACATAGGACACATTTGACTTTCATCTTCTTCACCTCTTGCCAGTTGTTTTGGCATTGATGGTTGGAATGTCTCTAAGTTTAATCTTAACATAGGCGTACGTTTGTGAAAATCATTAAATGGTTATTGCTCGCTATTAAAGGTGTTTTAAGTTACAAAAAACACCTTTAATAGCGATTCTATTCACGGGATTGTTCCTTCTGTTTGTCATCTAAATTTTTTTCCTCATCATCGGGAATGATTTGTTTGTTTTGATCGGGTTCTTGAGGACGATCGTCAACGATTGGAAAATCGGGCATGTATCGGCCGACAATAGCGGCGAGTTCATCAACAACTCCTTGCACTGGATATCCTTGCTTGATTTTGTCTCCCATACCGCGTAATCGTTCCATTACATCGGCATCGGCAACAACAACAGCTGTTTTGCCGTATGGATCGTGGTATAAGGCTTCATTGACAGAATATTTGACTGAGCCTACCCGTGAACGATCCAAATCTTTGTCCACATCGATCCCTACAACAGCGTAAGGACCAGCAACCACAGAGACAGCATCGTTGACATTTGGGACATTCGCGGCAATATTTGCCAAATGAGTAGCCATTTCCCGATTTGTCTTATCCTTTTGTTTGTTCGGATGTGAATCTTCGACTTGAATCGAGCGGTCATCGGCTTTTTCCGTTGGCAATGTATTTTTATTTTGTTGACATCCTGTCATAAACAGAACCGATGCCATTAACATAATTCCTAAGTATTTCACAAACGACTCCTCCTTTAACGGGCAATTGTTTATTATTGTTAGTGCATTCGGTTGAATTATACGCTGAAATAATCGTGTCCCTGTTAATATAAAAGCGTCATTTTTTGCAAGAGCTGTTGATGATAAAAAAAGCTGTCTTGCACTAGGCAGACAGCTTTAAACACAAAGGATTTCCTAATCAACGATAATTTTTTGAATCCCTTTGATAGGATTGTTTTGATTGGAACCATCGCGATCGTACAAATGCACAGGGCCATCTTCTTTCAATGGTTTTCCTTCTTTTGAAAAAAGTAAAAAACTATTTTTCAAACGTTCGAGGGCTATCGTTTCGTTTCCAAATCGGGTCATAAGAATTGCATGTCTAGCATTGCTTTTTGGTTCCGCATTTTCTATAAATGGTTTGATTGGCATGACATAAGAACGTTTAAGAATTTCTTTTCGTTCGCTTCGTCCAATACCGCGATTAGTTGTAGATATGTAATTTTTTGGGGACACTTCTTTGTTCCATCGCTCAGCCGCCTTTTTGAGTTCATCATCACCATCTTCGGGTTCGTAAGACGTAGCAAAAGCTTTTTCAAATTCGATTTTGCGGTCATCGAAAATCCAGACTGATGGATCAAGTGTAATCGGGTAGACGACATTTCCAGTAATCGGAACTATCATGTTTGTTACCACCTTTTCATCATTTCAAGTCCAAGGATAGCAAAATTTCGGATATTTTTCATCTATCAAGATGATTGTTAACCTACGATACCGATTTTATTTGCAATTTGCCGAAGCTAAAGATAATATAGTATAGAAGAAGATTTTATAATTGAAACGGCCTGCGATGCATACACATAAAATATAATCGGTTGCGAACGAGCAAGCAAAGTCTTTAAACGGAGGGGATTTGTATTGATTCCTGAAGTAACTGTCAATTATCGTGAAAAAGCTTATGCCCTTCTGAAAGAAGATGCGGATAAAATACAACGACTGATCGAAGTGCAGATGGAAAATTTGACGATGCCGCAATGCCCATTGTACGAAGAAGTATTAGATACACATATGTTCGGTCTATCTAGAGAAATAGATTTTGCAGTTCGGTTAAATTTAATCGATGAAGAAGAAGGAAAGGCCCTTCTTGAAAATTTAGAGCGAAAACTTAATATATTGCATGAAGCATCCCAAAATGCCTAGCAATATCGTTTTAAGCATTTTTTGTAAAAACTTTGCCCAATTGAAAATAGGCAAGGTTTTTTTGTTTCCCAGTTACGATACGTTGACAAATGATTTATAATAGAAGAATAAT
The DNA here is from genome assembly GCA_035301265.1 of Bacillota bacterium. GTDB lineage: Bacteria > Bacillota > Bacilli > Bacillales > Amphibacillaceae > DATGUP01. The sequence goes on from DATGUP010000003.1 coordinate 52,595, forward strand.
AAATTTTTTTAGAATACAATGCAATACATATACCGGGGAGACGTAGAATGATAGGAAAGTTGAAAAATTACGATTTTACACTGTTAACAACCCCTTTGTTTTTGACTGCTTTCGGAATTGTCATGATCTATAGTGCAACCATGGTGTCTGCGGTTGTCGAAGGTCATGAAAGCACATATTATATGGTCCGGCAAATACAATGGTTTGGCGTTAGTTTGATTGGATTTCTATTTTGTAGTATTTTCCCATATAAGTATTACCAAAAACTCATAAAAATTATCATTTTTTTTGTTATACTCATTCTTATAGGTGTGCTCGTTTTTGGCACAGAAGTCAATAATGCTCAGTCGTGGTTCGTCATCGGTCCTATCAGCATTCAACCTGCCGAATTTGCAAAATTAGGTCTGATCATTTACCTTGCCGCTATTTATTCGAAAAAACAAGCATATATCAATGATTTCAGCAAAGCCGTTTTGCCACCGCTCGTCCTCATGGGACTTATCCTAAGCTTAATCGTCATGCAGCCGGATATAGGTACAGCAGCGATTATTTTTCTCATTGCCAGTTCAATTATTGTTAGCTCTGGTATTCGTATGAAACATTTACTCATTCTCGTATTGGCGGGATGCATGTTTTTAGCTATTATTTTGCCACACATGATAACAGACGTTCGTATATCGAGATTTACCGGAGCTTATCAACCGTTTGAAGCACCTGATTCGATCGGCTATCAACTGGTTCAATCGTATGTTGCTATTGGTGTAGGCGGACTCCTTGGCGAAGGGCTGGGACAGAGTGTTCAAAAACTCGGTTATTTACCCGAAGCGCATACGGATTTTATCATGGCCATCATCGCTGAAGAGCTGGGATTTATTGGTGTGCTCATTGTTATTAGCATGCTGGCCATCATCGTTTTAAGAGGCATGTTTATTGCTCGAAAATGCAACGATAGTTTTGGAGCACTGTTAGCCATTGGCATATCGTCTATGGTAGGCTTTCAATCCTTCATTAATCTAGGATCCATTAGTGGTATTTTGCCGATCACAGGTGTCACTTTACCTTTTGTTAGCTATGGTGGTTCATCGTTGTTCATTTTGCTCGTTTCTACGGGGATTTTAAACAATATTGCCAAAACGGTTAAACAAAATAAACGTGAGCCGACTCATACCACTGAAGAGACAACAAAAAAATTTACTTTGCATAGAGGAGGAAGAACATGGGTGAATTAAATGCGATGAATAAGGTACTTGTTGCTAATCGCGGTGAAATTGCGATTCGCATTTTTCGCGCTTGTACTGAATTAAATATACGAACGGTTGCGATATACTCGCAGGAAGATTCTGGATCATTACATCGCTATAAAGCAGATGAGGCCTATTTAATCGGAAAAGGTAAAAACCCCATTGATGCTTATTTGGATATTGAAGGTATTATCCGTCTGGCTAAACGTGTAGGGGTGGATGCTATTCACCCTGGTTATGGATTTTTGTCAGAAAATATTAACTTTGCCAAACGTTGTGAAGAAGAAGGGATTATCTTTATTGGGCCTTCAAGCGAACATTTGCACATGTTTGGTGATAAGGTAAGGGCACGAAAACAGGCATTGAATTCTGGAATCCCGGTTATACCAGGAACAGACAAACCGGTATCGACACTTAAGGAAGTCGAAGCGTTTGGTCGAGAATACGGATATCCACTGATCATTAAAGCAGCGCTTGGCGGCGGTGGACGCGGCATGCGCATCGTCCGCAATGAAAAAAATCTCGCTGCAGCCTTTGAACGGGCCAAATCAGAGGCAAAAGCAGCTTTTGGCAATGATGATGTTTATGTGGAAAAGTTGATTGAAAATCCGAAACATATTGAAATACAAGTGATTGGTGATCAATCGGGGAATGTTGTTCATCTATATGACCGAGATTGTTCTGTGCAACGGCGACATCAAAAAGTGGTTGAAGTAGCACCGAGCGTTTCTCTTTCGGAAAATGTGCGCGAAAAAATGTGTCAGTCAGCCATTGCTTTAATGAAAAAGAGCCGTTATGTGAATGCTGGCACGGTTGAGTTTCTTGTCAAAGATGATCAATTTTATTTTATTGAAGTGAATCCGCGCATTCAAGTTGAACATACGATTACCGAAATGGTTACAGGTATCGATATTGTCCAAACACAAATAAAAGTGGCTGCTGGTCTTGGTTTACATGATGAATCAGTCGGTATTCCTAAACAGGATCAGATTAAAACACACGGCTATGCGATCCAATCTCGGGTTACGACGGAAGATCCTTTAAACAATTTCATGCCAGATACAGGAAAAATCATGGTTTATCGAACTGGCGGTGGCTTCGGTGTAAGACTTGATGCAGGAAATGGTTACCAAGGATCCGTTATCTCACCTCATTATGATTCATTGCTCGTAAAAGTATCGACTTGGGCGTTGACATTTGAACAGGCTGCACAAAAAATGGTGCGAAATTTGCGTGAATTCCGGATCCGCGGTCTAAAAACAAATATTCCATTTTTGGAAAATGTCATTATGCATCCGCAATTTTTAGCTGGCGAATATAGCACGACATTTATTGATCAAACCCCAGAGCTGTTTGTTTTTCCTAAGCGAAAAGACCGCGGTACTAAAATGCTGCGATATATCGGTTATACGACCGTTAATGGATTTGAGGGGTTGAAAAAAAAGAAAAAACCACAGTTTGCGGAGCCACCGGTGCCAAAAATAGATCATTTGCAGGACATACCAGCGGGGACAAAGCAAATTTTGGAAAAGAAAGGACCTGAAGGACTGGCACAATGGTTAAAACAACAGAAAAAGGTTATGCTCACAGATACGACTTTCCGCGATGCTCATCAATCGATTCTCGCTACACGGGTCCGGACAAAAGACATGGTGAAAATTGCTGAGCCAACCGCACGATTGCTTCCAGATCTGTTCTCTGTGGAAATGTGGGGAGGGGCAACGTTTGATGTCGCGTATCGTTTCTTAAAGGAAAGTCCGTGGCAACGTTTGTTAACACTTCGGGAAAAAATGCCCAATGTGCTTTTTCAGATGTTATTGCGTGCAAGCAATGCTGTTGGGTATAAAAATTATCCTGATAATGTTATCCAAATGTTTGTCAAAGAGAGTGCTGATGCTGGCATCGATGTCTTTCGGATCTTTGACAGCTTGAATTGGCTTGATGGGTTAAAACCCGCAATAGAAGCCGTTCGGGAAAATAATAAAGTAGCTGAAGCCGCCATCTGTTACACAGGTGATTTGCTTGACCGTGGCCGTGCTAAATATGATTTGTCATATTATCAAAACTTGGCGAAGGATTTAGAGCGTTCAGGCGCTCATATTCTCGCTATAAAAGATATGGCTGGATTATTAAAGCCAGAGGCAGCGTATCAATTAGTTACTACACTCAAGGAAACAGTTGATTTGCCAATACATTTGCATTCACACGATACAAGTGGAAACGGTATCTATATGTATGCAAGGGCGATAGAGGCGGGTGTCGATGTTGTAGATGTAGCATGTGGTGCGTTTGCTGGAGCAACATCGCAGCCAAGCGCTCAAACATTATACTATGCATTGGAAGGCACAGCTCATCAGCTCGATATCAATATCGATCATTATGAAAAACTGTCGTCATACTGGGAAGTCGTTCGAGACTATTATCAGGATTTTGAAAATGACATGTGTTCGCCACATACGCAAGTTTATTTTCATGAAATGCCAGGGGGTCAGTACAGCAATCTACAACAACAAGCGAAAGCAGTCGGCCTTGGAGATCGATGGAACGAAGTTAAAAAAATGTTTCGTCGCGTTAATGATATGTTTGGCGATATTGTAAAGGTTACACCATCGTCTAAGGTTGTTGGTGATATGGCGCTGTTTATGGTGCAAAACAATTTGACAGAAGACGATATATACGAGCGTGGTGAGGCGATTGATTTTCCTGAGTCGGTGGTTGAGTTTTTCCAAGGGTATATCGGCCAGCCTTATCAAGGTTTTCCTCAAGAGCTACAGCGGATTATATTGAAAGGAAAAGAACCTATTAAAGGTCGTCCAGGAAAACTGCTTGAACCGGCCAATTTTAAACAAATTAAAGCGATGTTATTTAAGACACTGGACCGTCAGATTACAAGCTTTGATCTTATTTCGTATGCCCTCTATCCTAAAGTGTTTATGGACTATCAAAAATTTACTGAAACATATGGTGATCCATCTGTTCTCGATACCCCGACTTTTTTCTATGGTATGCGTTTAGGAGAAGAGATTGAAGTTGAAATCGAACAAGGCAAAACGCTATTTGTAAAACTAATATCTATTTCTGAACCGCGTGCAGATGGAACACGAGTTGTCTATTTCGAACTTAATGGACAGCCACGAGAAGTCATCGTAAAAGATGAGAATGTTGAGGCGAGCATAGCCGTAAAACAAAAGGCAGACCCTCATAATGACAAGCAAATTGGAGCGACGATGCCGGGAACAGTCGTTAAAGTTTTATGCGAAAATGGCGAAAAAGTCAGTAAGGGAGATCACTTATTGATCACAGAAGCTATGAAGATGGAGACGACGATTCAAGCGCCGTATACAGGAGTGGTTAAACATGTTCATGTAAAAGAAGGCGAAGCGATCGATGTCCATGATTTATTGATTGAATTCGAGTAAAAAAGCAATTAGGAATAATGTAAAAGCGGATTGGATCGTTGACATACTTTGTTCCAATCCGCTTTTTATGTGTTTTGTATTCGCTTCTTTTTATATTTTAAAAGGTTCGTCAACAATTGAAATTTCTCTCTCATTTGTTTTTACGGTCTTTTCGTATGCAGCATTTCGAGTTCCCAGCATGACAAAGTAGCTCATGACGGCGAAATAGCACGAGATCACAAGCGCGTGTAACAGCGCAATCCAAAGGTTGAGCATCGTAAAGATGATTAACGCGCCGAAAACGACTTGAAGGGTGATCAAAACTGATGCAATGATCCAGCCCCATAACATGACTCGACTCTTTCGGTAATGTTTAATGACTCTAATTGTGAAAAGAATCGTCCAGATAAACAGAATTCCGGCGGCAAATCGGTGCCCCATTTGTACCCACTGTTCAAAGCTATACTCGCCAAAAGCAAAAGGGGATGTGTTTTTGCAAAAAGGCCAGTCGCCACAAACAAGATTTGCCTCAGTATGGCGAACGAGAGCACCTGTGTAAACAACGATTAATGTATATATAGTCAATGCGTATATTTCAATCCGATGTTTCTTGTTAATGTTTAACGATTTAGCATCAAATTTTTTGTCTATTTCAAAGAAGAGGAGCATCAGTAAGAAAACCGCGGCAAACGAAATTAAAGAAACGCCAAAATGGATGGCAAGTACGAAATCGGATTGTCCCCACATAACAGCTGCCGCACCAATCAACCCTTGTAGAACAAGGAAAAAAACAGATAAAAATGCGAGGAATTTGACTTCACGAATATGTCCGACGTATTTCCAAGCTAGTACAGATAGCAAAAGGACGACAACCCCAATAATGGTGGAAACAAGACGATGGCTGAGCTCGATTACCAGCTCAGGCGTGATGTTTGTCGGTATGAGTTGCCCATGACAAAGCGGCCAGCTTGTACCACAACCTGCACCGGAATCGGTTTTTGTAACGAGGGCGCCGCCGATTAAGATAAATATCATTCCAAAAGATGCGACGACGGATAATCTTTTTAAACGTCCTATCATACATATTTCCTCTCTTCATGTAGATGCTATATATATCTTAACATAGATATTTTAATGGGTATTTACTCAAAAAAGCAAATAAATTTCGATTTAAAATGATAAATGTCACACAATTGTTAGATAAAAAGGGATTTAACACCATTTTCACAGTGAAAAACGAAATAACGCTTGCAATGTTATATGTTATTTGCTAGAAATAATGTAGAAGATATTTGTTGAATCCCTGCTTTTACTGCAGTTGACAAATTAGAATATTTGCAGTTTTAACAAACGCCGAAGATTCAATCGGTTGATTCATTTAAACTTTCGTGCGTATTTTCACAAACTACTTTATAAGGACTTAAACGCTATCCATGCACACAAATGGATTGCCATACATTTCCATGTTATAATTAAGTTTAAAATCCAAATACTTTTTGTAAATGTTGGATAAGATAAATAGCAAAATACAGTTCAGCTGTTTATTGGAAGGGTATCTTTTTTGTTGTTTGAAGGTGAAAGGGGGCTTGTACTTCATGATGTGATGCACTCCAAACTTCTGTTGTTTCGTTTACAACAACAGCTGTTAACATTTGCCAGGGCGATTTTCATATATTGTACTATGAATGCGTGTTGCCAACGTTCATAAGTAATGATCCAAATAACTTATCACCTAATTATTGGACGGATCGTCTGTCGATAGAAAATCGAGTGTTATCGCTTCAACAGCCATTAAGCAATCATCCAATATTTCATTGTCAAAGTGCATCTCAACCATTTTTCATTTAAGACATGCAAGATACGATGAGAAAGAGAGGAATGAAACATATGAAGGGTTGGATGGGAAAATTACGAGTCCTGTTTTGGTTAGGTTTCTTAACGCTCGTCTTGTCTGGATGCGGTAAAGAAAATCTTTCAGCTCTTATTCCTAAAGGATACGGTGCGGAAAGTTCCATGAATCTTATCATTCTTTCCACCGTTGTGATGACATTTGTGTTTTTGGTCGTCATCATCATTTTTACAATCGTCCTATTTCGCTTTCGTAGGAAAAAAGGTAGAGAAGATTACATACCAAAACAAGTCGAAGGAAGTAAGACGCTGGAAACAGTTTGGACAGTTATTCCAATAATATTAGTACTCATCCTCGCCGTTCCGACAGTAGCTGCTACATTTGATCTCGCAGATGTCTCAGAAGCGGGTGATGGCATTAATATCGATGTGACTGGCAATCAATATTGGTGGCACTTTGATTATGAAGACGAAGATGTACAGACGAGCCAGGATTTATATATTCCTACTGGTGAGCGAGTTTATTTGAATATGATTTCCTCAGACGTCATTCATGCGTTTTGGGTGCCTGCCATTTCAGGAAAAATGGATGTGAACGTGGAAAACACAAATACGATGTATATTGAAGCCTACGAGGAAGGGGTTTACTGGGGTAAATGCGCTGAACTATGCGGCCCATCTCACTCCTTGATGGATTTTAAAGTTATAGCAGTTAGCCCTGAGGAATACGAACAATGGATCTCTGATATGCAGGATGTTGACCCAGACGAAACACCGGAAAATGCAGTTGCACAAGAAGGAAAGTCTTTGTTTGAAGAAAATAACTGCATGAGCTGTCATGCCGTCGGTTCTTCAAATGTAGAGATTGGGCCAAATCTAACGAATTACGCCAACCGTACAACGATTGCGGGTATTTTAGAGCCAACGAAAGAAAATCTCGTTGAATGGATCCGTGATCCAGAATCGATTAAGCCCGGAAACAAAATGACCGGAAATTATCCAGAAGTCTCGGAGGAAGAGGCTGAAAAGATTGCTGAGTATCTCCTCCAGTTGGATCATTCCGACATAACCCCAGAGAGTGCTGGTGAGTCGTAATGAAAAACATCTTAAGATGGAATGAAAAAAATAAAAGGAGGTTAACATAGTGAGTAGTATTGCAGCTACCCAGAAAAGGAGAAGCTTCGGCGCTTTTCTATGGGATTATTTGACGACTGTAGACCATAAGAAAATTGCTCACTTGTATCTTTTTGGCGGCGGGTTCTTTTTCCTGCTCGGTGGCTTGGAAGCAATGATCATCCGGATTCAGTTAATCAAGCCGGAAAATGATTTTGTCAGTGCAGGTATTTTTAACGAAATGTTTACAATGCACGGAACGACGATGATCTTCTTGGCAGCTATGCCGTTAATCATCGGATTGATGAACGCAGCCATGCCGCTTCAAATCGGAGCCCGTGATGTAGCATTTCCATTTTTGAATGCTTTGAGCTTTTGGTTGTTTATGTTTGGTGGAATTTTACTTAATTGCAGCTGGTTTTTGGGCGGGGCGCCTGATGCGGGCTGGACATCGTATGTGCCGCTTGCAATCACCTCACCAGGACACGGTGTAGATTTTTATATAGCCGGTTTGCAAATCGCTGGTGCCGGTACATTGATGAGCGGGATTAACTTCCTTGCAACGATTGTCAACATGCGTGCGCCGGGAATGACTTACATGCGCATGCCATTGTTCACATGGACGACGTTTATTACAAGCGTCTTAATCGTTTTTGCTTTTCCTCCATTGACTATTGGATTGTTCTTATTGATGTTTGACCGTATGTTCGGTTCAGCATTTTTTGACGTTGCTCTTGGCGGAAATGCCATTATTTGGCAGCATCTATTTTGGATTTTTGGACACCCAGAAGTATATATATTGATATTGCCTATCTTTGGTATATTTAGCGAAGTATTTGCAACCTTTTCGAAGAAGCGTTTGTTCGGTTATACACCGATGGTTTTTGCGACGATGTTGATTGCATTTCTTGGTTTCATGGTATGGGCACACCACATGTTTACCGTCGGAATGGGACCGATGGCTAACTCCATCTTTGCTGTGGCAACAATGGCTATAGCTGTGCCAACGGGAATCAAGATATTCAACTGGCTAGCAACCATGTGGGGTGGAAATGTTCAAATCAATTCTGCTATGCTGTGGGCACTCGGTTTTATTCCATCCTTTACCATTGGTGGTATGACAGGTGTCATGCTCGCTTCAGTTGTGGCAGACTATCAATATCATGATACGTACTTTGTTGTAGCACATTTCCACTATGTCATCGTCGGTGGAACAGTATTCGGAATTTTCGCAGGCTTGCATTACTGGTGGCCGAAGATGTTCGGGCGAGTTTTAAATGAAGCGATGGGTAAATTGACATTCTGGACATTCTTTATCGGTTTCCATTTAACGTTCTTTATCCAACACTTCCTTGGACTTATGGGCATGCCGCGTCGTTACTGGGTATTCCTTGAAGGTCAAGAATTAGACCTCGGCAATTTGATCAGTACAATCGGTGCATTCTTTATGGCCTTTGGTGTGGTCGTGTTTCTGATCAACATTGTTTACACAGCAATGAAAGGTGAACAGGCAGCGGCTGACCCTTGGGATGGTCGTACGTTAGAATGGACAGTTGCTTCTCCTCCACCGTACTACAACTTTAAACAAGTCCCTTTAGTCCGCGGTCTGGATGCTTTATGGGTTGAAAAAACTGAGGGTAGAGGCGAAATGACGCCTAGTGAACCATTAGACGATATTCATATGCCGAATAGTTCGATCTTACCGTTTATCATTTCACTTGGATTCTTCATCGCTGGTTTTGGCTTTATTTACCAACCGGACAACAAATTGTGGTACATTGTACTCTACGGTGGAATGGCGATATCTGTCGGAGCGATGATTGTACGGTCAGTAAAAGATGATCTCGGCTATTATATCAAGAAAGAAGAACTCGAAAGGGAGGCCGACTAATTTGAATCACGATCATACACTAAATCCAGAAACAATGCCGCAAGAGCCCGAAAAAGCCACCCTTGAGGGTAAAAATAAATTTCTTGGTCTATGGTTTTTCCTCGGCGGTGAAACGGTTCTGTTTGCAAGCTTGTTCGGAACTTTCGTTGCTCTAAGAAACTCGACGGCTGGGGGACCGACATCTCAAGAGATGTTCGGTCTCGGCCTGGTCTTTATTATGACCGTCCTGCTGTTGACAAGTTCATTAACAAGTGTTTATGCGATTTATCACATGAAGAACAATAACTTTAAATTAATGCAGTTATGGCTCGGTATTACCGGTCTACTTGGTCTGGGATTTTTGAGTCTCGAAATTTATGAATTCGCGCATTATATAACGGATTATGGATTTACATTTCGCTCGTCTGCTTTCGGATCAGCGTTTTATACTCTTGTCGGCTTCCACGGTGGACATGTTATTTTTGGTGTTAGCTGGCTGATCACATTGCTGATTCGTAATGCTAAACGCGGTTTGAATTTATATAACGCGCCGAAGTTTTATATTTTCAGTCTTTATTGGCATTTTATTGATGTTGTTTGGGTCTTTGTGTTTACAGTGGTATATCTTATGGGAAAGGTGGGCTAACCGATGGAAAACACCAATTCCAACCAAAATCTCAATTCATTCCAAAAGCAAAAGAATAAAGAAGAAATGAAGAAACAGCTCATCTCTTTCACATTGATGATTGTCTTGACGCTTATCGCTTTTGCCATCGTAGCGATGGGGGCTATAGAAAAGATATACGTGATCCCGCTTCTTATCGTTCTTGCGGTTATTCAAGTCGGATTTCAGTTTTATTATTTTATGCATATGAAAGATAAAGATCATGGCATGCCTGCCACAATAATTTACGGTGGTGTATGGGCTGCTCTATTGACACTTGCAGGATTAGGTGTTGTATCATGGTGGTAAAATAGGATATAGTTCGATTAATAAGGATTGGGAGTGACCCGATCCTTTCTTTGTTAAAAGGCGGCTCAGTGTTTTCATAGTGAATGCCAATTATTGATAAATTGTCATAATTTATCTACCTAAAAGAGGACAAAAAGCGTTATACTTATAGGAACGATCCATATGATGGAGTGATATTTTATGTGGTTGGAATTACAAATTTTTGGTTTTCGAGCATTGTGGAGCCCTTATTTCTTTTTGTTTGTATTAGGACTTGGAATCCTGTATTTTCTTATAACCGGGCCATATCGAAAAAAATTTGGCGGAGATGTCGCTAAACCGACCGTTGCTCAACAATGGTTTTTTTATGTTGCTTTACTACTGTTATATGTTGTAAAAGGATCGCCCATTGATTTGTTAACACATATCATGCTATCAGCACATATGGCACAAATGGCCATTTATTATATAGTCTTTCCGATTTTGATTTTAAAAGGCATCCCAGAATGGATATGGCTGAAACTAATCAATCAACCGATTGTTCGTCCTTTGTTCCGATTGTTTACTAAACCGCTGATTTCACTGCTCTTATTCAATGGTCTGTTTTCGCTTTATCATATACCAGCCGTATTTGACTTTTCAAAATCGTCACAGTTAGCTCATTCATCGATATCCATTATCATATTGATTGCAGCATTTATTATGTGGTGGCCTATCGTCGCTCCGATTCGTAAACACGATACTATACCGCCGCTTTTAAAAATGGCATATATCATCGGCGGAACAATCCTTATCACACCTGCATGTGTCTTGATTATTTTTGCCGATAACCCACTGTTTGCTGCTTATGGGTCTGGAGGTGCCTGGATTCAGGCATTGAGCCTTTGTGTTCCAACAGATGTACTAGACGGTATTGCCAATGAGTTATCAGGTCCGGAAATGTTTTCGCCAATGAGCAGGATGGAAGATCAGCAACTAGGCGGCATTGTTATGAAAATTATGCAAGAAATCGTGTATGGCATTATGATTGCGGAAATCTTTTTTAAAACGTTTTCTAAAGAAAGTAAAAAAATCGATCCTCTTCCAAAAAACGTATCGGAAACACGTTAATAATAAGTTTTTATCGTACAGTCAAGACTATCATTGAATATAAATTAAAAGTGTGCAGACAAATCTGCACACGATTATTATATTTTTACATTCCATTTAATGATACCCGCTTCTTTTGCCGATGTAAAAACTATGACGACTAATGGTCCAAGTATAAATCCGAGTACGCCTAACAGCTTAAGACCAAGAAACATTGCGATTAACGTTGCCAGCGGAGAAAGACCAATATGCTGGCCCATTAATTTAGGTTCAATCGTTCTTCGAATGATGAGTAGTATGCCGGCTAAAACCGTAAGTTTTACACCCATTTCGATATCCCCTGATAAAAACATAAACAATGCCCAAGGCCCAAGAATGATTATAGAGCCAACAATTGGAATTAAATCGATGATCCAGATGATCAATGACATAATGAGAGCGACTTGTGGTGTAATCAAAAGCAACCCTGCTAGAGAGACTAAAAAAATGATGATGCTGACAAGAAATTGTGCTTTTAAAAAACCGAGAATGACGTCGGAGAGCCGTTCATTCATAAACGAAACTTTTCGTGCTGTTTCCTCTGTCAGCAAATGGTATGCTTTCGTTTTTAAAACCGGCAATTCAAGCATAAACAAAAACAAGGCGATTAAGTAAACGAGAAAACTGATTAAATACTGCGGAACTTTAGCAAAAATTTGCGCGATATTATCGAGTGTGATTTTCTCCTTTGCTGTTTGACTGAGTGCTGTAATATTTTCTTTTATGCTGCCTGTAACCTGTTCTACAAACTCGGAAGGTAGATTTTGCGCATAGTTTTCAAAGCGTGCTTCCCATTTCCGGTATCCTTCATTCAATTCATTAAAATAAATCGGGACGTTTTCAACAAAATGTACAACTTGTGCCACGGCTTTTGTGACTACAAATGTGCCAAGAACGACTACAGCGATTAAGAAAAGAAAAAAAACAGTCATGACAGCTGTTTTTCTTTTTACTCGCATACGACGTTGCAACATTCGGACAGCCGGGTTCAAGATGAGCGCTGAAACAAACGCAACAATCAGCGGGATAGAAATAGGCAAAATGAAATAGAATGTTAATATAAGTATAATCGTCAATAAAATGAGGGACCACTGTCGCTTAGTAATGGAACGAAATAAGTGAATGGGACAGTCTCCTTTCTTGCAATATCTATAATAAAAATATAGCACTCATTTTAAAGTTTGAACAGACGCTAAATTTATTTTCAGCCTCCATTAAAATAAACCAGCTTGTCAATAATTGAAAACAAGCTGGTTTCACGCACGTTTAATTTTTATACGCATCAATATCTTTTTTAACTTTTTCCAATAAATTATTAGCGCGTTCGATGAGGTTTTCTGGGAAATTTTCGTCTTCACCATATTCTACACCGTGCGGATAGTAATGCTTTCCTAAAAGAGGTGTCATAAGTTTAATAACCGCATCGCCTTTGTCAACATCGCCTTCAGTCGCATAGCCTTGTACACGAATATAATATGTAACGTTCTTCTCGGTTGATCCGATTTTATAATCATACGTAACACGTTCGTAATCCCACTGGCTAGCCCGGATAAAGGCGTGATGCCCCATTAGTCGATCCAACGGCTTTATGTCGATGATCGTATCCTCTATTCCAGTATTTTCCAGTTTCACATTGTTCACCTCGCAATTTATTCTTCACTCTTCAATCATAGTATGAAATGAATCAAGTTTCAATCAATACGGTGAAATATATACATGCACATTTTTGCATGAATCGGCTGCGGTCAAAATATACATGCCTATAACGATTTCTATCCTGGTAAAGGGGCTGGAATGATGCGTGCCATACGAAAGCTTCTTGTTCTTTTTTTAATTGCAGTTGGAAGTTATCATGTTTTAGAGGAAATGAGCCAATGGAGTAACAAAACAAATGAACATTTGTTTCGTTCTTTGCATAAAAAGGAACATAAACTTGAATCAAAAGTATTGTCACAAAACGATAGTCTTTTCCAATGGATCGGAAGAGCTGTCGATACATTAGAGGAGGTATATGGTGAAGCGGATCATAAGCATTTAAGCGCTTATGGTTATACATGGTGGGTGTATACCGATCAGACGGATCAATATATTCAATTTGGTATAGAAGATGAGAAGGTTGTAACCGTCTACACAGCGGGTCATTCAAAGGAAGCAGAACCGGTACACATAGGGGACACATATGCAGAAGTAAATGAACAATTATCATTTGGAGACGCTGTAACGTATGATAATTTTACGTTTCGTTTAAATCAACAGGAAGAAAGGACTCGCCCTTTAGCAAAATTATCGAACAATGTTTTTATACAATGCTATTTTGATACTTTTACCAATCAATTAGCGGCCATGCGGATAGCAACAGGTGATGTTTTATTAAAGCATAGTGCGTACGAAATCGCATATCGTGGAACGCTCCCTGAGTCGATTACTTTGAATAAGGATGAATGGTCTGAAGTAGAAAAAGGAATGGAAGAGCAACTATATGCGTTAACGAATATGGTTCGGAAACGATACGGGAAAGAGAGCTTAGAATGGGCGGCTGATGTTAGTGAAGTCGCTTTTCTACACAGCCAAGATATGAAGGAAAATGATTATTTTTCCCATTATGATTTAAATGGCAACGGACTAAAAGAACGGCTGTTAGAAAAAAATATTTATTATGCTGAAGCGAGTGAAAATATCGCTGCTCAGTATCCCGATGCGCCGAGTGCTATGGCAGGATGGCTCAATAGTAAAAGTCATCGAGAGGCGTTGTTGAACGAAACCTATACGCATATCGGTGTAGGCGTCTATCGTTTGTATTATACGCAAAATTTCCTTTCGGTTCCTTAAATCAGTCTTTTTCGGCACAGTATCAGCCCATTGAGCATAAATTATAAATAGAAAATGATCTGACACTGCTGGGGTGAGAACATTGACTGAAGAAAAATTACATCCAACTGTTCGAGAATTTAAAACCTTTTTGAACAAACACCCAAAATTGATCGAAATGGTTCGTTACAAAGGAAGGTCGTGGCAGGAGTATTATGAAAAATGGGTACTGCTTGGAGAAGACGATCCTTTTTGGGATTCGTATAAAGAAACAACCGAAACAAAAGAGGGCGGAAAAAAGACGGAAAAACAATCGGAATTGTTCAAACGATTGTTGAAGCTTGCGGAAAACATCGATTTGGAGAAAATACAGAGACAGGCACACCAGTTAAGCAATACGATTCACACCGTCCAGCAAGTCATCGGGCAATTTCAAGAAACTAAAAATGATTTAGAGAGTGAGCGCGGATCGGACGATTGGCTTCGCGATTAAGGGGTGAGAGCTTTATGCAACCATACGTTTACGATTATTTATGGTCGCGTCCGGATTTGTTGACTTTCATTCGTCACAATCCGATATGGTATCGCTATCTGACAAGAGATCCGGGAAGAATGCGTGAATTAGATAAAGAAGCCAAATACTATTTCGGAAAAACATTATCACAACGTCTCGAAAAAATAAGTGATCAAACAGATATGATCAACATGCTTATACTATTTGCCGATTCTATCAAGGATTAATATTTTTAGTTTTCATAACGGATATAAACATGATACGATTAATTTAAGAGGTGATATAGTTGATTGCTAATATGGAGTATGTAAATATTCTGGACCGCTCCGAGAAAATTGGACAAATGGTTTTAAAGTCAGATGTCATGGAAGCTTATCAAGAATCAAGGCGGGCGCTGAATAACGATCCAGAAGCTCAACAATTGATCAAAGCCTTTTTAGATACAAAAGAAGATTATGAAGATGTGCAGCGTTTTGGTCGCTATCACCCAGATTATTATGACATTATGAAAAGGGTTCGATCAGCAAAGCGCGCGATGGACATGAATGAAAAAGTGGCTGCGTTTAAGGTCGCAGAGCGCAATTTACAAAAGTTACTCGATGAGATCAGTGAATACATTGCTCATAGTACAAGCGAGCAAATTAAAGTTCCTAAAGATGGCGCTGCTCTTACAGACGGTGGATGCGGAAGTGGCGGAAAATGCGGTTGCAAAGCATCATAACCAAAATTTTCATAGGAGCTGCGTTGATGTAAAATGAGACCAAAACGTCAAGGATTAATTGTTTGGTTTAAGCACATGAAAAATGTACGGCATATTAAACGCTACGGTCATTTACTTTACGTATCAAAAAAGATGAAATATGCAGTCATCTACGTCGACCAAGCTGAGATCCAGGCCGTTGAGAATAAGCTGATGAAATATCCGTTTGTTTCGCGAGTCGAGCGTTCCAAAAAGCCGTTTCTCCGAACAGACTTTGAAAATAAAGAATCGGAAAAAGAAGAAGAACAAGATTACCGAATGGGGATTTAACATTAAAAAGAAAAACCTGCAGACAAATCTCTGCAGGTCTTTTTGTTTTCCGTTTTGAAAACAAAAAGGCAAAGGGAGAGGAGAAACCGGAGGAAGAACTTATGGGGAAGTGTAAGTCTTCTCCGTTATGAAACAATTAAGTATAACACTCAATTGTTTCAGTAATTCATTATGAACAAGTCGACAAAATATATACATGGACAGTTTAAAGTTTTTCTCATTCTGTTTTTATGGTAGGATAATGTCGTACAGATCCAAATTCGAGGTGGCAGTATGCGTGTGATCGCAGGAAAGCTTAAAGGAAGACGCTTAAAGGCGGTTTCAGGTTATTCGACACGGCCGACAGCTGATAAGGTAAAAGAAGCCTTATTTCAAATAATCGGTCCTTATTTTAATGGTGGAAAATGTCTCGATTTATATGCCGGCAGTGGTTCATTAGGCATTGAAGCCATTAGTCGGGGAATGGCAGAAAGTATTTTTGTTGATAAACACCCAAAAGCGGTACATACAATTCGGGACAATTTGCAATCTCTTCAAATCGAGCAGCATGCTGAAGTGTTTTGCACTGAAGCGATGCGAGGGGTAAATGGAGTTGCGAAAAGAGGATTGCGATTCGATTTGATCTTGCTTGATCCGCCGTATGGAAAAATGGATTATAGCAAATTGTTTCATCAACTCATCAGCTTGCAATTGCTTAATGAAGGTGGGTTCGTCTATTGTGAGCACGATGCATCACAAAGCATGCCAGAATACGATTGCTTATCAAAAATTAAACAAAAATATTACGGTCGGACGACAGGTATAACGATTTATCAAAAACAATAAAGGGGGTGCTAGCCTTTGGAGAGGCTGGCAATATGTCCGGGAAGCTTTGACCCGGTAACATATGGACATTTAGACATCATCCAGCGCGGTGCACGTATTTTTGATAAAATTATTGTCGTTGTTTTTAACAATCAATCAAAGCAACCATTATTTTCAGTGGAAGAGCGAATTGAACTTCTTCGTGAATGTACAAAAGATTGGCCAAATGTATCAGTGGATGCATCAGATGGTTTACTGATTGATTATGCCAGGAATGTAAAGGCCAACGTCGTTTTACGTGGACTGCGAGCTGTTAGTGATTTCGAATATGAACTGCAGATTACATCGATGAATCGAAAACTTGATGACGATATCGAAACGCTATTTATGATGACGAACAACCAATATTCTTTTTTAAGTTCCAGTATTGTAAAAGAGGTAGCCAAATATAAAGGAAATATTTCCGATCTTGTTCCAGACGCCGTAGCGAAAGCGTTGTATGACAAGTTTACATAACAGAATTGTACGATCCTCGTAACGGCAAGACGGGTGTATTTGCATTTTAATTTTTTCGCCGATAGATAAGGAGGCAGGCGATGCCTAAACTCAAAATAGTAAACAACGGACCTATCATCTTTAGCATATCGAAAAGATTGACGAAAGTGGTTTGGAATGCACTTTGTGCCGCTGAAATATCCGTAGATTTAAAAACTTGCTGACTTTGGTACAAAGGCTTGAACAAAATGACTGTGATCAAACTAGCAAACGCACCGTGCAGAAAACGAGCAAAGAAATAAGGTGCAAAATGGATATCGGTTTTAGCCAATATACTGGCGACTTGCGCTTGAACGGAAAACCCATTAAAACCAAGAATAAAGCTTACGACGACTATTTTAGACATTAAGGAACTGGTAAGCACATCTGAAATCATGCGTGCCCCCAATGAAATTTCAAACAAACCAGTAAACAGGGGCTCGCTCAATTCTACCGGCAACGATAATGCTTTTAAACCTATTTGCAATACAAATGCGATCATAGGCATTATACCGGCCAATAGAAACAGTTTGGTTAAAACAGAAAACAGAATAATGAAACCGCCGACCATAACAAGGGTTTGAATAGAATTTAACACAGCGTCTCCGATGATTTCTCCTAGCTGGCGTGGATCGGCTAAGCGTGTTTGATGCATTTCTTTGAATGCCCGGGCAATTGAAAAACGTTGTGTCGGTAAAGGGTGTCGTTTCATTTCTTTTCCCCTTCCATAAAACCGCATGCAGACACCAACTAGCGCATTGCCGATATAATGGGATAACGCGAGGATAATTCCGAGTTTAGCATTGTTAAAAAATCCTACAGATACAGCGCCAAAAACAAACAAAGGACTTGAGGCATTCGTAAAGGATACCAATCTTTCGGCTTCAATTTTAGTTAGTTGTTTTTCTTCGCGCAGCCGGGCGGATATTTTCGCGCCTGAGGGATAGCCACTCGCCATTCCCATCACCCATGCGAAGCTGCCGGCGCCGGGAACATTGAACAATGGTCGCATAATCGGTTCAAATAAAACACCGATAAATTTTACAACACCAAAGCCAATCAATAATTCAGCTGTGATGAAAAAAGGCAACAATGAAGGAAAAACAATTTCCCACCATAATTCTAATCCGCGTAAACTGGCATTAAGCGACTCTTCAGGGAAACGCATTAACGCGCCAGCCATAAAAATCGCTACAGAAGCTAGCAATATCGTCAAGATAACTTGTCTCAACTTACAAGCCCTCCGGTGAATGGTTTCATACTCTGTACTTCTAAATGGGTTAGTAGTAAAATAATGCTTGATTCGGATTTGCGCCACAGTCTATACCAATATACGCTTGTACAGGATGAAATTATGCATGCAAGTTACTTGGGACGTGTGATGCGCTTATCATGAGGAAGGGGACATAAAATGAAATTCACCAAACGGCATATAATCGCTTTAATGGTTGTTGTCATCATCGCTTTTACACTATCGATGTATAAACTTCCATACTATATTTACAAGCCAGGAGGCGCTGATGCTCTTGATTCGATTGTTGAGGTTGAAGGAGGTCATCAAAGCGCAGGTGATATGCATCTTGTCACAGTAAGTGGGGGTCAGGCAACACCGGTTCAATATTTGTGGTCAACCATTTTGCCACACCATGAAATAATGCCCATTCATGAAGTTATACCTGAAGGTTTGTCTGAAGAAGATTATCGCCATGCGCAATTACAAATGATGGAAAATTCGCAAGAAGCGTCTATCGTTGTTGCCTACGAGGCGGCAGATGCGGACATTACCATCGATTATAAAGGCATTTTTGTCGTTGAAGTTTTTGAAGATATGCCGGCCGAAGGCAAACTGCAAATGGGCGACCAAATCCTTGCTGTCGATAATAAGCGTGTTGATCATGCGGAGGATTTGATCAGCTACGTAGATACAAAACAAGTTGGTGACACGATTACATTGGATATCAAGCGTGATAAAACGGAATTGAGTGTTGATGTTGAACTTGTCGAATACGACAATCAAAAAGATAAAATCGGTATTGGAGTCGGTTTAGTAACTGATCGCGATGTTACAGTTGATCCCGATGTCACTTTCTCCAGCGGGGAGATCGGCGGTCCAAGTGCTGGATTAATGTTCGCGCTAGAAATATATGATCAATTAACTGAAGAAGATTTGACAAAAGGTTATGAAATGGCTGGGACGGGAGAAATTGATTACGACGGAAATGTGTTACGCATAGGCGGAATTGACAAAAAAGTGATAGCAGCAGATAAAGAAGGCTGTGACATTTTCTTTGCGCCTAACGAAAACGGTGCTAAAGATTCCAATTACACCGTTGCGAAAAAAACAGCTGAGGAAATCGGCACCGATATGGATATCGTACCTGTCGATACATTTGCTGATGCTCTGGACTATATCCAACAACTCGAACCGAAAAAGTAATCAAAACAGGCTTTAGAGCAGCCTTATAGGACCATGTCGTTCTTGTTGTCGATACTTATAGCGCAGCGTTGGTGTGAGAATGCTGTAATACGCATCACTCGCTCTTTCATCAATTTTTAACATGAGGCTTATATCTTTGCCCAGTTTGTGAACAATTGGCACGGCGATATCTTTTTTCCGTTTGTTTAAATAGGTTTGTCCTGTTTGAGTTAATCCTAATAGACGAATATAAGGAACGGAAGATGGTTGTTTAATAAGGGCTAAGTCGCTTTTTTTTGTGTTTGTCAAAAGGTGCACAAACATCCGTTGCAGCCGGGTCCACGTATAGCGTTTCGTTTTAATAGCGTGCATCCAATCTTTGAATGTTGTGATATCTTTAGCCGTTTTTTTAAGGCGATTTTCCAAACCTTCGTCTACACCGGCTATCTTCTGAAGCTCCTTTGATGACATGGTCATCACGCGGTAGTGCAGAAATGGAAAATAATTTTCCCACGTATGCCACAATCCAGCTGTTTCTTTATATCGTTGTAGTTGACGAACCGTTTCGTTTGGCATTGTTTGCTTAACTTGTTCTAGAATTGCATCGGTTTCAAAAAGTTTTTTACGTATGCTTGTAGCGCTGGCAATCGATGTTGTTATGTCCTTATCGTGGAAATTACTTTGTATACGCTCAACTGTTAAAGGTTCGATAGATAAATGATTGTCCATGATGGCTTTAATATAGCTGAATCCAAGTATGTTGTTTGGTTTTTTCAAGTCTATTGCAGTATCCGTTAACCCGATCGCCCGATAGGCCAGTTGACTAGCATCAGGAAAAGACATGCCTTCATCTAGGTATTGTTTTAATTTTTCTTTATAAACGGATTCCTTTCCTTTATAATGTTTATAACTAGCTATAAGATTGGTAATAGAGCCTGATTCACTCCCGAAGCAAATGCTTTCAACACCTATTTCGTTGAGAGTATTGACAGCTCCATAGGCAAAATAATCGCTGCTTTGTACAGCATAAAGATAAGGCAGTTCCAAAACAATATCAACACCAGAGGCAAGTGCGGCTTTTGTACGATGGAACTTATCTATAATAGCCGGTTCGCCTCGTTGTAAAAATGCACCGCTCATAACAGCAATGATACAATCGGCCTGCGAGATTTCTTTTGCTTTTTGAATATGATAAAGATGGCCGTTATGGAATGGGTTATATTCGACGATAAGCCCGCAAGCTTTCATCGATAACAACTCCTTGTCCGTTTTTTATATTGTAGCAAATGATGCCACTAAATACACGCTGAATCAACTCGCACAATTTGTTTGGATGAAAAACAAAGGTACTGGGAACGCTTGTATAAGAGATTTGTAAAGAGAATATCTTGACAAAAGTTTGTTTTCATTTTAAAATTACTCTTGTTGCCTTGAGGTGATCTTAGTGAAATTTACGTTAGGTCAAATTAGAAAAAACGCCCATCGAGGACCGATGAAATTCGCTCAAGAAGTAGATGTTTCTGAACTGGAGTCGATGAATAATGATATACGCAAAATCAAACCAGTTCAAATTGATGGAACGTGTTATTTTCAGGGCGAGAAAATCATTTTTTCATTTACAATGACAGGCGAGATGATTTTACCTTGTGCTCGTACATTAGTCGATGTTGTGTATCCTTTTACCATCAAGGCAAATGAAATGTTTACGACCTCTTCTGACTACAGCGATGATCATGCAGAAGAAGGCATTCACCCTGTTGAAGGAGAAGTCATTGATTTAATGCCTTATATTAAGGAGAATATCCTGCTATCTGTTCCTTATCGTGTGTTTTCCGATGATCCTCAAGCAGTGGAAAACATGCCGACAGAAGGTAAAGATTGGAAAATGGTTACACCAGAAGAAATGGAAAAAGAAAAATCGTCAATTGATCCGCGAATGAAAAAACTTGAATCTTTATTGAAGAAAAACAATGATAAATAAGCAGATGCTTGAGACATTGAAGGAGGTGTAAGGAATGGCGGTACCAAAAAGAAGAACGTCAAAGAAAGTGAAAAATCAACGCCGTACGCATAAAAAATTGCATTTGCCAAACTTAGTGGAATGTTCCAATTGTGGTGAACCGACCAAACCCCATCATGTTTGCAAAAACTGTGGCCATTATGATGGGCGAGAAGTTGTCAATCAATAATCATATTTTACAGCAGGAAACAGATCACCGATGCGAAGAAGTGATCTGTTTTTTTACTATAAAAGGATTGGAGGGCTTGTGATGGGTGAAGTCGTCCAATATTATTTACATAACAATGAATACAGTATAATCTGTTTAAACCGGCCTAATAAGCGAAATGCGATTTCAGAAAAAATGGTGGAAGAACTAAATCGCTATGTGGTACGGGCGAGACAGGATTCTATCAAATGTTTACTCATTACAGGTGCAGATCCTATGTTTTGTGCCGGTGGAGATTTGAACGATTTGCACGGTGATATGACTGCAGATGAGGCTTTTGCAACACTCTATCCTATGAAAGAAGTTTTGTACAATATTGCTGCTTTTCCCGTTCCAACCATTTGTTTGTTGAATGGAGATGCATTAGGCGGTGGGTGCGAGCTAGCCACGGCTTGTGATTTTCGCTTGGCAAAAGAAGGGACGCGTTTCGGTTTTATCCAAAGCAGATTAGGCATTGTCCCTGGTTGGGGCGGTGGGACCCTGCTTTATGAAAAAGTACAACCTGATTTTGCCTATGAATGGCTCATTCGCGCAGAAACTTATGATGCTTCATTTTTGTATGAAAGAGGTTGGATTCATCAAATCATCCCATACGAACAATGGGATAATATAGATACGTATTTGCAACCGTATTTGGCCATATCATATGAACAAGCGCAACATTTCAAACAACAATATCAGAAAAGGATATCTATACAAACTTTATCAGCTCAAATGGATGATGAAGTACGACAATGTGCGCAATTGTGGGGACGGGAACAACATAAAGCATACATTCATAAAACATTGCGAAAATAACAATCATGAATACTCAAAAATAGAAAAGTGATTCTATCACACCTATTGTTTGCATACATTGGTAGCAAATGATAAGGGGTGATAGTATGAAAGCAACACGACAAGATGCATGGACTGAGGATGAGGATACGCTATTGGCAGAAATTGTACTCCGTCATATAAGAGAGGGTAAAACGCAACTCGAAGCATTCAAGGAAGTGGCTGAAAAACTATCGCGTACTTCTGCAGCGTGCGGTTTCCGCTGGAATGCAGCGATACGAAAACGTTATGAGGATGCTATTGAACTGGCGAAGAAAGAAAGAAAACATGGTATGCTAAAACAAACGTCGCATGTAGATGAAACAAATAAGATTGGTGATCATCCAATCGATACGGCCATAACGCTGTTGGAAAAAATGAGAGCCAATATTCATAGAGAACATGAGCCAAAATATAAAGAACAGCAAGGGATGATCGAGCAGCTTAAAAAAGAAAATGATGAACTTAAGGAACGATTAAGTCGCTATGAACAAGCATGGCAAGAAATGGCGAAACTGTGGAATTGGGTGAGTGGAAACAAAGATGGGTTAGACATCAATGAATAAACAAAAGCATTTCGGTTTGTTGACAGTCAATCAAAAAAGACATGAATGGCCAATTGGTGCATCCATGTCTTTTCTTGTTGTAAAAAATTATCTAATATTTTTTTCTTTAACACCTTCAGGCATCCAAATGAGCGGATTCTCTCCCAAATCTCTTTCCATTTCATAATGTGCTTTTTGAAAACCCATTTTTTTCCAAAAACCGTGTGAATTGATGCGTGGGTTTGTTTTGATCGGTAAATGAAAGCCTTTAGCATATTCCACAAGAGCGCTTCCATAACCTCTTCCTTGATAATTTGGCAACACTTCTAGTTTCCAGAGTTCTAAATAGTCCTGGGGCGGATCAAAATATGCATCGTATTTTTTCTTAACTTTATAAAGACTCATTCTGGCCACAAGATTTGTTCCATAGTAAATGCCGTAAAAAGGTGATTCACTGTTGTTTTCAACAATATTATTTTGCAAATCTTCTAGCATCGATAGTTCTTGATGACCGTATTCCTTAAAGCGCTCAAATTGTTCCAATGTTTTATAATTGATGAGCAGTCTTTCTATTTGAACCTGTTCCATGACAACTCCCTCCCCCTTAAAGACAGAATTGTTTGGTCTTATATTTCTTTTTATTATAGTATAAATATGACAGGAATGAAACAATCGCCAATCGTCGCTAACCATGTAGCCGTTGATATACCGTTTATATATTCAGTATCGTTTCTAAAAAGTAAAACAGATTGCATGAAAAATGTCCATCGTTTATGTAAAATACAACTTGAATGTTATTGATTACGGTTAAAGGAGCATGGCAAATGCGCATTAAGCCTATTCAAATATTGACAGAAAACATATTTATGAATGATTATCGCAACTATACAAAAAATATATCACAGTTTTTTGATTATAACCCTTTCGTCGCGCGATCTTATCAAAACAGGATGAAAGATTTGCAACAGCAAACGTATCAACGCACACGTCTGGCTGAGGTGTTGCATGAGCAAAATAAGCGATGGGATGCGCCCGAAGCGGTTCACAAAAACATTGAACGGTTGAAAGACGAAAATAGTGTCGTGATCATCGGTGGTCAACAAGCAGGGTTATTGACCGGGCCGATGTATACAGTAAATAAAATTATCTCGATTATGCAAATGGCAAAGCAACATGAAAGTAAACATCAAGTTCCTGTATTGCCTGTGTTTTGGATAGCAGGTGAAGACCATGATTTTGAGGAAATCAACCATGTTTTCATGCCTGATGCTGGGCGGATGAAAAAACATACGATCAATCAGCGTGTTGAACAGAAATTGCCTGTTTCTGAAATCCAAATCAATGATACGGACGCACGTTTATGGTTGGATGAATTATTCGCGCAGTTATGCGAAACAGAGCATACAAAGGCGCTTTATAAAATGATCAACACGTGTCTTGATCAGGCAAAAACATACGTCGATTTTTTTGCACGGATCATTCACGAATTGTTCAATGAAGAAGGCCTTATTTTAGTGGATTCAGCCGATCCGTCAATACGACAGCTGGAAAGCGATTATTTTGTACAGCTGATAGAAAAGCAACCTGAGATCGCTCAAGGTGTCTATACAGCGGCACAACAAGTTAAACAATTAGGATATCCGTTAACACTTGATATTGAACAAACGGATGCTCACCTTTTCTATCATGATAATCGCGAACGCATTTTGCTTGTCCGAAATGAATCCGGTGATTGGATCGGCAAGCGAAATGACATTCATCTGAAAACAAAAGATTTGTTAGAAACCGCAAAAAATAAGCCGGGATCGCTCAGTAATAATGTTGTGACTCGCCCATTAATGCAGGATATGCTGTTTCCAACGCTCGCATTTATCGGCGGTCCTGGAGAGATCAATTATTGGTCTGTCTTAAAACCTGCTTTTCATGCATTAAATATGAACATGCCACCGGTTGTTCCTCGCCTATCGTTTACATATATCGAACGCCCAGTTCAAAAAGCGCTCGACAAATTTGGATTGACACCTGATATGGTTATTAACGAAGGGATTGATAAACGAAAAAGCAATTGGCTAGCATCGCAAACAACACCCCCTATTGGCGAATTGACCGAACATATCAAAGCGGTTGTGGATAAAGCGCATGAGCCGTTGCGTCAAATCGCTTACGATATTCGCTCAGATCTCGGTGAAGTGGCAGATAAAAACTTATATTATTTGCATAATAATATCGATTATTTACACGATCGGATTGTACACATACTGAAAGAAAAATACGCGAGCGTTCTTTCAGAATACGATTTTGTTCAATTATCGTTGCATCCAGAAGGTAAACGACAGGAACGTTTGTGGAATCCATTGCCGTGGTTAAATGATTATGGGACAGCCTTTATCAAACGGCTCGCCCATGAATCGTGTTCGCTTGAAAAAGCTCATTATCTTGTTTATTTATAAATCAAAACCGCCTTTTCTCACATTTGAATATGCTTGGATTTAAATACTGTCTTGACCAGCAATAACGCTGATCCAAGGCAGTTTTTTTTAATGGCTATATATGTCTGTCAAACTTTAAAATAAAAATAGAAAAATAAGTGGTGAAAAGTGGTGGAATGTGGTATGATGAAACCATGAAAGTGGGGCGAACGGTATGTTCATGGGTGAGTTTCAACATAATATCGATTCAAAAGGTAGAATTATCGTACCAGCCAAATTCCGTGATGGTCTAGGTCATACGTTTGTTGTCACCCGTGGGCTCGATCAATGCTTGTTCGCCTATCCGATGAATGAATGGAGGTTACTTGAAGCGAAACTGAAAAAACTACCGCTAACGCAAAAAGATGCACGTGCGTTCACGCGTTTTTTCTTTTCAGGTGCTGTGGAATGCGAAGTGGATAAACAGGGAAGAATAAATATTCCTCAGCCACTTCGCAACTACGCAGCTTTAGAAAGATCATGTGTTATCATCGGTGTTTCCAATCGCATCGAATTTTGGGCACAAGATATTTGGGATGATTATTTCGCTGCTTCCGAGGAATCGTTCGCGGAAATCGCAGAAAGCTTATTAGATTTTGATATTTAGATCGAAAAAAGAGTGGGGATCTAGATGTTTGATCACGTTACTGTTTTAAAAGAGGCAGCAGTTAATGGCCTTTCGGTTAAACCGGATGGCACATATGTTGATTGCACTTTAGGAGGAGGCGGTCATGCCGAAGCTATTGCATCTCAACTAGGGCAAACAGGGCGATTGATCGCTTTTGATCAAGACAAGGAAGCCCTCGAAGCAGCTAGTACGCGCTTAAGTCCGTATGCCGATCGGATCACATTTGTGCAAGCGAATTTCAGGTACTTGGCCAGGGAATTAGAAAAGGTTGGAATACATTGTGTTGACGGTATTTTATTCGATCTCGGTGTATCGTCGCCACAATTAGACAAGGGAGAGAGGGGGTTTAGTTATCAGCACGATGCTCGGCTGGATATGCGTATGGACCAGAGTCAAAAACTGGATGCATACGAAATTGTCAATCATTGGTCTTACCAACAGCTTGTTCGGATATTTTTCAAATACGGCGAAGAAAAGTTCGCAAAACAAATAGCGCGAATGATTGAAAAACGCCGACAGAAGCAACCGATTGCTACAACGCTTGAGCTTGTGGATGTTATTAAAAAGGCGATACCCGCACCGGCAAGACGAAAAGGAGGCCATCCAGCTAAGCGCGTGTTTCAAGCATTGCGCATCGCTGTCAACGATGAATTGCAAGCTTTCAATGAAGCGTTACACCAGGCTGCTCGTATGGTAGCTATTGATGGTCGAATCGCTGTTATCACATTCCACTCATTAGAGGATCGCATTTGTAAACAATCCTTTAAAAAATGGAGTACGGCAAAGGAAGTACCGAAAAATTTTCCAATCTTACCCGAGTCTCAACAAGTACCGTTTCGATTAATCACGCGGAAACCAATCGTTCCTACCGCTCTTGAAGTAAAACAAAACCATCGCGCACGGTCGGCGAAGTTACGGATTGTGCAAAAAATTAACCAATGGAACGATGAATATATCTATGGGGAAGGGTGAAAACATGCAGACAAACCACGCGCGAAAATGGGAAGTGCCCTACACGTCACACGTTCAATCGAAGGAGAAACAGCTTAAAGTTCGCAAAACGGGTTGGATAACAAAAGGAGAAAAAATTTTATATACTTTTACAGGAGTATGCTTGATTGTTGCTGCATTGTACATCGTTTCTTTTTCCTCAATAACCGATTCGATCAACCGTGATATTCAATCCTTAGAACAGCAGATCCAAGCTCAAAAAGTGGAAAATGAAAGCTTGTTTTTTGAAAAAAAAGAGTTGAGCCGCCCAGAGCGCATTACGAGAATCGCTAAAGAAAATGGATTAACGATTCAAAATGCGGAAGTGAGACAAGCAAGCTCATTTGGAAACTAAATCAAGGTGATGCCAGATGAAAACTAAAAGAAGAATGCGCATTTCTTCAGGGATTCTCGTTGTTTTTTTTGTGATTATTTTTTTAGTTGTAACGGGTAGGTTTCTTTATATTCAAGTTTCGGGTGAGGTCAATGGCATTTCGCTTAGAGAGTGGGCGGAAGAGAAACGAACGGCCTCCTACACTTTGGATGCTGAACGTGGAAAAATTCTCGATAAAAATGGTGAGACACTTGCATACGATCGACCGGCATTTCGATTGTATGCTATTTTAGACGAAACGTATTCGGAACATACGAACGAAATCAACCATGTGGAAAATCCAGGACGAACAGCGGAAAAATTGGCACCGATTTTGGATATGGAACCTGAAGAAATCCTTTCTATTATGGAACGCGGTATTCAAGAAGGGAAAACACAAGTTGAGTTCGGTCCGAACGGAAAAGGATTATCTCAGAAAACAAAAGAGACCATTGAGGCACTTAATTTGCCCGGCATCCATTTTATGAAAGAACCGATTCGTTATTACCCTAATGGCATGTTTGCATCGCATATTATTGGTTTTGCTCAAAACAAAGATGATGAGATCGAGGGCGTGGCAGGCATTGAACACGAAATGGACGATCTTTTGAAAGGGAAACACGGACATATTTCATATGAACGGGACAAGTATGGTGTCAAACTGCTTGATCCAAATGAAATCATTCAAACACCCAAAGATGGAGCAGATATTTATTTAACCATTGATCAAAAGATTCAAACCCTCGTTGAAGACAGTCTTACTGAAATCGAAAAAACATACAATCCAAAACGGATGAGTGCGATTGTCATGGACCCTAAAACAGGTGAGATCGTCGCTATGAGCAATCGGCCAAGCTATAATCCAAATGCTCCGGCCGATGTCCAAAACTGGTATAATGACGCGATTTCCACCCCCTTCGAACCCGGTTCAACAATGAAAATTTTCACATGGGCAGCAGCCATCGAAGAAGAAGTTTACAATGGACAAGAAGCTTTTCAATCTGGAACTTATCGGATAAGTGATCGAATTCAACCGATTAACGACCATAATAGTGGAAAAGGATGGGGAGAGATCTCGTTCGATGAAGGATTTGCCCGATCATCCAACGTAGCTGCTGCTAAATTAGTATGGGAAAAACTCAAACCGGAAACGTTTCTAGATTATTTACATGCGTTTGATTTAGATGAAAAGACTGGGATTGATCTTCCTGGTGAGGTTCCGGGCCATATTCTTTACAATTGGCCGGCGGAGAAATTGACCACAGCTTTTGGGCAAGGAAGTACGCTGACACCTATCCAACAGATAAAAGCTGCTACGGCCATCGCCAATGGCGGAAAAATGCTTCAGCCTTACGTCATTTCAAAAGTCGTCGATCCGGAAAGCGGCGAAATCATCAAAGAAAAATCGCCCCAAGTAGCCGGAGAACCGATTTCCGAAGCGACAGCTAAACAGATGAGGGATTTACTTGAATCGGTTGTAAGCGAGGAATACGGGACAGGCGAACGTTTTAATCTTGATGATTACACTGTGATAGGCAAAACAGGGACAGCGCAAATCCCGAATTCAGATGGATCTGGCTATTTACCAGGTCGAGAAAACAATATTTTTTCATTTTTAGGTATGGCACCAAAAGATGACCCTCAGCTTATGGTCTATGTGTCTATTAAACAACCCGAGTTGGATGATGAACCTGGATCGGTCCCGGTATCATTCATTTTTAAAAATGTGATGAGAAACAGTCTCCACTATTTAAATATTAAACCCGATAAAGAAACGAATGACGCTATTGAAGCGATAGATCTTCCCGATGTCACCGGTGAAAAGACGAAAGAGGCTGAACACCGGTTGTCTGAATTAGGATTGGACACTGTTGTGATTGGAAAGGGTGAAAAAGTAAAAGCTTTAAGTACCGAAGCGAAAGAGCAAGTTTTTCCTGGTGAGCGGATTATAATCTTGACTGATCAACCAACGATGCCAGATATATCGGGGTGGTCTATGCGCGATGTCTTAAAGTTGGCGGATGTACTAGAGCTAGAACTTGAAACAGCAGGAAACGGGTATGTTACGGCACAGAGCATTGATAAGGGCAAATCTGTTAAAAAAGGGGACACTTTGCGTGTAGAATTAGAGCCACCTAGTGAAATCGATGCGCTTGCAGATGAAGAAAAACAATCTGCTGATTAAGCTGACTACATTTTTGAATATGTTCTAATCTGTTTTTCCCATTCATATAGTGGATACAAGCCTGTCTATGAAAAGGAGATGGACTATGAAGCGTGTATCCACTGTCACTTTAAGAAGACGTATTCTTGTTGTTTTTCTATTCGGACTGGCTATTTTTGGGATTATTGACATTCGGCTTGGCTTCGTTCAGTTTGTAATCGGTGATCAATTGTTAAAAAAAGCGGATGAATCATGGTCAAGGGATATCACGTTTGAGCCAGAACGTGGCCTTATCCTTGACAATCATGGCGATGTTTTAGCAGAAAACGTAACGGCTCCATCGGTCGTTGTTGTACCTCGACAAATTAACAATCCGAGGAAAGTTGCTGAAAAACTAGCAGCGATTCTTGATATGTCTGAAGATAAAGCTTATGAATATGTGACAAAAGATGCTTCAAGTGTTAATATACACCCGGAAGGAAGAAAAATTACCGAGGAACAAGAAACAGCGTTAAATAAATTGAATTTTGACGGTGTTTATCTTGCTAAAGATTCGAAGCGCCATTATCCATATGGCAAATATCTTTCACACGTCTTAGGTTTTGCTGGTATTGATAACCAAGGCCTTATGGGATTGGAGCTTTATTATGATAAGAAATTGCGCGGTGAGGAAGGCAGTCTCTCTTATTATTCCGATGCCAAAGGCGGTCGGTTGAAATCTTTAGCGGATAAGTATAGTCCGCCAAAAGATGGGCTCGATTTAAAAACGACGATCAATTTAAAAGTGCAAACGATCATGGAGCGTGAACTCGATCTCGCTATTGAGGAGTACGATCCGGACAGTGCTCTTGCCATTGCTGTTGATCCCAAAACAGGCGGTGTTCTAGGCATGTCAACTCGACCAAATTTTGATCCGGAAAACTATCAAAACGTAAATCCGGATATATATGATCGAAATTTGCCTATCTGGAGCACCTTTGAACCGGGCTCGACGTTTAAGATTATCACACTAGCATCCGCGTTAGAAGAGGGAATTGTTAACTTAAAAGAAGATAAATTTGATGATGATGGCGCCATTACCGTTGGAGGCACTGAATTGCATTGTTGGAAAAGCGGTGGGCATGGCCATCAAACATATTTGGAAGTTGTACAAAATTCATGCAACCCCGGCTTTGTTAATTTAGGCACGAAACTTGGGAAAGAAAAGCTGTTCACTTATATTGATGATTTCGGATTTGGTACGAAAACAGGAATCGATTTACAAGGTGAAGGAAACGGTATTTTGTTCGACCCAAAAACGATCGGTCCTCTAGAGCTTGGGACGACATCTTTCGGACAAGGCGTTTCTGTCACGCCCATCCAACAAGTCATGGCTGTGGCAGCGGTTGTGAATGGTGGCTTTTTATACGAACCGTATTTTGCAAAAGAATGGATCGATCCGAAAACGGGGCAAACAGTCGAAAAACACGAACCCAAAATGAAAAAAAGAGTCGTTTCAGCGGACACTTCAAAAGAAGTTCGCCAAGCGCTTGAAAGTGTTGTTGCCAAAGGTACGGGAAGATCCGCTTATGTAGATGGCTATCGAGTTGGCGGCAAAACAGGTACAGCCCAAAAGGTCGGACCAGACGGTCAATATATGGAGAACAATTATATACTTTCATTTATCGGTTTTGCTCCCGCCGATGATCCGGACATTGTCGTGTATGTTGCTATCGATAACCCAAAAGCCTCAGCGCAGTTTGGCGGTGTTGTGGCAGCGCCGATTGTCGGTACGATTATTGAAGATAGCTTGCGGGAGATGGGAGTAGAACCGACGGATGACGGTTTAGCTAAAGAATATCAATGGCCGGAGGAACCGAAGATAAGTGTTCCAGATTTGACCGGGTTACACAAAGCTGAGTTAAACGAATATATGACCAACTTATCGATTGAAACAGAAGGTACGGGAGATTATATTATTGATCAGGCGCCTCAACCTGGAACGAAAGTTGAGCAGGGCGAGACGATTCGTATTTATTTGGCAAAAAAAAGTCATCGTGAATAATTAGGAAATCTGCTATAATAATTGTATTGCTTGTCTATTGATTGAACGTTTTAGTTGTCATAGACATTTTAAGGATTAGACAGGGATAAGCTGAGGTGTGGTTTGTAATGAAGTTGACTGATATGATTGCCACGTTGCCATTTTATAGAACAAATTCGGATATAAGCGACATAGACATAGTAGCAGTTGAAGCTGATTCACGCAAAGTTCGACCAGGTACCCTTTTTGTCTGTATTAAAGGGTTTACCGTAGATGGACATGATTTTATACCAGAAGCTATTGAAAACGGAGCCGTTGCGATATTAGCGGAGAAAGACGTATCGTCCTCGGTACCAGTTATTTATGTATCTGATACATCCCGGGCACTGGCGATCGTTGCAACACACTTTTATGATTACCCGACAAACAATATGCCGCTGATCGGCGTGACGGGTACAAACGGTAAAACAACGACCACGTATGTGTTGGAAACCATTTTTAACCACTATGATAAAAAAACAGGTTTGATCGGTACGATTCAATTAAAAATTGGTGATGATACCCGCCCGATCCAAAACACGACGCCAAACGCTCTGTTTTTGCAAAAAGCCTTCAGAGAAATGCGAGATCAAGATGTAGATGTCGGGATTATGGAAGTTTCGTCCCATGCACTGGACATGGGCAGAGTATTCGGCTGTGATTATGATGTGGCTGTATTCACCAATTTGTCACAGGATCATCTTGATTATCATAAAAATATGGATGATTACATACGAGCGAAAAGTTTGCTTTTTTCCCAACTTGGTAACACCTATGTTCCCAATCGGAAAAAGTATGCCATTATTAATCATGATGATCCTCACGCTCAGTTTTTAAAAACGGCTTCAGCCCAGCACATTATCACATATGGATGTCGCAACAAATCGCAAGTCATGGCAAAAGACATACGTTTGAGTGCATCAGAAACACGTTTTACATTGCATACACCGGTCGGTTCCGTTCCCATCAAGAGCAAGTTAATCGGCACGTTCAATGTGTACAATATGCTCGCTGCAAGCGCAGCAGCAATTGCACTCGGCGTAGAACTGCCCATCATCAAACAAGCGCTAGAGCAAATGGAAGGTGTCAGCGGGCGGTTTGAAACTGTAGCCTCGGACGCATCGTTTACGACAATTGTCGATTACGCCCATACACCAGATTCGTTAGAAAATGTTTTGCAAACCATTAAGGAATTTTCCACACGAAACGTTTACGTCGTAGTCGGATGTGGTGGCGATCGCGATAAAACAAAACGCCCCTTAATGGCATCAGTCGCTCTGAAGTATGCGGATTGGGCCATTTTTACGTCTGATAATCCACGCACAGAAGATCCTGCTGCCATACTTGCTGATATGACAGCCGATCTTCAACAAACGAATTATGACGTTATCATTGACCGCAAACAGGCGATTGAACAAGCGATCGATTGTGCGGATGCGGATGATATCGTTTTGATCGCTGGTAAAGGACATGAAACATATCAGCAAATCGGTCATAAAAAATATCCGTTTGACGATCGGAAAATCGCTCTGGAGGCAATTCAAACCAAGGAGAATTGACATGCTGTTTACGTTAAAGTGGCTAGCGAAAATTTTTAACGAAAACGAAGGCGAACTGAACGATTCAATCCCGATACACGAGGTCACAACCGATAGCAGAAAAAAGGTGAACAATGGATTATTTATTCCGTTAGTTGGAGAAAGATTCGATGGCCATGATTATATATTAGATGCGTTTAATAACGGAGCTATAGCGGCTTTGTGGAAGCGAGACAGAACACGACCGGAGGCTCTGCCGAACGATTTTCCAATTTATTATGTTTCAGATACATTAGACGCTTTACAACGTTTAGCTGCTTGTTATAGAGAAAAAATTAATCCTACCGTCATAGCCATTACCGGCTCGAACGGAAAGACGACAACAAAGGATATGATAGGGTCGGTTCTAACAACATCCTACAGAACTCATCGGACGATGGGAAATTTCAACAACCATATCGGATTACCGTTAACGATTTTGGACATGCCGCCAGATACTGAAATTCTTGTACTGGAAATGGGAATGAATGATTTCGGGGAAATCAGTCATCTATCTCATATTGCTCAGCCGGATATTGCGGTTATAACAAATATTGGCGAGTCCCATTTGGCCCAACTCAGATCACGTGCCGGTATAGCAAAAGCTAAACTGGAAATTGTTGACGGCATGTCCCCGGATGGCTATCTCTATATCGACGGGGATGAACCATTGCTCAAAAATGCACATGTACATCCGAATGTAATAACTTGTGGTTTTTATGCCAACAATGATGTCATAATTGAAGATACAAAAATAGAAGATGATAAGACATTGTTCCGGTTGTCAGATGGTAAAACGTATTCGATCCCTCTTTTAGGTAAACACCACGCATTGAATGCTTTATTCGCTGTAACGATCGGCACGAAGATGGGCGTGATGCCTAAAACTATTCAACAAGCATTAGCTAAACTTGAACACACATCGATGCGATTTGAAATCGTACAGGGAAAAAATGGAGCAACTATCATTAATGACGCATATAATGCGTCGCCTACGTCAATGAAAGCTGCAATCGATGTTGTTAAACAGATGCGCGGTTATAAAAAGAAAGTGCTTGTTCTTGGGGATATGTTTGAACTCGGCGAATCCTCTGCACGGCTCCATCAATCGGTTGCCGATGTCATTGATACGAGGATTGATGCTGTTTTGACCTTAGGAAATGATGCAAAGGAAATTTCTAAAGCCGTTCAAAATAAAGATAAAGGCATTATGTGCCGCCATTTTGACTCTGAAAAAGCCTTAATTAAGACACTTCATTCATGTATAACAAGCCGTACATTATTATTGTTCAAAGCGTCCCGAGGTATGCACTTTGAAAATATTATCGGCTGTTTGTAATTCGATTTAATACGTAGGGCGGTTTGGCACGAGGAGGAAGAATATGAGTATATCTGTACTATTGATAACAATTGCGATAGCATTTTTAATGACCGTCCTGATCTCACCATTGTTCATACCGTTTTTGCGACGTCTTAAATTTGGGCAAAGCATAAGGGATGAAGGACCAAAATCACACATGAAAAAAACCGGTACCCCTACGATGGGTGGTATTATGATTATTTTTAGTACGATCGTCACGGCGACCATTATGGTCAATAAAACGTCGGTTAATGGTTTAGGTTATGAATTTTGGCTGCTTATTTTTGTCATGGGTGGCTATGGTTTAATAGGGTTTTTGGATGACTTTATCAAAGTCGCTATGAAACGGAATTTAGGCTTGACGTCCAAACAAAAAATGCTCGGTCAACTGCTTATTGCATTTGTGTTTTTTGCTATATTACGAGCTTATGATTTTCCGACATATATTCAATTCCCCGGTACGCATATCCAATGGGATCTTGATTGGGGATATGCATTTTTGATTATTTTCATGCTTGTCGGCGCTTCTAATGCGGTCAATTTAACAGACGGACTCGATGGTTTGTTAGCGGGAACGGCCGCGATTGCTTTTGGAGCATTTGGTATTCTTGCTTGGTATAGTCATCCACAGTTGGAAGTAACGATTTTTGCTTTGGCCGTTGTCGGGTCATTGCTTGGTTTTCTCGTCTTCAATGCCCACCCAGCTAAAGTATTTATGGGAGATACGGGGTCGCTTGCATTAGGAGCAGCAATTGCAGCTATCGCCATATTGACAAAACTAGAAATCATACTTGTTATCATTGGTGGGGTATTTGTTATTGAAACATTATCTGTTATCATTCAAGTTATTTCATTTAAATCAACAGGTAAGAGAGTATTTAAAATGAGTCCACTTCACCATCATTATGAACTTTTAGGTTGGTCGGAATGGCGTGTTGTTACTACGTTTTGGCTTGTTGGCCTTATTTTTGCAGCTCTTGGTCTGTATATTGAGGTGTGGTTAACTTGAATCAATTAAAACATTTCCCGTATAAACATGTGCTTGTTTTAGGATTGGCAAAAAGCGGTATGGCCGCTGCTAGACTTCTCATTGAACAGCGTAAGCATGTGCGAATTAATGACCGTCATGTTCCCGAGGATTCCGTTATCAAACAATTACAATCGATGGGTGCGGAGCTTGTTTTTGGCTCTCACCCTCTTTCTGTTTTGGATGGTATAGAGATCATTGTCAAAAATCCCGGGATCCCATATGAAAATCCTATATTAGAAGAAGCGGAAAGACGAAAAATTCCCATCATAACAGAAGTTGAACTAGCGGGTTTGTTAGCTGATGATGCGATTATCGGTATAACCGGATCCAACGGGAAAACAACGACGACGACGCTCTTAGCCCATATGCTTGAGACAGACGGTCAGCCGATGCAACTGGCGGGTAACATCGGTACTGCAGCTTCTGATGCAGCCCAGCGCTTGCAGTCAGGGGAAAAACTTGTTCTGGAGTTATCTTCATTTCAATTATTAGGAACAGATACATTTAAGCCTAAAATCGCTGTTTTATTAAATATATATGAAGCGCATTTGGATTATCACAAAACGTTTTCTCATTATAAACAAGCTAAATGCCGTATTTTCAGGAATCAAACAAGTCGCGATTTTCTTATTTATAATGCGGATAACGCCCATGTCGTACGAGCGGTGCAACACGCAAAAGCATCCCTCGTCCCATTTTCGGTACATAGACGGCTAACAAATGGTGCCTGGGCTGATCAATCGAGTATTTATTTCAAGGACGAGAAAATTGTCGATCGCCGGGACATTCGCCTTGTAGGTAGCCATAACCTAGAAAACATTTTAGCCGCGATGAGTGCTGCGAAATTAAACGGTGTGAGTAATGAAAGTATTCGCCATGTATTAACGACATTCACAGGGATTAAACATCGGCTACAATTTGTCGCTAAAGTGAACGATCGTTTGTTTTATAATGATTCAAAAGCAACGAATATCTTGGCGACCGAAAAAGCACTGGCATCTTTTAAACAACCCGTCATTTTGTTAGCCGGGGGATTGGATCGAGGGAATGCATTTGATGAATTATTGCCCTACCTGACCCATGTCAAAGCGATGGTTCTCTTCGGCGAAACGAAGGAAAAGTTAAAAGATTTGGCTGATAAAGCTGGTATATCCCAAGTTAAAATGGCTGCTAATGTAACGGAAGCGGCTCAAAAAGCGTATGCTTTGTCCAATCCGAATGATGTCATTTTGCTTTCGCCTGCCTGTGCGAGTTGGGATCAATATGATACGTTCGAACAAAGAGGTGACATGTTTGTTCAAGCTGTGCATACACTGTTGTAGGGGCTTGTTTTAGACAAACAATCATGTCCAGCCTAAGTGGAAACATGCCCCTATTCCGATGCTTAAAGGAAAAGGGGTGTTTTTTTGACTAAACGCGCATCGAAATATCCTCCCGACTACACATTATTAAGTTTAATTATTGCTTTATTGATTGTCGGGATTGTCATGGTTTACAGTTCGTCTTATGTTTGGGCCGATTATAAGTATGGCGATACGTTATTTTATGTGAAACGCCAGTTATTATTTATTGGTGCGGGTGTATTCGCCATGTTTTTCATCATCCGCATTCCTTATAGCACGTGGAAAAATTATGCCAAAATACTGCTATTTGTTTGTTTCATTTTGTTATTTCTTGTTCTTATTCCGGGCATAGGTATGGTTCGTGGCGGGGCCCAAAGCTGGATCGGCATAGGTGCATTTAGCATTCAACCTGCGGAATTTATTAAATTAGGATTAATCATTTTTCTCGCTGCGTATTTATCGGAATATCAAAAGTATATCACTTCTTTTATGAAAGGCTTCTTTCCTTCGTTGATTCTCGTTATGGTAGCTTTTGGATTGATTATGTTACAGCCTGATCTAGGAACAGGGGTTGTGCTTGTGTTGACAAGCATGGTCATGATTTATGCTGCCGGGGCAAGATTGTGGCACTTTTTCGGCTTAGGATTAGTCGGAATGATCGGCTTTTTATTGCTCATCTTGTCCGCACCGTATCGCATAAGTCGCATCAAAGCCTTTTTAAATCCATGGGAAGATCCGCTCGGCGATGGTTTTCAAATTATTCAATCGCTTTATGCGATCGGCCCAGGTGGCTTAATCGGAGTTGGTTTAGGCAAGAGTTTGCAAAAATATTTTTATTTACCGGAGCCTCAAACGGACTTTATTTATGCGATATTGGGTGAGGAACTCGGATTTATCGGTGGTACAATGGTGCTCATCTTGTTTATGTTGTTGTTTTGGCGCGGGATCAAAGTAGCCCTTGAAGCCCCCGATCAATTTGGCTGTTTGCTTGCACTCGGCATCATTTCGATGTTGACATTGCAAGTGATGATCAACGTTAGCGTTGTGATCGGATTGATTCCGGTAACAGGGATCACACTTCCATTTTTAAGCTACGGTGGCTCCTCTCTTACATTGACATTATGTTCGGTTGGTATTTTATTGAATATTAGCCGTTATACAAACATATGATAGTCCATCCATTTTCCAGGCATGAAAAAAATGTTAATTTGTATATGTATACTATTTGTCCTAGGCTATAGTATGCTATAATTGATGCAATGAAAGTGAAACGGCATTTTCTCATGCCGTTTTATTCTATTCACTTTGTTCAATTTAAAAAAATAGTTATGTACAAACCGTGGATGACACATCAAGCAAGAGGTGGA
Source organism: Bacillota bacterium (assembly GCA_035301265.1). Lineage (GTDB taxonomy): Bacteria > Bacillota > Bacilli > Bacillales > Amphibacillaceae > DATGUP01. The sequence continues at coordinate 91,202 of DATGUP010000003.1, forward strand.
AATGTGTAATTGCGCAAAGGAAGAACAGAGATGAATGAAAAGAAAATTGTTTCAATTGAGGATCGTATCCCGACGTTGAAGCAAGCTCGGAAAAAAAAAGAGAATCGCCGTTTGATTTTTTATATCGCTATTTTTTTCGTCTTAATTGCGATCATAGTCTATTTGCAAACGCCCTTAAGCGATATTCATACATTACATGTCACAGGAAATCAATATATTTCTGATGACGATATTCTCGCAAAAAGTGGCTTGACAACAGACACAAACATTTGGTCGGTCAACAAGGCATCGATTGAACAAGCGATTGAAAAACATCCCGTTGTTGCCGATGCAGAGGTGGACAGGCAGTTGCCGTGGACCGTTCATATTCGGATCACTGAATATGAACGTGTCGGTTATGTAAAACAGGATGAATCATTTTCACCTCTTTTAGAAAACGGTGTAATTCTCGATTCCGTTAAATTAAAATCCCCAAAGGGAGATGCACCAACTTTGTTTGGTTTTACCGAAAAAGCCTACTTGAATCGAATGACCAATGAACTTAAAAAACTTCCAGATGCAATACGTGGTTTAATATCTGAAATATACTGGAATCCAACAGATGGTAATAAAAATAAAATCATGCTTTACATGAACGATGGTTTTGTCGTAGATGGCGTTATCAGACGCTTTGCAGACCGAATGGAAGCTTATCCATCCATTGTTTCTCAGTTGGATTCAAAAACAAGAGGAATTGTTCATATCGGTGTTGGTGCTTATTTTGAAGCTTTTGAGACCGATGAGGAAGAAGTGGAAGCGAACGCGGCAAACAGCGAGGATTAACCGAAATCATTTTTGCAAAACAAAGGGAAAATGTCATATTTTGTAGAATATAAGATATATATTTTCTTTTATTATATCATCCTTTAAAATATTATCATACGGGAAATGATGTCAAAAGCAATCCGATATGGAACGGATGTTTTTGACTCAGGAGGTGCCTTTCTTTGAACAACAGTGATATACTGGTTAGTCTTGATATCGGTACATCAGAAATTAAAGTCATTATCGGAGAAGTGTTTCAGGATTCGTTAAATATTATTGGTGTTGGCAGTGCCATATCAAATGGCATGAAAAAAGGAGCCATTGTTGATATCGATCAAACGGTACATTCGATTAGAAATGCCGTTGAACAAGCAGAACGTATGGTGGGCATGCAGGTTGAACGCGTAGTAGTCGGTATTAATGGCAATCATATCCAACTCCAACCTTGCCATGGGGTTGTTGCGGTTCAGAGTGAAAACCGCGAAATAGACGATGAGGATGTTGCTAGAGTCATAGATGGGGCACAAGTTGTTTCTATACCGCCTGAACGCGAGATTATCGACTGCCTGCCGAAACAATTCATCGTCGATGGGCTCGATGAAATAACGGATCCAAGAGGGATGATCGGTGTCCGTCTCGAAATGGAAGGAACGATTATTACTTGTTCCAAAACCGTTTTACATAATACGTTAAAGTGTGTTGAACGCGCCGGCTTAGAAGTCGCCGATGTTTGTCTACAATCACTTGCTACGGGAACGATTGCCCTTTCAGCTGATGAAAAAGATTTAGGTGTGGCTCTTATTGATATCGGCGGTGGATGCAGTACTGTATCAGTTTATTCGAACGGTTATTTAAAAAGCACAAATGTCGTTCCACTTGGTGGCGATAATATTACAAAAGATGTATCCATTGGTTTGAGAACATCGACAGAAGAAGCAGAAAATATTAAACGCGATTTTGGACATGCTTTCTATGCCGACGCACAGGAATCCGAAACATTTGAAGCATCGATTATCGGCAGTAACAAAAAAGAAACGTACAATCAATTGCAAATTGCTGATATGATTGAAGCTCGCCTAGAAGAGATTTACACTTTTGCTGAACGGGAAATACGAAGAATGGGTTATGATTCGCTCCCCGGCGGTTATGTATTGACTGGGGGCACGATGAAAATGCCGGGCGTCCTCGAGCTAGCCCACGATGTGTTTCAAGGAAATGTCCGCGTTGCCATTCCCGATTACATTGGTGTAAGAGAACCCCAATACACGGCAGGGGTGGGGATCTTGCAATTTGCTTATCGCAATGCGAAAATACAGGGAAAAGATTTATATCCGGCGGTAAAAATCGATGCCCGGGAACCGGCAAACGTAAAGCGTAAGCAAAAACCTGTGAATGTTGGAGAATCGTCTGGAGAGAAAAAGAAAAAATCAGGAATCAGCAACTTGTTTAAATGGTTTTTTGATTAATTATGGAATATAGCAGTAAGCGGAGCGAATGAGCTCTAAATTCAATGTTTTGTAATTTTGCCTATTAGGAGGAAAGCGAATATGTTAGAGTTTGATACGAGTACAGATCAACTGGCGACGATAAAAGTAATCGGTGTAGGTGGTGGGGGCAGCAATGCCGTTAACCGGATGATTGAACATGGCGTTGAAGGGGTTGAATTCATTGCTGTCAACACTGATGCCCAAGCTTTAAACTTATCAAAAGCAGAAGTTAAGCTGCAGATTGGCGATAAACTGACCCGCGGTTTGGGCGCAGGGGCTAATCCTGAAGTTGGTAAAAAAGCTGCAGAAGAAAACAATGAACAAATTCAGGAAACGCTCCAAGGGGCCGATATGGTATTTGTGACGGCCGGAATGGGCGGTGGAACCGGAACAGGCGCTGCTCCGATTATTGCACAGGTCGCCAAAGAACAAGGGGCGTTAACTGTTGGTGTTGTAACCAGACCGTTTTCCTTTGAAGGAAAAAGGCGTTCATCTCAGGCTAACTCTGGGATCGATGCATTAAAAGATAATGTGGACACGCTGATCGTCATTCCGAACGATAGGCTGTTGGAAATTGTTGATAAAAACACGCCGATGCTTGAGGCTTTTCGTGAAGCTGACAATGTACTTCGCCAAGGTGTTCAAGGTATTTCCGACTTAATTGCCAAGCCAGGTTTGATTAATGTGGATTTTGCCGATGTGAAGACCATTATGTACGACAAAGGATCTGCTTTGATGGGGATTGGTGTGGCCACAGGTGAAACCCGTGCAGCAGAAGCCGCTAAAAAAGCCATTTCTTCACCGCTTTTGGAAACATCGATCGATGGGGCACATGGTATTTTAATGAATATAACAGGTGGTACTAATTTAAGTCTATTCGAGGTTCAGGAAGCAGCTGATCTTGTCACCTCAGCTGCCGATGAAGAGGTCAACGTCATCTTTGGATCGGTTATTAATGAAAACCTCAAAGATGAAATCGTCGTTACTGTGATTGCCACTGGTTTTGATGAAAAGAGGCAAGCGGATAAACAACCAAGACAGCGTTCAGTGATCAGTCACAATCAGCATGCATCGACACATACAACCGAGGAATCGATGCACGATTCGGTTTTTGAAGAGCGCATAAAACACGATGAGGATACATTGGACATCCCAACATTTCTTAGAAATCGGAATCGCCGTCGTTAATGCAACGACGGCTTTTTCTTTTAATCGTTTGACCTTTCCCTCCTTACTTTCCCCGCACAACCGACAAACTACCCAATAACTAGTGAAAATTAGCATACAAGATATGACAGACTTTGCTGTATGTGTTCGTTATACTCGTTTGTAGCCTGGCTCTGTTGACGTTTTCGCAAAGAAGCGGAAAGGAAGTTTGGTGTGGCGATATATCTTGATGCAATCTGGCTCATGAATTTTTTGATCGATATGATCATTTTGCTGTTTGTCCAATCTTTAGCTAGAGACGACACAAAGAAATGGCGAATTGCATTAGGTGCATTCGTTGCATCGTTAATTGTACCAATCTCGCTTTTTTTCCCTCATTTATGGATTACAAAAGTATCGGGAAAAATTGCCTATTCGGTGATTATTGTGCTCGTTTCATTCCGTTTTTATTCCATTCGCCGATTGTTGACACAGCTTTTTCTGTTTTATTTTGCCACGTTTACGATTGGAGGTGGATTAATCGCAATCCATTTTCTGTTACATGGTGCTGTGAATGTAACACAAGGCGGAGCTTTAACATTTTCAGGTCATCTGGGGACACCGGTCAATTGGCTGTTTGTTACCATTGGTTTTCCTTTCATGTGGTGGTTTACAAAAGTGCGTATGGACAGGCATGCGGCGGACAAAATTCATTATGAGCAATTATGCCCAGTCACAGTTCAGTTGAAGAAAAAAGCGAGATCGACGACTGGATATATTGATAGCGGTAATCAACTCTTCGATCCGTTAAGCAAAAAAGCCGTGGTCGTTTGCGATGAACCTTTTTTGCAATCGTGGTTTTCCGATTCGGATTGGGCGGCATTAAAAGCTTCATCCAATAGTTTAGATGTTACAAAAATACCAGACGGTTGGCGAGATTATATACACATCGTCCCCTTTCAGGGTATTGAAGGGAAAAACCGCTTCATGCTTGCGATCAGACCGGATCATTTAATTGTTTATCATGATGGTAAAAAACTGATCACGCATAAAGTTTTGCTTGGAATTCAATTTGCTTCGCTGGCAAAAGATCAAAGTTACCACTGTTTGTTGCATCCGCAAATTATCAAAATGGCCACGATCTGCTCAGCGTAAGGCGTTTAAAAATGGATGATTAGGAAATGTTTCCCATATTTCCGGAAGCAGAAATCTTATATATTACTTTCTAAAAGGAGCGATCGACATTGAAACTATGGGTATTACGTCTACGTTTGTGGTGGTATAAACTTTTAATCGCATTTGGATTGAAATCAGACGAAATCTATTATATTGGGGGAAGCGAAGCATTACCGCCACCTCTTTCCAAAGAAGAAGAAGAAAAATTGTTGCAAATGCTTCCTCAAGGGGACAAATCGGCCCGCGCCATGCTCATTGAGCGCAATCTACGCCTTGTTGTCTACATCGCCAGGAAATTTGAAAATACCGGGATTAATATCGAGGATTTGATCAGTATTGGAACGATCGGTTTGATCAAAGCCGTTAATACATTTAATCCAGAAAAAAAGATTAAACTCGCTACATATGCATCTAGATGTATTGAAAATGAAATTTTAATGTATTTACGCCGGAGTAATAAGCTCAAGTCCGAAGTGTCCTTAGATGAACCACTGAACGTTGATTGGGACGGTAATGAGTTGTTGTTATCCGATGTTCTAGGGACAGATGAAGATATTACAACGAGAGATTTGGAAATGAATGTCGATAAAAATTTGTTAAAAAATGCGCTTTCCAAACTAACCGATCGGGAAAAACGTATTATGGAATTGCGCTTTGGCCTTGTCGGTGAGGAAGAAAAAACGCAAAAAGATGTCGCCGATATGTTGGGGATTTCGCAATCATATATTTCCCGGTTAGAAAAAAAGATCATTCGGCGTCTGGAAAAAGAATTTAATAAAATGGTCTAGCTTTGATTTTAATACGCTTGACATATGTTCTGCCCTTTTTAGCAACTTAGTTGATTGCATAAAAATTCCCTTACGGGGAGATACTGACCATGAACAGCATCACGAACTGGGAGGGCAGAACATGTCAAGACATAAAGTCGAAATATGTGGTGTTGATACATCAACGTTACCTGTTTTAACAAACGAAGAAATGCGTGAATTATTTTTGCAAATGCAAGAAGGAAATTTGACAGCTAGAGAAAAACTCGTCAATGGTAATTTACGGCTCGTGTTAAGCGTTATTCAACGTTTCAATAACCGCGGCGAATACGTCGATGACTTATTTCAAGTTGGCTGTATCGGTCTTATGAAATCCATCGATAATTTCGATCTTGGACATAATGTCAGATTTTCTACTTATGCCGTTCCCATGATCATCGGAGAAATCAGACGATATTTACGGGACAATAACCCGATTCGCGTATCTCGATCATTGCGAGATATTGCATATAAAGCGTTGCAAGTAAGAGAAAAGCTGATCAATAAAACATCGAAAGAGCCGACACCGATGGAAATTGCTGAAGAAATGGGTATCCCGCATTCAGAAATCGTATTTGCCTTGGATGCGATTCAAGACCCCGTTTCATTATATGAACCGATTTATAACGATGGTGGGGATCCGATATATGTTATGGATCAGCTGGGAGATGAAAAAGAAAAAGATTCGACATGGACAGACAAGCTCTCTTTAAAAGAAGGTATGCACCGATTGAATGAACGCGAGAAAATGATTTTGAACAAACGTTTTTTCCAAGGAAAAACACAGATGGAGGTCGCAGATGAAATCGGTATTTCTCAAGCCCAAGTTTCTCGACTTGAGAAAGCGGCTATCGATCAAATGAATAAACAAATGTTTGAGTGATAAAGGTTGTCAGTTAAAATGTAGTTCAGTTAAAACTGGACTACTTTTTTATTTCGCTACAGACAGCCGTTTTCCGACTAGTTTCCTTAGGGGCTTATGGGTATCTTTAGTGAATGAAGCCGTTAAATTGCGATGTAACATTTAAATGATTACATTCTTGCATGTTTCTTGGGCCCAAGCTCTTTTTTGTTAACTTCTAATTTTTCCCTGTCTTTTGCATAGGAATGTATAAAGGAAGGTGAAGCAGCTTTGGTTTTATTATCAGAATTGCAAATTAAAGAAGTCATTGTGATGGAAAACGGTAGACGGCTGGGACATATCGCCGATTTGGAAATCGATGGAGATAGCGGAAAAATCATTGCTCTTATCGTTCTTGTACGTGGGAGAAATGGGGGTTTTTTTAGTAAAACAGACGAGGTGCTGATTTATTGGGAGCAAATTGTTACTATCGGCGCAGACGTCATACTCGTAGAAAATGTGGAAAAACCGACGCTTTATACGGACCAACCTCATCCTTATTAACATGTCGACGAAATGGATAAATATGATAAAATGGTTGATAAATATGATGGGTGGCGATCGTGATGAGGGAACCGTTTCAATTGCATGCTGGAATATGTTACTTAGCACAATGGCAGGCCGAACGCCCGCAACTAAGGGCTGGATTTACAACGCGGAACGGGGGGGTTAGCAAACCGCCATTTGCTAGCTTCAATCTCGGATTGCACGTTTCGGATCAATATGATCATGTCATTACTAATAGAAAAATGTTGGCTGATAAATTAGGTATGCCGCTTGATGATTGGGTCGCGGGAGAGCAGGTACATTCAACACACGTGGAAATCGTCCGAACGAACGATAAAGGAAAAGGGTCACGACATCATGATACGGCATTAAAGGGAACGGATGGACTTGTTGTGAAGCAATCCGGGATCCTTTGTACAGCGTTTTTTGCCGATTGTGTTCCGCTATATTTTTTTGATCCTCAAACGGGCTGTCTTGGTCTTGCTCATGCTGGTTGGAAAGGAACGGTTGGCGAGATAGCTCGAAAGATGGTCGAAAAAATGAAGGAAGCCGGTGCAACCATCTCAAATATTCGCGTAGCGATTGGACCGTGCATAGCAAAAGAAGCATATGAAGTCGACGATCAAGTGATGAAACATATCAAACGAGAGTATGCAGAACAAGCAAGTGAAGCGAAGGAAAATGGGCGTTATTTATTGGATTTAAAGCGATTGAATATGGAAATTCTTTTAAATCAGGGCGTTTTACGTCATAATATAGCTATTACAAACTACTGCACTTTCCGTGATGCGTCTTTATTTTTCTCCCACCGCAGAGATGGCGGAAAAACGGGGAGAATGCTTGCATTTATCGGCTATTTGCCATAATGTTGACAGGGGGGATTGATGGTTATGAATGTAGCTGATCGTTTAAACAAGATTCAACAAACGATTGGACAAGCATGCCAGAAAAGCAATCGCAATATTCAAGACATAACCATTATAGGAGTTACAAAATATGTTACAATAGAACGAGCGAAAGAAACGATTGATGCAGGCGTTACCAATCTAGGAGAAAACCGTCTTGACGAATTTTTGGAAAAATACAACGCAATTGGCCAGCATGCCGATTGGCATTTTATCGGGACGTTACAATCGAGAAAAGTAAAGGATGTTGTCGATAAGGTTGTTGCCATCCACTCCCTTGATCGCATGTCGCTTGCTAAAGAGATAAATAAGCGCGCTTCAAAACTGATGGATTGTTTTGTACAAGTTAATGTAAGTGGTGAGGCGACTAAGCATGGCCTTGCCCCAGCCGATTTAATGCCCTTTATCGAGAAGATGCGCGATTTCCCTAACATTCATGTTATCGGCTTGATGACAATGGCTCCGTATACAGATGATGAACATGTGATTCGGCAAACGTTTAAAACGTTGGCCTCCCTCAGAGATGAAGTGAGAGATCGACAGTATGCCCACGCACCGTGCAAATACTTGTCTATGGGCATGAGCAACGATTACCGCATTGCTGTTGAAGAAGGGGCTACGCATATACGTATTGGATCTGAGTTAGTCGGAAAGAAAGCGAAATGAGGTGATAAGCATGAGCATAAAAAATAAAATCAAAGACTTTTTCACGCTGGATGAAGAATATGAATACGTTGAAGAAGAAGAGGCCGAGCTTGTCCCACAGTATCAAAACAAACAAAATGTCATTAATTTAACTAAGATGCAAAATCCAACATCAAAAGTTGTACTTTGCGAACCAAAAACGTATAATGAAGCTCAAGAGATCGCTGACAACATCGTGAATCGAAGGGCGGTTGTGATTAACTTACAGCGCATCGATCACGAGCAAGCGCGGCGGGTGGTTGATTTTTTAAGTGGAACGGTTTATGCCTTAAATGGTGATATTCAAAAGCTTGGGTCAGAAACCTTTCTTTGTACACCCGACAATGTTGATATATCCGGAACCATTTCCGGATCACCGCACGATGAAGATGAATTTGAAAAAGGATGGTAGCACATGGATTTGGTTTTTGTATTAGGCTATAGAATACTGCAATTATACAGCTTTGCCATTATTATTTACGTTCTCATGTCTTGGTTTCCCGGAGCGCGTGAATCGTCATTCGGTTTATTGCTCGGCCGTATTTGTGAGCCATATCTGGAAGTTTTTCGCAAATTTATCCCGCCGTTGGGCATGATTGATATATCACCAATCGTGGCTATTCTCGTTCTTGGGCTAGCCCAAAGAGGTTTGTTTCAATTGCAAAACATGCTTATAACAGGGTTTTAGCAGTGGATATTTATCAACACTTTCGCAAAGATGAACACCCGTTTATTGATCAAATATTGACATGGCGGGAACAAGTCGAACGAACTTATCGTCCGCGATTAACCGACTTTCTCGATCCACGCGAGCAACAAATCCTTGCTATGCTTGTTGGAACAGAAGCCGATGATCTACAACTTAAACAGTTTGGCGGCGGCAAATATACCGAAAGAAAACGAGCGCTCATTGCACCATTTTATGAACCGGTGACCGAAGATATGTTTCAATTAGCATTGCTCGAGACAAGTTATCCGAACAAGTTCGTAACGATTTCCCACCGCGATGTCTTGGGGGCATTTTTATCGCTTGGGTTAAAGCGAACAAAACTCGGTGATATATTCGTCGGGGACAGATGCATTCAAATGGTTACAACCGGTGACATTGCACCATTTGTCATGGTTCATTTAACAAGGATTAAACATGCGAAGGTTGTTTTTAAGGAAAAACCGTTAGCCACTTTACAGGAGAAGCAGCACGATTGGGACGAGAAAATGACAACCGTCGCATCATTGAGACTGGATGCCGTTTTGAAAAGTATTTATAACATGTCAAGAAAAGATGCCGCAAGCGTGATTGCTGCTGAGCACGTAAAAGTTAATTTCAAAGTTATCGACGATGCCAAGTTCATTCTTCAGGAGGGCGACATGCTTTCGGTGCGTGGGAAAGGTCGGAGCAAACTGGTGCGTATCAATGGGAAAACGAAAAAAGGCAAATGGCGAATCACAGCAGCGGTTCTACGATTTTAAACTGTAAAAGCCGGCAGCATACGCGATGTTATCGAAGAATTGCATTTATTTTTATCGAGTTTTTAAAGACCATTGATAGCGGAGGAGGTGGCCGATGTGCCGTTAACACCACTGGATATTCATAACAAAGAATTTTCGAGAAGTTTTCGTGGTTATGATGAAGATGAAGTGAATGAATTTTTAGATCAAGTGATTAAAGATTATGAAATGGTCATCCGGGAAAAAAAAGAACTTGAAGAACAAGTCGAACAGCTCAAAGAAAAATTAGGTCATTTTACAAATATTGAAGAGACGCTTAATAAGTCTATTTTAGTAGCGCAGGAGACAGCCGAAGAAGTGAAAGGAAATGCCACAAAAGAGTCGAAGTTGATTATAAAAGAAGCAGAGAAAAATGCAGACCGAATTATCAATGAAGCGTTGAACAAATCGCGTCGTATTTCGATGGAAGTCGAAGAGCTAAAAAAACAAGCTAAAGTTTTCCGAACGCGATTGAAAATGCTTGTTGAGGCGCAATTGGATATGATTGATAACGATGATTGGGAAGAGTTGCTCGGTGAAGAAGTTGGTGAGGAAATGGAACTGGCAGAACAAGAATCATAAGCCTTGACGAATTATTGAATTTTACATATAATTCATAAACAATAACAGTGAAATGATACCGATATGATGACGGAGACAGTACAATGTTTCAAGCCTGTTCAAGCGAGTCAGGGATGGTGTAAGCCTGACACAGCGAAACATTTGGAAGATCACTCCCGAGTATCCATTTCGAACGGCATCTAGTAGAAATGGACGTTTGTCCGCGTTAAGGCCAATAAGTGAATTTAAACATGTTTTTAAATTCATAAGGGTGGTACCGCGGGTCCTCTCGTCCCTTTTTGGGATGTGAGGATTTTTTTATTGTTTTGATTAATCTTACGGTCACCTCTATTAAGCAGGAAATCTGAGAATAGAAAGCCACGAAGGAGGATATAAAAATGGATTATAAAGAAACATTACTTATGCCGAAAACGCAATTTCCGATGCGAGGTAATTTGCCGAAAAACGAACCTAAAAGACGCCGCCAGTGGGAAGAGAATCAATTGTACCTTAAGGATCAGAAGCGAACAGAAGGACGGCCGTTGTTCATCTTGCATGACGGACCACCGTATGCGAATGGTGGCTTGCATATAGGGCATGCGCTGAACAAAATTTTAAAAGACTTTATTACTCGTTATAAATCGATGACAGGTTACCACGCGCCCTTTGTTCCTGGATGGGATACGCATGGACTACCGATTGAGACAGCGCTGACGAAGAAGAAAAAAATTGACCGCAAAAAGCTGAGCATTGCCGAATTCAGGCAAATGTGTGCTGACTATGCTATGGAACAGCTCGATCTTCAGCGTGAGGAATTTAAAGAATTAGGGGTTCGTGGCGATTGGGACAATCCGTATATTACACTGACGAAAGATTATGAAGCTGCACAGGTCAAAGTGTTCGGCGAAATGGCAAAGCGCGGCTATATTTACAAAGGGTTAAAACCCGTCCATTGGTCACCGTCATCAGAATCTGCTCTTGCCGAGGCTGAAATTGAATATTATGATAAACGCTCTCCATCCATCTACGTTGCTTTTTCAGTAAAAGATGGAAAAGGGCTTCTTGAAGATGGAGAAAAATTCATCATCTGGACAACAACGCCATGGACGATTCCGGCCAACCTTGGCATCACAGTTCACCCTGATTTAGAGTACGCTGTTGTAGCCGTCAAAGATGAAAAGTATGTCATCGCCCATAAGCTTCTCGATCATGTAGCAGCGGAATTGGAATGGGAAAATCCCGAAGTCATTAAGACGTTCAAAGGAAAAGAGGCTGACAGAGTAGTAGCCAAACATCCATTCTACGATCGCGATTCTCTCGTTATGCTCGGTGAACATGTTACAACAGATGCCGGAACCGGCTGTGTGCATACGTCGCCAGGGCACGGGGAAGACGACTTCTATGTGTCAAAACGCTACGGCATTGATGCGCTTTGCCCTGTCGATGAAAAAGGAGTGTTCACTGAAGAAGCACCAGGTTTTGAAGGAATGTTTTACGATGACGCGAACAAAGCCGTGACAGAAAAACTGAAAGAGGTCGGTGCCCTGTTGAAGCTCGGGTTTATTACCCACTCTTATCCACATGACTGGCGAACGAAAAAACCGACGATTTTCCGAGCAACATCGCAGTGGTTTGCTTCGATTAAGGATTTTCGCCAAGATATATTGGAGGAAATTAAACAAATCAACTGGTATCCGAGCTGGGGAGAAACACGGCTGCACAATATGGTTCGCGACCGTGAAGACTGGTGTATCTCTCGTCAGCGAACATGGGGAGTGCCAATTCCGGTCTTTTACGGCGAAGACGGCACACCGATTATTACAGATGAGACCATCGAGCATGTATCTAAATTATTTGCTAAGCATGGTTCCAACATCTGGTTTGAGTGGGAAGCAGCGGATTTATTGCCTGAAGGCTTTACATCTGAACATAGTCCGAATGGTCTATTTACGAAAGAGACCGATATAATGGATGTCTGGTTCGACTCAGGCTCATCTCACGAAGCTGTGCTTGTCGGACGTGATGATCATCGTCGTCCTGCTGATGTTTATCTCGAGGGAAGTGATCAGTACCGCGGCTGGTTCAACTCATCACTGTCAACAGCGGTTGCAGTAACAGGTAAAGCACCGTACAAAACAGTTATCAGCCATGGGTTCACGATGGATGGTCAAGGTCGAAAGATGAGTAAATCGCTAGGAAATGTCATTGTCCCTTCAAAAGTTGTTAAACAACGTGGAGCAGATATCTTACGCTTGTGGGTGGCATCCGTCGATTACCAGGATGATGTGCGCATATCTGAAGATATATTAAATCAAGTTTCCGAGAGCTATCGAAAAATACGCAACACATTTCGTTTTATGCTCGGCAATCTCCATGACTTTGATCCAAAAACGGACCATGTCGCTAGAGAACAACTGGAAGAGATCGATCGATACATGCTCCACCGGCTGCAAATGGTTGTGCAACAAGTGCATGAAGCGGTTGACAATTATCAGTTTTCGCCGATTTATCATGCTGTTCACAATTTCTGCGCCGATGACTTAAGCGCATTTTATCTGGATTTTGCCAAAGATATTTTATACATTGAAGCGAAGGATAACCACCGACGCCGCAGTATTCAAACCGTTTACTATGACATGCTGACGACGCTTGTGAAGCTCTTGACACCGATCATTCCGCATACAGCAGAAGAGGTATGGGAATACATTCCACAAACTGAAGCCGAATTTGTCCAGTTAACGGATATTCCTGAACCGGAAACAGTATTCGATGATACGCGTGTGCTGGAAAAGTGGGAACACTTCATGTCTATTCGTGATGATGTCCTAAAAGCATTGGAGAACGCTCGCAATAAAAAGGTGATCGGAAAACCGCTTGAGGCGAAGCTAACGATCGTACCAAAAGACGAAGTAACAAAAAACGTCTTAGCTGAGATACCTCACTTGCATCAGCTGCTGATCGTTTCTCAAGCTGATGTTGTGGAAGAAGTCGAAGGTGCAGAAGAATTCCGCCATGTTGCTGTGAAAGTTGAAAGACATCCAGGGGAAACGTGTGAACGTTGCTGGATGTCATCGAATACCGTCGGTGTAGACAAGAAGCATCCTAGCTTGTGCAGCCGCTGTGCAGATATTGTAAACAAACATTACTCCGCATAGTTTTATATAGAGATAGCTTTGAATAATAATAAAACGGATTGGATCAAACTATTGCAACGATTCAATCCGTTTTTTGTGTGCCATTCATGCGCATATTCTTTCGGGTCGAAGTCCTGAGCTGTAAAGGAGATCGTAACAGTCAGCCAACGAACAAGGGAGGCTGAACTTTGTTTTATGTTTAATTGATTGAAAATAACCGATTGACAGTATAAGATGAATAAAGCATTGTAATCATAAAATGTGTGTCAGAAAAATTGGAGGAAATGGCATGTATTGGTATTATACCGTTGCAATTGTCATTATTGGACTCGATCAGCTGACAAAATGGATCGTTGCCAGTCAAATGGAATTAAACGAACAAATACCGGTCATCGAGAATTTTTTTTATATCACTTCCCATCGGAATACCGGGGCCGCGTGGGGAATTTTAGAAGGGCGAATGCTTTTCTTTTATATCATCACTGTCGTCGTCATTGTCGGAATTATTTTTTACATGCAAACATATGGTAAAGACAATAAATGGCTTGCTTTATCACTCGGGTTGATATTAGGCGGGGCAATTGGTAATTTTATCGATCGTATTTTTCGTCAAGAAGTGGTCGATTTTTTAGATTTTATCATTTTCTCATACGATTATCCGATTTTTAACGTGGCTGATTCAGCCCTTGTCACCGGTGTCATGATCATGATCATCATAACCTTGCGTGAGGAAAAGAAAGGAAAAAGGGTATCATGAACGACCAATGGTACATTATCACGGAAAAAGAAGCGGGAGAACGAATTGATAAGTTACTCGTTTCTTTAAATAAAGAATACTCGCGTTCTGAGATTCAATCATGGATAACATCGAATTATGTTGCGGTGAACGGGAAAAATGTAAAAAGAAATTATAAATGCCGGGTAGGCGATATGATTACATGGACTGTTCCGGAAAATAAACGGCAAACAATCGTACCAGAAAATATTCCTTTATCGATTGTTTACGAAGATCATCACCTACTCGTTGTGAACAAACCTCGTGGGATGGTTGTCCATCCGGCGGCAGGTCATTCAAATGGTACACTTGTCAACGCGCTTCTCTACCATATAGATCATTTATCTTCGGTCAATGGGGATGACCGTCCAGGTATTGTACACCGCCTCGATAAGGATACAAGCGGATTGCTTATGGTAGCAAAAGACGATACAACACATGTAGCGCTTGCAAAACAACTCAAGGCGAATGAAACGTACCGACAATACGAAGCGATCGTTCACGGTGTTGTTGATCATGACAGCGGTATGATCGACGCCCCGATTGCCCGCGATCCAAACAATCGCAAGAGGATGGCTGTGGTCGACGGCGGAAAGCACGCATTAACTCGATTTCAAGTTTTACAACGATTTGAACAGTTTACTCATGTATCGTGCAGGTTAGAAACCGGTCGTACACATCAAATACGCGTACACATGGCCTATATCGGCCACCCATTAGTGGGCGATCCAAAATACGGCCGGCGCAAGACATTTGCAATCGATGGACAGGCACTCCATGCCCGTTCGCTTGGATTTACCCATCCGGCGACAAACAAGTGGATGCAGTTTGAAACATCTCCACCAGCTTATTTTAGCGATTTGTTGGAAAAACTTAAAAGAAGTATTGACAAATGATCTTCCGTTTGCGATACTGAATAGAGCTTAATAGAAGACCTTTAATATAGTCCCGTGAGACTGTAAAGGAACTGGAAATATGCATGACATAGGAATAAGTATGTTCAAAGGCCTTTTGTCTTACGGGGGACAAAAGGTTTTTTTATTAGGCAACGAGTCTAGAAAGTGAAAGGAGGGTGAGCTTATGGATAAAAAAGCGGATATCCTTGATCAGGCATCAATCAATCGAGCTCTGACACGTATTGCTCATGAAATTCTTGAAAAAAATAAAGGGGGTGCACAGCTCATTCTTGTCGGCATTAAAACAAGAGGCGCTCCACTTGCCAAACGATTGCAGAAAAAGATTAAGCAAATTGAAAACATCACGGTTCCAATAGGTGAGTTGGATATTACGTTTTATCGGGACGACTTGGAAAAGAGCGTATCTCGTGATGAGCCAGTATTAAAAGATACCAATATTAACGTAGATGTGACTGATAAAAGAGTTATCCTTGTCGATGATGTGCTGTACACGGGTCGGACGGTACGTGCAGCGATGGATGCTGTAACAGATTTAGGTAGACCATCGCAAATTCAGTTGGGGGTACTTGTCGATCGCGGTCATCGGGAGTTGCCAATACGGGCAGATTATGTCGGGAAGAATATTCCGACATCTCACAAGGAAAATGTTGTTGTTCAGTTAGAAGAAACCGATGATCAAGAAATGGTTTCTATCTATGAAAAATAGCATAATGTGAAAGACTTTTAATTAAATCCAGAGAGATTTATAAGGTCGTTCGGAAATACGTGTATTCACAAGTGACACGTATAACCTCTTTGCGGCCTTATGCAAGGAGGTTTTTTTGTGCGGCCGGAAATAGGAGGATGAAAATTTTGCAACGCACAAATATTGTTATGGATGTTCATGAAGTTCCTAGAATTCAACAATGGATTTTACTCAGTATCCAACATTTGTTCGCGATGTTTGGTTCTACGATTCTCGTTCCCTTCCTTACGGGACTGTCACCTGCTGTAGCATTAGTATCAAGTGGACTTGGAACCCTGTCGTATATAGCGATTACACGCGGTAAAATTCCCGCATACCTTGGGTCAAGTTTTGCTTTCATTGCACCGATTATCGGGGCAATAGCGACCGCCGGTCCTGCCGGTGCCATGATAGGAAGTTTTTTAGCAGGCGTCGTTTATGGAGTGGTTGCCTTATTCATCCGCATGCTTGGTTCGGCGTGGCTCATGCATGTTTTACCTCCCGTTGTAGTCGGTCCTGTTATTGTTGTCATCGGTTTAGGGCTCGCACCGACAGCCATAGACATGGCGATGTATTTACCAGGAATGGAAGGTGATGTTTACAGCAGTACTCACTTTTCCGTTGCTCTGTTTACATTGGCTGTGACCATCGTGGCGTCTATTTTCTTTAAAAGGTTTTTTGGATTGATCCCGATTTTGATCGGCATTGCATCGGGCTATACATTCGCCTTGTTCCGCGGTATTGTGGATACGACAGAAATAGAGGCTGAGTGGGCAAATATCAGATCTGCCGGCTCTATTGGCGAGTGGTTCACAGCTGTTTTTCAAACGCCAGACTTTTTACTTCCATTTGTTGATTATGCCCCTTTAGAGATCTTTAGTCCACAAATTGCTTTACTCATGGCTCCAGTAGCGCTTGTTACGATCGCGGAACATATTGGTGATCAGATGGTGTTGTCCAAAGTCATCGAGCGGAATTTTTTGCAATATCCCGGTTTACATCGATCGATTTTGGGAGACGGGATAGCTACGATGGTTGCTTCTATAATCGGTGGGCCACCAAACACAACTTACGGTGAAAATATCGGTGTATTGTCGATTACACGTGTGTTTAGTGTGTTCGTTATCGGTGGGGCGGCGGTTTTGGCGATGATTTTCGGATTTGTCGGCATTATCACGGCAACGATCAGCTCTATCCCTGCAGCCGTTATGGGCGGTGTTTCGATTTTGCTATTTGGGATCATCGCCTCTAATGGGTTGCGTATGCTGATCGATAATCAAGTCGATTTAAGTAACAAGCGAAATTTGGTCATTGCTTCAACTATTCTTGTCATCGGTATCGGCGGGGCTTATATTGAGATTTACAATTTTGAGATTGCCGGTATGGCTTTATCGGCTGTCATTGGTGTATTATTAAATCTCATATTGCCTGGTAAAGAAAGTGGCTATGGAAACGGTTTGATGTTTGCAAATCGAAAAAAAGCTCACTCTAGTGCGGATGAGTCATTGGCAAAAACAGGGACGGAACATTAACAGGGATAAGTTCAACGATGTGAAAAGCGAAGTCTGTCGTAAAATAACGACGGACTTCGTTTTATTCATTATCGCAATTTTTACTGCAATAAGTTATTCTATCATTTATAATAAAAATAGATTAGATATAATTATAATGAGGGATTTGTTATGAAAATAGAAGACTATGAATTGCTACTCAAATTGCAAGAAATCGGTACGATCAGAGGAACAGCAAAGGCTGTTCTCATATCACAACCCGCTGTCACGCAACGTTTAAAATATATTGAACAATACTTTGGTACGGACATCTTTATCCGCACGCCAAAAAGTTTGCAGCCAACGCCTGCTGGTGAAATGATCCTTCAGCATGCACGGGAGACTGTTGCACGAGAAGAGGCGTTTAAAAATTCACTTGCCCAATCCAGTCAAGAGGTGTGCGGAACATTGTCAATCGCTAGTTCTTCACTCGTGAGCCAGCGTTTTTTGCCATCTATCCTCGGAGAATATACAGCGGCGTACCCCAAAGTTGCGATCGATTTAGAAACAGGTATCAGCGAAGACATTAAGCGTAACCATAAAGATTATCACGTCTGCATCATCCGCGGTGAGAAACTAAAAGAAAGCACGTGCATTCCTTTGTTTGATGATCCGCTATACATCTTTGATACCGAACCTTTCCCTAAGGACAAAGTGAAGGAGCGCCCGCTTATTTCATTTAAGAGCGATGATAGCATGTATGAACTTGTCGATAACTGGCTATATCATCATCAACGTAAAATCAAGCCTGTGAAAATGATGACAGTTGACCAGATTGAAACTTGTAAGCAGTTTATGAAACAAGGAATCGGTATGGCCGTTTTACCTGAGAGTGTTTCCGATGCAATGAAAGAAGAATATCCGCACTTGCCATTAATTCTGAATGGTAAACCTGTTACACGATCCACATGGGTTTGTTATCAGGAAAGTGTACGCCAGCTGCCTCAAGTTGACCGATTTATCGATGCGGTGACACAGACAGCGTTTTTGTCAGATTGAGCGAATGGTGCAAGCATGCATCAGTCATTACGCACGTTATTTTTTAATGAAGCGACAATGCTTTCATCGGGGGTGACAAATAGCGTTTTTTGATGCTCATATGTGACAAAACCCGGCTTGGCCCCAGTCGGTTTTTTCACATAACGCACTTTTGTATAATCAACTGGGACAGAAGATGATTGACGCGACTTGCTGAAAAAAGCGGCGAGTTGTGCTGCTTCATGCAATGTTTCTTCGCTTGGATTCGACGAACGTATAACAACGTGCGAGCCAGGTATATTTTTCGTGTGCAGCCAAATATCATCACGATCGGCAAGTTTTCTCGTTACATATTCATTTTGTTTGTTGTTTTTGCCGACAAGAATGAATGTCCCATCCGATGCTTGATACCGGTCGGGCAACGGTTTTTTATGCTGTCGTTTTGATTTTTTTCGTTTTGTCTGTTTTTTCAAATATCCTTCTTCCTGCAGTTCTTCGCGAATTTCTTCAAGATCGTCGCTAGTGGCGACATCAATTTGCTGGAGCAACTGATCTAAATAGGCAATTTCCTCTTTCGTTTTGCTTATTTCCTTTTCCATCATTTGCTGCGACATTTGCAGTTTTCGGTAGCGTTTGTAATAATGTTGGGCATTTTCACTCGGCGTTTTTAATGGATCGAGTTCAATCTGCAACGTTTTCTGTTGTGGATCGTAATAATCAGTGACCGATACCGATGAATCCCCTTGTTCGACCAAATGCATATGGGCGGTTAATAGTTCGCCCAATTTTCGATATTCTGTCGCCTCTTGGGCTTTGTTAAGCGTTGCGTTATGTTTTTTCAATTTACGTTCATTTTTCTGTTTTTCATTTTTTATCCAGCGATAAAGATCCTTTGCCTGCTGTTTAACACGATCCCGCTCAGCTTTTCCCGAATAAAAAGCATCGAGCATCTTGCTGATAGAAGAAAACGTTTCTTTTGTCCCGCTCCATTTCGTAAGCGGCAAAACATGAAAATCTTCACGGCTGTTGCGGTATATGGCAGGCTCATATGCCCGGCTTCTGATCTGTTTGAATACATGGTCAAGTGTTTCGGCATAAACTTGGGGAGAACCTAATTCAGCCCGTTTAACGACATCTTGGGCAAAAAACGGGGAAAAACCAACAAGTGTATGAACGATTTGCATATGCAGTTTGCCAGCATTAAAATCAAGTCTTTTAAGACATGTCTCGCCGTCTATTTCCAACGGGTTTAATTTGTTTTGCGCAGGTGGTAAGACATACGGTTGGCCTGGTAAAATCGTTCGGTGTCTATTTTGGGCTGCGGAAACGTGTTTTAAGCTGTCCAAAATATGCTGTTTACCGGCATCAACGAGCATGACATTGCTGTGTTTTCCCATGATTTCTGCAATGATGGTTTTATAGGTGATATCGCCTATCTCATTTCTCGTCCGCATCGTAAATGTGATGATGCGCTCCATGTTATGCTGTTTAATTGACTCGATGATGGCGCCGGTTAAATGTTTGCGCAAAAGCATGCAAAACATCGGCGGTGTTTCCGGATTCCTGTACGACTCATTTGTTAAATGCACCCGTGCATAGACAGGATGAATGGAGAGGAGCAACGTGTGATTTTCCCCTCGATTGCGGATGGTGAAAACAAGTTCTGTTTTTGTCGGTTGATAAATTTTATTGATTTTTCCTTGGACAATGGTCTGCTCTAATTCCTCTGTTACGGCTTTAGTAACAATCCCATCAAAAGGCATATATCTCACCTCCACACGCAATTATAGCATGTTTCAGAACCGACCTGCATACATATTCTTAAAGAACCGATCGCGTTGTATTCATCAACCAAAAAGATTGTCCAAAAGATGGAGGAATGCGTGATGAACTGGTATCAGCTCCCGATTAAACGAATAGAACAAAAATTGCACGTTACAATTAACGAAGGGCTTTCGCCTCAACAGGTCGAAAAGCGGCGTGCAAAGTACGGAGCGAATGTGCTAGAGTCACAAAAAAATATACCGAAATGGCTTATTTTTTTAAAACAATTTCAAGATTTCATGGTTTTATTATTGCTTGCGGCGACACTTGTGGCCGGGATGTTAGGCGAATACATCGACGCCATTGCTATTATGGTCATTGTATTGCTCAATGGATTCATCGGTTTTTTCCAAGAGCAAAAGGCTGAGAAATCGTTGGATAAATTAAAATCATTGACAGCGCCGCTAGCCGACGTGCTGCGCGATGGAAAATGGGAGAAAATTTCTTCGCGCAATCTTGTCATCGGCGATATCATCAAAATAACAAGCGGTGATCGGGTTCCCGCAGACGTTCGCATCGTTCAATCAAATAGCTTGGAAACAGAAGAATCTGCACTTACCGGTGAATCCATCCCAGTCAGCAAACATGCTTCCACTATCCATAAGGACAAGCTTGATGCACAAGATCAAGCTAACATGGGATTCATGGGGACATTGGCGACGCACGGTTCGGGTGTTGGGATTGTCGTTGCTACTGGTATGCATACCGTTATGGGACAAATCGCCTCATTGATGACCAAGGCACAAAAAGTGACGACACCGTTGGAACATAAACTCGCTGAACTTGGCAAAGTGCTGATCGTTGCAGCGTTGTTTTTAACTGCCGCGGTCGTTGGTATCGGTATTTATCAAGGCCATCAGATGTATGACATGTTTTTGGCCGGTGTTTCACTAGCCGTTGCGGCTATTCCGGAAGGGTTACCTGCCATTGTAACAGTTGCTCTGTCTTTAGGTGTGCAGCGGATGATCCGAAAAAAAGCGGTCGTCCGACAGCTATCGGCTGTTGAAACATTAGGGTGTGCCTCGGTTATTTGTTCGGATAAAACAGGCACGATGACTGAAAACAAAATGACGGTTAAAGAAATATATTTAGGCAAGGAGTCATTGTATGTCACCGGTGATGGGTACGATATACACGGTGATTATTTTTTAAATGAAACAAAATTAGACAGGCATTATCCCTATCTTGAAGCGATGTTATTATACGGCATGCTTTGCAACAATGCCAGGTTGATGGTGAAAAAAGGGCAGTATTACGTTGATGGCGATCCGACCGACGGTGCCTTGATCGTAGCTGCACGCAAGATCGGCCTCTCCCCGAAATGGGATGAGCGCTATTCTGTTATAAAAGAAATTCCATTCGATGCCGATCGCAAGCGGATGAGTGTCATCGTTGAAGACGAATACGGCATGCGATTTCTTATTACAAAAGGAGCACCGGAAGTGCTCCTGCCTCGCTCGACATTTTATCTCGCTAAAGACGGGCGCAAGCTTTTGAAACAAGCTGATGTCACCCGTATCGAAAACACCGTTGATCAGATGGGGAAAAGAGCTTTACGCACGATTGCCATCGCTATCAAACCTCTTTCATATAAAGATTCTACTGATGCGGCTTTCTTAGAAAAAGAGTTGACGTTTGTTGGCTTGTACGGATTGATGGATCCGCCTCGCAATGAAGTAAAAAAGGCGGTTGTTGAAACGAGGAAGGCCGGGATTAAAACGGTGATGATCACTGGAGATCACGAAACAACCGCTCGTGCGATTGCCGAAGAAATCGATTTGTTGCCAGAGGATGGAATAGTTCTTGAAGGGTGGCAATTAAATCAAATGTCGCCTAGAGAATTAGAGGCGATCATCGATGATGTGTATGTGTTTGCCCGTGTAACACCTGAGCATAAACTAAAGATCGTGGAAGCTTTTCAAAAACAAGGCCATGTTGTTGCGATGACCGGTGATGGTGTCAATGATGCTCCAGCGATAAAGGCGAGCGATATCGGCATTAGCATGGGTAGAAGTGGAACGGACGTGACAAAAGAGGCATCCGCTCTTATCTTACTCGATGATAATTATTCGACTATTAAGGAAGCGATCAATGAAGGTCGGAACATTTATGAAAATATTCGGAAGTTTATTCGTTACATGCTCTCATCTAACGTTGGTGAAATTTTAGTCATGCTGTTTGCGATATCATTGGCAATGCCGCTTCCGCTTGTACCAGTGCAAATTTTATGGGTCAATCTTGTAACAGATGGTCTTCCAGCGATGGCTCTTGGGCTTGACAAGACGGAAGAAGATGTCATGAAGCGGGGGCCGCGTAACCCAAAAGAAGGTGTGTTTTCACGAGGGCTTGGTTTTAAAGTAATCACCCGTGGATTGATGATCGGGCTTGTGTCGCTGATTGCATTTATAGTTGTTTACGATAACAATCCGGACAACCTTGTCCATGCACGAACGATCACGTTTGCCACACTTGTCATGGCTCAATTGATTCACGTCTTTGATTGCCGCAGTGAACATTCTGTGTTTGCTCGAAATCCGTTTGAAAACAAGTATCTCGTATTAGCAGTGCTGTCGTCCGTTCTTTTATTAATTGTCGTGATCTATTGGGAACCGTTGCAGCCTATTTTTCATACAATGGCTTTAACCTTTCGCGATTGGTTGCTCATCATTGGTTTAAGTGCCTTACCGACTGTTTTGTTTGGTTTTACAAAACATTGATTACAATCCGCAGCCTATGTTCGCCGTTTGGTGAATACAGGCTGTTTTTTATGAAACGAAGCCAACCAGCTTATTTTTTGTTATAATATAACATAAAAATCACTTAGGTGGATGTGGTAGACATGGCTATGAGCATGACTGGATACGGACGAGAATCGCTCCATTTGCATGATGCGACAATCATCATTGAAATACGAAGTGTCAACCACCGTTTTCTTGATATTTCCACTAGACTTCCCAGTGCTCTAGTTCAGCATGAAGATACATTTAAAAAAATCATTCAATCCTATATGCAGCGTGGACGAGTTGAACTGTCCATTAACATCATCGGCAATGCCTTTGTCAAAAGAGGGTTAGCTGTTGATTGGGATTTATTAGATGAATTGGTGGAACAGGTCAAACAAATGAAAAAACGTTATCATTTAGTAGGAGATATTCCAGTGACGATCATTTCGTCTATTCCGGAAATCGTATCGATCCAGGAACATGAAAACAGAACGACTGATATGGAACACGCGATCATCGATGGGATTCATAATGCTTGTCGTAGAGTTGTGACCATGCGCCAAGAAGAAGGGCAGCATTTGCTGAAGGACGTTGAAAAGCATATCACATTGATTCAACAGTTGCTCACACGATTAGAAAGCAGACGGGAAAGCGTGATCGAAGAATATCGTGAACGGATTGAAAATCGTATCGCGCATTATTTGGCTGGCCATAAAGAAATAGATCATACCCGTTTACATCAAGAAGTTGCACTTTTAGTCGAAAAAGGCGATATAACAGAAGAATTAACCCGTCTGTCTAGCCATATTGATCATTTTTTAACTACCATTCGCGAACAAGGAACGATGGGTAGAAAACTAGAATTTATCACTCAAGAAATGCATCGGGAAGCGAATACAATCGGTTCCAAAGCCATGGATACCAAAGTGAACAAGTGGACGATTAACTTAAAAAGTCATATCGAAAAAATAAAAGAGCAAGTGCAAAATATTGAATAACACTTGCCACTTGCCAATATGTTTCCGTATAATAAACATATTAATTCTGATAAAGAGTGATTGTTCACGAAAAACGAGGTTTAAAATTGAGGGGGAACCATTGTGGGGCTGAGTTTAATCAATATCGGTTTTGGAAATGTTGTTTCCGCAGCGAGGATTATCTCGATTGTGTCACCGGAATCCGCGCCCGTCAAACGTATTATTACTGTGGCGAGGGACAATAATAAATTGGTAGATGCTACTTATGGACGGCGGACAAGGGCTGTTATCATTACAGATAGCGATCACGTCGTTCTCTCGGCTGTACAGCCAGAAACGGTTGGCCAACGTGTGGTAAGTCATGATGAATCATCAGAAGAATCATAGAAACAACCATTATACTGTAATGATACGATGTGACGGATAGCCTATGTATAGGAGGAAAAATGGTGATTGAGAAGAAAGGTATTTTATTCGTACTTTCCGGTCCATCGGGTGTAGGTAAAGGAACGGTGCGCAAAGAGCTTTTCAACCGTACGACTGATTTAAAATATTCAATTTCTATGACAACACGTGAACGCCGGCCAGGTGAAAAAGACGGTGTCGACTATTTCTATAAAACGAAGGCTGAGTTTGAAGAATTGATTCGACAAAATGCGTTTTTGGAGTATGCGCAATATGTTAACAATTATTACGGAACACCGAGAGCCTATGTAGAAGAAACGCTTGCTGCTGGTCACGATGTTTTTTTAGAAATCGAAGTTCAAGGAGCTTTACAAGTTAAGGAAAATTTTCCGGAAGGTGTGTTTATCTTTTTGTTTCCACCAAGTTTGGAGGAATTGAAAAACCGCATTATTAACCGTGGTACCGAATCAGATGAACGAGTGGTAGCTCGCCTCAAAAAAGCGAAAAAGGAAATTGAGATGATGGACTACTATGATTATGTTGTAGTGAATGATGATGTCGACGCTGCCGTAAGAAAGGTGCAATCGATTATTGAAAGTGAACATTGCAAGCGGGAACGCATTGCTTGGCAGTATAAAACGATATTGGAGGGTGATAGCAAATGATTTTAGAACCATCGATTGATTCCTTGCAAAAACATATAAAATCCAAGTATACGTTAGTGACGCTTTCAGCAAAACGCGCACGACAATTGAGTGAAACGAAAAAACCGTACGTCGAAAACCCTCAATCGCATAAATACATCGGTGTTGCCCTTGAAGAGGTTCAAGCAGGGAAGCTTTATGTCCATGAAAAGGATTAACATACAATGTGCCCTCGCCCAAATGTTAAGCGGGGGTTTTATTATGTAGATACCATACCCGTTTAGGGAGGAATTGATATGATTAAGGGTAAAAATATTCTTTTAGGTGTAACCGGCGGCATTGCTGCTTATAAGGCGTGCTCTTTGGCAAGCCGATTAACTCAAAGCGGAGCCAACGTCAAAGTCATCATGACAGATGCTGCTACAAAGTTTGTGACGCCGCTAACGTTTCAAGCTTTAACAAGAAATGACGTATATACAGATACATTCGCCGAAAAAGATCCGAAAAAAATCGCTCATATTGATTTAGCCGATTGGGCGGATATTGCTATTATCGCTCCGGCAACGGCGAATATTCTAAGTAAAATAGCTAATGGCCAAGCGGATGACATGCTATCAACAACACTGCTAGCTACACGGGCGATGGTTTATATTGCTCCTGCTATGAATGTCCATATGTATCAACACCCGGCTGTTATTCAAAACATGCAACAGCTCGAAAGGTGGGGCTATCACTTTATTGAACCAGGAGCAGGCTATTTAGCGTGCGGTTACGTCGGCAAGGGGCGATTAGAAGAGCCCGAAAGCATTATTAAAACCATTCAAAAACATCAAAGTGACCGCCGTTTACTCGCTGGTAAACGAGTGCTAGTGTCAGCAGGACCGACGGTTGAAAAAGTGGATCCTGTCCGTCTTTTTACCAATCGGTCATCGGGGAAAATGGGATTTGCACTAGCAGAAGCCGCTGCTTGTTTAGGAGCGGATGTCACCCTTGTAACAGGCCCCGTATCGCTGGAAACAAGCCATGAGCGTATTCATAGAGTGGATGTTACGAGTGCAGCGGATATGTCTGCTGCTATGCATGAATATTTTACGTCCAGTGATATTGTGATAAAAGCGGCTGCTGTTGCTGATTACCGGCCTAAATTCGTTTACGAGCAAAAAATGAAAAAACAAGACGGCATATGGACGGTTGAAATGGAACGAACCGAAGATATTCTTCAATCGCTAGGAGAGAAAAAAACAGATCAATTTTTAGTTGGCTTTGCTGCTGAAACGAAAAATTCGCTCGAATACGGGATGGAGAAACTGAGGAAGAAGAATTTGGACGCTATTGTCATCAACAATGTTGCCGTTAGTGGAGCAGGATTCGGCGTCGACACGAATATCGTAACCTACATGAACAAAGCACAAAAGCAAGAAAACATCGAACAAGCTGCAAAACGGACCGTTGCGGAAAAAATATTGAGATTCATTGTACGTGATATGAAGGATGGAGCGCAATGAAAATTGCTAAAGTTATCGTTGATGTTCCATCGACAACCATCAACCAAACATTTGATTATTTGATTCCTAAACGTTTCCACTCTATGTTGAAACCTGGAATGCGTGTCATTGTTCCATTTGGTCCACGTAAAATCACTGGTTTTGTTGTCGATCGTGTATCGCAATCAGAGTATGATCGTTTAAAAGCGATTATAGATGTGCTTGATTTAACGCCTGTTCTAACTCCAGAGCTCATCCAATTAGGCAAGTGGCTTGCTGAAGAAACATTGAGCCTTTATATCACTTCATTTCAGGCCATGCTGCCTCAAGTGTTAAAAGCTCAATATAAAAAAGAGCTTGTCCGCATGACTCGTGATCCATTACCGGCTGGACTCGAGTCATTATTTGCCGGTCGCGATGTTATTCCGTATGAAGAAGCTGTTCAATCTGCGATCAGTTATCACCAGTTGCAAAAAGCTATTCAAAAGGGGTATTTATCAATCCATTATCTTGTCAAATCGAGAATCACGAAGCAATACGTCACTATGATCGCACCGGGTTGTCCGGTACACATGCTTGAAGAGGCTTACTATGATTTGCCTAAACATGCAACTAAGCAGCGAGAAATTCTTGCATCATTCATTCAAAACCCTGAGCCTCAGGAGCAACAAGCGTTGTTAACGAGGTTGAATACAACGCGTGCTCCAGTTAAAAGACTCGAAGAAAAAGGTTTGCTCTCTTGCGAAAAAGTGGAGAAATTTCGCAATCCTTACGATGATCAATCGATTGAAAAAACATATCCATTGACGCTAACCGTTGAACAACAACAGGCGATCACTCCGATCAAACAGACGATAGCTGCCGAAAAGCATGATGTTTTTCTTCTCCACGGTGTAACTGGTAGCGGTAAAACCGAAATTTATTTGCAGGCGATTCAAGATGTTATGCAAAGGGGTAAAGAAGCGATTGTACTCGTTCCTGAAATATCATTAACACCGCAAATGGTCAAACGGTTTAAAGGCCGGTTCGGTTCAAAAGTTGCGGTGATGCATAGCGGACTTTCCCCTGGGGAGAAGTATGACGAATGGCGGCGCGTACAACAGCGCGACGTACAAGTTGTTGTTGGCGCAAGATCGGCTATTTTTGCTCCGTTTACAAACATCGGTATTATTATCATTGATGAAGAACATGAGGCAAGTTATAAACAAGAAGAGCAGCCGCGATATCATGCTAGAGATGTAGCGATTCAACGTGGTAAACATCACAGCTGCCCTGTTCTTCTCGGTACCGCTACGCCGACATTGGAGTCATATGCCCGTGCACAAAAAGGAGTTTATAAACTATTGACACTCACCCAACGGACTAATGAGCAGGCAATGCCGAATGTGGAAGTTGTCGATATGCGCAAAGAACTGCGCGCTGGCAATCGAACGATGTTTTCCCGACTGTTGAAAAAGAAAATCAAACAACGCCTTTCACGCGGTGAACAAATTGTTTTATTGTTAAACAGGCGCGGTTATTCCACATTTGTGATGTGCCGCGAGTGCGGGTATGTAAACGAATGTTCGCATTGCGATATCGCACTCACTTATCATAAAAACAGCCGCCGACTAAAATGCCATTATTGTGATTATGAAGAGCCAGTGCCGCTTTATTGTCCTGAATGTGAAAGTGATTTGATACGTTACTTTGGTACAGGGACACAGCGGGTTGAAGAGGCGTTGACGAAACACTTCCCAGAGGCGGGCATTATTCGCATGGATGTGGATACGACGCGGAGAAAAGGGGCACATGAAAGACTTTTGCATCGATTTGCCAATCAAGAAGCAGATATTTTACTAGGGACGCAGATGATCGCCAAAGGTTTAGATTTTGCTAATGTCACCTTGGTCGGTGTGTTGACGGCAGATTCTATGCTGCATTTGCCCGATTTTCGCGCGGCAGAAAGAACTTTTCAACTTTTGACACAGGTAAGCGGCCGCGCTGGACGACATAAACTCCCAGGAGAAGTTGTCATACAGTCGTATACACCAGATCATTACAGTATTGAACGAGCGGCAACACATGATTTTTTACATTTCTATAAGCGTGAAATGGCTATAAGAAAAATGTTCAAATATCCCCCGTACGTGTTTTTGGCACTTATAACGGTCTCGCACGCAAATAAGGTGAAGGCTGTACAAACGACACAAAAGATCGTCCGCATGCTTATTGCAAATGTTAAAAAAGAAACAATCGTTCTCGGTCCCACCCCATCCCCTGTAGCACGTGTGAAAGATAGATTCCGCTATCAATGCATGGTAAAATACAAAGATGAACCGAACTTACGACGGCTGATTAAAAAGATCATCGAGCAATTTGATACAGAAATGCGCAAGGAAGATTTAACGATTACTGTTGATATGCAGCCATATCAATTCATGTAGGAAGGAGCAGTTGTCTTGAAACGGATTGTGTTTATGGGGACACCTGATTTTGCCGTACCGATTTTACAAGCGCTCATCCGAAAGGACTATGAAATCGTGCTTGTCGTCACTCAACCGGATCGTCCCAAAGGCCGAAAAAAAATTCTCACACCCCCACCGGTGAAAGTTGAAGCCGAAAAACAAAACATCCCCGTTTTTCAGCCGGAAAAATTGAAAGATGAATATGAACATGTTCTTGCTTATCATCCTGATTTGATTATTACGGCGGCTTATGGACAAATCTTACCAAAGGCGCTATTGGATGGACCTGCTTATGGTTGCATCAACGTTCATGCTTCACTCCTTCCCGAATTGCGCGGTGGTGCACCTATTCACCATGCCATTATACAAGGTAAGAAAAAAACCGGGGTTACGATTATGTATATGGTGGACAAACTAGATGCTGGGGATATGTTAAGCCAAAGGAAAGTCGCGATTGATGAAAAAGATAACGTCGGTCGCCTGCATGATAAATTGGCTAAAACCGGTGCAGATTTATTGTTGGAAACATTGCCACGACTATTTCAAAACGCAATTGTTCCCCAACAACAAGACGAATCAAAGGCGACATTTGCTGCAAATCTAACACGAGATGATGAAAAAATTGATTGGTCTAAAAGCCATGAAGCTGTTTACAATCATATCCGCGGACTAAACCCCTGGCCTGTTGCATTTACGTTGTATGAAGGCCAACCGATGAAAATCTGGTGGGGCGAAAAAGAGAATGTGAAATATGACGCATCGCCAGGAGAGATCGTTTATGTTACAGACGATGCTTTCACTGTCGCATGCGGTAACGGATATGGTATCCAAATTACAGAGATTCAACCCGCCGGCAAAAAAAAGATGACGGTCGGCGATTTTCTTCGAGGTGATCGCAGCCGCCTTAAACCCGGCATGAAATTAGGTGATTAAATGACAAACAAACAAATAAGAGACGTCATTCTTGACTTATTGATACGCATTGAACAACAAAAAAGCTACAGCCATCTGTTGATTGATCAGGAAATCAAAGCGCAGTCGCTCTCTTCAAAGGATGAAAGGTTTTTAACCGAAATTGTTTACGGTACGATGCAGCGCAAAATAACCCTTGATTATTACTTGGAGCCGTTTCTCAACACGAGAAAAAAACTCGCTGCTTGGGTGCGCATGCTTTTGCGCATGTCGGTATATCAGATGGTTTATTTAGATAAGGTTCCCGATCATGCCGTTATTCACGAAGCGGTAGAAATCGCCAAAAAACGCGGGCATAAAGGAATCGCATCGCTTGTGAACGGCGTTCTCAGAAATGTGCAACGCAAAGGGCTTCGCAATCCCGCGACGGAAATAACGCATACTTCAAAACGCATTTCCGTCGAGACAAGCCACCCTGAATGGCTTGTAAGACGTTGGCTAAAGATGTATGGTAAGGACGTAACAGAAGAAATGTGTCGAGCCAATCTGCAACAGAAACCGATGGCCGTTCGTATCCAGCCGCTGCGAATAACGAGAGAAGCGGCGAAACAAGAGCTGTTAAAAAACGGTTTCGAAGTGAAAGATTCACTGTTTTCCGATCAAGGAATTGTTATTCAAAAAGGAAATATTTTACAATCACCGCTTTTTTCTAGCGGGATGGTGTCGATTCAAGATCAAAGTTCGATGCTTGCGACGGAAATGCTCGCTGTTCAACCGGGAATGCGCATACTTGATGCCTGTAGCGCACCTGGTGGAAAAACGACGCACATTGCAGAAAAAATGCAAAACAAAGGCGTCATCCGAGCCCACGATTTACATGCTAAGAAAGTCCAACTCGTTGATAAAAAAGCAGCCGCTCTTCAATTGACAATCATCCATACAAGTCAAGCAGATGCTCGGGAATTAAAAAGCATGTACCATCATGAATCCTTCGATCGCATTCTTGTCGATGCACCGTGTTCAGGGTTAGGAGTCATTCGTGGTAAACCGGATATTAAATATAACAAATCGGCGGAAGATATCCGGAAATTGTCACACGTTCAGCTTGATATTTTGGAAAGTGTGGCTCCTTTGCTTAAAAAAGGTGGCTATCTTTTGTATTGTACGTGTACAGTGGATAAGGAAGAAAACGAAGATGTTGTAGGCACATTTTTACAGAGGCAGACCAACTATAAAGTGGATAAGCGTTTTTTTGCTACATTACCCAAGCTGTTACAAACGTCGCCAGGCATGAGCGAAATGGGTTTGCAACTTTTTCCGCAATCATTTCAGACCGATGGCTTTTTTTTGACACGTTTAATCCGCACAGCATCGTATTAGCGAAAACCGTGTTTTCCGGGGTTTATATAAAAAGGGGTGAAAGGATGAAGGGATACTTTTTAACTGATCGGGGGAAAATCAGGCATCATAATGAAGATTCCGGAGGCGTTTTCCATAATTGCTCCCAGCAATTAATGGCAGTAGTTGCTGATGGAATGGGCGGACATCGTGCGGGGGATGTGGCCAGTCAAATGGCTATCAATTTGATCCGCGACCAATGGGAAAAACAACCGGTATTAAAGACGCCTGAAGATGTGGAAACATGGATGCAAGAAACGATCCAGGCATTGAATCGCTCCATCTATAACGAGGCTATGAAGCACGATGCCTATATGGGAATGGGAACGACACTCGTTGTCGCCATTTGTACGCAGGATTTTACAACGGTCGGACATATCGGCGACAGCAGATGCTATTTGTTGAATGATGACGGGTTCAAACAAATGACAGAGGACCACTCATTGGTGAATGAGTTAGTACGTACCGGACAAATCACAAAAGATGAAGCAAGACATCATCCGAGAAAAAATGTCGTGTTAAAAGCACTGGGCACAGAGGCGGATATTTCGGCTGATATAGATACGTTCAACTGGAAAGAAGGCGATAAATTATTGCTATGTTCCGATGGTCTGACCGATAAGATGACAGACCCCGAGCTGGGTGAATTTTTGCGGTCAGACCAAACGATTGAGAAAACGGCACAAAACATGATCGACCTCGCCAATGAACGGGGTGGGGAAGATAACATTTCACTTGTCATTATAGCGCACGACAGCTCGCGGGAAGAAGGTGAGGTGTCGTGCTGAAAGGCCAGTTGCTCAACGAGCGGTATAAAATAATCAAAAGAATCGGTGGGGGCGGGATGGCTAATGTGTATCTCGCCAGAGACATCATCTTGGACCGCGATGTTGCTGTCAAGGCGTTGAGAATGGAATATGCCAATGATCAAGAGTTTATTGCCCGTTTTGATCGCGAGGCACAGTCGGCAACAAGCTTGGCCCACCCGAACATTGTCAACATTTATGATATTGGTGAAGAGGACCATATGCTATATATGGTCATGGAGTATGTCGACGGCATGACGCTTAAGGAGTACATCCAACAATACGGACCGCTCAGTGTTCCGGAAACACTCGATATCATGAAACAGATTACATCCGCCATTAATCATGCACATGCTAATAATATCATCCATCGAGATATCAAGCCGCAAAACATTTTAATCAATACATATGGCCAAGTAAAGGTCACTGATTTTGGCATTGCCATTGCCTTGAGCGCTACAACGCTGACACAAACAAACTCTATACTCGGCTCCGTCCATTATCTATCCCCGGAGCAGGCACGGGGCGGCATGGCGACAAAGAAGTCAGATGTTTATTCTCTAGGCATCGTTTTGTTTGAACTTTTAACAGGCCGTTTACCCTTTTCCGGCCACTCCCCCGTATCCATCGCATTGAAGCATTTGCAAAGCGAGACACCATCGGTGCGGGATGTTAATCCGGATATTCCGCAAAGTGTGGAAAATATTGTTCTAAAAGCGACGACGAAGGATCCGTTTCACCGCTACGAAACGGTAGACGAAATGGAAAACGCGCTCGATAGAGCTTTGGATCCGGCTTATATAAATGAAGAGAAATATGTTGCGCCATCCGAGGTCGGAGAGGATACAAAAGCGATCCCGATCATTACAGATGATCCATTTTATCGGGATAGAGATGAGGATACAATTATCCATCCCGCTGACGGTGCAATGCAGGCATCGCAACCGATTGGGAAAAAAAAGGCTAAGTCAAAAAAGAAGCGTAAATGGCCAATATTTGTTACCATTTTATTGGCCTTATTGGCGGCTGGCATCGCTGCTATGTTTATTATTCCCGGAATATTACAGCCGAAAGATGTAGAAATTCCCGATGTGGTCGAAATGGCAGTTAACGATGCCTTAGATAAATTAGAAGAACATCAATTAATCGGTGAGAAAAAAACGATGCATTCTGATGATATTGAAGAAGGTCTTGTGATAAAAACGAATCCCGAAACCGGGCAAACGGTAAAAGAAGGTACAACGGTCACGGTGTATGTCAGCGAAGGTAAAAAAAAGCAAGCGTTTGGTGATTATGTCGGGGAAGATTATAATCAAGTCAAGCGCATTCTTATGGAGAGCGGCTATGCTGAGGAAAACATTATTTCCTACGAAAAGCCTTCCGATAAACCTAACGGTCAAATCATTACGCAATTGCAGCCTGATCCTGATGAGATGGTTGTACCAGAGGAAACGCGAGTTATTTTTGAAATTAGCGGCGGACCTGAATCATTTAGTCTGAACAGTTTAAAAGGATTGACTGAAGCAGAAGCTAAGGAAGAACTTGATGACCAAAATCTTAAGGCAAACATTATCGAAGAGCATTCCGAGGATATTCCAGAAGGAGAGGTTATTCGACAAGATCCTAAAGCTAATGCAGATATCGAAGAAGGTGACTCAGTTGATCTTTATATTTCACTCGGTCCAGACGAAAAATCGCCCGTATCTCATAAGGAAACATTTACTGTTTCATATCACCCTGACTCCTCGGACGAGAATGAAGAGGAAGAAGAACCTGTCGAGCAGACAGTCCAAATATATATTGATGATATGGAACATGATATTGCTGATGTATATGAAGAAGATACGATCACAGAAGACACGGAATATTCCGTAACAGTCATCATTGCTCCTGAGTCACAAGCCGAACTAAAGGTCGTCCGTGACGGCGAAACCATTATTCAAAAATCCATTTCTTACGAGGAAGGTGAATAAATGAACGAGGGCAGGATTGTCAAAGCATTGAGCGGTTTTTACTATGTACAATCAGACGGCCAAATTTATCAGTGCAGAGGGCGTGGTGTGTTTCGGAACAAAAAAATCATCCCGCTTGTTGGCGATTTTGTAACATTTACTATCCGCGAACATAACGAAGGTTACATTACGAGCGTTAAACCGCGTAAAAACAAGCTCGTGCGTCCATCCATTGCTAACATCTCTCAGGCGATCATTTTGAGTTCGGCTGTCAAACCAGATTTTAACCCG
Source organism: Bacillota bacterium (assembly GCA_035301265.1). Classification (GTDB taxonomy): domain Bacteria; phylum Bacillota; class Bacilli; order Bacillales; family Amphibacillaceae; genus DATGUP01. Next base: position 125,608 of record DATGUP010000003.1, read on the forward strand.
TTGCTTTTAGACCGATTTCTTGTGTTAGTAGAAGCTAAAGGTATAAAACCGGTGATTTTCATATCGAAAATGGATATGGCGGATAAAGGATTGCATGATCGTCTTGTTGGCTATAAGCGAACCTATGAAAAAATCGGTTATTCAGTAGAATTATTCTCGATTAAAGATAAGCAAGGGCTAAGCCGGCTTAAGATGTATTTTGCCGATCACGTTTCCGTTATTGCCGGACAATCAGGGGTCGGAAAATCTTCCTTGTTAAATGCACTTAAACCTTCGTTGAATTTAAAAACAGCCGATATATCCAAACCGTTGGGGAGAGGAAAGCATACGACACGTCACGTCGAACTTGTCGAAATATCGGATGGTCTTGTTGCTGATACTCCAGGTTTTAGCTCGCTCGATTTAAGGGAAATAGACTTGGAAAATCTTGCGAGCTGTTTTCCAGAAATAGCCTATAGACAAAGTGAATGTAAGTTTCGCGGCTGCATGCATTATAAAGAGCCGCATTGTGCCGTGAAACAAGCTGTGGAAAATGAGGAGATTGCTTCTTTTAGATATGAGCATTATGTCAACCTATATGAAGAAATTCAGTCAAGAAAGCCGAGGTATTAGTATGATTAAAATAGCACCATCGATATTAGCAGCTGATTTTGCTCATTTGGCAGCGGAAATTACCGATGTGGAAAAAGGCGGTGCTGATTACATTCACGTAGATGTCATGGACGGTCATTTTGTTCCTAATATAACGTTTGGCCCATTAGTTGTAGAAGCGATTCGACCTGTCACAACTTTACCGCTGGATGTACATCTGATGATCGACCGTCCGGATGATTATATCCCGATGTTTGCAAATGCTGGCGCCTCTATTTTGACAGTCCATCAAGAAGCGTCTGTTCATTTACATCGAACGATTCAAATGATTAAACATTACGGTGTCAAAGCAGGTGTTGCGATTAATCCGGCTACTCCTCTGATGATGGTTAAAGAAGTGCTTCATGACGTTGATCTTGTTTTAATTATGACGGTTAATCCCGGATTTGGTGGGCAGTCGTTTATTGACAATACAGTCGATAAAATTAAACAGCTGGCGACTTGGCGAGAAGAAAGCGGTGCCGCATTTGAGATCGAGGTGGACGGCGGAATAAACGCTGCTACAGCGAAACGTTGTGTCCGCGCTGGAGCCGACGTACTCGTTGCCGGTAGTGCCATTTTTAACCATAATGACCGGCATCAAGCGATTGAAACTATTAAAAGTTCTGCAGGAATAGACCAATGAACATACGTACCGCAGCAATCGTCGGCAATGGTCCACCTGAATTAATTCCTGATTTGGGCGGTATAGCTAACGAGATCGATATTTGGATTGGAGCAGACCGCGGTGCCTTAACAATTATCAACCATAATATTCGTCCAGATGTGGCGATAGGTGACTTTGACTCGACGTCTAATGAAGAAAAAAAGAGGATTCAACAACAATCGGTCCGCTATGCTACATTTCCAAGTGAAAAAGATTATACAGATTTGGAGCTGGCCTTGTTCGAGGCTTTCCGATTCAACCCAGATAAGATTTACCTTTTTGGTACGACAGGAGGGCGATTAGACCATACTCTTATCAATATCCAATTATTGTATCACATCGCCAAAAAAAATATCTTAGGCATCATGATTGATAAAAACAATCAGCTGAGGTTAACCTTACCGGGGCGGCATACGATACATCAGGATAACATGTTTTCGCATATTTCTTTTATACCATATTCCCGTTATGTATCAGGTCTTACGTTAAGAGGTTTTTATTACACATTGACGAATGAAACGATTTCTTGGGGTTCCACTCTCTCAATATCCAATAAGCTTCTTTCAAATTATGGTACTTTTTCATATCACGAAGGCATATTATTAGTAGTAAAGAGTCGTGATGGTTTATCCAAAGCGATTTCAACGCGTGCTCGTTTGTAAAAGAGGAGGGGGAACTCATGAAATTTTATACGATTAAACTCCCAAGATTTATCGGTGGTTTTGTTCGGGCTATTATCAGTACATTTAAAAGAGACAAATAAACAGGCTTTTGCCATTTAGCATGGCAGAAGCTTATTTTTATGAATAAAAAAGCATCCATCATCCATGGATGCTTTTATCCTTTATACCCGCTTCACTTTGCCTGATTTAAGGGCGCGCGCCGATACGTAAACACGTTTTGGTTTCCCATCTACCATAATTCGCGCCTTTTGGACGTTTGCTTTCCACTTGCGTTTATTCGCATTCATAGCATGAGAACGCTTGTTTCCCGTGCGAGTTTGGCGTCCAGTCACAACACATTTTCTTGCCATGCTCTATTCCTCCTACTCATGGTGTGTAAGTTTTCTATCTTATTCAATTTATCACAAGCTGTGTAGAATTGCAATACGGTTAAACGCTAGAAACGCATTATTAAAGAGAAATAGCTTGACAGCGAGCGGAAAATCATCCATTGTTAAAAGAGGTAAATACGACATGAAAGACTGGCTTTTAAAATGAGTGCGCTTGTAGTAAAATGATTTCATAGATCATTAGGAGCAGGTCCTAAAGGAGGATGATTATGTCCATTGAGCTCCATACAAATGACGGCCGCATTAGCATTACCAATGAAGTGATTGCCACGATTGCTGGTGGTGCAGCAATCGAATGCTACGGGATTGTCGGCATGGCTTCCAAAAGCCAGATTAGAGATGGAATAGCCGAAATCCTCAGAAAAGAAAACTTTTCCCGCGGTGTCGTTGTACGTCAGGAAGATAACCATTTGCATATTGACATGTATATCATTGTTAGCTATGGAACGAAAATTTCTGAAGTGGCCCACAATGTTCAATCACAGGTCATATACAATTTGAATCAATCGTTGGGTCTTGACATCGATTCGGTCAATATTTATATTCAAGGGGTTCGCGTAGCAAAAGATTAACGGATTAAGATACGCGTGCAGTAGCAGAGGAGGAAGTAAAGTGACGGTACAGACATTGGATGCCAAAACATTTATACAGATGGTCCTAGCCGGGGCACGCCATTTAAAAAATAATGCGGATAAAATCGACGCTTTGAATGTATTTCCCGTACCGGATGGTGATACAGGGACAAATATGAATTTATCGATGACATCCGGTGCAAATGAAGTGAAAAAAATTGCCAATGATGATGTTTCCGAAGTGGCTCAAGCTTTCGCAAACGGACTGTTGATGGGAGCTAGGGGTAATTCCGGTGTGATTTTATCACAAATTTTCCGCGGTTTTGCCAAAGGGATTGATAATAAGAAGCACCTCAACGCCAATGACTTGGCCACTGCCTTTGACAGTGGTGTTAAAACAGCTTACAAAGCCGTCATGAAACCGGTCGAGGGAACGATTTTAACGGTTGCTCACGACGCCGCTAATCAAGCCGTCAAAGTTGCAAATCGCGAAAAAGACATTGTGCGCATGATGGAACAAGTGCTCCAAGAAGCTAAATCTTCGCTTAAGCGGACACCCGATTTGTTGCCTGTATTGAAAGAAGTTGGTGTTGTCGATTCCGGCGGCCAGGGGCTTGTTACGATTTATGAAGGATTTTTGGCAGCATTGAAAGGTGAAGCGCTGCCTGAAGAGGAAAATGAAGACATCACGATGGATGATATGATCAGCGCTGAGCACCATAAGCTGGCCCAGGACTTTATGAATACTGATGACATTGAATATGGCTATTGCACCGAATTTATGGTTAAATTTGAGCAAGACAAACTGGCGGACCATCCGTTTGATGAAACGGCTTTTCGCGATGAATTAAGCGAACACGGTGATTCGCTTTTAGTCGTAGCTAGCGATGATCTCGTAAAGGTGCATATCCATGCTGAATATCCTGGAGATGTTCTGACGATCGGTCAGCGATACGGCAGCTTGATCAATATGAAAATAGAAAATATGCGTGAACAACATACAGCGATTGTTGGTAAAGAGATGGAGAAAAGGCCAAAAGAAACTAAGGCGGCATACGGCATTGTAACTGTTGCCACAGGATCGGGTTTAAAATCGCTTTTTGAAAGTCTTGGAGCAACCGTCGTCATCAAAGGTGGTCAGACGATGAATCCGAGCACGAAGGATATCGCCGAGGCGATTGAGAAAGCAAATGCGCAAAACATCTTCGTTTTACCAAATAATAAAAACATTGTGATGGCAGCTGAGCAAGCGGCGGATATAGCTGATGCCAATGTTGCCGTTGTTCCGACACAGACGATTCCCCAAGGAATTAGCGCATTACTAGCTTTTCATCCTGATCGAAATCTACAAGAAAATAAAGACATGATGGACAATGCTAAAATGCAAGTTAAATCTGGGCAAGTAACTTATGCTGTGCGCGATACGACCATCGACGGAATGACGATTGAAAAAGGTCATTTTATGGGCATTGCCGATGGAAAAATAAAAGCGACGCATCAAGATAAAATGGAAACAGCCCGTGCCTTACTTGCTGATATGATCACCGAAGATGATGAGCTTTTGACAATTTTACAAGGCGAGGAGACGAGCGATAGCGAAGTGAAGCAGCTCGTTGATCATGTCGAAAAAACTTATGATGACGTTGAAGTGGAAATACATCGAGGCAATCAACCTATTTATGCATATATATTTTCTGTTGAATAACCGAAGCGATGGCATGGCACCATCGCTTTTGTGTCTTAGCTGACCCGTGTGATTATTTAGCTAAATTTTGCTATTATAAACTGTAGATGGTTATATTTTACATTGGTGGTGATCTTGTCATGAAATACCAATCGGTTTTTGATATTATCGGCCCGGTCATGATCGGTCCGTCCAGCTCGCATACCGCTGGAGCAGCGCGCATTGGGAAAGCAGCCCGTCACTTGTTTGGAAAAGATATAACGTGGGCACGCATTCATTTGTATGAATCGTTTGCGAAAACGTATAAAGGGCATGGAACCGATTTTGCTCTTGCTGGGGGGCTGCTTGGGTTTGATACGGATGATCCCCGCATGAATCAGGCGTTGGATTTGGCAAAGGAAAAAGGAATCGATATTCGTTTTATTGAAGATCCAGCGAAAATGCCGCACCCGAACACAGCCAGAGTCATCATTGGGAATGAATCTGAAGAGCAGGAACTAGTCGGTGTTTCCATTGGCGGTGGGAAAGTGGAAATTACTGAATTAAACGGGTTTGAACTGCGGTTGTCCGGCTCACATCCGGCGATTCTTATCATGCATAATGATCGGTTTGGAGCGATTGCTTCGGTTACAAATATTCTCGCCAGACACGAAATCAATATCGGACACATGGAAGTAAACCGAAAAGACGTCGGTAAGGAAGCGCTAATGGTAATCGAAGTCGACCAAAACGTATCCGATGATGTGTTAAAAGAGCTGGAAAATGCTGATCACATTAGACAAATCGCAAAATTATCCAGCTGATGGGAGGGGTGCGACATGTTTCGTTCTGTGAAAGAGTTAGTCGATATCGCAGAAAAAAACAACATATCAATCTCCGAAGTCATGATTCGTCGGGAAATGGATATGCAAGAAAAGGCACGAGAAGTCATTATTAAAGAAATGGATAAAAACCTGCAAGTGATGGAAAATGCTGTGGAGCGCAGTTTGCATGGTATTGAATCAGTCACAGGCTTGACCGGTGGGGATGCCGTTTTACTGCAACAATACATGAAAGATAAAACACCGTTGTCAGGCAGCTTACTTCTGGATGCTGTCTCCAAAGCAATGGGGACGAATGAAGTCAATGCGGCTATGGGCACGATCTGCGCGACTCCAACTGCAGGAAGTGCCGGTTGTGTACCGGGTACATTGTTTGCGGTTAAAAACAGATTGAACCCAACGCGAGAACAAATGATTCGCTATCTATTCACAGCGGGCGCGTTTGGGCTCGTCGTCGCTAACAATGCGTTTATTTCTGGAGCGACAGGCGGATGTCAGGCTGAAGTTGGCTCAGCGGGTGCCATGGCATCAGCGGCTATCGTCGAAATGGCAGGAGGCACACCACAGCAATCGGCTGAGGCGTTTGCGATCACATTAAAAAACATGCTTGGACTTGTCTGCGATCCTGTAGCTGGTCTTGTTGAAGTACCGTGTGTAAAACGTAATGCAGCTGGCTCTGCATTAGCCATTGTATCCGCTGACATGGCGCTGGCTGGAATTACGAGCACGGTTCCATGCGATGAAGTTATCGGCGCTATGTACCGCATCGGCAAACAGATGCCATCAAGCCTTCGAGAAACAGGGGAGGGCGGGTTGGCAGATACCCCGACTGGTCGAATGTTAAAGGAAAAGATATTCGCTTCATCGACATGACCTCTTTTTTCAAGATATAATGGCAGACACTTACATGAGAGAGTGATTGATATGCTGAATAGAGATGTCCAGGCGATCAAAGGAGTAGGTCAAAAAATAGCTGACGATTTGTATCATATGGGGATATATACCGTTGAGGATCTGTTGTTTTATTTTCCCTACCGTTACAATGTGTATGAAATCAAACCGCTTGCCGAATTAATCCATGGAGACACCGTAACGATTGAGGGAAGGATTGTCCATCATCCTTCCCTCACTTTTTACGGGAAGAAAAGATCGCGTCTCGTTTTTACAGTTGACGTTGAGCGTGTGGCTGTTAAAGCTGTTATGTTCAATCGTGCGTTTGCTAAAAAACAGCTGCATCCAGGTGATACGGTAACGTTGACGGGGAAATGGGACGCTCATCGTCTGCAAATCACTGTCAACACGTACAAGAAAGGATCCATGCGTCGACAGTCGATGATTGAACCGGTATATTCATTAAAAGGAAATATGACGAACAACCGTTTAAAAACAATTATGCGCAACGCGCTGAACACATATATACAAGAGGTGGAAGAGCTCTTACCAAACAATATTTTAAAAACTTATAAATTGCCCGAGCGGCAAGCGGCGCTCACCACGATGCATTTTCCAAAAAACAGGCGTGCGTTAAAACATGCACGGCGACGTTTTGTTTATGAAGAATTTTTATTGTTTCAACTAAAAATGCAGTTGCTGCGAAAAATCAACCGAAGACCTGCTCGAAATCAAGCGCAGAACATTGATACTGCCAAAATAGAAGACTTTATTTCCAGCTTTCCGTTTCAATTAACGGGAGCACAACAGCGGTCACTCGAACAAATTTTGACAGATATAACTTCGGAATACCGCATGAACCGCTTGCTTCAAGGAGACGTCGGGTCAGGAAAAACAGCCGTTGCTGCCATTTCTATGTATGCAGCGATAACGGCTGGAAAACAATGTGCCTTCATGGTTCCGACAGAAATATTAGCTGAACAACATGTCCAATCGCTCACAGATATGTTTGGTGAGCGAGCGAATATTCAATTGTTAACTGGATCTGTGAAAGGAAAGAAAAGAAAGACGATCCTTGAGGATATTCGCAATCGTGAAGTCGATATTGTGGTAGGGACGCATGCGTTAATTCAAAGCGATGTTTGCTTTAACAATTTAGGATTGGTTATCATTGATGAGCAGCACCGTTTCGGTGTTGAACAACGGCGAATATTAAGGGAAAAAGGATGGAACCCGGATGTTTTGTTTATGACAGCAACTCCCATTCCCCGAACCCTCGCGATCACCGCATTTGGAGATATGGATGTTTCGGTTATCGATGAGATGCCTTCCGGGAGAAAAAAAGTGGCGACTTACTGGACAAAGGAGAATGCTTTAGATCGCGTATTAACATTTATACAAAAACGCATCGCCCACGGCGAACAAGCTTACGTGATCTGTCCGCTTATCGAAGAATCGGACAAGATGGATATTCAAAACGCGCTTGATTTATATGAACAATTACAAGCATTTTATCCATCTGAGATAAACATCGGATTGATGCATGGCAAACTTCATTCGGATGAAAAAGAACGTATCATGAAGGATTTTGCCCAAAATAAAATACATATCCTTGTCGCCACGACGGTTGTCGAAGTAGGTGTTAATGTGCCGAATGCTACGGTTATGGTAATATACGATGCAGAGCGGTTCGGCTTAGCACAATTGCACCAGTTACGCGGTCGCGTCGGGCGGGGCAGCCGGCAAAGTTATTGTATTCTGATCGCCGACCCTAAAGGAGAGATAGGGAAAGAGCGAATGCAGATTATGACTGAGACAAACGATGGGTTTGAATTGTCAGAACATGATTTGAAACTGCGCGGCCCCGGCGATTTTTTCGGAAATAAACAAAGCGGTATACCTGATTTTAAAGTCGCGGATATGGTTCATGATTACCGCGCTTTAGAAACAGCTCGCCGGGATGCTGAGAAAATCATCGAATTGCGTTTATTAGAACAAAATAAAGCTTATTTCCCATTGCGACGGTATGTGGAAAACGAATCTTTGCACGAAATACTTGATTAGTTGAACTTGCATAATTAAGATCGGTATTATATATTACTGTTAGTACCAACTCCTAATTATGTCGAGAACAAATGTGGATGGTGCCTCTACAATGAAGCGGAATAAACAAGAACGACAAAAATTGTTAAAGAAAACGATCGAACAAACTCCTTTTACAACCGATGAGGAATTGGCGAAACAATTCAATGTGAGTATACAAACGATTCGCCTTGACCGACTGGAACTCGGTATTCCTGAACTTCGAGAACGAATCCGTTCGGTAGCGACCCACGAGTGGAATGAAGTCGTTCGGGCGCTGCCGCTTGAGGAAGTGATTGGCGAAATCATTGATTTGGAACTAGGTAAACGAGCGATATCGATTCTAGATATCAAGCGGGAACACGTTTTTTCTCGAAACAAAATCGCCCGCGGTCACCATTTATTTGCCCAGGCGAATTCGCTTGCTGTTGCCGTCATAGATGATGAATTAGCGTTGACAGCTACATCAGAACTGAAATTCAAGCGCCAGGTTAAACAAGGCGAGCGTGTCATCGCTAAGGCTACTGTAGAACGGGATGAAAAAGGTTTGGCGGTAGTTAGGGTAAACAGTTTTGTTCAAAATGAAAAAGTGTTTACCGGTATTTTCAAAATGTTTCATTCGAACGACTAAAAAGGAGAGTTCATTTATGAAACTGGCTATTGATGCCATGGGCGGAGACTATGCACCGAAAGAAATTGTTCGCGGTGCTATGGATGCTGTTTCCAAAATCAACGATCTGCAGATTACATTGATTGGTAATGAGGCGGATATAACGCCGTTTTTAACCGATAAAAAAAACATTGACATTATTCATACGGATGAAATGATTACAGCAGACGAGGAACCGGTTCGGGCTGTACGGCGTAAAACAAATGCTTCCCTTGTATTGATGGCTAAAGAAGTAAAGGAGCAGCGGGCAGATGCTTGTATTTCAGCAGGTAACACAGGTGCATTGATGAGCGCTGGTTTGTTTGGCATCGGACGCATCCCGGGCATCGCTCGCCCTGCTTTAAGTCCGACAATTCCAACGATCGATGGTAAAGGATTTCTCCTCCTCGATGTTGGCGCCAATGTCGATGCAAAAGCGAATCACCTGCTCCAATACGGCATAATCGGTTCGATTTATACAGAGAAAGTTCGGGGCATCGAAAATCCGACTGTCGGTCTTTTGAATGTCGGAACTGAAGATGCTAAAGGGAATGAACTAGTGAAAAAAGCCTTTGCATCGTTAAAAGAAGCGCCGATCAACTTTATCGGCAATATCGAAGCGCGCGATTTATTAACGGGAGTTGCAGACGTTGTAGTAACCGATGGATTCAGCGGGAATGTCGCGCTCAAAACAATTGAAGGAACAGCTATGACGATGTTTTCCATGCTGAAACAATCTTTAACAGCGACTTGGAAAACGAAGCTAGCTGCTGGGATGCTGAAAGGGCGATTAATCGAGCTAAAGAATCAATTGGATTACTCTGAGTATGGAGGGGCTGGTTTGTTCGGTTTAAAAGCTCCCGTTATCAAAGCGCACGGTTCATCTGATCGCCGAGCAATATACAATGCTATCAAGCAAGCTTGTCATATGGTTGAACATCGTGTGACCGAGACGATACAAACAACGATCGAAGCGATGAAAAAAGGGGAGGAGACGCTAGAATGAAACGTGTTGCGTTTATGTTTCCCGGGCAAGGCTCTCAAAATGTTGGTATGGGTAAACAGTTTTATGACGCGGATCCCGATGTTGCGGAAATGTTTCATCAAGCCGATCAACTTTTGGACAAACCGTTGACCAATGTGATGTTCAATGGTCCAAAAGAGACACTAACGGCAACGGAAAATGCCCAACCCGCTCTTTTGCTAGCGAGTATGGCAGCGCACACGCAGCTAGTTAAAGAAGGTATCGAACCGGTTATGGCTGTCGGTCACAGCCTAGGCGAATACAGCGCTTTGGTGGCGGCAGGGTCGTTGACATTTGCAGAAGCTATTCCGCTTGTCAATGCGCGGGGGCGTTTGATGGAAGAAGCGTTTCCAGGCGGCGAAGGAACTATGGCGGCGGTAATAGGACTCGACGAAGCGAAGATACAACAAACACTTGCTGAACTGGATTCCACAGACATTGTTGATATAGCAAACCTAAATTGTCCAGGCCAAATTGTCATCTCAGGTACTAAAAAAGGAATTCGTACCGTGACTCCGCTGCTTAAGGAAAGAGGAGCACGGCGGGTGATTCCATTGAATGTAAGCGGGCCGTTTCACTCGCGGCTAATGGCTTCTGCTAACGAAGCGTTGACAGAAAAATTGAATAACATTCATATTCAAGATGCAACTATTCCAGTTTATGCGAATGTAAGTGCAGAGCCTATAACCGATAAAGCACAAATTAAAGAGAGTTTGCTTAGACAGCTCTATTCACCAGTACGTTTTGAAGAGTCGATCCGAAACATGCTCAAAGAAGACATCGCGGCATTTGTCGAACTTGGTACGGGTAAAGTATTAAGCGGTCTTGTACGGAAAATTGATCGCAACATTAAAACATTTGCAATCCAGGATCCTGAATCTTTGCGCGATTTTATATCCTGGTATAAGGGGGTATCATAATGTTGAAGGGAAAAAACGCTCTCGTTACCGGTGCTTCGCGCGGTATCGGTAGGGCGATTGCGTTGGAATTGGCCCGAAACGGAGCTAATGTGGTTGTAAACTACGCCGGAAATGCAGAGAAAGCGCAATCGGTTGTCGAGGCGATTACAAAGCTTGGTTCGCAAGCTTTTAAAGTTCAAGCCGATGTGGCGAATGAAACCGAGGTAAAGGCGATGGTTAAACAAGCGATCGATGCATTCGGTCGTTTAGACATTCTTGTCAATAATGCTGGGATTACCAAGGACAATCTGATCATGCGCATGAAAGAAGAAGATTTTGATCACGTGATCGAGACTAACCTCAAAGGGGCATTTATTTGTACAAAAGCGGTGACACGACCGATGATGAAGCAAAAATACGGTAAAATCATCAATGTGGCATCCATTGTCGGCATCGCTGGAAATCCCGGTCAAGCGAATTATGTCGCAGCTAAAGCAGGGGTTATCGGTCTGACAAAATCAACTGCTAAAGAGCTCGCTGCACGCAATATATTGGTCAATGCAGTTGCACCAGGGTTTATCGCAACCGATATGACCGATGCTCTCTCGGATGAACAAAAACGGGATATGCTTGCTATGATTCCGTTGGCAAGACTAGGAACAGCCGAGGATGTCGCTAAAGTGGTCCGTTTTCTTGCATCAGATGATGCTAACTACATGACTGGTCAGACACTTCATATTGATGGAGGAATGGTCATGTAGATGATTTTAAACTACTTTGAAAGGGGGTGAAGGATCATGGCAGATGATGTATTTGAACGCGTGAAAAAAATCATTGTTGAACAGCTCGATGTTGAAGAAGAGAAAGTAACATTGGATGCGTCTTTTCGAGACGACCTTGAGGCAGATTCATTGGATGTAGTTGAACTCGTCATGGAATTGGAAGATGAATTCGATATGGAAATTGCTGATGAAGAAGCGGAAAAGATTAATACGGTTGGTGATGCTGTAGACTACATAAACAGCCATCAATCCTAATATATGTACGGAAAGTCCCGCACTACGGGACTTTCCATATTATCGAAACGTGTATTAACTTGGAGATGAGGCGATTACATGAATGTGACACAACTTGAAAAACAATTACAAATAACATTTCAAAATAAACAATTGATCACACAAGCTTTCACCCATTCATCTTATGTGAATGAGCATCACGACGAGTTCTATGCGGATAATGAACGGTTGGAGTTTCTAGGTGATGCCGTTCTTGAATTAGGTGTTTCCCAATACTTATATTGCCATAATAGCCATATGCCAGAAGGTGAATTGACAAAGATGCGTGCGGCGATCGTTTGTGAAGCATCGCTAGAGGCATTTGCTCGTAAATTGCAGTTCGATCAATATTTGTTGTTAGGTCACGGTGAAGAACAGACGGGAGGAAGGAACCGTCCAGCTATTTTAGCCGATGCTTTTGAAGCGTTCCTCGGAGCCCTTTATTTGGATCAAGGGTTTGACACTGTATTGGCCTTTTTAGAACGGCATGTGTTTCCGATGATTGAAATGGGTGCTTTTTCACATACGATGGATTACAAAAGCAAGCTCCAGGAAGTTGTGCAACAGAAAAAAAATCACACTATCGAGTACAAAATCGTGGAAGAAAAAGGGCCGTCCCATGCTCGAGAATTTACTTCACATGTCTTCATCAACGGCGAGCTATTCGGAGCGGGTACAGGTCGGACGAAAAAAGAAGCTGATCAGAGAGCGGCTAAGCACGCTTTGGACACATTGAAAGAAGTATGATCATAAAAGGCTGTCGAGTCATGGGTTGTAACAGACAGCCTTTTTTACCCGCAGTGTATTGTTCAATTTTTCCTTACAGCGCGCAATTCCTCGATAAATGCTTTTGTTTCCGATGCACTGAGATGCCCTTTTTGCATGATTGTATCATACATGAATTTCAATTCGTCATATTTGTCTAAATCGTAATCATCCGGATCCATAAGCGATCGATTGACGACACCTAAGCGTTATGATAATCCTTGCAAAATAGTGGCTAAATTTTCCTTCGTCGGTTTTTCCAAACTCAAATCAAACACCTCATTTAACTAAAAATATGGCGCAAGTCCTATCCGCGCTTCTTTTGTTTCTTTGTTTATGATAAAATATATGCGTTCAAATGCCAAATAATTATTTATGGGAAAATGATCCCTTAGGAGAATGTTTATGTATTTAAAACGGTTGGAGAGCGTTGGTTTTAAATCTTTCGCCGAGCGGATTGATGTCAAATTTGTCCCCGGTGTAACCGCCGTTGTCGGACCTAACGGCAGCGGAAAAAGCAATATCACCGATGCCATCCGTTGGGTGCTGGGCGAACAATCGGCCAAATCGCTTCGCGGATCTAAAATGGAAGATATCATTTTTCAAGGTAGCGATACGCGCAAGGCACTCAACATGGCCGAAGTGACGCTTGTGCTTGACAATGAAGATAAAACATTACCGCTCGATTATCACGAGGTAACGGTTACACGAAGGGTATACCGCTCGGGAGAAAGTGAATTTTACATAAACAAACAATCCTGTCGTTTGAAGGATATTGTTGATTTATTCATGGATTCGGGGCTTGGTCGAGAATCGTTTTCCATCATTGGCCAAGGTCAGGTTGAAGAAATTTTGAGCTCGAAAGCAGACGAACGCCGGACAATTTTTGAAGAGGCAGCCGGCGTTTTGAAATATAAACAACGCAAAAAGGAAGCTGAGTCCAAACTGGAGGAAACAGAAGCCAATTTAAATCGGGTGGACGATATCATTCATGAAATTGAACAACAAATTCATCCTCTCAAGAAACAAGCCGAAACCGCACAACAATATCTTGATCTAAAAGAACAACTGAAAGAGCAGGAAGTATCGTTGCTCGTGACGGAAATTGAACAGCTGCATGACGAGTGGCAAACCATTTTAAACGATCTCGAAAAAGAAAAAGCCGAAGACGCTGATCTTCAAACGACGATTCAACAAAGCGAAGCGGTTCTAGAAAAAGAACGGCAGACGATCGAAAAGCTGGATGCATCGATCGAAAAATGGCAGGGGGATTTAGTGACAACGACCCAGCAGTTGGAGCAATTAGAAGGGAAAAAGCAGCTGCTCAACGAACGGACGAAACACTTTGCAGAAAACAAAGAAAAACTGATGCAGCAGAAGACAGAAATAAACGACCATATCACTCGCATCAATGAAGAACTCGAACAGCAAAAGCGGAAATTGTCGGAACTGCAAATTGAAAGAGACAAAACAAAGCAACGCGCTCAACAGTTGGAATCATCCTTAACCGATGGGGAGCAGACGATTAGAGAGCAGATTGAAGAATTAAAATCAGAATATATTGAGCTGCTGAACAATCAAGCTGCCAAGCGAAACGAAAAACAATCGATTCAACAACAGCTCGAGCAATTAAATAACAAAAAAGAACGGCAAACCGAAAAACATCAAACCCTTTTAACTGAAAGGCAGGCGCTAACTAAAGAAAAAGAGAAAATCAGCCAGATTTGTGCTGAGTACGAAAGACGTTATAATGAAAAAATGGCGCGGATAAAACAGCTTAAGGCCGATTTAGAAACAAAACGCAGCGACTACCAAGCCGCACAGAAGAAGTTGTATCAAGGGTATCAAATGATAGAAAAGCTGCAGTCAAAAAAAGAGATGCTTGAGGATATGAAACAAGCTTTTCAAGGGTTTTATCAAGGCGTTAAAGCGGTGTTAAGAGCGCGTGAAGAACAGATTTTGGATGGTATATACGGGGCGGTCATCGAGCTGATCGATATTCCAAAACCATATACCGACGTCATTGAATCGGTGTTAGGATCACAAGCACAATACTTGGTGGTTCGTGATGAACATGCAGCGCGACAAGCGATTGCTTGGCTTAAACAGACGGACAATGGACGGGCTACCTTTTTGCCGTTGACATCGATTCGGCCGCGTTTTGTCGCTGATAATATTTTAGCCCAAGTGAAACAGCACGCAGGCTTTGTAGGAGTGGCGAGTGAGCTGGTAACAACCGAAGCAAAATATACAAAAGCGATCGACTATTTGATGGGGCATATCCTCGTCGCCCAATCATTGAAAGATGCCAATGACATTGCCCAAATCGCCATGCGAAAACATCGTGTCGTAACGATGGATGGCGATGTCGTTAATCCCAAGGGGTCGATGTCAGGAGGTGCGAAAAAAAAGACGAAACATTCATTGTTTACACGAGAGAAGGATTTGCAGGATATAACGGAAAAGCTATCCGCTTACAAAGCGGAGGCAAACGCATTTGAACAACAGACGATGAATAAAAAAAACCAAATCGCACAGCTGGAAAAGGAAATTGAAACGGAAGAACATACAGCAAACGGAGCTTGGCAGAAATGGCAACAACAAGAAGAGGTTTACAAAGATTTAGAATACCAACTCGTCTCATACAATGATAGCCTTGAGTGGTATGATCGTGACCATGATCAATTTGAACAAGACATGGCCGAACTTGAGAAACGCGATCAACAGCTGACAATGGAACTCGAACATGTTGAAAAACAACTGGCCACAATTCAAGCCGACATTGATCGTTTAACCAAACAAGAAGAAGCCTTTCAAGCTAATCGTGAACAAAGGCAACACGATTTACACGCATATCGGATCTCCTTAGCTGAACAGGAAGAACGGATCAAAAACGAACGAGAAAAACACGCCGTTTTACAAAAACAATTGCACGAATTGAACGATCAGTATCATGCATTGGAAAAAGAGTTCGCCGACTTGATCGAGATGCGAAAAAACGGTGAAACGGAAGCGAATATCAACGCTCATCTTAGTTCTTTAATGAATGAGAAAGAAAGGATTACAACTACTATTCACAACCAACGTGCCAAACGGGCTGAACGCACGAAATGGTTGCACGATGAGGAAGGAAAAATTAAGGAATTGAATAAAAAACATCAGGAAAACATCCAGCGCATCCAGGAAAAAGAAGTGCAAGCAAACCGCTTGGATGTCGAATTAGAAAACCGTTTATCCCACTTGCAGACCGAGTATACAATATCGTTTGAAAAAGCGCGCCATGAGTACCCAGGCGTTTCTGATCTCGATGCGGCAAGAGAAAATGTTGACCGTCTGAAACAAGCGATTGACCATCTTGGAACGATTAATCTCGGTGCTATTGAAGAGTATGAACGGATTTCTGAGCGGTATCAATTTTTCGCTGAGCAACGGAACGATCTCGTTGAAGCAAAAGAAACATTATATGCTGTGATTGCTGAAATGGACGATGAAATGAAAAAACGTTTTTCGACTACATTTAAAAATATTAAGAAAGAGTTTGCGGTCGTATTTCGAGAGTTATTCGGCGGCGGTCGGGCGGAACTGAAATTGACGGATCCTGATCATTTGCTAAAGACCGGTGTCGATATTGTAGCCCAGCCTCCAGGTAAAAAATTACAACATCTCGGTTTGTTATCGGGTGGCGAACGAGCGTTGACG
This sequence comes from Bacillota bacterium, assembly GCA_035301265.1. Taxonomy (GTDB): domain Bacteria; phylum Bacillota; class Bacilli; order Bacillales; family Amphibacillaceae; genus DATGUP01. Next base: position 142,118 of record DATGUP010000003.1, read on the forward strand.
GCGATTGCTCTTTTGTTTGCCATTTTACGCGTACGTCCTGTACCATTTTGTGTTCTCGATGAAGTTGAAGCAGCGCTCGATGAAGCGAACGTCGTCCGGTTTGCCAAATATATTAAAATGTTTTCCCGAGACACTCAGTTTATCGTGATCACCCATCGCAGAGGTACGATGGAACAAGCTGACGTGTTGTATGGTGTGACAATGCAGGAATTGGGTGTTTCCCGGCTCGTATCGGTTCGCCTTGAGGAGACAAAAGATTTAGTTAAAGCATAAGGAGGACGGTTCTATGCGTTTTATGCAAAAGATTAAAAGTAAATTCAAGGCAAATGGTGATTCTCAAGATGTGGCGGTTAAATATAAAGATGGTATGAAAAAAACGCGCAAATCATTTTCCGCTAAGCTAAACGATTTAATTGCTCGCTACCGGAAAGTCGATGAAGATTTTTTTGAAGAGTTGGAAGAAGTGTTGATTATGGCCGATGTCGGGATCAAGACGGTTATGGAACTTATCGACGAATTGAAAATGGAAGTGAAACGACAAAATATTAAAGATACCGCTAAAATCAAAGAAGTGATTTCCAATAAACTCGTTGATATTTATTACGGTGATGATGGGGAAACAATCGAAACGCTAAACCTTAAGAACGATGAACTTTCCGTCATTCTCGTCGTCGGTGTCAATGGTGTTGGAAAAACAACATCTATCGGCAAATTAGCGCATCAATTAAGACAAGAAGGCAAACATGTGATACTTGCTGCCGGTGATACATTTCGTGCTGGTGCAATCGAACAACTCGATATATGGGGGGAACGAGCAGGTGTCGACGTCATTAAACAACGTGCGGGAAGCGACCCTGCAGCCGTTATTTTTGATGGGATTCAAGCAGCTAAATCCCGCCAAGCTGATGTGCTTATTTGCGATACGGCCGGGAGGTTGCAGAACAAGGTTAATTTAATGAACGAATTAGCCAAGGTAAAACGTGTGATCGAACGCGAAATTCCTGGCGCTCCCCATGAAGTGCTTTTAGTGCTTGATGCAACAACTGGACAGAACGCTCTGAACCAGGCAAAAATATTTTCTGAGGCAACCGATGTATCAGGCATCGTGTTGACAAAGCTTGATGGAACGGCAAAGGGTGGCATTGTGCTGGCGATAAGAAATGAGCTGAACATTCCGGTTAAATACGTTGGACTCGGCGAGCAAATCAATGATTTACAAACTTTTGATCCGCACGCGTTCGTATACGGTTTGTTTGCCGATCTTCTTGAAGATACGCCGGAATGATGGTACTATTTTTGTAAAGTGAATAGGCTTAACGAAAAGAAGGGGCATACAGCATGCTTGAAAAAACAACGCGCATGAACTATCTGTTTGATTTTTATCATCAGTTGTTGACATCAAAACAGAAAAGCTATATGCAAATGTATTATTTAGAAGACTATTCATTAGGGGAAATTTCCGAGTTGGCGAATGTATCTCGACAGGCCGTTTATGATAATATTAAACGGACCGAAGAGATGCTAGAAACATACGAAGAAAAGCTGGGCCTCTATGAAAAATTTCTTAAACGCCATGAATTATTGATGAAATTGGAAGAACGATTGACGGATGAAAAAAGTCGGCGTTACATCCAACAATTAAAGGAAATCGAATAGGGGGAGTCCATCTGTGGCATTTGAAGGACTAACCGATCGTTTACAGGGCACGATCAAGAAAATAACCGGGAAAGGGAAAGTCAGCGAACAAGATGTTAAGGAGATGGCTCGCGAAGTCCGGCTTGCGTTGTTAGAAGCCGATGTTAACTTCAAGGTGGTTAAGGACTTAATTAAACGGATCAAGGAGCGGGCCGTCGGACAGGAAGTCATGGAAAGTCTAACTCCAGGACAGCAGGTGATCAAAGTCGTTAAAGATGAGCTGACCGACCTGATGGGCGGAGAGCAAAGCAAAATCGCTGTAGCTGACCGTTCACCGACTGTCATTATGATGGTCGGGTTGCAAGGTGCTGGAAAAACAACGACTACTGGAAAGTTGGCCAACCACTTACGCAAAAAACATAATCGCTCTCCACTGCTTGTTGCCTGTGATGTTTACCGTCCAGCGGCCGTTGATCAGTTGGAAACACTCGGCAAACAATTGAATATGCCTGTTTATGCTAGAGGTACTGCCGTTGATCCGGTTGATATTGCAAAAGATGCAATTGAACAAGCCAAGGTGGAACACAACGACTATGTCATTATTGACACGGCCGGTCGGCTCCATGTTGATGAAACATTGATGAGCGAATTACAATCTATTAAAACGGAAGTTAACCCAGATGAAATCTTCCTCGTTGTCGATGCTATGACTGGACAGGATGCTGTTAATGTCGCTGAGAGTTTCAACGAACAGCTCGACATTTCCGGTGTTGTTTTGACCAAGTTGGATGGGGACACGCGCGGCGGCGCTGCGCTTTCCATCAAAGCGGTGACCGGCAAACCGATCAAATTTGCTGGCATGGGGGAAAAGCTGGACGAGTTAGAACCTTTTCATCCCGATCGTATGGCATCGCGCATCCTTGGTATGGGTGATGTTCTCACGTTGATCGAGAAAGCTCAAACGAATGTAGATGAAAAACAAGCAAAGGAATTGGAAGAAAAAATGCGCACGATGTCCTTTACATTTGATGATTTTCTCGAACAGATGGGGCAAGTGCGTAAAATGGGACCATTGGATGAGCTTCTTGCCATGATGCCTGGCGCTGGCAAGATGAAAGGGTTAAAAAATGTCCAAATTGATGAAAAACAACTCGGTCAGGTCGAGGCGATCATCCGCTCGATGACCAAAGAAGAACGCCAAGATCCGTCGATTATGAACGCTAGTCGCAAAAAACGGATTGCTAAAGGATCAGGCACATCGGTATCCCAGGTCAATCGTTTACTCAAACAATTCAACGAGATGAAGAAAATGATGAAGCGCATGACGAATATGCAAAAAGGCAAAAAAGGAAAAGGTCTGAAGTTTCCATTTATGTAAACATATAAAGAACGATCACCGTCAGCCAATATTGTAATGGAAAAACACTTTACAGACTTTCCTACGTCTGTTACAATCTAAATTTGTGAAATACATTTCAGTAGGAGGTGCAACAAGAATGGCTGTCAAAATTCGTTTAAAACGCATGGGGTCTAAACGCAACCCGTTTTACCGTATTGTTGTAGCTGATTCGCGTTCTCCACGTGATGGACGATCAATCGAACAAATTGGCACTTATAATCCAGTTGCCAAACCAGTTGAAGTCAAAATAGACGAAGAAAAAGCGCTGGATTGGATGGCAAAAGGAGCAACCCCGAGCGATACCGTTCGCAACCTTTTCTCCAAAGAAGGCATCATGAAAAAATTCCACGAACAAAAAAATAAACAATAAAGTAGTGTGATATCATGAAAGCCTTAATCGAATCCATTGTTGTGGCACTTGTTGACCACCCGGAAGATATCGTCGTGGAGGAAAAAGAAGAGGAAACAAAAATCGTTTATCACCTAACTGTAAACCAAAGCGATGTCGGCAAAGTTATCGGCAAAAATGGACGCATTGCTAAGGCGATTCGCACGGTTGTTTATGCGGCAAAAACGGATGCGAACAAGCGCATTTATCTAGATATTATGTAAAGGGAGAGGAAGTACCTTTCCCTTTTTCAGCATCGGCATGGTCATTTTCGGGTTGGGAAGGTGGAGAACCCGTGCAAATTATTAAAAAGGTTCCAATTAAACAAGTTGTGACAGAAAAAAGTAAAGCAAAAATGCACGATAATTTTAACCGTCATAAAAGGCAACTTGAACAAGAGTGTCAACAATTACGGTTTGAACAGCGCAAATTGCAAAATAAGCCCGGTGTAGCCAAACAAGATGTTGCTCGACGATTTCAGCAGGAAATCAATCAGCGTAAAGAAAAAATCGAGTTAATCGATTTTAAAATCGAGCAGCTCGAATTGTTAGAAAACGGCAGTGAAATCGTGGAAAGAGAAGTCGATGCACTCGTCGAAGTTCGTGTTGGCCAACAATGGGATGAATTGATAAAAGAAACAGCGATTGTCGTTAAAGATGGTGTCGTGATTCGAATTGACGAACAGTAGGTGATGCCATGAGCCGAAAGTTTTATAACGTAGGAAAAATCATCAATACACACGGTATTCACGGCGAGGTAAAAGTCTTTCGCATTACGGATTTTCCCGAACGCTTCAAACCGGGAAATACGTTGTACCTCGTCAAAAATCAGGCGGAGCCGATTGCATTAACGATCGACGGTCATCGCTTTCATCAAGGTTATGATCTTTTGCATTTTGCCGGACTGGAAACGATTGACGATGTTGAATCGTTTAAAGGCGGTTATTTGAAAGTATCTGATGCGCAGTTGCATCCGTTAGATGATGGCGAGTATTACTATCATGAAATCATCGGTTGTCATGTTTATACGCGTCAACATAAAAAAATCGGTATCGTCAAAGAAATACTTACCCCTGGAGCGAACGACGTCTGGGTCGTTGAGCAGGAAAAAGGGAAAGATATTCTCATTCCGTATATTGACGATGTTGTCAAGCATGTGGATACATCAAACCAAACCATTATGATCGAACCGATGGAAGGATTGCTAGATTAATGCATATTGATATTTTAACCTTGTTTCCAGAAATGTTTCGCGGTGTTTTTGACACATCTATCTTGCAAAAAGCTCAAGACAAAAAATTGTTTACCTACAATTTAGTTGACTTTCGTGTCTACTCAAAAGATAAGCACCATAAAGTCGATGATTATCCATACGGTGGCGGGGCGGGCATGGTACTGACCCCACAGCCCGTGTTTGATGCTGTCCATGCTCTTACACATAAAACTAAGACGAAACCGCGGATCATTCTTATGACTCCTCAAGGTGAGCCGTACAGTCAACAAAAAGCAGAGGAATTGTCTCATGAAGAACATCTTGTGATGATATGCGGGCATTATGAAGGCTATGATGAGCGAATCCGGACCGGTCTTGTAACCGATGAAATTTCGATTGGGGATTACGTTTTAACCGGTGGGGAACTGGCAGCCATGGTTGTCGTAGACAGCGTCGTTCGCTTGCTTCCTCATGTCTTGGGCAATGCCAACTCCGCTTCTGAAGATTCTTTTTCCAGCGGCCTTTTGGAATATCCCCATTATACGCGACCCGCTGATTTTCGCGGGATGAAGGTACCGGATGTGCTTTTGTCTGGCGATCATAGTAGGATTGCCGCATGGCGCAGAAAAGAAGCTTTGAAGCGGACGCATGAGCGCCGTCCCGACTTATTGGCCAAGGCATCGTTGTCAGCTGAAGAAAAGAAAATTTTGCACGAGTTTAATGAACAAGACACTAATCATTCATGAAACAGTTGCAAATATATATTGAACTCACATAGTGCATATGGTATATTTACTGTTGTGCTTAAGTACCAGTTTAAGCTATATAAACGATGTTCCGCTGTCTTTTAAGATATGAACATTGGTTTGGAAGGGGTGAAGCAGGATGCAAAAATTGATCGAAAGTGTTACAAAAGATCAACTTCGCACAGATCATCCTGATTTCCGTGCCGGCGACACTGTCCGTGTCCACGTGAAAGTCGTTGAAGGCTCGCGTGAACGAATCCAAGTATTTGAAGGTGTCGTCATCAAACGGCAAAATGGTGGAATCAGCGAAACGTTTACCGTCAGAAAGGTGTCTTACGGTGTGGGTGTTGAACGCATATTTCCCGTCCATTCCCCCCGTATTGAAAAAATTGAAGTGATCCGTCGCGGCAAAGTTCGCCGTGCCAAACTATACTATCTCCGCAATCTACGTGGAAAAGCAGCGCGCATCAAAGAACGTCGCAACTAACACTATACATGTCGATGTATTTGCTAAAGGAGCCTGGCCAACAGTCAGCTCCTTTTTATTTTATGTATTCATATGCAATATTTAGCTGAAAAAATCATGTTCGATGTTATAATGGCCTTATGTTCAATTTAAAATAGAGTTTACGGTAAATGTCGGGGGAGAATGCATGGAAACGATCAAGAATGAATGGTTGGACTGGATAAAAATATTCTTAGTTGCTATTGTAGTGACATTTATCATACGGACATTTGTTTTTGCACCGATCATTGTCGATGGCCCATCAATGCTACCGACATTGCATGATCGAGATCAAATCATTGTGGATAAATTATCATATCGATTCAGTGATCCGGAGCGATTTGACATCATTGTGTTTCATGCCTATGATAAGAAAGATTTTATCAAACGAATCATCGGCCTACCTGGCGAACATGTCGCCATGAAGGATGATGTATTGTACATCGATGGTCAAGCTGTTGAGGAGCCATATTTAGAAGAAAAAAAAGCCGAGCTGACCGATAACCAGCCGTTGACAAACGATTTTCGTTTGGAAGAATTACCGGGAAATTACGAAACCATTCCGGACGGCTATGTCCTTGTTTTAGGTGACAACCGAAGAAACTCGACCGACAGCCGTATGATGGGTTTGATTTCAATAGATCAAATTGTAGGTAAAACAACGTTAATTTATTGGCCTCTCGACCGCATTGGCATAACAGGAGGGAAGTCATGAGTATACAATGGTATCCTGGACATATGGCAAAAGCAAAACGTGAAGCAGAAGACAAGTTAAAATTGGTTGATTTTGTTGTCGAACTCGTCGATGCACGAGCTCCGGCATCATCGCAAAATCCAATGCTTGCACAACTGTTACATCAAAAGCCGAACATGACGGTGCTGATGAAAAAAGATCTGGCCGATGATCAGATAACAAACCGGTGGCTGGAAGCTTTACGACAAGAAGGCAAACAAACCATTGCGGTTGATGTGAATGATAGAGACGATATCCAGAGAATGATTCAAATGGCGAAATCTCTTAGTCAAGAGAAAATGGAGCAGCTTAAGAAAAAAGGCATCCGTCCGCGGGCTGCTCGAGCGATGATTATCGGTATTCCAAATGTCGGTAAATCGACGTTGATCAATCGGCTGGCAAATAAAAAGATTGCCAAAACTAGCGACAAACCTGGTATGACAAAGCAGCAATCGTGGATAAAAATTCAAAACGTTTTTGAATTGCTTGATACGCCGGGCATATTATGGCCGAAATTTACGGATGAACTTATCGGTTACCGTCTTGCCGCCATTGGCACAATCAAAGATCAACTACTGTCTTTACAGGATATTGCAGCTTTTATCATTGGTCATTTACAACAGCATTATCCAGGACGATTGGAGGCCCGCTACAATATAAATTCTTCTACGTACGATATGGAAGCGATATTTAATGCCATCGGTACTCTTCGTGGAGCTTTGGAATCCGGCGGTCGCATCGATTTTGATAAAGTTGCTCGGCTTGTCATTCAAGATTTTCGCGATGGCTATCTAGGACGCATTACCCTTGAACAGCCAAATACATAGGCGAGAATCCACATCGATTGAGTTAAAGCTTTACCGAAACAGACCGATATAGACAAATAGAGATGGGGATGTATATGGAGAAACTTACCATTGCCGAGATTAAACATTTATTTACGACAGGACAAATAACCGAGAGCATGATCGATAAATTAAAACGCGATGAAAGAAAAGGTGTACAGAAACTCGTAAAAGCGTATGAAACGAACAAAGCTAAAGAAAAGGCACTGAAAGAAAAATTTGCACAAATGTGCCGTTACGAAAACAAGCATTATAGCAATGGATTGCGCTTTATCGCTGGTGTCGATGAAGCAGGAAGAGGCCCTTTGGCAGGTCCAGTTGTTGCAGCTGCGGTGATTCTTCCAAAAGATTTCCAGTTGCTCGGATTAAACGACTCAAAACAATTAACCGAAGCAACGCGCAACGAATTTTTTCGCATGATTAAGCATCAGGCGGTCACCTACGGCTTATCGGTTGTGGACAACGAGACGATTGATCGGCTGAACATCCATGAGGCGGTTAAGCTTGCTATGCATCGGGCGATCACCCAACTTGAGCCAATGCCTGAACATATTTTAATCGATGCGGTGAATATAGATGATCTACCATGCTCATCTGAGGTCATTAAAAAAGGAGATGCAAACAGTATATCCATTGCGGCTGCAAGTATATTGGCTAAAGTGACGCGCGATCAAATTATGAAAGATTTACATAAAACATATCCATTATACGGTTTTGATTCCAACAACGGATACGGAACAAAACACCACGTTAACATGCTGCAAAAATACGGCCCAACGCCATACCACCGAAAGTCCTTTGCCCCGGTACGCCATGCGCTCTTAACAAAGGAGGTTTCATTCGATGGGGGTTTTTCGAACAACTGAAAGTCGGCCGATCAACTCGCCTGTTCATCACAATTTTCTTCGCCCCGGCCAGGTCGTCAAAGGGCGTGTGCTAAAATTATATCCCCATCAACGGGCACAAATTCAAATCGGTTCGTTGCAAATGACGGCTAAGCTTGAAGCATCATTATCCATCGGGACTAACTATTATTTTCAAGTTGAGCGCGCCGATGACCTTATCCATTTGCGCCTTATTAGCGATGCGTTGTCATCGGATACAAAGGCGAATGCGATGAACCTGTTGAAACAGTTAGGATTAAAAGCAGGTAAACAAGAGATGCTCCTTTTACAGTCGCTAATCGATGAGCAGATTCCCTTTCGAACCGATCAGCTAAAAAATGCTTTCACATTAATGGCCGAAGGTAAAAATAAATCTCAGGCGCGTTTTATCCTGAAAGACATGCTGGCAAATAATCTACCGGTGACTGAGTCTGTTTTCAAAGCTTTGTATGCCAAGGAAACAACGAGCCTTACCGAACAGATGCGCGAATTGTTGAAGCAATTGGGCCAGGATACAGATCGCTCCTCGTTAAAGCAACAATTGATCAGTCAACTCGGCCGACTGTTGCACAATCCCCGCAATGATCGGCGCGTTTATCACGTACTAAAGTTATTCGGCGTCATCGAAACACAGACGACATTTTCCGCTTGGAGTTTACACCATCAGCACCACTTACTTGAAACGATTGATATAACAGCGATGATGAACAAACTCGCCTTTTTTTCTGATCACGAGTCTTTACCAACAGCCGCCCGGAATATATGGCAGACATATTCTGATTCAGTTCATCAAACGTTGCAAAACAACGTGCCATTAACTGATCAAGTGTTCAATCGTTTGGAACAAGATATCAGGCAAAAATTGATCCCTTTGTTGCCTGACGATCAAAAATTGAGAATAGATAACACGCCCCAAGCATTGCGCCAACTATTCGAACAACTCGAGGCGCTGGCCGATAAATCTACATATACAAAAGCAGCACAACTGTTGGCCAATTTTCATCGTTCATCTCTGGATGCGCAGATGAAACAACTCGTGCAATTGGTTGGTTTCACCGATGAATACGATATTGCGCATAACCAAATTCAATCTAAACCGAATACGCTTAAATCGTTGCTTTTACAGTTAATTCAGCACCACGATGGTAAAATAATAGAGACATCGGCCCGACTTTTACACGTCATTAATGGTTTGCAGCTGCAATCGATTCAGGAGACGAACCATATGATTTTTGCTAGTATACAGCTGCCGGGTGATAAACTTGGAATACAGAGCGATGCTAAACTAGAGTTGCAAGGCAAAAAAACTGACGAAGGAAAGCTGGATCTTAACCATTGCCGTATTTTGTTTTTTTTAGATCTTGCCCATTTAAAAGAGACAATGATCGATATGCACATTCAAAAACGGAATGTATCCATTGTTATTTTGAACGATCGGACGGATCTTAAACAACAGGCCATACCGTTAAAACCGATGTTGGAACAAGGGTTGGACAAGCTCGGTTATCAGCTTTCTTCTGTCACTTTTAAACCTTATCAGCAAGGTGACGAGCAGCCGTTGGTTCCAGTATCAGATAAAGGGGCGATTATCCAGCAAGGAGTTGACTATCGGATATGATGGACAAGCGAAAAAAAGCGGTCGCTCTTCGGTACGATAAAGAACAGGATATGGCACCGAAAGTTGTTGCATCGGGTAAAGGGCTTAGCGGCGAGTCGATTATCAAACGCGCTAAAGAAAACAATATCCCGATACAGGAAGATCCGACACTCGTTGAACTTTTGGCGGAACTAAATATTAATGAAACAATTCCTGAAGAGCTTTTTCAAGCCGTTGCGGAAGTTTTTGCGTTCATTTATCGCACTGACAAGCGTATAGGCCATGCTGAAACAATCCCTTTACACAACAATCGAAGTACAAGTCAAAAAGGGGGGAAGGATTGAATCCCCCTTTTTCCGAGTGACCAGTGATTATCTATGTGAAAGGGGTTAGGCTTGGATTCTATCATCAAATAGCAGTTAGTCTTGTGAAATAGATGGTTTTTTTATACAATGGACTTGCAGTGAAAAATGATGGGAGGATAAAGGATGAACATTCATGAGCATCAAGCAAAAGACATACTACGCCGTTATGGCGTCGCTGTTCCCGACGGTTATGTTGCCTATAGCGTAGACGAAGCCGTAGAAGCTGCCAAAAAACTTGCCACAGATGTAACCGTCATCAAAGCGCAAATCCATGCTGGTGGTCGAGGAAAAGCCGGCGGGGTGAAAATAGCGAAAAATTTAGACGATGTACGTACATATGCAGATGATATTTTAGGTAAAAAGCTCATCACACATCAAACAGGCCCTGAAGGAAAGGAAGTCAAACGCCTGTTGATTGAACAAGGCTGCGATATCCAAAATGAATACTATATCGGCCTTGTCCTAGATCGTGCAACTTCACGTGTCGTTATGATGGCATCAGAAGAAGGCGGAACAGAAATCGAAGAAGTAGCAGCTCAAACTCCGGAGAAGATTTTTAAGGAAGTCATTGATCCTGTTGTCGGTCTGACACCATTCCAGGCACGGAGGCTTGCATTTAACATTCATATACCTGAAGAATTGTTATCTAAAGCTGTTAAATTTATGATGGGACTTTATGATGTATTCATTGAGAAAGATTGTTCGGTTGCGGAAATCAATCCGCTTGTCACAACCGGTGATGGCCAAGTGCTTGCGTTGGATTGCAAATTGAATTTTGATGACAATGCGTTGTATCGTCAGCAAGATCTTCTTGACTTGCGGGATTTAGACGAAGAAGATGAGAAGGAAATAGAAGCATCAAAACACGATTTAAGCTACATTGCTTTGGATGGAAATATCGGTTGCATGGTTAACGGTGCTGGACTTGCTATGTCAACGATGGATATCATTAAGCACTACGGTGGTAAGCCGGCAAACTTCCTTGATGTTGGTGGCGGAGCAACGGCAGAAAAAGTAACTGAAGCGTTTAAAATCATTTTGTCTGATACTAATGTTAAGGGTATTTTCGTGAATATTTTTGGCGGTATTATGAAATGCGATGTCATCGCTGAAGGTGTTGTCGAAGCGACAAAACAAGTCGGATTGGACTTGCCGCTAGTTGTCCGTTTAGAAGGGACGAATGTGGAACTTGGCAAAAAAATCTTAAACGATTCTGGTCTGAATATTACTTCAGCTGATTCGATGGCCGATGGTGCTAAGAAAATTGTTTCACTCATAAAATAGCGCATCTGAGTGCAGGATGAAAAGTTTATGCAGAAAGGACGGACGGACATGAGTGTTTATGTTAATAAAGATACGAAAGTAATAGTCCAAGGAATCACTGGCGGAACAGCCAGGTTTCATACGAAACAAATGCTTGAATACGGAACGAACATTGTCGGCGGCGTAACGCCGAAAAAAGGTGGAACAGAAGTTGAAGGTGTTCCAGTATTCAATACGGTCGCGGAAGCGGTTAGCAAAACAGGCGCGAACGCATCGGTGATTTATGTACCCGCTCCATTTGCAGCAGATGCTATTTTGGAAGCGGTTGATGCCGAACTGGATCTTGTCATTTGTATCACTGAACATATTCCTGTGATGGACATGGTCAAAGTGAAACGCTACATGGAGGGTAAGAAAACACGTTTGATCGGTCCGAATTGCCCAGGTGTTATCACACCTGGAGAATGCAAGATTGGCATTCAGCCCGGCTATATCCATAAAAAAGGCCATATCGGTGTCGTCTCTCGTTCGGGCACACTGACCTATGAAGCAGTGCACCAATTGTCAGAAGCCGGCTACGGACAATCAACGGCCGTTGGCATTGGCGGTGACCCGGTGATTGGCACTAATTTTATCGATGTTTTGAAAGCATTCAATGAAGATCCTGATACAGAAGCGGTTGTCATGATTGGCGAAATCGGCGGAACTGCTGAGGAAGAGGCGGCTGAATGGGTCAAGGCGAACATGACAAAACCGGTTGTTGGCTTTATCAGCGGTGCAACAGCCCCTCCAGGAAAACGGATGGGTCATGCCGGGGCGATTATTTCCGGCGGTAAGGGAACGGCCGATGAAAAAATCCGTGTTATGAAAGCCTGCGGCATTAAAGTGGCAGAAACGCCAGCTGTTATAGGAGAAACGATGATTCAAACTTTAAAAGAGAACAATTTAGCTGAAAAGTGTCAAACACACTAAATCTATAAAACAGGAATCCGTGGCCATCGTGCCTTCGGATTCCTTATCCATATAGAAGGACGTGATGTTTTGCAAAATATCCGCGAACGACTGATTCATATCCACAGATGTCAAGGCATTTCCCGTAGGTCGTTGCGAAAATTTTTTCGTTACGATCCCGAGTTGACAAAGATTTATACATTATCTCCATCGGAGTTAAGCCAGATTTTTTCGCTTCCCATGAAAAAGGCCTCCTTATTCTACAATGATCTGCACAATCCGCACCTTGCTATGCAAATTAAAAAAGATATCTCCACCTATTCCATCGTCACGATTGTTGACGATCATTACCCCTGTATGTTAAAACCTATTAAAGATCCACCACTTGTCCTATATGCTCTAGGCAATATAAAGCTTTTGCAGCAAACGCCGACTCTGAGTGTCGTCGGTACGCGATTTCCATCTAGAAATGCCAAACAAAAAACAAAATATATCATAAAACCGTTACTTGATTACCATTGGACGATCGTAAGTGGTATGGCTAAAGGTATTGATAGTTATGCCCACGAATTGGCGTTAACATACAACAGCGGTACTATAGCCGTTTTAGGTGGAGGATTTCATCATATTTATCCCCGTGTAAATGTCCCATTATTTAAACAGATCGTTAGAAAAGGGCTTGTTTTATCTGAATACGCGCCGGATACACCTCCCCGAAAATATCATTTTCCCGAAAGAAACCGAATTATTAGTGGTTTGAGTTTTGGAACAGTAGTCATCGAAGCGGCTGAGAAAAGCGGTACACTGATCACCGTAGACCATGCTTTAGAGCAAGGTAGAGAAGTATATGCTGTTCCCGGATCCCCTCTGCTCTCACAAACAAAGGGTTGTCATCAATTGATCCAAGACGGTGCCAAACTCGTTCATGTTGCGGAAGATATTGTCGAGGACTGGGAAAATATCGGCATTCATTACAAGTATTTGGAGTGAGATCAATTAATCCTATCCGTACGTAAATGCAAGCGCTTCAAAATAAAAGTGGGTATGTTTGACAAACATGACGTATATATTTACTATTAGTGAAGATTTCCGATTAACTTTGCATCAAAATCTGTTAGAAATATAGAATAGGGAAACTATGCGGCATGTTTTAGATGCAATCACATGGGTTTGGGAGGAAATAGCATGTCAGATTATCTCGTTATCGTTGAATCGCCTGCTAAGGCGAAGACGATTGAACGATATTTAGGAAAAAAATATAGTGTGAAAGCTTCAATGGGGCACGTCCGCGATTTGCCTAAAAGCCAAATCGGTGTCGATGTTAATAATCAATTCAAACCGAAATATATCACGATCCGCGGAAAAGGAGACGTGTTAAAAGAGCTGCGAAAAGCAGCCAAAAAAGCTAAAAAAGTTTATCTTGCTGCGGACCCTGATAGGGAAGGAGAAGCAATTGCTTGGCATTTAGCGCATGCTTTGAATATGGATAAACAATCCAAATGCCGAGTCGTGTTTAATGAAATTACCGAAGAGGCTGTTAAGCAATCGTTTAAACATCCACGAACGATTAATACTGATCTAGTAAACGCTCAGCAAGCACGCCGGATTTTGGACAGACTGGTCGGATACAATATCAGCCCATTGCTTTGGAAAAAAGTCAAAAAAGGGTTAAGCGCCGGCAGAGTTCAATCTGTTGCTGTTAAAATGATCATCGATCGCGAAAAGGAAATTAAAAATTTTAAGCCTGAGGAATATTGGTCGATTGATGGTCAATTTCAAAAAGATGAGGAAGTATTCAAAGGCTCGTTTTATGGGGTGGGTGGAAAAAAACAGCATTTGTCAACCAAAGACGACGTGAATGCGATTTTAGAACGATTAAGAGGAAAAGATTTCCGGGTCGATAAAGTCAAGAAACGCGAACGAAGACGCAATCCGGCCAAACCATTTACAACATCATCGTTGCAACAAGAAGCAGCCCGAAAATTAAACTTCCGAGCCAAGAAAACGATGATGGTCGCTCAGCAGTTATATGAAGGGATTGATCTAGGCAAAAAAGCCGGTGGGATCACAGGTTTAATCACGTATATGCGCACAGATTCGACACGTGTCTCTAACAGCGCGATGCAAGAAGCAAAAACATACATTGAAGAAGAGTTTGGAAAGCAATATGTCGGAACATACAAATCTGGAAAGCAAAAAGAGGGTGCACAAGATGCACATGAGGCGATTCGTCCCACATCGATCATGCGGGACCCGAAATCGCTGAAATCCGTTTTGTCCCGAGATCAATACCGGTTGTACAAATTGATTTGGGAGCGATTCGTGGCAAGCCAAATGGCACCGGCTGTATTTAATACGATGACTGTTCATTTGTTGAATGAGGATGTAGAGTTTCGTGCAACCGGATCGCAAATCAAATTTGCCGGGTTTATGAAAGTTTATGTGGAAGGAACCGATGACACTAAGAAAGAAGAAGACAAACGATTGCCTGAATTGGAAGAAGGAATGGTCGTTAAAGCGAAAGAGATTACACCGAATCAGCATTTCACACAACCGCCGCCTAGATATACCGAGGCAAGGCTTGTCCGCACGATGGAAGAACAAGGTATCGGCCGCCCTTCTACATATGCGCCCACACTTGATACGATTCAGCGCAGAGGGTATGTAGCCATTGATAACAAGCGGTTTTTTCCAACCGAGTTAGGCACAATCGTCAATGATCTTTTAGAAGAATTTTTTCCTGAAATCATCGATGTTGATTTTACGGTGAAAATGGAAGCAGACCTTGATGCCATTGAAGAAGGTAAAACCGAATGGATAAAAATTATTGATGAGTTTTACGCTGGTTTTAATAAACGGTTAAAAACGGCGGAAAAAGAAATGGAAAACGTTGAAATCAAAGATGAACCAGCGGGTATTGATTGTGAAAAATGCGGACACGAAATGGTTTATAAGATGGGGCGTTATGGAAAATTCTTGGCATGTTCGAACTTCCCTGACTGCCGCAATACAAAGCCTATTTTAAAGAAAATCGGTGTCACATGTCCGAAATGTCAAGAAGGTAACGTCGTTGAACGAAAAACGAAAAAGCGCCGGACGTTTTACGGTTGTGACCGTTATCCGGAATGTGATTTTGTATCATGGGACAAACCGATTTCCAGAACGTGCCCAAATTGTCAGGCGATGCTTGTTGAAAAAAGAAGGAAAAAGAAAACGCAAATCCAATGTACAAACTGCGATTATAAGGAAAGTTCGCCAACTTAATCGATCGGCTGTTCGTCATGCGGGCAGCCGTTTTTTCGCGTCTCTTACACGATTTATTAGAAAACTTTAATTGTTATTTGTTGACTATTAACTTCAATAAATATATAATATGCTATTGGTAAGTTAATGTACTTGACAGCTGCGGCAAAAGAACATTAACGCAAAGCAAACTTACTGGAGTTTCGTTTCTGAATTTTATTACAATTTTGTTAAATCTATTGCTTCTCTTAATTGTATGTGTTATCCTTTAGGCGTTGCCAATAGTGAGGTGGGATATTGAAGCAATACGCAGACAGTCTAACAGCATTTGTTGAATACTTACAAATTGAAAAAGGTGCATCACCTTACACGGTTATGTATTATAAAAAGGATTTAGAAACATTCTTCACCTTTTTAGAACGCAAGGCGATCCATGATTTGCTTGCCATTGATCAACGGGTTGTCCGGCTGTTTTTAACGGAGCTTTATGATCGCCAGTTAAGCAGGCGCTCCGTTTCGCGGAAAATATCATGTCTGCGTACCTTTTTCAAATTTATGGAAAGAGAACAAAAGGTGAATGCTAATCCTTTTGCCCAAATAACATTGCCCAAGGCGGAAAAGCGCCTTCCTGGATTTCTATATAAGGAGGAGCTTGAGCAGTTATTCAAAGTGAATGATTTAACAACACCGCTCGGCCAGCGCAATCAAGCTCTTCTGGAAACACTTTATGGGACAGGGATGCGGATTTCTGAATGTCAGGCACTCTGTCTTGAGGATGTTGATTTTTCCATTGGAACGATGCTTGTTAAAGGAAAAGGTGGAAAAGAACGATATGTGCCGTTTGGCAGGTTTGCCGAAAGGGCCTTGCAAACTTATATTAATCACGGACGAAATGTTCTGCAAGACAAGGCAGATGATTATGCGCCTTCTAATGCATTGTTTTTAAATGCAAGAGGAAGACCGCTATCAACGAGAGGTATGCGGCTCATTTTGCAAAAAATCGTTGAGGATGCTGCAATGACAATCCATGTTCATCCGCATAAATTACGCCATACTTTTGCAACACATATGCTAAACGAAGGTGCTGATCTGCGGACTGTACAAGAGTTACTCGGTCATGAACATTTATCTTCAACGCAAATTTATACCCATGTAACTAAAGATTATTTAAAAAGCGTTTATATGAATGCTCACCCGAGAGCAAATGATTCATAACGCCGGTAAAGAGGTGATTAAATGGCCTCTGACATGCATGCAACAACGATATTTGCCATTAGGCATAACGGCCAATGCGCCATGAGCGGCGATGGCCAAGTAACGTTGGGTAACGCTGTTGTCATGAAACATAAGGCCAAAAAGGTGCGCAAATTATTCAACGGAAAAGTCCTTGCCGGTTTCGCTGGTTCAGTCGCCGATGCGTTTACGCTGTTTGAAAAATTTGAAACGAAGCTCGAAGCCTATAGCGGTAATTTGAAGCGCTCAGCGGTAGAATTAGCGAAAGAATGGCGCAGTGACAAAGTTCTTCGCAAGTTGGAAGCGATGCTCATTGTGATGAATAAAGAAAGTATGCTCCTCGTTTCTGGAACCGGGGAAGTGATTGAACCGGATGATGGCATTCTTGCCATTGGCTCTGGCGGGAATTTTGCGTTGAGCGCAGGCCGGGCATTGGTGAGAAAAGCCGATCACTTATCAGCAAGTGAGATCGCACAAACGGCATTGGAAATTGCCGGGGAAATATGCGTATATACGAACGATCATATTACGCTGGAGGTACTTGATTAAACAGGGAGGCCTTACCGAATGGGAATTGACTATACGCCAAAACAAATTGTAGGCCAATTGGATAAATATATCATCGGTCAAGATAATGCTAAAAAAGCCGTTGCTGTTGCTTTGCGTAATCGATATCGACGCATGCAACTCGATGATTCCCTAAAAGATGAGATTGTGCCAAAAAACATTTTGATGATCGGTCCTACAGGCGTAGGGAAAACAGAAATTGCTCGAAGGCTCGCAAAACTTGTGCGAGCACCATTCATCAAAGTTGAGGCAACGAAATTTACCGAGGTTGGCTACGTCGGACGCGATGTTGAATCAATGGTTCGGGACCTCGTTGAAGTTGCTGTTCACATGGTTAAAAAAGAGAAAATGAATGAAGTGAAAGATAAGGCGGAAGTGGAAGCGAAAAAAAAGCTCGTTGCGCTGCTTGTACCGCGGGCGAAAAAACAAAATAGCGGCATGAAAAACCCATTCGAACTGTTCTTTTCCGACCCTGAACAAACGGATGAAGAAGCGTCGGACCAACGGGATGATGATTTGCGCACACGGCGAAAACACGTGGCGCATCAGCTTGAGCGGGGTGAACTCGATGATCAAATGGTCACGATTGAGATCGAAGAAACACCCCCATCCATGTTTGATATGCTGCAAGGGTCCGGTATGGAACAAATGGGGATGAATATGCAAGATATGCTTGGAAAATTTATGCCGACAAAGAAAAAGAAGCGCAAACTTCCAGTATCCGAAGCGAGGAAAATTTTAACCCAGCAGGAAGCGCAAAAATTGATTGACATGGATGAAGCAGCTCAAGAAGCGATACAGCTCGCGGAGCAATCCGGCATCATTTTCATCGATGAAATCGACAAAGTCGCCGGAAAAGAGGACCATTCACCAAATGTATCAAGAGAAGGGGTTCAGCGGGACATTCTGCCGATCGTGGAAGGCTCGACCGTTGTTACAAAGCATGGACCAGTCAAAACAAACCATATGCTTTTTATCGCTGCTGGTGCGTTCCACACTGCTAAACCGTCTGATCTCATTCCAGAACTCCAAGGCCGATTTCCCATCAGGGTCGAGCTTGACAAATTATCAACAGACGATTTCAAGCGTATTTTAAATGAACCGTCTAATGCTCTTTTGAAACAATATCAGGCATTACTCGCCACAGAAGGTATAAATGTTGTTTTTACAGACCAAGCTGTAGATAGATTGGCAGAAATCGCCTTTCAAGTCAATCAGGAAACAGACAATATCGGTGCCCGAAGATTG
The DNA here is from genome assembly GCA_035301265.1 of Bacillota bacterium. Taxonomy (GTDB): domain Bacteria; phylum Bacillota; class Bacilli; order Bacillales; family Amphibacillaceae; genus DATGUP01. The sequence goes on from DATGUP010000003.1 coordinate 160,932, forward strand.
CATACGATATTAGAAAAATTGCTGGAGGATTTGTCATATGAGGCACCGGATATCACCATGGAGAAAATCGAAATCACTCCTGCATATGTCGATGAAAAGTTGCAAGATATTGCAGCGAACAAAGATTTAAGCCAGTTTATACTATAAAATTCAATTATTGAAATGGAGGATCATTATGGAACTGTTAAACCGTGCACGAACAATTAATGCAATGTTACAAAAAACAGCTGGTAAAGCAGTGAATTTCACGGAAATGGCTGAGACATTAAGAGATGTGATTAAAGGAAATATCTTTATTTTGAGTAGAAAAGGCAAATTACTCGGCTATTCCATTAACGAAGAAATTGAAAACGACCGCATGAAAACGATGCTCGAAGAAAGACAATTTCCAGAGGAATATACACAACGTCTGTTTAATATCTTTGAAACAACAGCTAATCTAGGGATCGATAGTCCACACACAGCGTTTCCCGAGGAAAACCGTGACTTGTTTAAGGATGGATTGACAACGATTGTCCCGATCATGGGCGGTGGTGAACGATTGGGAACGCTGATTTTAAGCCGGCTATCAGAGCGCTTCGGTGACGATGATCTGCTGCTTGCAGAATATGGAGCGACTGTTGTCGGTATGGAAATCCTGCATGAGAAATCGGAAGAAATCGAATCAGAAGCAAGAAGCAAAGCAGTTGTACAAATGGCGATCAGCTCGCTTTCATACAGTGAATTAGAAGCCATTGACCATATTTTTGAAGAGCTCAATGGTAAAGAGGGCCTGCTTGTAGCAAGTAAAATTGCTGACAGAGTGGGTATTACCCGGTCGGTCATCGTCAATGCTCTGCGGAAGTTGGAAAGCGCCGGTGTAATTGAATCGCGATCATTAGGTATGAAGGGAACATATATTAAAGTTCTAAATGACAAATTCCTAGTAGAACTAGAAAAATTGCGTTCCCGGTAAAATGCCCTTTTAAAAAAGCTAGTGTCACGCTAGCTTTTTTATTTTGTCTTACATGTCATTTAACAGCTTTGACAATGTAAAGAACTGTGTCGATATATGTTTAAGACTTTAAGACAAACGTCTCAGGTTAGAAACCGCAAAATCCGATTTATTTACTATAAAAAAATACTTACAGATAAATAAAACAACATTTGTAGATGTTAAGGCATAGGTATTAATATCTATTTAATGGTTTACGAAGGGAAAGCTGTCGAAAAATAGTAGACTTTATGCTCTATCTATCTTACAATAATCGTATACATTTTCTTTCCAAGCTTGGCACTTTTGTGCGCAAGGAGGGTGGCAATGATGGAATGGTACGATAGTGCATTTCAGACTTTAGAAGGAGCATTGAATTTTGCAACCTTAAAAAACCGAACGATTGCAAACAATATCGCTAATGTTGATACACCGGACTTTAAAGCCAAAGGTGTTCGTTTCAAAAATGTATTACACCAGACATTAGAAGCAAAGCGTACACATCCACGTCATATTGAATTTAGTTCTGAAGACCCAAGTCAAAAATACCAAACATATACAAAACAGCATACAACATATAACCATAACGGAAATAATGTAGATATCGACAAAGAAATGTCGGAACTGGCGAAAAACCAAATCTATTATCAAGGTTTAGTTGATCGGATCAATGGAAAATTCAACAATCTCGAGACCGTTATCAGGGGAGGGAAATAACGATGTCGGTATTTGATGCTATGAACACAAGTGCAAGTGGGTTGACGGCACAACGTCTCCGGATGGATGTTATTTCTTCAAATATAGCGAATGCGCAAACAACCCGAGCCAACCTTGATGAAAACGGTGAGTTCGAACCTTATCGACGGAAGATGGTTACCGTCGAACCGAAAGCTAACGACTTTCGCTCGTTTTTACACAAAGCAGCTCACGGTAAAGGTGTTCGTGTAACACAGATTGTTGAAGATGATGAACCTTTTAAACTTGTTTATAATCCCAATCATCCTGATGCAGATGAAACGGGTTATGTGCAAATGCCAAATGTCGATCCACTGAAAGAAATGGTCGATTTAATGAGCGCTACTCGCTCGTATGAAGCGAATGTTACAACGATAAACGCTAGTAAAAACATGCTGATGAAAGCATTGGAAATCGGCAGATAGTAAGGGGGATGAAAGATGAATCGTATATTACATCATGTGATGCCAAATGATTTCTCTCAACCAACGAATGGACAATCGACTGTATCACCAGCAAAAGCGCAAGATGGATTTGCTAAAACTCTAAAAGCAGCGATAGATAAGCTCAATACAGCCGAAAAGGTATCCGATCGAAAAACAGAAGCATTTGCCAACGGTCAAATCGATGATTTACACGATGTCATGATAACTGCGCAAAAAGCAAAGATGACTTTAGAAACATCCGTGCAAATTCAGCAAAAAGTCATCGATGCCTATAATGAAATGATGCGTATGCAATTATAAAATTTTTGTTGAAATTTTATGCAAACATATAGCAATGTTGGAATGTGGCGGGAGACAATATGAAAGAAAAAATGTTGCAGTACAAGGAAAAGGCGAAAACGTTTTGGAGCAATCGAACTAAGGTACAAAAAGGAATGATTGCGGGCTCAGCTGCGGCGGTGATTATATTAATTGCCGTCTTCGCATTGTTCGCATCTCGCACGACGTATGTCCCTTTATACAGCGATCTGTCTGTACAGGAAGTCAGTCAGGTTAAAGAAGAGCTTGAAGCCCGTGGAGTTCCATATGAACTAGAGGATGGCGGTACAACGATCACCGTCCCGGAAGATGATGCCGATTCCCTTTTAGTCGATCTAGCCGGTCAAGGGATACCGAGCAGTGGGAGCATCGATTATTCTTTTTTCAGCGAGAATGCATCATGGGGAATCACCGATAACGAATTTGACATGCTGAAACTCGATGCCATGCAGACAGAATTGGCTAATTTAATCCAAGGAATTGACGGGATTGAACATGCTGAAGTCATGATTAATATGCCTGAAGATCCCGTTTTTGTGAATGAATCGGCTGAAGAAGCATCCGCATCTATCGTTATTCATACACAGCCGGGTTATGAATTTGCGGGTAATCAAATCGATGCTTTATACCATTTAGTGTCAAAAGCTGTTCCCAATTTACCGCCCGAAAACATCGCCATTATGAACCAGTACTTTGAATATTTCGATCGTTCGTCGCAAAATGGTGAAGACGATACAGAAGCCCATACATATCAGCAAACGGTAAAAAAAGATATTGAGCGTGACATACAAAGGCGACTCCAGCAAATGCTCGGTACGATAGTCGGCATGGATAATGTTATCGTATCGGTGACCGCCGATATCGATTTTACTGAAGAAAATCGAGTAGAAGAACTCGTTGAACCGGTTGACATTGATGATATGGAAGGATTGCCGGTTAGCATTGAAACGATACAGGAATCATATTCGGGCCATCCACCGCCAGGCGGTGTTGCTGGAACAGGAGATGAAGATATCCCGGGTTATGAAGAGGCGGATGACGGTGACGAAGGCGAGTACGATATGACAAAAGAAACGATCAATAATGAGTACAATCGTATTCGCAGAGAAATCGCCGAAAGTCCATACAAGATTCGCGATTTAGGTATCCAAGTTGCCATTGATAGTGTTGCTGAAAGGGATGAAGACGGTGTTCAATATCTTTCCCAACAAGATCAAAGGGCGGTAGAAGACGGTATTGATTCAATCTTAAATTCAATTATCAGTACATCGATTGATGAAGAATTCGATGATGTTGATCGTGAGGATAATGTATCGATCGTTTTCCAAGAATTTTCTGATACAGCAAATGCACCCGAACCAAAATCAGCCATCCCTGTTTGGGTGTATGTGGCTGGCGGTATTCTATTATTGATAATACTCGTATTAATCATTTTATTAAGACGCAACCGCAAAGAAGAGTATGAAGAAATTGTTGAAGAGTATATTCCAGAAGAAGCAGAACAAGAGGATACTTCTGAAATCGAATCAACGACAGAAACAGAAGAAGTTAAACGACGCAAACAGTTGGAGAAGATGGCTAAAGAAAATCCGGAAGAGTTCGCTAAACTCCTTCGGGGCTGGATAGCGGATGATTAAGGAGGTGTTGGCGTGGCAAGACAAAAGGGATTAACCGGGCGTCAAAAAGCGGCCATTCTCCTCATTACTATGGGTCCAGATGTGTCTGCGCAAATTTATAAACATTTAACGGAAGAAGAAATTGAAAAATTAAGTTTAGCGATATCTTCAGTGAAGAAGGTGGAGAAGCATATAAAAGATGAGGTATTAGAGCAATTCCATCAAATTGTGCTTGCTCAAGATTATATATCCCAAGGCGGTGTAAGCTATGCTAAAGCCGTTTTGGAAAAAGCTTTTGGCGAGGAAGAAGCGGCTAACATTATGAATCGCCTAACTTCTTCCTTACAAGTCCGCCCCTTTGATTTTGCCCGAAAAGCGGATCCACAGCAGTTGCTTAATTTTCTTCAAGGCGAGCATCCGCAAACGATCGCTCTTGTATTGTCTTATTTGGATGCTGAGCAATCCGGACAAATTTTATCGTCACTACCGACCGATGTTCAAGCTGATATAGCACGACGGATTGCGCTAATGGATTCAACATCACCGGAGATTATCAATCAAGTCGAACAAATATTAGAACAAAAAATTTCTTCCTCGTTGACCGAAGATTATACACAAACCGGTGGTATCCAATCGGTTGTTGATGTACTCAATGAGGTCGATCGCAGTACAGAGCGGACAATTCTTGATGCATTAGAAATTCAAGATCCTGAACTGGCAGAAGAAATCAGACATCGTATGTTCGTCTTCGAGGACATTGTCATCCTTGATAACCGTGCCATTCAGCGGGTTATTCGAGAAGTGGATCATGAAGATCTTCGTCTAGCCCTTAAAGCGGCGAGTGAGGAAGTAAAGGAAATCATTTTCAAAAATATGTCACAGCGCATGGCTGAGACATTTAAAGAAGAGATGGAATATATGGGACCGGTTAGGCTCCGTGATGTTGAAGAGGCTCAGACGCGAATTGTGTCAACAATCCGCAGACTTGAGGATATCGGTGAAATTGTCATTGCCCGCGGTGGAGGTGATGATATCATTGTCTAATCTGCATATGCAACAGAATACGGTGCCGGAAAAAAAGATTGCAATTAAACCGTTACACGTCATTCAAAAAGCAAACAATTCATCTGCGAAAGCAAATGTTGACCGCGAAAATGAGATGGCAAACATCAACGATGCATTGCAACAGGCACGACAGGAATTACAACAAATTAAAAGACAAAAAGAACAACTGCTTCAAGAAACAGAGGCAGCTATAAATGACGAACGAAAGAAATGGGAAACGGAAAAACAGGCCTATATTGAAGAAGCAAAACGTGAAGGCTTCAATGCTGGATTGATTGAAGGGAAAGAAGAGGGTAAGGCCCAATATCGAGCGCTAATCGAAAAAGCTAATGCATGCGTTGAGGCGAGTTTGAAAGATTATGACAGAACGATTGCTCAAAGCGATGAAATGATTGTCGAGCTCGCGGTTCGTTCAGCGGAAAAAATTATTAAACAGCATTTGTCCCAGCATCCCGAGTCATTCGTGGAGATCGTAAAGGCGGCGATTAACGAATTGAAAGATCATGCTATCGTTTCAATATTTTTACATCCCAATAATTATGAATACGTGTTAAAGCAAAAAGATGAATTGCGGCAACTTATCGATACGGAAACAAGATTGGCCATTTATGTGAAGGATGATTTGGAAGAAAATGGTTGTGTGATTGAATATCCATACGGACAAATCGATGCGAGTGTTGATACACAGCTCGAGCAAATCCGAGCGGCTTTGCAAGAAAAAGTGATGGAGAAAAAGCAATGATAATCGATGATTATATCGCCACCATTGAACAGGTAGATACATATAAACGCTATGGAAAAGTGTTGCGTGTCGTTGGTTTGATGATCGAATCCCAAGGACCTGATGCCAATGTCGGTGAAGTTTGCTATATTCATACCGCAAACAGCCGAGTTTTGTCTGAAGTCGTCGGGTTCGATAAGGAAAAAATTATTTTGATGCCGTACGGTGAAGTGAGCGAGATTGGCCCTGGTTGTCTCGTTGAATCGACTGGAATGCCATTGACCATCAAAATCGGTCGAGGGTTGATTGGCAAAGTTGTTGATTCATTAGGCTGCCCATTGGATCAGTCACCGCTTCCTAAAGGATTGGCTCGTTTTTTGACTGAAAAAAAACCGCCGAACCCTTTGTCACGGCCGCCTATTTCTGAACCTATCCAAGTTGGTGTCAAAGCGATTGATGCGATGTTAACAATCGGCAAAGGCCAGCGGGTGGGTATTTTTTCTGGCAGCGGTGTAGGCAAGAGCACATTGCTTGGGATGATTGCTCGCAATAGCGATGCTGATGTAAACGTCATCGCTTTAATAGGTGAGCGAGGTCGTGAAGTTAGAGAATTTATGGAACATGATCTTGGCAAGGAAGGTTTAAAGCGGTCGATCGTCGTTGTCGCGACATCTGATCAGCCACCGTTAATGCGAATTAAAGGAGCATACACTGCAACAGCGATTAGCGAGTATTTTCGCGATCAAGGTTTTCACGTTAATTTATTGATGGATTCAGTAACAAGGGTCGCAATGGCACAGCGAGAAGTCGGACTAGCAACTGGCGAGCCTCCGACAACGAAAGGTTATACACCATCTGTTTTTGCGATATTACCTAAATTGCTTGAACGGACGGGGATGAACGATAATGGTTCGATCACCGCTTTTTATACAGTCCTTGTCGATGGCGACGATTTAAACGAACCGATTGCCGATACTGTAAGAGGTATATTAGATGGTCATCTCGTTCTCGATCGAAAATTAGCCGAACAAGGTCATTTTCCTGCTATTAATGTTTTAAAATCAGTAAGCCGTACGATGAGCAAAGTCACGACAAAAGAGCATCAAGACGCAGTCCGCAAGATACGTTCATTGATGGCAACATATGAAGAAAATAGCGAACTGATTCAGATCGGAGCTTATAAACACGGAAGCGATCAAAAGATTGATCAGGCGATCGCTTTCCATCCAAAAATCCAAGCGTTTCTGCAGCAAGATATATTCGAATACCGTTCATTGAGCGATACGTTAAGCGAGATGCACGAGCTTCTTGGAGGTGGACAATAATGGCGGACACATACGCTTTGACGAAACTATTGGATGTCCGCGAAAAAGAGAAAAAAGATGCGCAAAAAGCATACGAAAAATCTCTGCATTTTTTTGAAGAAGTTGCTACTCGACTTTATACATTGCTGAAGAAAAAGGAAAATGCAGAAGCATCGTATGAACGTTATTTAACAAATACAGTTCCACTTAATAAGATCAAGGGACAATTGACCTACATTCAACAACTCAATCGACAAATTATGACATTGCAAAAAGACGTGCAAACAGCTCGGCGCGAATTGGAAAAGAAGCAACAAACATTAACCGATGCTTATGTTGAAGTGAAAAAATTTGAAAAAATCATTGAGCATCGAAAGCTGAAACAGGAAAATATACGAAAAAAGCAAGAATTGCAAGCGATGGATGAGGCGTCGGTACAGCAGTTTTTATATGGGAAGAACAGGTGAATGCCATGGCCACTCAAAAAGAACAACAACATAAAATGAATTCTTTTCTATGGTTTTTGTTTGTCATTATTATTCCGCTCATTGTTGCTGTTGTTTTGGCAGTCATCATTTTTACGGCAGCTGGTGTGGATGTCGTCGGGTGGGCTAAAGGTGTCGGTGAAAATATACCGGGAATTTCACAACTCGTATCCGTGGACGATACAGAAGAAGGAAGCGAAGATGTCGATAAACTGCGAACGCAATTAGCGGAAAAAGAAGCGGAAATCGACACATTAAATCGCGACATCCAGGCGTTAGAAGCAACGATTGAAGAACTCGAACAAGAAATTCTTAAATTGGAAAACAGTGCGGAAACAGGAGAGGAAACAGACGGTACAGAGGAGTCTAAAGACAATAACGTTAAAACAATGGCTAAATCGTTTAAAAACATGGATCCTGAACAAGCCGCTTTAATCTTTGCTCAACTTGAATCAGATCTAGCCATCTCGATTATGAAAACTTTATCGAGTGATGTCAGAGGAGCGATTTTAGAAGAAATGGATGCTGAAAGCGCCGCGACGTTAACACAACAATTTGTCGATAGTCAATAGGAGCACTGAAAGGAGGTGAGGGCTTGATTAATGTCGGAGTAGCATTCCTCCAAGCTCTGCAACCAGTAAAACCAGCACCTTCTTGCGGAAAAGACAATCAGGTAGCTACCGATATTGATTCTTTCCAACAGCTGTTGGAGGCATTGGCTCAATCGTTGCAAAAATACGCTTTAGACTCACCGAAGTCTCTGCCAATACACGGTCCTATGCTTAGGTGTGTATCGAAGAGTGATATTGTACAAATCGAAGAAGATGTTACGGATGCTAAACAATTTCTGCAGGCTTGGTTATCATTCTTGGGTGTTGATGACGATCAAAAAACCGAGGAATTGAATCAGCTTGTAGATGAAGTACGAGAAAAGCTGAATGACGGCAAAGAGATGGAATCACGATTTGAAGAGTTGTCGACGAATGGTCTTATGCAAGAGCTATTGCAGTATTTAGCTACGCAACTAGACTTAACGTTTACGATGCAACGCCCTCGTTTGCAACACGTACAAACAAAAGCAAATGGACCGAATGATTTAGTCGTTCTGAAGCAACTGGAAACCATAACCGCAAAAGCCGACGATATTCTTGCACAAATAAACACTCGGCAGGATTTGCAAAAAGCGGCTCCAAAACTATTAAAATTGCTGGAGCAAACGATCAATCTTCGGCAAACAGCTTCTCAACCGATCAAACGATTTGATGGACAACAAACTTCCAATAGGAAAGTATGGCAAGAATTAGTTCAAGCATTTGAAAAACGTCAACGGTTCGTCGCTCGTGGACAGTACAATCGCCATGCTACAGTAACAAGCGCAGATGTTGCAAAATGGCTCCAACATATATTAAAGCGCCCATTGCAACCATTGGAACAAATAGGCAAACAGTCAGCATCGTCTATGCCCATGTCAAAAATCGAACAGTTTGTTATTCATGTTTCTCGGGATGAGACGACCCATCCCACTCATCAATCATTCATGAAACAGTTTCAGCAGGCGATTAAAACAAGCCGGTTTATGGTGATGAACAATGGAACCTCACAATTATCGATTGCACTCAAGCCAGAAAGTCTCGGAGAAATGATGGTTCGTCTAGTGCAAAACAACGGAGAAATGACCGTCAAGATTGCAGTGACAACTCAAGCGGCAAAAGAGATGTTGGAAGCGAATATGCACCAATTGAAACATTTGTTTTCGCCGCACCAAATCGTGATCGAACGCGAGGAACTCCAAGCGACGTCTAGTCAGCCGTTGGGAACAGAACAAGAAGACCAATTGGCCAAGGATAGCCGTGATGATCAATCAGAGCATGCCGATGATCATGATGAAGAAGCAGATGAACAAGATGACTTCGAGATGCATTTTCAAGACTTATTAATGAATGCGAAAGTGTAGGTGAGATAAATGCCATCGATTGATCCATCGCTTTATTTAAGCCAGCAAGATACAAGCCGAACACCGAGTCCTGAACTAGGGAAAGATGAATTTTTAAAGATTCTTTTGACGCAATTGCAAAATCAAGATCCGCTCGACCCTATGGATGACCGGGAGTTTGTCTCGCAAATGACTACATTTTCATCCTTGGAACAGTTGATGAATATGAGTAAATCTATCGACACATTTGTCGAAAATCAGTCGATGCCACCGGTTGTCCAGTTTAGTCATATGATCGGTAAAGAAGTTTCTTATCGTATCGATAGTGACGAAAATTCTGATGTGGAAACAAGCACGGTTACGGCGGTCTTACAAAAAGAAGGTCGAGCTATCTTAAAATTGCAAAATGGAGCCGAAATAGATGTTGAAGACGTCTGGCAAGTCGCCGCATCCGATAAAGGCGAATAAATCTGTTGGCTCGAGGTGCGAATGGTTGTGAACGAAGGAAGTGAAAAATATGGATGACCGTATACATCCGGTGCAGCAACATCACGCAATGCCTATGCCTGTTGTAAAAAAACATGTTGATCAGTCAAGGAAAAGTTTTAAAGATTTATTGACGGATGAGCAAAAACTGAAAATATCGAAACACGCTAAAGAGCGGATGATCGAACGGCACATTCATTTAGACACGCACGAGTGGAATATAATTGCTGAAAAAATGGAAGAAGCCAAAAATAAAGGTGTGACAGAGTCGCTTGTATTACTAAAAGATGCGGCACTGCTTGCGAGCATTAAAAACAATACGATCGTTACGGCGATTAATCGAGAAGACGTAAAAAATCGCATTTTCACTAACATCAACGGGGCGATTGTTATTTATGACTAAAGGCCGGACCCCTGATGGGAGGCTGCAAAGCTGTTGACCGATAGATACAGCTGAACAAAACGAAGTGAAATGGGAGGAGAATATCGATGTTACGTTCTATGTATGCAGGTATTTCAGGTATGAAAGGATTTCAAACAAAATTAGATGTCGTTGGCAACAATATTGCCAATGTGAATACACCTGGTTTTAAAAAAGGACGTGTCACGTTTCAAGATTTGTTGAGTCAGACGACATCCGGAGCCTCAGGGCCAACAGATGATCGGGGCGGCATTAATCCGAAACAAGTCGGACTCGGCTCTCAACTTGGTTCCATTGATAATATCCATACGCAAGGTTTTCGCCAGACGACAGATAACCCATTGGACCTCCAGTTAGAAGGAGACGGGATGTTTGTTCTCGGCAATCGCGATGGCGGTGAACATATGTATACACGAGCAGGAAATTTTTATTTAGACGATGAAGGGCATGTTGTTAACGCGAATGGCTATTACTTGTTAGGTACGGATGAAGAACCGATAGAAATTCCGGCAGATGCTAAAAGCATTAATATTGAACAAGATGGAACCATTACGTATGTCGGTGAAGATAATGACACTCATGATGCTGGTCAAATCGGTATTGCCCTGTTTTCCAACCCGGGTGGTTTGGAAAAAGCTGGTGACAGTGTATATCTTGACACGAACAATGCCGGATATATCGATATTGTTGCGCCGGAAACCGAAGGCGCCGCCACTATCGTCAGTGGAGCGCTTGAAATGTCTAACGTTGACCTATCCGAAGAGTTTACAGAAATGATTACGGCTCAGCGCGGTTTCCAAGCTAACACGAGAATCATTACAACTTCTGATGAAATTCTCCAAGAATTAGTTAATCTAAAACGATAGTAAAGGAGGCAGGGCGTGTCGAATGATAGCATTCGGCATCGCCCGCCACATGATGATAACTTTAACGCGATTGAATGGCGATACATTCACATTGAATGCTTTGTTGATTGAGCAAATTGCCTCGCATCCTGATACGACGATTACACTGACAAATGGCAAGACATTGGTTGTTAAAGAATCAGAAACAAAAGTTGCTGAACTTGTAACGGCCTATTTGCGAACGGTCGGCTTGTATGGGACGACAAAAGAGGCAGGTGAAACAGATGCGTAGTACAACAAAAGTTATGATGACATCTCTCATTGTTATCTTGCTGCTAGGCATTATGGCTTTATTAATGATGTTGTATGTTACAGGCGATGAAGCAAAAGGTGAATCCCGAACGATTGAAGATATGGTGGAATATTCACATGAGACGCCTGAGATAACGACGGATCTTGAAGACGGAAGTTTCGTCCGAATACAGTTTCAAATCATCACCGACAGCAAAGAGGCAAAAGAGGAAATATCAAAGCGCGACTTCCAGTTGAAAAACATTTTGATTAAAGAGTTGGCTACGATGGATGAAGATGATTTTAAGGAAGGACTCGGCGATTTAGAAGAAGCGCTAAAGTTGAAATTGAATGAACTCATGACAGATGGCACAGTAACCGATGTGTATACAATTAACAAAATTTTGCAATAATAATCTTGCTACAGGACTAAATTTTGTCTGCACCAGAACACCCCGACATGGAGGTGAGGATTTTTGGTTGAAGAAATCCTTTCACAAAATGAGATCGACGCCCTGTTATCGGCTATATCCTCTGGTGAAATGGATGCCGATGAATTGAAAAAAGAAGAAAAGGAAAAGAAAGTTCGAGTATATGACTTTAAACGTGCCCTTCGCTTTTCCAAAGATCAAATCCGCGGCATTGCTCGGATACATGAAAATTACGCACGATTGGCTACAACGTTCTTTTCCGCCCATTTACGTACATACGTGGATATTTCTGTTGCGTCGGTGGATCAAATACCTTATGAGGAATTCATCCGTTCCATACCGGAAATGACGATTCTCAATGTGTATAGCTTGGATCCGCTTGAAGGCCGTATTTTAATGGAAGTGAATCCGAATATCGCTTATAGCATGCTTGATCGGATTCTCGGCGGTAAGGGAACGAATATAAATAAAGTCGATAATTTGACGGAAATCGAAACGAAGTTGATGATCCAACTGTTTGAAAAAGCGATTCATAATCTGCGGGAAGCATGGTCATCCGTAGCAGATATTGATCCTGTTTTGGAAGATTTTGAAGTGAATCCGCAGTTTCTGCAAATGGTTTCACCTAACGAAACGGTTGTAGTCGTTTCGTTGGACACAGCGATTGGTGAGGCGACTGGTATGATCAATATTTGCATTCCGCATACTGTGTTGGAGCCGGTAATTCCTAAACTATCCGCGCACCATTGGATGCAGACGAATCGAACAAAAGAAAAAGACCCGAAATCATATCAAAAACTCGTCAAAAATGTCGAAAAAGCAACTGTTGAGGCAAAAGCGATACTCGGCCATGCGTCGATGACGTTGCAGGAGCTTCTCAACTTAAAAAAAGACGATGTCATTGTATTAAACCAATCGATTCAACAGCCGCTGACATTGCAAATCAACGACGAACCAAAATTTTTTGTGCAGCCGGGTACCTTTAAGAATAGACGTGCTGTACAAGTGTTAGAGGAACTTAAAGGGGGGACCGACAATGATGAATGACGGAATGCTTTCCCAAGATGAAATCGACGCGCTCCTGAAGATTAGTGATGATGAAGATGAAGAACTTGCAAGCGATGACCATGAAACGAATACGACTGAGGCTTTGTCAACGATCGAAAAAGATACGCTCGGCGAAATTGGCAATATTTCTTTTGGCAGTTCAGCTACAACATTATCCACGTTGTTAAATCAAAAAGTTGAAATTACGACACCAGAAGTGACTGTCATTGAAAAAAGCAGTATTAATGAAGCTTTCAATTTTGATCATGTCACCATCGAGGTCAATTATAAAGAAGGGTTTACCGGGAAGAATGTTCTTGTCATGAAAACGGACGATGCTGCCGTGATTGCGGATATTATGCTTGGTGGTGATGGCACATCGCCGGAAAGTCAATTGACCGATATTCATTTAAGCGCTGTTCAAGAAGTGATGAACCAAATGATGGGATCGGCGGCTACGAGTATGTCAAAAGTTTTCGATAAACGGGTTGATATTTCTCCGCCGACAATCAGTCAGTCGGATCCTCCCAATGAAATGGATGTGGAGGCACTTCCTGATGATGATATTTTTGTCCGCGTATCTTTCCGCTTAGAAGTCGGACAATTGATCGACTCACACATCATGCAATTGGTTCCACTTCCTTTTGCAAAAAATCTCGTCGAACAGCTCTTACAAAAATCGAGTTCAGAACAAGCAGAAGAGGAGGCGGCCGGTGCAGTGGAACCGTTGGAACGTAAGACATATCAAGCGAGCCAAAAAACGAGTTCGGTGAATCAATCGGCAAATGATCAAGCCCAACCTCAAATGATCGGTAGTAAAGCAGCTGATCATACAACTGTTCAACAAGCAGCATTCACCGAGTTTGAGCAAGTGGAACTTGATAAAAATGAGCAGCGTAACTTAAACATGCTTCTTGATATTCCATTGAGTGTTACTGTGGAACTTGGACGAACGAAGCGGACGATTAAAGACATACTCGATTTGACCTCAGGTTCGATTATTGAACTGGATAAGTTAGCCGGAGAACATGTTGATATTTTAGTTAATGAGAAGCTAGTCGCAAAAGGTGAGGTTGTTGTAATCGACGAAAATTTTGGTGTGCGTGTAACGGATATCATTAGCCGTGCCGATCGTTTAATCAACTTAAAATAAATAGAAAAAGAGGGGGAGTTGGAAATGGCACATAGCATTTTGATTGTAGATGATGCAGCATTTATGCGGATGATGATCAAAGATATTCTCGAAAAAAATGGCTACCATGTTGTCGGGGAAGCTCAGGATGGGAATGAAGCGGTTGCCAAATATAAAGAATTATCGCCCGACCTTGTCACAATGGATATTACGATGCCAGAAAAAGACGGTATTACCGCTTTGAAGGAAATTCGAGCATTCAATCCCGAGGCCAAAATTATCATGTGTTCGGCCATGGGACAGCAGGCCATGGTCATTGATGCGATCCAGGCAGGAGCAAAAGATTTTATCGTCAAGCCATTTCAGGCGGACAGAGTACTGGAAGCCATCCAAAAAGCACTGAACTAGAAATGAGTGAGTATGGTGAACAGAACACGATTATTAATCATAGCAGGCTTGTTACTGGTGGCCTTACTCGGTTTGACAAATATCGCTCATGCTGACTCACAAAATGTTAAGGACTGTCTTGAGGAAAATGCCGACTGTTCAGAGATTGATGGTTCCCCGTCCAATGAATCTGAAGAAAACTTAACCATTGATGAGGATAGCGGGGACACCGGGTCATTAGTTATGGTTCTAATCAAAACGGTTATTGTCTTATGCTTAATCCTTGCTTTGATTTACGGATTGTTAAAATTTTTAAATAAACGGCACAAACTTTTTTCCAATGTTAAAGTTTTGGAAAATCTAGGCGGTGTATCTGTCGGACAAAACAAATCGATTCAGATTGTCCGGATTGGCAAACGTTTCTATGCGATAGGTGTCGGCGACAATATCGAACTGTTAAAAGAAATAACGGATCCGGACGTTAAAACGGAATTGTTGCGCGATGATGAAGCGACAACGGGGCGTTTATGGCCATCTTTTCTACAGCATAATGCTAGCGGAAGCGGAAAAATAGAACCGAAACGCAATTTTAAACAATTGTTCAAACAGGAATTGGATGAGTTAAAACAAAATCGTAAACATGTCATAAAACGCTATGGGGAAGATGACCATGGATGAATTGATCGACATGTTTTCCAGTTCTGATCCGTCTTCCGTTGCGACATCTGTCAAGCTTTTATTATTATTAACTGTTCTATCTTTAGCACCTGGTATTTTAATAATGATGACCAGTTTTACCCGTGTTGTCGTCGTCTTAGCTTTTGTTCGCACATCGTTAGCAACACAACAAATGCCGCCGAACCAAGTGTTGATTGGACTTGCTTTGTTTTTAACGTTTTTCATTATGGCGCCAACGTTCAGCACTGTGTATGAAGAGGCGCTCGAGCCCCTTTTTGCTGAGGAGATCACACTTGATGAAGCGTATGAACGAGCAAGTGTGCCGATGAAAGATTTTATGGCCGAACATACAAGGCAGAAAGATCTCGCTCTGTTTATGGATTATACCGAACGCGATCAACCGGAGACGGTTCAAGATATACCACTGTCAACATTGATACCGGCCTTTGCAATTAGCGAATTAAAAACGGCGTTTCAAATGGGATTTATGATCTTTGTCCCCTTTTTGATTATTGACATGGCTGTTGCCAGTGTACTCATGTCAATGGGGATGATGATGTTGCCGCCGGTTATGATATCTCTTCCGTTTAAAATTTTGCTATTCGTTCTTGTTGATGGTTGGTATTTGGTTACGTGGTCTTTGCTTGATGGATTTTAGTTTACTGCATAAAAACGAATACTTTTAGATGAAACAGAAGAAGGTGAGCTTGCGTGACGAGCGAATTTGTTTTATCGGTAGCCGAAAGAGGGATTTATACCATTCTTCTGATCGCCGGGCCTTTGCTCATTTTGGCGCTTGCTGTCGGACTGCTTGTCAGTATTTTTCAAGCGACAACGCAAATCCAGGAGCAGACATTAGCTTTTATCCCGAAAATCGTGGCTGTGCTTATCGGGCTCGTTTTCTTTGGGCCATGGATGTTGACGCAGATTATCGAATTCACGATGGATTTATATCAAAACTTAAATAGATTTGCGGGATAATTATGGGTGAATATGTGAATCTATCAGCCATTCCAGTTTTTTTGCTCATTTTCGCTCGAGTGATGTCGTTTTTAATCATGATGCCATTGTTTTCATACCGAACGATACCAACGCCATTTCGAATTGGTTTGAGCTTTTTCTTGTCTCTTCTTATGTATTATACGGTTGATACGACAGACTTACCTTTAGAAGAAATGTATGTCGTTTTGCTTATGAAAGAAATCATCGTCGGTTTACTGATCGGTTTGTTAGCTTATTTAATTTTGTCAGCGGTGCAGATTGCCGGCGGCTTTATCGATTTTCAAATGGGCTTTGCTATTGCCAACGTTGTCGACCCGCAAACAGGTGCTCAAAGTCCTTTAATCGGTCAATATTTTTACATTATTGCGTTGTTATTTTTATTATCGGTTGATGGGCATCATTTATTAATAGACGGGATTGTTCATAGTTATCAGTTTATTCCCTTGGATGCGCTTGTCTCATTTCAAAGTGAATCATTCCCGTCATTCATTATCGACACGTTCAACACGATGTTTATCATTGCATTTCAAATATCGATCCCGATTGTCGGCTGTATGTTTTTAGTGGACGTAGCGCTTGGAATTATCGCGCGAACAGTCCCGCAATTAAACGTGTTTGTCGTCGGTTTGCCGCTTAAAATATTCGTCAGCTTTGTTGTGATCTTCTTCTTTATGAGTTTGTATATCGTTCTTGTAAAAGCTTTGTTTCAAACAATGTTTAGCGCGATCAGGCAGCTCATGCAGCTATTCGGGGGTGCTTAAGTTTGCGGCTGAAGCTGGATTTACAATTTTTTGCTGAAGAAAAAACAGAAAAAGCCACACCGAAAAAAAGAGAAGATGAGCGAAGAAAGGGAAAAGTCGCTAAAAGCCAAGATATCAACACCGGATTATTGTTGTTTTTTTGTTTCCTCATGTTGTTTGTTTTTGGTGGTTCGATGAAAGATACATTGCTTTCGCTTTATGAGCAGGCTTTTACCGAATACATTCATTGGGATTTGACCGAAGATACATTGCAGCAAATCTTTTTAACCAGCACAATAGAAACCGCAAAAGTTTTAGCCCCGATCATGCTGATTGCCATTGTTGCGGGATTGATCGCCAATCTTTCGCAAATCGGTTTTCTCATCACCGCTGAACCGTTGAAATTTGATTTGAAAAAAATTGACCCGGTTCAAGGTGCTAAACGGATCTTTTCTTTACGCGCGCTCGTGGAATTATTAAAATCACTGTTCAAAATTGCGTTTATCGGTACGATTACCTTTGCGATTATCTGGATGTACAAAGACGACATGATGGAGATGGCCTTGAAAAATGCGGATAGTGCGCTTCTATTTTTTGGCCGGATGACGATTATTATGGGCATTGCTTCAGCATTAGCGCTATTGTTTTTGGCGGTTTTCGATTATGCTTACCAACGTTACGATTACGAAAAAAGCATCCGCATGTCGAAACAAGACATTAAAGACGAACAGAAGAACATCGAAGGCGATCCGCTGATTAAATCAAAAATTAAAGAAAGACAGCAACAGATGGCGACGCGTCGGATGATGAGCGAAGTGCCAAAGGCAGATGTTGTCATCACCAACCCAACCCATTATGCCGTAGCTATCAAATACGATGAAAAACAAGCAAGCGCACCATACATTGTCGCTAAAGGCACTGATTATTTGGCCGTTAAAATTAAGGACGTAGCCAAAGCAAACAATGTTATGACCGTTGAAAACCGGCCGCTAGCTCGTTCGTTATATGCCGCTGTCGATATCGGCGATGTCATACCTGAATCATTCTATCAGGCTGTAGCAGAAATTCTCGCTTATGTTTACAGGGTGGAGAAAAAGATTTGAACATAGAGGGGGAGAGCGATGAAAGCACGTGATTTATCCGTTCTTTTAGGGGTTATTTTAATCATCATTATGCTTGTCATTCCATTGCCCGGGTGGTTGCTAAGCTTTCTTATACTTTGCAATATTTCTTTGGCGCTTATTGTCATCCTTGTTTCTATGAATACACAGGAAGCATTACAATTTTCGATATTTCCGTCTCTCCTCTTGTTGTTGACCCTGTTTAGATTAGGTCTCAACGTATCCACGACCCGATCGATTTTATCAAAAGCGGATGCTGGTGGGGTTGTTGATACGTTTGGTTCATTTGTGATCGGCAACAACCCACTCGTTGGCTTTGTCGTCTTTGCCATTCTAGTCATTATTCAATTTCTGGTGATTACAAAAGGGGCTGAACGTGTGTCAGAAGTCGCGGCCCGCTTTACCTTGGATGCTATGCCGGGGAAACAAATGAGCATTGATGCTGATTTAAACGCTGGTTTAATCTCCGAACAACAGGCGAAAGAGCGCCGTGAAAAAATCGAAAAAGAAGCCGATTTTTACGGAGCGATGGACGGGGCGAGCAAATTCGTTAAAGGGGATGCCATCGCGGGTATTATCATTGTACTCGTTAACATCATATTCGGGCTCATCATCGGCATGATACAACTCGATTTAACATTCGCTGAGGCGATTGACACATATATGCGCTTGACAGTTGGCGATGGGCTTGTTAGTCAAATACCAGCGTTGTTAATTGCAACGGCTACCGGTATTGTCGTTACGCGGGTTGCAACTGAAGGCAATTTAGGAAGCGATGTGACCGGGCAGTTGTTGCAATATCCCAAGCTTTTATATGTTGCTGCGGGGACAATTTTTCTTTTAGGATTAACACCGATTAACTTTTTATTAACTACGGTAATCGCTCTATTATTAGCCCTCAGCGGATATTACTTGCAGCGTGAAGCGCAAACAACAGACCAACCGGATGTCGAAGAACAAGAAGAAGCGGAAACATCAGCCATGCAATCGCCTGAGAATGTCGTCAATTTATTGAGCATGGATCCGATTGAGTTTGAATTTGGTTACGCCCTTATCCCTTTAGTAGATGCAAGCCAAGGTGGCGATTTATTAGATCGCATCGTTATGATTCGCAAACAGCTCGCGATTGAACTCGGCATTGTCATCCCGGTTGTTCGCGTACGTGATAATATTCAATTGCATCCCAATGAGTATCGGCTGCGGATCAGAGGAAATGAAGTCGCTTCAGGAGAACTAATGCTTGATCACTATCTGGCCATGGCTCCTGATATGGATGCAGACGATGGCATTGAAGGGATAGACACAACTGAGCCAGCATTTGGGCTGCCGGCTAAATGGATCCCAGAAGATCTTAAAGATGAGGCAGAACTGTCCGGCTATACCGTCGTTGATCCGCCGTCGGTTGTATCAACCCATATGACGGAAATTTTCAGGCGGCATGCGCATGAATTACTCGGTCGTAAAGAAACAAAACAGTTGATTGATCATTTACGCGAAGACAATTCGATTCTCGTTGACGAAGTTACACCCGAGCCTTTAGCAATTGGCGATGTACAAAAAGTCTTAGCTAAGCTTTTAAAAGAAAATATCTCCATTCGCAACTTGCCAGTCATTTTTGAAACACTCGCTGATTTTGCGAAGATGACAAACGACACCGATTTATTAACAGAATATGTGCGACAGGCCTTGTCAGCGCAAATTACAAAACAGTACGCCTCTAGCGATAAGACACTCAAAGTGATTACGGTATCCGGTGAGGTTGAAAAGCTGATCGCTGAACATATTCAACAAACTGAACACGGTAATTACTTAGCGCTTGACCCTACAACGCAAGAGACTATTATCAAAGCGATTCACGAGGAAGTGGACAAGCTTGCATTAGAAGAAGAAACACCTATTGTGCTGTGTTCCCCCGCGATACGCATGTATTTAAAACAGCTATTAGATCGGTTTTTACCACAGGTGGTCGTTTTGTCCTATAATGAACTTGAACCAGATGTGCAAATCCAAAGTGTTGGGGTGGTGAATGCAGCATGAAAATAAAAAAATACGTGGCACCGACAATGCCGGAAGCGATGCGTAAAATAAGGAAAGATCTCGGATCGGATGCGGTCATTTTAAATTCAAAAGAAGTGCGCAACGGCGGATTTTTAGGCCTTTTTAAAAAAAGAAACATTGAGGTGATCGCTGCACTAGATCCTGAGCCTGAAAAGCGGGAAAAAAAGGCAACCCCTTCCTCTCAATCTTATCCTATGCCAAAAAGGCCGCATCTAGAAAATGAAAACCGGTCTGTATTAGATGAAATTCAACATTTAAAAAAATTAATCGCACAGCAAAATCGTCAATTTGATAGCTATCCACCTGATTATCAAGTTGTGTTTCAATATTTACTAGACCAAGAATTGGAAGAAGATCTAGCTCGAGAAATCGTGGATGCCGTTGTCAATAAGCATGAAGAACAAAAAGATCAAAAAGCGTTCAATGAAATATTAGAAGATACGCGCTTGGAAATAACAAAGCGGCTTAAAACCTTGTCGTTCACTGGCATAACTTTTGATAAACAGATAGTTCATTTTGTCGGACCGACCGGGGTTGGTAAAACAACAACGTTAGCAAAAGTGGCAGCGCACAATATGCTCAAACAGCGTAAACAAATCGCTTTTGTTACTGTCGATACATATCGAATCGCAGCTATCGACCAATTAAGAACATACGCCGATATATTAGATGTACCGCTCGAAGTTGCCTACGATATCAATGATTATCTGCAAGCTCTGGATCAATTCAAAGATTATGATTTAATTTTGGTCGACACTGCGGGGCGGAATTTTCGCGATAAACGATATATTAATGAACTTAAACAAAGCATTGTTTTCAATGACACAGTCGAAACATATCTCGTATTATCCGTGACAGCTAAAGCTAAAGATATTCTCGATGTGTATGAACAATTTCGTCAGATTCCGATTAAGGAATTGATTTTTACGAAAGTGGATGAAACAAATCAATACGGCAGTATTCTCAACCTCGCTTTAAAACATCAGCTTGGTGTGGCTTGTCTGACAAACGGACAAAATGTGCCCGATGATATTATCACGCCGTCACCAGAGATGATCAGTTCGTATGTGATGGGTGGTTATTACGATGTGTGATCAAGCAGCTGGATTGAGAAGACGTCTTGCTTTTAAAAAAGATGCAAAACAGGCAAAAGCAATCGCCGTTGTCAGTGGTAAAGGAGGGGTGGGCAAATCAAGCATTTCGCTTAACTTTTCACTTGAATTGTTGAGAAGAGAGAAGAAAGTTTTATTGATGGACATGGATATCGGCATGGGAAACATTGATATATTGCTCGGGTTAAATCCGAAATATACGGTTATGGATATGTTTATTCATCGTTTATCGATCCACGATATCATTGAAACGGGGCCAAACGGCCTTGCCTACATTGCCGGCGGCAGTGCTTTGAATACCTTTTTCACTATGGACCAAACCCGGCAAGAGTACTTTTTTCAACAGTTCGGGCAATTGACCGAACTTTATGATTACATCATTTTTGATATGGGAGCTGGGGCAACTAATGACAGTTTATTCTTTATAACCGCAGCTGATGAATGCATCGTTGTCACAACGCCTGAACCAACGTCGATCACCGATGCCTACAGCATGATTAAACATATTGTTAACAACAGAAACAATCTTCCAATCTATATCATTATGAATCGCTCTACAGATTATAAGAAGGGTGAAAAGGCGCTTGAACGTTTTCAGCACGTCATTTGGCATTTTTTACATAAAGAAGTTCATATGATGGGCATTTTGCCGGATGATAAAATTGTCTCAACAGCCGTAACAAAACAAAAACCTTTTACGATGTTAAATGCAAAAGCGGGTATTTCCAAGGCATTAAAAGCTTTAGTCGAAAATTATTTATACGGAAAACCTATGCCAAACAAGCAAGCAGCTTTTTCCTTTGTAGAAAGGCTGCGCAATATGATCGCGAGGTAATGCATATGGGTTCAATACGAACAATCGTTATTGACGACTCTCCGTTCATGCGAAAAACGATCAGCGATATTTTATCGAGCGACAGTCGAGTGAACGTAATAGCGACTGCCAGCGATGGGGAAGAAGGCGTGCAAAAAATATATAAATATTCCCCAGATGTCGTTACGTTAGATGTAGAGATGCCTAAATTAGATGGCATGGCGACATTAAAAAAAATTATGGATACAAAGCCAACGCCCGTGATAATGCTATCAGGCACAACAAGCGCGAATGCAGCGAAAACGGTACAAGCGATTTCTAATGGCGCCGTCGATTTTATTGCTAAACCTTGCGGAACGATCCGACTCGACACAATCAAGCAGCAGATAATCGATAAAGTTATCGCTGCCGCTAGCGCAGCATTGCCTCGGCAGCCGCAAGGCGAAACACTTCGAGTCGGAATGAAAAAACAAAAAGAATCATTGGCATGGTCCCATGCCCGAACGATTGTTGCGATTGGCGCCTCAACGGGTGGACCGCGTGCATTGCAGCGAATTCTTTCAGATCTTCCGGAAGATTTTTCCGCCCCGATATGCATTGTTCAACATATGCCAAAAGGATTTACGACATCGCTGGCAGAACGCTTGAACACGTTGAATCGAATGCATGTTAAAGAGGCCGTTCACGGTGAGGTCATACGCGAAAGGACAGTTTACATCGCACCGGGAGACACCCATCTACAAATAGCGGATTGGGGAAAAGGACACATGCTCAAATTGACGAAACAACCGTTAAGAAATGGCCATAGACCATCGGTTGATGTGCTGTTTGAATCGTTGGCGACGATACAAGATGTCAATAAACTAGCCATCGTGTTAACAGGGATGGGAAGCGACGGAGCACAAGGGATTACTTCTTTAAAAACGACGGATAAAAACGCTGTTGTGATCGCAGAATCCGCAACATCATCCGTTGTTTATGGTATGCCGAAAGCAGCATTGCAAACAAACCATGTTAATTATAGTGTACATTTGCACCGCATCGGGAGTATGATGGCCGAGTTGATCAATAGGCCGAAGGGGGATGTAAAATGGATACAACACAATACTTAGACGTTTTCATTGACGAAAGCCGTGAACACTTAGAAGTTCTTTCAAATCAGTTATTAGCGTTAGAAAAACATCCACAGGAAAAGGAAATCGTCGAAGAAATTTTCCGAGCGGCGCATACGTTGAAAGGGATGTCCGCAACGATGGGTTACCATGATTTATCGGACTTAACCCACAGATTAGAAAATGTGCTCGATGGTATCCGATCTGACAAAATAACGGTAGATGCTTCATTGATCGATGTTTTATTTAACGCACTGGATCATTTGGAATCCATAATCGAGGATATTGAAAGGGGTGGCAGCGGCAACAGGGATATCACTGAAACGGTAGCTCGTCTAGAACGTATTGAAAAGGGAGAAAAGATAGAAGATGAAAAAGAGCAACCAACCGAAGAGCTTTCTATGGTTTTAGATGAATTTGAACAATCTATCTTAAACGAAGCCAAAGAACGTGGATTTGCTAACTACGAGATTACAGTACAGCTTCGCAAAGATTGCTTGCTAAAAGGCGCGCGTGTGTTTATGGTGTTCGACATACTGGAAAAACACGGAGAAGTGATTAAATCGACGCCGTCTGTTACCGATTTAGAAGAAGAAAATTTCGATAACGTCTTTTCCGTTATATTCGTGTCAACGCATGCCAAAGAAGAGTTAGAAACGGTGATTAAGCAAGTTGCGGAAATTGAACATGTCGCTGTTCGCCCGTTTACCATTACGGTCAATGAAAAGCAAAAACAAAGCGATAAACTAAAAGCGGAGCAGGCTGCATTATCTGATCAACAAGGAACAGATTCGCACGAGCCAGCCCGAACAAAAAACCGAATGGGTAAAACGATACGAGTGAACATCGAGCGACTCGATGCGTTGATGAATTTGTTTGAAGAATTGGTGATTGACCGCAGCCGATTGGAGCAGATCGCTCACGATCTGAATCATCAGGAACTTCAAGAAACAGTCGAGCATATGTCACGTGTTTCGAGCGACTTGCAAAATATTATTCTCACCATGCGTATGGTGCCGATTGAACAAGTATTCAATCGCTTTCCACGGATGATCCGTCAGCTTGCTCGAGAACTGAACAAGCAAGTTGAGATCGACATTATCGGTGCAGATACTGAACTCGATCGCACTGTCATTGACGAAATTGGCGATCCGCTTATTCACCTCGTGCGAAATGCGATGGATCATGGGATCGAAACGCCTGAAGAACGGCGCCAAAAAGGAAAGCCGGAACAAGGAACGATCGTCCTTCAAGCCTATCATAGTGGGAATCATGTTTTTATCCAGATCTCAGATGACGGTGCAGGTATCAATCGGGATAAGGTGTTGGCAAAAGCGATCGAGAATGGTGTCATCAACGAAGAGGAAGGGAAAACATTAACCGATAAGCAAATTTATGAACTCATCATGGCTAGCGGATTTTCAACAGCCGATAGAGTATCGGATATTTCAGGTCGCGGCGTAGGTCTTGATGTTGTAAAAAACACAATCGAGTCACTGGGTGGCCGTATAACGGTTGATGCTAAGCCTGATCATGGGTCTACGTTTTTAATCCAACTTCCTCTCACCTTGTCCATAATGTCTGTCCTATTGGTTAAATTAAACGATGAAACATATGCTATACCTTTATCTTCCATTATGGAAACCGTTGTTGTGCATAGAGATAACATCTTGCATGCGCATCATAAAAAAGTTATCGATTTTCGTGGCAACGTCGTCCCACTTGTGTTTTTAAACGATATATTTCAAACGGGGGGGATTTGTAAAACGAATGATGATTATTTTTCCATTGTCGTTGTGCGTAAAGGTGAGCAAATGACCGGGCTTGTAGTCGATTCGTTCATCGGCCAGCAGGAGGTTGTATTAAAATCATTGGGGAATTATTTGACAAATGTTTTTGCTATATTGGGTGCAACGATACTCGGTGATGGACAAGTCGTGCTGATTATCGATAGCAATGCGTTTGTCAAGTAAACTAAACAAATAGAGGAGGAATGACAATGGACAAAGGATCTACCGCGGAACAAAAGGTGATTGTTTTTCAGCTAGAAGATGAAGAGTATGCGGTCCCGGTTGGACAGGTCGGCTCCATCGAACGGATCGAGCCGATTACACGTGTACCGCAAACGGCAGCATTTGTAAAAGGAGTGATTAATCTCCGTGGTGTAGTGACGCCGATTATCGACTTAAGAACACGTTTTGGGCTAGAAGAAGCGGAATACAGCGATTCAACTCGTATTATTATTATCCATATGGATGAGATGGAAGTCGGTTTAATTGTCGACAGTGCGAACGATGTGATCGATATTCCGCACGATGCGATTGAGCCAGCTCCAGAAGTTGTAGGGGCGGTGGATGTCGATTATATTAAAGGTGTGGCCAAACTGGAAAACCGGTTGCTTATTCTACTCGATTTGGAAAAAGTTTTGTCAAAAGATGAAATGGCCGAATTAAAAACCGTGGAGCGATCATGACCATGGAATATAGCCATCTGACGAGCGAGCATAAAGACGTTTTACGAGAAATTGGCAATATCGGTGCAGGAAATGCTGCAACAAGCATGTCGGCCTTGATCAACCGAAAAATAGAGATGGAAGTACCAACCGTTAACATCGTCGCCTTTGACGAAGTCATGGAATTAGTTGGCGGTCCTGAAACACCTGTAACAGCTATTTTGATCACGATCAAAGGGGATGTTTCGGGCAAAGTCTTTTTTATATTACCTATCGAGGAAGCAGAAGAAATAGCCTGTCGCATCACTGGAAATACAGAATTTCGTTTGTCGAATGACGATAGTGTTGAAACGATGGCTATTTCGGCATTACAGGAAGTGGGTAATATTTTAACTGGATCCTATATTTCGGCCTTGTCCGACTTTACAAACTTGGCTATGCAGCCATCTATTCCCTACTTGAGTTCGGATATGGCCGGTGCGGTATTAACAGCAGGGCTCATTGATTTGTCGCGCTATAGCGATTATGCGATTATCATTGAGACGACAATCAATGATCAGTCAAAAACAAGCGGCATCCACGGTCACTTCCTTTTTCTTCCTGATCCCGAATCGTTTCCGAAAATATTCACAGCATTGGGAATGGAACATAATGAGTAATTTACAAGATGTTGTCAAAGTCGGGATTGCTGATTTAAACTTTGTCAAAGCGCCAAACATCATTCGTACATCAGGATTAGGTTCATGTGTTGGCGTTGTGGTATACGATCTTGCACGAAAAACCGCAGGCTTAGCACATATTATGCTTCCCGACTCTAAACAAGCCAAACAGGCGCATTTGAATAAATATAAGTACGCCGATACAGCTATCGATATAATGATCGAGCGGCTCAGTAAAAATGGAGCCCGTCGAAATGCTCTGCAGGCAAAAATGGCGGGCGGGGCGGAGATGTTTCAGTTTACATCAGCTTCTGATATTATGCGAATTGGTCCGCGAAACATTGAAGCCGTCCGTTCTCATTTACAAAAACATCGCATACCTTTAATTGCTGAAGATGTTGGCGGGTGTAGTGGAAGAACGATTGAATTCAACCCAGCATCGGGGGCATTAAGAATTCGTACGGTCAATAAAGGAGAAACGACTATTTAATGATTTGGCTAAAATCAAGAAGGAGGAGTGATTATGGCGACATCTCAATCTCCTCTGGAACAGACGCTTTGGGAACAATGGTTGCATGAAAAAAACCGCGATGCAGCCAATCAATTAGTTCAAAACTATATGTATCTCGTTAACTATCACGTCGAGCGGATTGCAGTTCATCTGCCTGCCACCGTACAAAAAGATGATCTATACAGTTATGGTTTGGTCGGTTTATTCGATGCCCTTAATAAATTCGATATCAATCGTGATTTGAAATTTGATACATATGCCTCGTTTCGCATTCGCGGTGCCATTATGGATGGGTTAAGGAAAGAGGACTGGCTGCCAAGATCGATCAGGGAAAAAACGAAGCAAATCGAAACAGCTTCTGAAGAACTCGAACAGCGTTACCAACGACCGCCAACATCAGCAGAAATCGCGAAAAAGTTAGGAATGACTGAAAAAGAAGTGGAGTCCCATATCAAAGATTCGCTGTTTGCTCATCTCCTATCAATCGAAGACAAGCCAAAAGATCAATCGGGAAGCCATAAAGAAGGCATCGGCTACACCATTCCCGATGATGCATCTATCCAACCCGATGTTTTTGTCCAGAAAAAAGAACTAAAGGAAGAGCTAGCAGCAGGCATCAAACAATTAAATGACAACGAACAATTAGTGATCAGCCTGTTTTACCACGAAGAATTAACTTTGACAGAAATCGGGCATATATTGAATTTAACGACATCGCGTATTTCGCAAATCCACCGGAAAGCGATATTCAAATTGCGACAAACACTCCAGAAATTGCAGAGCTAAACTGCATCAAAACAAAAAGAAGGATTTGCCCGCAAACGTGACGAAATGATGATATAAATTTTCAGATTCTGTTTAAGGAAGTGGTTCTATTGAGTTGGAAATCAATAGAAATGCAAGTGGCACTTCCCAGAGTACAGGATGCGGGGAAAGTTCAAGAACAGATAATGAAACAAAGTCAACATTTTCAGGAGTCGCTTGCGCAAAGCCAAATAAAGCTTGAAGAGGAAAAGAAGAAACGGGTGAATACGTTTGAAAACGTACAAGCTAAACGCATCGCTAAAGAAGGGAAAGGGATGCCACCCCCCGATCACCGCTTGAATGATGAAAGCCAAAGAGAGACAAGCGGAAAATGCTTAGCACACCCCTATTTAGGTCGACATTTCGATTTTAATGGATAGAAGGGGATGACATGACTGGATTACTGCTTACCGTTAGTTTCTTACTGCATATTGTGACATTAGGAGCGATTTTTTTACTTTATCTCAAGTGTCAACAAACATACAAAAGTTCGGATGTTCAACAAATCGCTGAGTTGCTTGATTTATATTTAGAGGAAATCAAAGCGGAAAATCGGGTGCTTAAACAAAATTTAGCTGACGACGACCGACAGTTGAAACAAGCGTCACAAACATTAGAGGAAGAAAATGATCGGACAGCGCAAGTTGAAGATGAAGGGGAAACTATGCCAACAGAAAATATGTCCGACTCGACCGAAACGTCTTTGCAAGCGAAAATTTTGCATCTGCACAGCCAAGGCTATTCAAGTGAAGCGATAGCCAAAAAGCTAAATTGTGGGAAAACCGAAGCTTCTCTCATTATAAAACTGCATGCGCAAACAAATAATAATGCTTGATAGCGTACATGTCATATGGTATATTGATTCTGGTGTAGATGCTCTATGATGAGTATTATCACACACGTTTGCGGATTTGTACAATTGGTGCCGGTTGAACCGGTCTTTGTACAAACAGGATGCAAACGGAGGAAAAACCAACTAGGAGGAATATTATGTCAGTCCTTTCCATGAAGCAGTTGTTAGAAGCTGGTGTACATTTCGGACACCAGACACGCCGTTGGAATCCAAAGATGAAAAAATATATTTTCACAGAACGAAACGGCATTTATATCATTGACCTACAACAAACGGTGAAAAAGGTTGATGAAGCTTACAATTTCGTGAAAGAACTCGTTGCAAACGGCGGGAAAATACTCTTTGTCGGAACGAAAAAACAAGCACAGGAATCCATTCACGATGAGGCAACGCGCGCTGGCATGTTTTATGTCAACCAAAGATGGCTAGGCGGAACATTGACTAATTTTCGGACAATCCGTAAACGAATCGGTCGTCTCAAAGACATCGAGCGGATGGAAGAAGACGGAACATTTGATGTTTTGCCGAAAAAAGAAGTTGTTGACCTGATCAAAGAAAAAGACCGCCTTGAAAAATTTTTAGGCGGAATCAAAGAAATGGATCAATTGCCGGATGCTATTTTTGTTGTAGATCCGCGCAAAGAGCGCATTGCTGTTGCCGAAGCGCGCAAGTTAAACATTCCCATTATTGCAATGGTTGATACGAATTGCGATCCTGATGAAATTGACTATGTCATTCCGGCAAATGACGATGCTATCCGAGCGATAAAATTGTTGACATCGAAAATGGCGGATGCCGTTCTTGAAGTTAAACAAGGTGTGGAAACCGCTGATCCTTCTCTAGAAGAGGAACAGTCGGAAACTAAACAAGAAGAACAAACTGAAGAAAATGAAGAGGCTGAAGAAGACGTCGAAGCAAAAGCTGAAACAGCAACCGAGTAATTTATGTAAAAAAGGTTAAGGTGATAAGAGGATGAGCCTTTTATCACCTTTTTTGCAGAAAGTCACTTAAACGACCGACGGACGATTCTATTTCATATAGGAGGATGCATAATGGCTATTACGGCTAAGATGGTTAAAGAATTGCGTGAGAAAACCGGCGCCGGCATGATGGATTGCAAAAAAGCACTCCAGGAAACCGACGGTGATATTGATAAAGCAATTGAACATTTGCGTGAGAAAGGCATGGCTAAAGCGGCGAAAAAAGCGGATCGCGTTGCTGCAGAAGGAACCACGCATATCGAGGTTGACAACAATAATGCGGTCATCATGGAAGTCAACTGTGAAACCGACTTTGTTACAAAAAATGATCAGTTTAAACAACTGGTGGCTGAATTAGCTAAACATATCTTGGAACACAAACCTGCTAATGTTGAAGAAGCACTGCAGCAACCATTTCAAAATTCTGAAGAAACGGTTGAAGCTTATATTAATTCGGCAATAGCTAAAATCGGTGAAAAAATTTCTCTGCGCCGTTTCACGCTTCTTTCTAAAACCGATGACGATACCTTTGGCGCATATCTTCATATGGGCGGACGTATCGGTGTATTAACATTGTTAGAAAATACAACTGATGAAGCGCTAGCCAAAGATATCGCCATGCATGTGGCAGCGATTAATCCGAAGTATATTGCACGTGAAGATGTGCCACAAGATGAAGTCGAACGTGAGCGGACAGTTTTGAAAAATCAGGCGCTGAATGAAGGTAAACCGGAACATATCGTAGAAAAAATGGTGACCGGTCGTCTCGGCAAATATTTTGAAGACATTTGCTTGCTAGAGCAAGATTTTGTCAAAGATACAGAGCAAAAAGTGAAGAAATATGTGGCTGACAAAGGAGCAAGCGTGAAATTTTTCATGCGCTATGAAGTAGGCGAAGGAATCGAGAAGCGCGAGGAGAATTTCGCCGAAGAAGTTATGAGCCAAATGAAAAAGTAAACATATACGAACCATTGCTCGTTTATGCAGGCAAGACATAGTTGCTTGTCTGCATAAACACTAAGTACACACGTCACATCTTGGACGGATACAAAAGACATATACATTCCACGGAGGTTATTATGACAATTGCTCGATATAATAGGGTCGTTCTAAAATTAAGTGGAGAAGCCCTGAGCGGAACCCAGAGCCATGGCATTGAACCAAGCATTATTCAATCCATTGCATTGCAAATCAAAGAAGTGGCTGAGCTTGGAGTGGAAATAGCCGTTGTCGTCGGTGGTGGGAATATATGGCGCGGGAAAGTCGGTAGTGAAATGGGGATGGATCGTGCAACTGCCGATTATATGGGGATGTTAGCGACAGTCATGAATTCCCTTGCCCTACAGGATAGTTTGGAGAAGCTGGGCATCCCGACCCGTGTGCAAACATCGATCGAAATGCGACAGGTGGCTGAACCGTACATAAGAAGAAAAGCGATCCGCCATCTGGAAAAAAAACGGGTGGTTATTTTCGCTGCCGGAACAGGTAATCCCTATTTTTCAACCGATACAACAGCGGCACTGCGAGCTGCAGAAATCGAAGCTGAAGTCATTCTGATGGCTAAGAATAATGTCGATGGCGTATATACAGACGACCCGAAAATCAACAAAGAAGCAAAAAAATACGATAACCTATCCTATATGGATGTGCTTAATGAAGGGCTCGGTGTGATGGATGCAACGGCATCATCATTATGTATGGACAATGATATACCGCTGATTGTATTTTCTATTACAGAAAAAGGAAATATTAAACGTGTCGTTGAAGGTCAAACCATTGGAACGATCATAAGGGGGAAATAACAATGTCGGAGGCACAAATGAAAGAAATGCGCGATAAAATGAAACAAGCTGTACAAGCATTTGCAAAAAACTTAGCAACCGTTCGGGCAGGCCGCGCCAATCCAGCACTTTTAGACAATGTTTATGTTGATTATTACGGGACGCAAACACCGCTTAACCAATTGGCTACCATTAGCGCGCCTGAGGCACGGTTGCTTGTTATAACACCTTACGATAAATCATCTATCGGTGAGATCGAAAAAGCGATTCAAAAAGCTGATTTGGGCCTATCACCTTCCAGCGATGGAAACGTCGTCCGCATCAATATCCCTCCGCTGACAGAAGAACGCCGCAAAGAACTCGTTAAAGTTGTTGGAAAATATGCCGAAGAGGCTCGTATTCAAGTGAGAAATATTCGCCGTGAGACAAACGATCGATTTAAAAAAGATGAAAAAAACGGCGATATCACAGAGGATGAATTACACAGTCTCCAGTCAGATGTTCAGAAAGAAACGGACAAACATATCTCGGAAATTGATGATCTGGTCAAAAATAAAGAAAATGAAATCATGGAAGTTTAAATGACTGAAGGTGAATATGAAGCAAGAGCCCTCTTGTTTAAGAGGGTTTTGTTTTTTTCTACATACCGTTATAATAAAAGAGACATTAATATCATCATTTGACACACATATTGATTAATGGAAGAATAATTCAGGATCATCTAACCAAGTATACCGGAGGACAATTATGTCAATGAAACTTCCTTTTTTCAAAAAAAAACGAGCACGACAACATAAACGAACCGATTTAGATAATATTCCACACCATGTGGCCATCATCATGGACGGAAATGGTCGATGGGCACAGAAACGAGGGTTGCCGCGTGTAGCCGGGCATAAAGAAGGCATGGATGCGGTTAGAAAAGTTGTTAAAGCAGCAGCCAAATGCAATGTAAAAATTTTAACGTTATATGCCTTTTCGACGGAAAACTGGAAAAGACCAAAATCAGAAGTTGATTTTATAATGCGATTGCCGAAAGAGTTTTTACATACGTATTTGCCTGAACTCATGGAAAACAATGTGAAAATTGAAACGATTGGCGAGTTTGATACACTGCCGCAACATACGAAAGAAGCCGTTATCTATGCAAAAGAAAAAACTAAAAATAATAATGGATTATATTTGAATTTTGCTTTAAACTATGGAAGTAGGTTGGAAATTATGCATGCCATCAAACGGATAATGCACGATATAGATTGTTCAAAACTATCCGTCGATGCACTAGATGAAAAAACTTTCTCCGAATACTTATATACACATGGTTTGACCGATCCCGATTTACTCATCCGTACTAGCGGAGAACAGCGGCTAAGCAATTTTTTATTATGGCAGTCCGCGTATACCGAATTTTGGTTTACAGACGTCCTATGGCCGGATTTTAATGAAGAGATCTTTCAAAGTGCACTCCATGAATATCAACAACGCAAACGCCGGTATGGCGGCATATAAAGGTGTTGAAAATATGAAACAACGCATTGTGACAGCGATATTGGCGCTCATATTATTTTTACCCATTGTCTTTTATGGTAGTTGGCCGTTTGTCTTATTGATTTATCTTTTGGCAACGATCGGTTTGATAGAATTAGTGAAGATGAATGACAGACGTGGAATGGTGTTACCCATCATTTTGTCCGTGCTTTTGCTATGGGTCATTTTAGCAGCGGATAAACTGTTATCTGTTACATGGTTAGGAATAAACGAAGGGATTATGGTACTCGTTTTTTCCCTTTTAGTATATACGGTATTGGCTAAAAACAAGTTTACATTTACTGATGCAGCGTTTCTTTTACTCGCTACTTTATATGTTGGCTTTGGTTTTTACTACATGATGGAAACACGTATGGTTGGATTGAATTATTTCTTTTATGTTCTTCTTGTCATTTGGGCAACAGATACAGGCGCCTATTTTTTTGGCCGTTTTTTTGGAAAAAAGAAGTTATGGCCGGCGATCAGTCCGAAAAAAACAATGGAAGGCTCCTTCGGTGGCATCGCCGCAGCGTGTGTCGTAGCCGTTGTTTACCATCATTTTGTCCCCCTTCCACATTCCTATTTGGTCCTTTTAGGCGGCGCGCTCATCACATCCGTATTTGGTCAAATAGGCGATTTAGTTGAATCGGCATTTAAACGCCATTATGGTGTTAAAGATTCAGGCAAGCTTTTACCTGGGCATGGGGGTGTACTCGATCGTTTTGATAGTTTGATTTTTGTGTTTCCTTTGCTGCATTTAATTGGCTTTTTTCAGTAAAATATATAATAAGGATGTCCACTGCACGATATAAAAGCTCTGGTAATGCTTTATAAAAATTTGACACCGGTTAAAGGAAGGTGCTTTATTTGACGACAGTAATCGCATTTATTGTCATGTTTGGTTTGTTAGTGTTCATTCATGAGTTCGGTCATTTAATATTCGCTAAACGCGCGGGTATGCTTGTACGCGAATTTGCGATCGGATTTGGACCGAAAATATTTTCGTTCACAAAAAATGAGACTGTTTATACTATCCGCCTGCTTCCAATTGGCGGCTATGTTCACGTTGCAGGAGATGATCCGGAAATCGTGGAATTAAAACCTGGTCATCACATTGGACTTGAATTTCATGAAAGCGGGAAGGTAAAAAAGATTATTGTGAACAATAAATCGAAACACCCAGATGCCCGCATCATCGAAGTGGCTTATGCCGATCTCGACCATGCGTTGCGTATTGACGGCTACGACGTTGGCGAAGAAGATGTGAAACTGTCCTTTGACGTTGATCGGCAAGCTGTTTTTGTCATGGATGAAGAAGAAACGCAAATCGCACCATACGACCGTCAATTTGCTTCCAAAAGCACAGGAAAACGAGCTATGCAACTGTTTGCTGGCCCTATGATGAATTTTGTTTTGGCGATTGTCATCTTCTTTATCCTCGGTTTGATTCAAGGTGTTCCGATGAAAGAAGCGATTATTGATAAGGTGGAGCCGGGAACACCTGCCGCCGAGGCTGGTTTCAAACACGGCGATGAAGTCATCAGTGTTGATGGAACACCGATTTCAACGTGGGATGCATTTACTGACATCGTGCAAGAGTCACCTGAAAAAGAACTGACCGTCACCTTGCTGCGTCAAAACGATACAACAGAGGAGGTTACGGTTGTTCCTGCAAAAAAGGAAACACAAGGGATCACATTCGGACAAATCGGTGTCACTCATATGTATGAAAAATCGGTCTTTCGAACTTTGGAATGGGGTATAACGCAAACATACGACACGACAAAACTCATTTTAACCAACTTAATGATGTTGATCACAGGTCAATATTCTATTGATATGCTCTCAGGTCCCGTTGGTATCTATGACGCAACAGATCAGATTGTACAAACAGGCCTTATGAATTTTCTCATGTGGACCGCTATTTTGAGCATCAATCTGGGGATTGTTAATTTGGTCCCTCTCCCGGCACTTGATGGTGGTCGCTTGTTATTTGTCGGCATTGAAGCGGTGCGCGGTAAACCAATTGATCCCGAAAAAGAAGGCATCGTTCATTTTATTGGTTTTGCCTTATTAATGCTTTTAATGATCGTTGTGACATGGAATGATATCCAGCGGCTTTTTCTTTAAAGACGATTCTTTGTTGTTTACTAATGGCAAAAGAACCTTGATGAGTAAAAGCTGATGGGGAGGCATGCATCGTGCAGATAACAAAAAGGGAAAAAATGACACTGTTACTTCAACAGCTTCACATTCCTAAGGAATATCGCGATCAATATTTTCAAAATAGTACATTGGAAAAGCTGGCGGTTTACAAAAAAAGCCGAACGTGGCATTTTTATATCCGAACAAACAAGCTTTTGCCCGCTCATATTTACCAGTTGTTTGTCGGCCAGCTTGAGGACACTTTCAAGTCGATTGCTACCGTTGATGTTTCATTTACGGTTGATGAGCAAGATATCGATGATGAACTAATGATCGGCCATTGGAAAAATTTTCTAGATTCTGTCGATGATTTGTCAGCAACACATCACGACTTGTTGTATAACCAAACCCCTTCAGTATACAATAAAAGCATTATGTTAACTTCCCGAAACGAAGCCGAAGCCCAAACGCTTAAAAAACGGTTGATGGATCGCTTCCAAACATATTGTAAAAAAATTGGTGCACCTCCCTATACGCTTACATTTGAAGTGAATATGGAGGAAAGTGCGATACAACAATTCCGAGAACAAAAGGCAGAAGAAGATAAGCAACTTGTCATGAAAACGTTGCAAGAACGTCAAAAGCGCGATCGGAAAAAAACCGAGCAAAATAAACGATTTAGCCTTGGCGCCAAAATCCAAGAAGAGCCCATACCTATGGAACAAATCCAAGAGGAAGAGCGACGCGTTGTTGTTCAAGGTTATGTATTTGATGTTCATATTCGTCAGCTGCGATCAGGAAGGAGCTTATTGATCGCTAAGGTAACGGATTACACCGATTCCCTGCAGATTAAAATGTTTTCCAAAGGCGAAGAGGATGCTGAAGCTTTTGAGCAATTGCAAACAGGCATGTGGATTAAAGCAAGAGGCAGCATCCAAACGGATATGTATACGAATGAACTTGTCATGATGGCTAATGATTTACATGAAGTGAAAGTCGAAGTTCGGCAAGATACGGCGCCTGAAGGGAAAAAACGTGTGGAGTTACATGCACATACGACAATGAGCCAGCTCGATAGCGTCGTTTCTCCTTCAAGGTTGATTGAACAAGCAGCGAAATGGGGACATAGAGCGATTGCAATTACTGACCATGCTGGGGTACAAGGATTCCCTGAGGCACACAAAGCGGGGCAAAAACATGACATAAAAGTGATCTATGGTGTCGAAGCGAATCTTGTTGATGATGGAGTGCCCATCGCTTATAACGACACGAACGTTGATTTAGAAGATGCAACATATGTTGTGTTTGACGTTGAAACAACCGGGTTGTCGGCAGTGTATGACACGATTATAGAATTGGCAGGTGTCAAAATTCATCGCGGTGAAATTGTCGATCGCTTTGAATCATTTGCCAATCCACACCAACCGCTTTCACAAACAACCATTGATTTGACCGGTATTACCGACGACATGGTCAAAGATGCACCTGAAGTAGACGATGTGTTAAAACAGTTTTATGAATGGTCGAAAGACGATATCCTCGTCGCCCATAATGCCAGTTTTGACATTGGTTTTTTAAACCAAGGGTATCAAAAGATAGGTTACGAGAATGTTAAAAATCCGGTGATCGATACATTGGAATTGGCGAGATTCTTGTTTCCGGAGCTCAAAAACCACCGGTTGGATACATTGTGTAAGCATCTCGATATTGAATTGGTCAATCACCACCGTGCTATATACGATGCTGAGGCAACTGGCTATTTGCTATGGAAATTCATCCAAGATCTTTTAGAAAAAGGGATTGATAATCATAATCAATTAAACAATCATATAGGCGAAGGCAATGCCTACCAGCGTTCCCGACCGCATCATTGTACACTACTTGCCCAAACTAAGGAGGGCTTGAAAAACATTTATAAAATCGTTTCTCATGCTCATGTCGATTATTTTTACCGTGTACCAAGAGTACCGCGCTCGCTTTTGCAGAAAATGCGCGAAGGGATTCTTGTCGGCTCGGCATGTGACAAAGGAGAAGTATTTGAAACAATGATGCAAAAGTCGATTGAAGAAGCCGAAAGAGTTGCCGAATTCTATGATTATATCGAAGTTCAACCACCGGCTAATTATATCCATTTACTCGATACAGGTTTAGTCCAAAACGAGGCGCAAATTCTCGATATCATCACGAAATTAGTTGACATGGCGAAACGGATGAACAAGCCGATTGTCGCAACAGGAAACGTTCATTATGTCGAGGATCATGAGAAACTCTATCGGAAAATCTTAATCGCTTCACAGTCAGGCAATCCGCTCAACCGACAGGCACTACCTGATACACCTTTTCGGACAACAAATGAAATGATCGACCATTTTAAATTTTTGGGTGAAGAAACAGCTCGAACGATTGTCGTTGAGAACACGAATGCCCTTGCTGAAAAAATTGAACCTATTTCACCTGTACAAGATAAGTTATACACCCCGACGATTGAGGGGGCTGATGAGGAAATTCGTAACCTTTGTTATACACGAGCTAAAGCAATTTATGGCGATCCATTACCACAAATAGTCATCGACCGGTTGGAAAATGAGCTGACAAGTATCATTGGCAATGGTTTTGCCGTCATTTACTTGATTTCTCATAAACTGGTTAAAAAGTCACTGCAAGATGGTTATCTTGTCGGCTCACGCGGTTCTGTCGGTTCTTCGTTGGTCGCTACCTTGACAGAAATAACGGAAGTTAATCCACTGCCCCCGCATTATGTATGTCTAACTTGCCATTATAATGAATTTGTCACGGATGGTTCTGTCGGTAGTGGATTCGATTTGCCAGATAAACATTGCCCGAGCTGCGGTAAGTTGTTAACAAAAGACGGCCAAGACATTCCATTTGAAACATTTCTCGGTTTTAAAGGCGACAAAGTACCGGATATCGATTTGAACTTCTCCGGTGAGTATCAACCGATAGCCCATAATTACACAAAAGTTCTTTTCGGTGAAGACAATGTCTACCGAGCAGGTACGATCGGCACCATCGCAGAGAAAACAGCGTACGGCTATGTCAAAGGGTATGCATCTGATAAACAACTTGTCTACAAAAATACCGAAATCGATCGTCTTGTAAAAGGATGTACAGGCGCAAAACGTACCACTGGCCAACATCCGGGTGGAATTATCGTTGTCCCGGAGGATATGGAAATATATGACTTTACTCCGATCCAATATCCCGCCGATGATCGCAACAGTGAATGGCGAACGACTCATTTTGATTTCCATTCTATTGAGGACAATTTGTTAAAACTCGATATTCTCGGTCACGATGATCCGACTATGATTCGGATGCTACAGGATCTCAGCGGAATCGATCCTAAACATGTACCTGTTGATGACCCAGAGGTCATGAAAATATTTTCCAGCACTGAACCGATCGGCGTGACCCCTGAACAAATTAATTGTCAAACAGGTACGCTCGGTGTTCCAGAATTTGGAACGCGATTCGTCCGACAAATGCTCGAGGACACGAAACCGACAACGTTCGCCGAACTCGTCATTATTTCTGGGCTCTCGCATGGAACTGACGTTTGGCTCGGGAATGCACAGGAATTAATCAACAATGGTATATGTGAGCTTCCCGATGTGATCGGCTGTCGTGATGATATTATGGTTTATTTGATGCACAAAGGTCTCGAAGCTTCGCTTGCATTTACGATTATGGAATCGGTCCGAAAAGGAAAAGGGCTTAAGGATGAATGGATTTCGGAGATGAAAAACCATGGTGTACCCGATTGGTACATTGAGTCGTGTAAAAAAATTAAGTACATGTTTCCTAAAGCACATGCGGCAGCTTATGTTTTGATGGCTGTGCGAATCGCTTATTTCAAAGTGCATTATCCGATCTACTTTTATGCGGCTTACTTTTCGGTGCGCGCTGCAGATTTTGAAATCGATACGATGATTAAAGGTTCAAAGGCTATTAGACAGCGGATTGAAACAATCACTAAGAAGGGAAACGATGCTTCGCCGAAGGAAAAAAGTTTATTAACCGTTTTGGAGATAGCACTGGAAATGTGCGAACGTGGTTTCTCCTTCCAAAGAGTGGATTTGTACCGATCGAAAGCGACCGAGTTTGTTGTTGATGGAAACACGTTAATCCCACCGTTCAATGCGATCGATGGATTGGGTACAAATGCTGCTATCAATATTGTTAAAGCAAGAGAAGACGGCGAATTTCTTTCCAAAGAGGATCTTCGGGAGCGAAGTCGAATTTCCAAAACAGTATTGGAATATATGGATAACCATGGATGCTTAGAAAATATGGCAGAAAAAAATCAACTATCACTGTTTTAACCATAGATAATTTCGTGTATGACTTGCATCAGGGTATGACTTATGATATATTTTCCATGGTAAGACTGATACGAGCGGCTAAAAGAGTGGGAACCCCCCACTCTTTATTCTTAATGCCAGCCATCTGAGAACATTGCCCCCTTGCCACATGCTTTGGCAGGGGTTTTATATTGAACAAGAGATGTCTTCAAATGAAAATGGTTGGAGTTGCTCATAATAAGGTATAACGGAAAAGGAGGGTGTCGTTTGAGTTCGGTCGTCAAAATAACAGAAGAACTGATCCAGCCCATTTTAGAAGAAAAAGATTTAGAATTGGTTGATATCGAGTATGTGAAAGAAGGGAAAAATTGGTTTCTCCGTATATTCATCGATAAAGAAGGCGGAATAGACATTTCCGAATGCGGTCTTGTATCGGAACAATTAAGCAAAAAGCTTGATGAACACGACCCGATTAAAGGCACTTATTATTTAGAGGTGTCTTCCCCAGGTGTCGAACGTCCGTTAAAAACAAAGGATGATTTTTTAACACACATTAACAAAAATGTTTTTGTTAAACTTTACGAACCGATTGACGGCAATAAAGAATATGAAGGTATTTTAAAAGCTTTTGACAATGATGAGGCCATGATTGAGTATAAGGAAAAAACCCGAACAAAACAAGTCCGTATCCCATTTGAAAAAATTGCTAAAGCAAGGCTTGCCGTAACGCTATAAAGGGGGAAAGAAAAGTGAATGCTCAGCTGTTTGAGGCGATTGATTATTTGGAAAAAGAAAAAGGTATCGACAAGGAAATATTGCTAAAGGCTTTAGAAGCAGCGTTAATTTCAGCGTATAAGAAGAATTTTAAGTCGGCATCAAATGTTCGCGTTGATCTGAATGAAGATGCAGAAACGCTGCGAGTGTTTGCTCGCAAAACAGTCGTTCACGAAGTAGAAGATCCTCAACAGGAAATCTCACTAGATGAAGCGAGGGAAATGGATCCAAAATACGAACTGGAAGATGTCGTTGAAATCGAAGTGACACCAAAAGATTTCGGTCGGATTGCAGCTCAAACGGCCAAACAAGTCGTCACACAGCGTGTTCGTGAAGCTGAACGAAGCGTAATATACAACGAATTTATTGATCGTGAAGACGATGTCATGACAGGGATTGTTCAGCGAAAAGATAATCGGTTCGTATATGTCAACTTAGGTAAAATCGAGGCGAAACTATCTGAATCGGAACAAATGCCAACTGAGGAATATCATATTCACGACCGTTTGAAAGTTTATGTGACTAAAGTTGAAAACACAAGTAAAGGGCCGCAGATTTTTATTTCCCGTTCGCATCCAGGGTTGTTGAAACGTTTGTTCGAAATGGAGGTTCCGGAAATCTACGATGGGATTGTCGAGGTTAAATCGGTCGCAAGGGAAGCGGGTGATCGCTCAAAAATCTCTGTCTATGCGGAAGATCCGGAAATTGATGCAGTTGGTTCGTGTGTCGGACAAAAAGGACAGCGGGTCCAAGCGGTTGTCGATGAATTAAAAGGAGAAAAAATAGATATTGTTGAATGGTCTGCCGATCCGGTTGTTTATGTATCTAATGCGCTTAGTCCGTCCAAAGTGATCGATGTGCTCGTTCATGAGGAAGAAAAAGCGACAACAGTCATTGTCCCGGACTACCAATTGTCACTTGCCATCGGTAAACGAGGCCAAAACGCCCGACTAGCAGCCCGACTGACAGGTTGGAAAATCGATATTAAAAGTGAGACAGAAGCCAAAGAAGAAGGGCTGTTAGATGATGAATGGCAAATCGCTAGCGAGATTGATGACGATGCTGAAGGTACTTATTCTAACAATGAAGATACTTTGTTTGAATAAGGAGGTAACAAAAAGTGGCTAAAAAACGTAAAATACCGATGCGTAAATGCGTCGTGACCAATGAAATGAAGCCGAAGCGAGAGATGATTCGCGTTGTTCGAAATAAAGAAGGTGTTGTCTTTGTTGATGAAACAGGCAAGAAAAATGGTCGTGGCGCTTATTTAACCCGGGATAAAGAAGTGATTAAAACAGCTAAGAAAACGGGTGTTTTAAAACAACATCTAAATGCAGAAATCGATGAAACAATTTATGAACAATTGGAACAAATCGTTGAAGGTTATGAAGATGAAGCATAAATATTTAAACTTACTCGGTTTGGCAAACAGGGCTGGAAAATGCTCGATAGGTGAAGAGAGAATCATACGCGATATACGACATCGGCGTGCCAAACTGGTATTATTAGCAAACGATACGGGTTGGCAAACGAAGAAAAAAATCTCGGATAAATGTAAAAGCTATAACATTCCATATATCGTAGTAGACGATAGACAAACATTATCACATGCAATCGGGCAAACGGATCGAGTAGCCATTGCCATTTTGGATAACGGTTTTGCTAAAAAAATCAAGTCGTCTTTTGATAAATCAATTCGGGGGTGAATGTATGCGTAAAATGCGTGTATACGAATATGCCAAAAAAAATAACCTAAAAAGTAAGGAAGTCATCAATCACTTAAAAGAAATGAATATAAATATATCCAACCATATGTCAACCATCACAAGCGATACAATCGCCAAATTAGATAAGAAATTGAATTTGCATCAACCGACCGACAAGAAAGATTCCAAATCATCGAAACCAAAGAAAGCTTCAAAACAGAAAACAAATCGTAATCCAAAAGCAAAAGAAACCAACCCAAAACAGCGCCGCAATGAAAAAATGAAACATAAACCGAAAGGGCAAACAAAGAAAAAGCAACCAAATAAAAAACACTGGCAGAAGAAAGGAAATCATAAGCAATCGACGGCATCTCATAAGCCGTCTGAAACAAAAAATAAAACGCCTGAAAAAATTACGTACAGCGACACATTGACGGTAGCTGATCTGGCAGAGAAACTGAATAAAGACACATCAGAAATTATTAAAAAGCTCATGTTTTTAGGTGTTATGGCGACAAAAAATCAAGACCTTGACGACGATGCTGTCGAATTAATTTGCGATGAATACGGTGTAGAAGTAGAAAAGGAAATCATTTTAGAAGATACGGATTTTAATAAATATATTGAAGAAGACAAAGAAGAAGATCTCATCGAACGTCCTGCAGTCGTCACGATAATGGGACATGTGGATCACGGGAAAACTACACTTCTAGATTCGATCCGTCACACAAAAGTGACCGATGCTGAAGCAGGTGGTATTACACAGCATATTGGTGCCTATCAAGTCGAACTGCAGGGAAAGAAAATCACATTTCTTGATACACCAGGTCACGCTGCGTTTACAAGCATGCGCTCGCGCGGAGCACAAGTCACGGATATTGCCGTATTGGTTGTAGCTGCCGACGACGGTGTCATGCCGCAGACAGTTGAAGCGATCAACCATGCTAAAGCTGCCGAAGTTCCACTGATCGTTGCTGTCAATAAAATGGATAAACCAACCGCCAGTCCGGAGCGTGTGATGCAAGAGCTGACCGAATATGAACTGATTCCAGAAGACTGGGGTGGCGATACGATTTTTGTTAATTTATCGGCTATCAAACAAGAGGGCATTGATGATTTATTAGAGATGATTTTACTTGTTGCTGAAGTCGAAGAATTAAAAGCAAATCCAGATAAAAATGCCT
Organism: Bacillota bacterium; assembly: GCA_035301265.1. Taxonomy (GTDB): domain Bacteria; phylum Bacillota; class Bacilli; order Bacillales; family Amphibacillaceae; genus DATGUP01. The sequence continues at coordinate 203,903 of DATGUP010000003.1, forward strand.
TCGGAACAGTTATCGAAGCACAGCTTGATAAAGGGCGGGGTCCTGTTGCTACATTATTAATTCAAAACGGGACGTTGCATGTCGGTGATCCACTTGTTGTAGGGAATACATTTGGACGCGTTCGTGCCATGGTGAATGATCGTGGATCAAGAGTCAAAGAAGCCGGACCGTCAACACCTGTGGAAGTTACAGGGTTGAACGATGTGCCGCAAGCAGGCGATCAATTCCTTGTATTTTCCGATGAAAAGAAAGCTCGACAAATCGGTGAAGCACGTCAGCAAAAGCAAATCCAGAAAAATCGTAATGAACAAGCGAAAGTTAGTGTGGACGATCTATTTGAGCAAATCAAACAAGGCGATATGAAAGAAATCAATGTGATTATTAAAGCCGATGTTCAAGGATCTGCTGAGGCACTGGCGTCTTCTTTACAAGAAATCGATGTTGAAGGTGTAAATATTAAAATTATCCATACAGGTGTAGGTGCGATCAAAGAATCAGATATTATATTAGCATCGGCTTCAAATGCACTCGTCATTGGGTTCAATGTGCGCCCGGATGCAAATGCGAAAAAAGCGGCTAAATCCGAAAAAGTAGATATTCGCTTGCATCGCGTCATTTATAAAGCCATTGAAGAGATCGAGTCGGCTATGAAAGGTATGCTCGATCCCGAATATGAGGAAAAAGTCATTGGTCAGGCGGAAGTGCGCGAAATATTTAAAGTATCACGGATCGGAACGATTGCAGGAAGTTATGTCACCGAAGGGAAAATCACACGTAACTCAGGGGTGCGACTGATTCGCGATGGTGTTGTTCAATATGAGGGTGAAATCGCCACACTGAAGCGTTATAAAGATGATGTCCGGGAAGTTTCTCAAAACTATGAGTGCGGCATCACCATTAAAAACTATAACGACATCAAAGAGGGCGATATTTTAGAAGCCTTTGTTATGGAGGAAGTTGAGCGCTAATGATAGTATCTTTGGAAGTGGAGTTGTTTTTATACAACTGCCACTCCCTTAAACAAAAACGTTCTGTCATCAAGCGTTTATTAGCGAAGATTCAAAAGGATTTTAATGTCGCTGTTGCTGAGTTGGCATATCATGATCTTTGGAATTGGACAACGCTGGGGTTTGTAACGATCGCCAATGAATATAACCACGCCGAGCGGACGATTCAGGACATTTTAAAAGTCATTGATTCATTTACAGAGCTGGAATGTACGACAACAGATGTAGAACGGTTGTAAAATGAAGACAGTAACCGATCATTAATTTTTTTGGATGAGGTGGTAGTCATGCGCGATATTCGTACGAATCGAATATCCGAACAAATGAAAAAAGAATTGGGCGATATTTTGAACCAAAAGATTAAGGATCCACGCATCGGGTTTGTTACGGTGACAGACGTAGAGGTAACGGGTGATTTACAACAGGCAAAAGTGTTTGTTACCGTGCTCGGCGATGAAAAGGAAAAACAAGAAACGCTCATCGGCTTGGCGAAAGCAAAGGGATTTATCCGTTCAGAAATCGGCCAACGTATCCGATTGAGAAAAATACCGGAACTCATCTTTGAATTTGATGAAGCTCAAGAACATGGACAGCGTATCGAAATGATTTTACGTAAGCTCAATGAAGGCAATGATTAAGAGCATCAATGAACATTTAACGGGGTTGGTTTTATGCACGGGATTTTGCCTTTGTGGAAACCAAAAGGGAAAACATCTCACGATTGTGTCAAAATTGTTCGCGACTATTTTCGCAATAAAAAAGTCGGGCATACAGGCACACTCGATCCGGAGGTTGAGGGAGTTCTTCCTTTATGCATCGGGAAAGCAACGAAAATCGTTCCGTTTTTAACAGATACAAAGAAAACATATATTGCAGAAGTGACTCTTGGTCTTTCAACCGATACGCAAGATGCACACGGCCGGATGGTCGAACGCAAACAGATCGATCATCTTCCCTCTCAACGCGCGATCGAAAAAGCGATCAAATCGTTTGAAGGTAATATTGTACAAATACCACCGATGTATTCTGCGGTTAAGGTCAAGGGTAAAAAGCTGTATGAATATGCTAGGGCAGGCGAATCAGTTGATCGTCCTAGGCGGCGTGTGAGAATTTTTTCTATCGAGTACTTGCATCAGGATGACGAACAACATCGTTTCAGTTTTAAAGTCGTTTGTTCCAAGGGAACCTATATCCGAACGCTTTGTGTTGACATCGGGAAAACGCTTGGTTATCCCGCCCATATGTCAAAACTCATCCGTACGGGAACAGGCTCTTTTACAAAAGCGGATACGGTGACATTTGCCGATATCGATGATGCTGCGCGAAACGACCGGTTGAATGAGTTGTTGTTACCACTCAACAGCGGTTTGGATCATTTAGATACTGTTTATGTCGATAAAGCGACAAAGGCAAGAATACGCTTCGGGCAGAAACTATCAATGCCGGACGAAAAACCGCAAACAGACCCATTCTTAATGATGTATGGTCAAAAGCTTTTGGCTATCTACCAAATGCATCCAAAAAATCCTGAGCAAATTAAGCCTGTCCGCGTTTTAAATACAGAACATGACTGTTAGGAAGTATAATCGACCAAAAAGGCAGGTGACGGGCATTGCAAACGATTGAATTAATTTATCCGCACTCGTATGACTCTGAAGATCTTCCCGAAACAGTCGCTGCCATCGGATTTTTTGACGGTATCCATAAAGGGCACCAAAAGGTGATTAAAACGGCTGTCGATTACGCACAAGCAAATGATTTAACAAGTGCAGTGATAACCTTCTATCCTCACCCCTCTGTTGTCCTTAGGGATGATGTCCGTGAAGTCAAATACATCACACCGCCAGCGGAAAAACAAAACATTTTACAGAAAATGGGCATCGACAAATTATACATCATTCGATTTAATAAAGAGTTGTCCTTATTACCACCTCAAGTGTTCATTGACCATTTCATTGCCGGGTTGAACGTGAAGCATCTTGTTGCTGGATTTGATTTTTCTTACGGGCATAAGGGTAAAGGAAACATGTGTACGATTGATGATCATTCAAAAGGGCGGTTTGCTACAACGACTGTTCCGAAAGTCGAATTCGACGGAGAAAAGGTCAGCTCAACTAAAATTAGACAATTGTTAAAAAACGGCGATATCCATAAAGTGAATCAATTGCTCGGCAGGTGCTTGACCATTTCTGGTCGAGTGGTTGAAGGCAATAAACGAGGGCATACTTTAGGATATCCAACAGCTAATCTCGATGTGGATCCTGAGGCATTATTGCCAAAGCCGGGTATTTATGCGGTGAAAGTTGTTTACCAACATCAAGTTTATGAAGCAATGGCTAGTCTCGGTTTTAACCCGACATTCGAAAATAATCGGAACAAACCTGTCTTGGAAGTTAACATATTAGATTTTTCCGATAATCTATACGGTGAAAAACTACGTTTGGAATGGCACGCATTTATTCGCGAAGAACAAAAGTTCAGTGATGTGCAAGCATTGATTCAAGAAATGGCTAACGATGAAAAAAAAGTTCGCCATTATTTTGCCCATCATAGTGAGCAAATGTAATCTTTACGATGATATGTTTTTTCGCTTGCATTTTTACTAAAAAAGATGTACGCTTGTAAGCGTGAAACCATCGCTTGGCAAATCGATGCTCCGACGTTTGCTAGGGGATTGGGGTTTATCATAATAATAGGAGGTTCGCTAAATGGCTATTAGTCAAGAGCGTAAAAAAGAAATTATCGATGCGTATAAAATTCATGATAATGATACCGGATCACCGGAAGTACAAGTTGCCGTTTTGACTGAAGAGATCAATAGGTTGAACGAGCATTTACGCGTTCATAAAAAAGACCACCATTCACGTCGTGGGCTTTTCAAGATGGTCGGCAGACGCCGCCATTTACTCAACTATTTGCGGAAAAAAGATGTGACACGCTATCGCGATCTGATTAAAAAACTTGGTCTGCGCCGCTAAAGAAAAGCAGGAGAAATCCTGCTTTTTTTAGTAAATGGTGGGTGGCAGACATACCGTTCAATGATATAAAATTTACATTTTTGGTTATAAACTATAAAATAGGGCTATAATGTTGTTTGAAAGGAGCACTAGACATGGCAGAAAATAAAAAAGTGTTCTCCACAGAAATAGCCGGAAGAACATTCTCTGTGGAAGTAGGTGAACTTGCTAAACAAGCAAATGGTGCATGCATGGTTCACTATGGAGATACTTCTGTGCTGGTGACTGCAACAGCATCTAAAGAACCGAAGGATTTACCGTTCTTTCCGCTTACAGTCAATTATGAAGAACGTCTTTATGCGGTGGGCAAGATTCCCGGCGGATTTATCAAACGCGAAGGCCGCCCGAGTGAACAAGCGATCTTATCATCTCGTTTGATCGACCGGCCTATTCGTCCGCTATTTCCCGAGGGATACCGAAACGAAGTACAAGTTATCAGCACTGTCATGAGCGTTGACCAAGATTGCTCCGCTGAAATCGCCGCCATGATCGGATCGTCTATTGCCTTGGCCATTTCCGATATTCCGTTTGCCGAGCCGATTGCTGGTGTTCATGTTGGACGTATCAACGGTGAATTTGTCATTAATCCGACTGTCGAACAAGAAGAAGACAGTGATATTGATTTAACAGTAGCTGGGACAAAAGATGCTGTGAACATGGTTGAAGCCGGAGCAGACGAAGTATCGGAAGAGGTTATGCTTGATGCTATCATGTTTGGTCATAAGGAAATCCAACGGCTCGTCGCTTTTCAAGAACAGATTGTCGAAGCCGTCGGTGTTCCGAAACATGATGTGGTTTTAAATGAACCAGATGCGGAGCTGGTTAATGAAATAGAAACAACAGCGAAAGATCAAATCATTGAGGCGATCCAAGTCAAGGAAAAGCAAGCAAGAGATGAAGCGATTGAACAAATTAAAGATGATGTTTTAGCTCATTATGAAGAAGATGAAGAAAAGCATCATCAAGCAGAGTCTATCATTGAACAAATGGTTAAAGACGAAGTCCGTCGTTTGATTACAAAGGAAAAAATTCGCCCTGATGGTCGCAAATTAGATGAAATCCGACCGCTATCATCACGTGTTGGCTTACTGCCGAGAGCGCACGGTTCCGGGTTATTTACACGTGGACAAACTCAGGCATTAAGCGTTTGTACACTTGGTGCATTGGGCGATGTGCAAATTTTGGATGGGCTGGAATTAGAAGAATCTAAACGATTTATGCATCATTATAACTTTCCACAATTTAGCGTTGGGGAAACGGGACCCATTCGGGGACCAGGTCGTCGGGAAATTGGTCACGGAGCATTGGGAGAACGTGCACTTGAAAAAGTTGTACCATCTGAAAAAGAATTTCCTTATACGATTCGGCTTGTTTCGGAAGTGCTCGAGTCCAATGGGTCGACATCGCAAGCAAGCATTTGTGCCAGCACATTAGCAATGATGGATGCCGGTATACCGATTAAAGCACCGGTCGCTGGAATCGCGATGGGACTTGTTAAATCGGGTGACGATTATTCCATTTTGACAGATATCCAAGGTATGGAAGACGCTCTTGGCGACATGGATTTTAAAGTGGCTGGTACACAAAACGGGATTACCGCCTTGCAAATGGATATTAAAATTGCCGGCCTTGCTAAGGAAATTTTAAAGGAAGCGTTGCAGCAAGCAAAAAAAGGACGTATGCAAATTCTTCAATCCATGCTCGATACGATTCAAGAGCCGCGAAAAGAATTATCGCCATATGCTCCGAAAATTTTAACCATGACAATCAACCCGGACAAAATTCGAGATGTTATCGGTCCTAATGGTAAACAAATTAATCAGATTATTGATGAGACGGGTGTAAAAATCGATATTGAACAAGATGGAAGTATATTCATAGCATCAGCCGACACAGCGATGAATGAAAAAGCAAAACGAATCATTGAGGATATTATCCGCGAAGTTGAGGTCGGGCAAATTTATCTTGGCAAAGTGAAACGGATTGAGAAATTCGGTGCTTTTGTCGAGTTATTTAAAGGAAAGGATGGACTCGTCCATATATCAGAATTAGCTGAAGGTCGTACAAATCGAGTCGAAGATGTTGTTTCAATAGGCGATGAGATCTTAGTCAAAGTAAAGGAAATCGACTCTCATGGTCGTATCAACCTTTCCCGCAAAGCCGTCCTCAAAGAGCAGAAGAAAAAAAATGTTAAAACAAAATCATAACCGACAAACAAGAAGCTGGAAACCCAGTTTCTTTTTATTTGCCTCCTAATATGATGGTAATGCCCACTTGCCTCATAACTCATCCCCCGCTTTCATATAGTTTTTTTAAGGGGGGATGGACATGTACCGGTATCAGAAACTCACCCATATCTGTGTTTTTATTATCCTCGTCATGATAACTTTCAGATATCATCATGATCCGATTTTAAACGATGAGCAGACATTGTTTCATTATGTGGAGGAAGTATCGAAAACGGAAGACCGTTTATATAATGAAATCTTACAAAAAAGTGCCGACTATGCTGAATCACCGCAAAACGCCATAATTGATAAGGTGTGGAAAAAAATACCCGGACGAAATGGAATTAAGGTCGATATTGATAAATCTTATGATCAAATGCAAAAAAAAGGAAAGTTTGATGAGTCGCTTCTTGTTTACCGGCAAATTCCACCCGAAATAAGTTTGGAAGATCTTCCGGCATCACCCATTTACAGAGGTCACCCAGAAAAAGAAATGGTTACATTTTTGATCAATGTGTCGTGGGGAACGGAATATATTCCTCACATTTTAGAAGTTTTAAAAGAAAAGCAAGTAAAAGCAACGTTTTTTATTGAGGGGAAATGGGCAAAAGAGAACGCCGAATATGTTAAAATGATCGCCGATGAGGATCATATAATTGGAAACCACGCTTATGACCATCCGGATATGGCGCGTCTATCTAGTCAAGAGATAACCGAACAAATCGAGCATACCAATGCGATTATAAAATCCATTATAGATGAAGAGCCTAAATGGTTTGCACCACCAAGCGGTAGTTACAACAATGAGGTCGTGAAGATAGCAGATGACTTGGATATGGAAACGATTATGTGGACCGTTGATACGATTGATTGGAAGAATCCATCTGTTTCTGTTATGATAGATCGGGTTATGAACCATATCCACCCGGGTGCTACCATTTTAATGCATCCGACTGCATCCGTTACCCGAGGACTAGATGAATTGATCGATCGTATTCAACAACAAGGGTTTCGGACAGGATCCATTGAAAATCTTCTGAGTGAAAAACGATAATACATATTTTTTCTAACAGAAAGATACAGGTACAGGAGGATAAATATGGTTGAAAAACATATATGTAAAAATGGTTTGCGAATTGTCACGGAGTCGATTCCGTCTGTACGTTCGGTGACGATTGGCATTTGGGTATTGACAGGCTCGCGTCATGAAACAGAGGAAACAAATGGGATGTCGCACTTTCTAGAGCATATGTTGTTTAAGGGAACGAAAACACGAACAGCAAAGGATATCGCCGAAGCCTTTGATGCCATCGGCGGGCAGGTCAATGCATTTACTTCAAAAGAGTATACATGCTTTTATGCAAAAGTAATCGACACGCATAAAGAATACGCTCTCGATATCCTTGCCGATATGTTCTTTCATTCAATTTTTGATGAAGAGGAAATGGAACGGGAGAAGAAAGTCGTCCTGGAAGAAATTAAAATGTATGAGGATACACCGGATGACATCGTCCATGATTTACTAGCACGTGCCGCATACGGTCATCATCCATTAGGATATCCGATTCTGGGAACTGAAGACCGATTAAAATCGTTTAATCCGGTTAACTTGCGTCAATATATGGATGAGCATTACACGCCAGAGAACGTTGTTATCTCGATTGCCGGCAATGTGGATGATGCGTTTATAAAGGTTGTCGAAGATTATTTTGGCAGTTATCAATCAAACGCTGAATCAGTGAAAATCACTAAGCCAGTATATTTAGCCGAGACGATTGAGCGCCATAAAGAAACCGAGCAGGCTCATTTATGCCTTGGGTTCGATGGGTTAGCCATCGATGATGAAAATATGTTTAGTCTGCTCGTCATGAACAACGTTCTTGGCGGCAGCATGAGCTCAAAGTTATTCCAGGATATTCGGGAGAAAGAAGGACTCGCTTACGCTGTTTTTTCCTATCATGCATCATTTCTCGATAACGGATTATTAACTATTTATGCAGGGACAGGGAAAGAACAATTGCCGTTATTAAAAGACAAAATTCGAGCAACTATCGACTCGCTTTTAGAAGATGGTTTGTCAGATAAAGAACTTGAAAATAGTAAAGAACAATTAAAAGGCAATTTAATGCTCAGCCTGGAGAGTACGAGCAGCCGGATGAGCCGCAATGGCAAAAATGAACTGCTTCTAAAGCGGCACCGTTCACTCGATGAGATGATCAAGGAAATCGATGCGGTGAGCCACGATTCAGTACAACATGTTATTCAAACCGTTTTTGAACGTCCGGCCGCCACTGCGTTAATTGCACCGGAAGCTGATTTAACATAGATTCTTCCCCCTCGGCATATACGTATTAATACGATATGGGATAGGGGGAGAATCGTTTTGCGTTATAAAGAAATGAGCGGTAAAGAGATGGTCAATATTAAGCATGGATCTAGATTGGGCATTATGGGACAGACAGATCTAGAAATCAACGAAAAAACCGGGCAAATCGAATCATTTATTATTGCTAACTATAAATGGTTTGGGCTTAAAAAAGAAGGCGCAGAAACAAAAATTCCTTGGCGTTCAATCAAAAAGATCGGCGAAGATATGATAATGATTGACGAATCGTGAAGACGGCTTGATTCACCGGTATCGTGCTTTGTGCGATACCGGTTTTTGCATACTTTTATTAAAATGTTAATGTTTTAATCGATCATCATGCACCAACGCTCAATTTATACATAGGCTATTACGAAGCAATCAGAAAGCTAGACGTCTGGAGGGTGCATGACGATTATGGAACGATCAATAGCTGTCATTGGTGGGGATGGACGGTATTTGGAATTAATTCGACAACTACAATCGTTAACCGATACGAAGATTTATCTTGTTGGTTTTGATCAATTGGAACAAGGTTATACCGGTTTGGAACAAGTTGATTTAAAGGATTTGCAACCAGAAAAGTTGAATGCTGTCATTTTACCAATTACCGGGACTGATACGGATGGATTGGTAGAGGTCGTGTTCTCAGAAAAAACCATTCGTTTAACGAAAGAATGGTTTAAACAGTTGAATTCATCGACACTTATTTTTACCGGCATTGCCAACGATTATCTTGTTCGTGCAGCAAATGAAGCCAATGTGTCATTGATTCCGCTGTTGCACCGGGATGATGTCGCCATATATAACTCCATACCGACAGCCGAAGGGGCTATTATGATGGCCATTGAACAAACTGATTTTACGATTCACGGTTCTCACGTTTTAGTTACTGGTTTTGGCCGTGTCGGACATACGGTAGCCAATAAGTTTTCGGCGTTGGGTGCCAAAGTATCAGTGAGTGCCAGGCATATCAAAGACTTAGCTCGAATCAACGAGATGGGTTTGACTGCGGTTCCTCTGCATGATCTTCATCACTACACAAGCGCATGTGATGTATTGATTAATACGATTCCCGCTAAAGTTATTACGAAAGAATCGATCCAACATCTTCCGCCACATGCGCTTATTTTTGATCTTGCTTCCAAACCTGGTGGAACGGATTTTGCATATGCCAAACAACGCGGGATCAAAGCCATTTTAGCAAAGAGTCTTCCGGGAATAGTCGCACCGAAGACAGCCGGAAAAATTTTAGCGGACGTGATTAAACAAATTTTAAATGAACGAAAGGAGCGAACGGTATGACACTCGAAGGCAAACGTATCGGTTTTGGCGTAACAGGATCACATTGCACGTATGCTGATGTATTTCCACAGCTGGAAAAATTGGTGGAATTGAAAGCCGAAGTTATACCAATTGTCACTTATACCGTGCAGAATACGGATACAAAATTTGGTAAAGCAAGCGATCACATTCATAAAATAGAAGCGATTACGGGCAAGCGTGTTATTGCAACGATGCCTGAGGCAGAACCCCTTGGTCCAGAGTATCCATTGGATTGCATGGTCATTGCTCCGCTTACAGGCAATTCATTGAGTCGATTGGCAAACGCTATCACCGATTCACCAGTATTAATGGCCGCCAAAGCGACAATGCGAAATCAAAACCCTGTTGTTCTTGGCATTTCTACCAACGACGCACTTGGTTTGAACGGTGTAAATTTAATGCGACTCATGGCGAGTAAGCTGATTTATTTCATTCCTTTTGGCCAAGATAACCCATATAAAAAGCCCAATTCGCTCGTTGCAAATATGACATTGATTCCGAAAACAATTGAACATGCGCTGCAAAACCAACAACTTCAACCTGTTATCATTCCGCATGAGTCATAAATATGGTAAGATAAATAAAGACGGATCATCGTATGCGAAGGGAGTACACATAAATGACTACAAAAACAGCTTATAACGTAGCAATTGTCGGCTCAACTGGAGCCGTTGGCCAAAAAATCATGCATATTCTTGAAGAACGACAGTTTCCTATAAATGATATTAAACTATTAGCTTCAGAAAACTCAGCCGGAAAAACAGTTGTTTTTCGCGGTGAAGATATAACAATCGAAAAAGCAGCACCGGACCGTTTTACAGGTGTGGACATTGCTTTCTTTTCAGCTGGAGGATCGGTTTCCAAACAGCTCGTACCAGAAGCGATAAAACGCGGGGCTGTTGTCGTGGACAATACAAGTGCCTACAGGTTGAATGAAGATGTCCCGCTTGTCGTGCCAGAAGTGAATGAGGCGGATATCAAAAACCATCAAGGCATTATTGCTAATCCTAATTGCTCTACGATTCAAATGGTAACGGCCCTCAAGCCTATACAAAAAAACTTCGGTCTTTCTCGCATTATTGTTTCAACGTACCAAGCGGTATCAGGTGCTGGGATAGAAGCAGCTGAGGAATTACAACAGCAGACGGAACAATATTTGCATGATGAAGGTATGACAGCGGATGTATTGCCTGTTAAAAGTGATCAAAAACATTATCCGATTGCCTTCAATGCCTTGCCGCAAATCGATGTATTTCAGGAAAATGGCTATACGTTGGAAGAAATGAAAATGGTCTATGAAACGAAAAAAATTATGCATGCATCTGATTTATCCGTATCGGCAACATGCGTCCGACTGCCGTTTTTCACATCCCATGCGGAAAGTGTTTATTTCGAAGTTGACAAAGCCGGATTGACGAAAGAAGATATTTGGGATGCGCTCCAACATGCTGAAGGTGTCGTGTTACAAGATAATCCAAAAACCCAAACATATCCAACGCCATTAAGCGCAACCGATAAGGAAGACGTTTTTATCGGTCGCGTGCGACAGGATCTTGATAAAGAAAACGGGTTCCATATGTGGGTTGTTGCAGATAATTTAATCAAAGGTGCCGCATTGAATACGGTGCAAATTGCCGAGTCTATGATTCGAAATCATTGGTTTTAATTCGAGGTGTGATGATGCAAATATTAGTGCAAAAATTCGGTGGAACATCCGTCCAAACTCCAGAAAATAGAGAGCATGTCATTAAACATATCAAAGATGCACTTATGAAAGGATATAAAGTCGTCGTTGTCGTCTCTGCGCTAGGCCGAAAACCGGACCCCTACGCGACTGACACTTTATTGGATCTTGTTGATTTTCCGGCAAACTTTAACTCAAGACGTGAGCTTGATTTGCTCATGTCTTGCGGTGAAACGATTGCGTCCGTCGTGCTGTCCAATGAACTGCAAAAACAACATATCACAGCGATGGCAATGACCGGACCACAAGCGGGTTTAGTAACAAACGATGATTTTACTCAAGCTAAAATTAAAGAAGTCAATCCCGGGCGCGTTCTTGAAGCATTTAAAACAAAAGATGTTGTCGTTGTCGCCGGTTTCCAGGGACAGACGGAAACTGGCGATGTAACGACGATCGGTCGAGGCGGAAGTGACACAACAGCCGCAGCCCTCGGTGTTGCACTTAAGGCTGAATGTGTGGAAATTTTTACCGATGTCAATGGTGTAATGACGGCTGATCCACGCGTCGTTTCATCAGCGCGCGCTTTGGATGTTGTCACTTATACAGAAATATGCAATTTAGCGTATCAAGGAGCAAAAGTCATTCATCCTAGAGCTGTAGAAATTGCTATGCACGCTCATATCCCGATGCGCGTTAGATCTACGTATTCCGAAGAAGAGGGTACACTTGTAACGGATTCGCGTATACAAGAATTCGGCCAAGACATTCCCGATAGATTAATCACCGGGATCGCTCATATGTCATCGATTGCGCAAATCAAAGTACAAACAAAGGAAGAGGAAGCGTACCACGTGCAATCCGAAGTGTTTAAAGCGATGGCAGAGGCGGGCATTTCCGTTGATTTTATTAACATTTCAACGTCAGGAGTTATTTACACTGTCCCTGAGACATTGGTTGAAAAAGCTGTCAACATTCTTAAAACGTTAGGATTTCGGCCCGCTGTTACGAAACAATGCGCTAAAGTATCCGCCGTTGGTGCAGGTATGACCGGCGTCCCCGGTGTTGCTGCTAAAATTATTCAAGCTCTTACTAATGCTGGCGTTCGTATATTGCAATCAGCAGACAGCCATACAACTATTTGGGTACTCATTCATGAAGATCAGTTAAAAACAGCAGTAAACGCTTTGCACGATGCATTTGAACTGAATAAAAGCCCACAGCATAAGACATTATCTATAGCAAATGAACAAGGAAGGTGATAAACATGGATTTTGGACGATTGCTTACGGCGATGGTTACCCCTTTTGATAGAAATGGCCAAATTGATTTTGATCGGACAACCGAGTTAATCGAACACTTAATCGATCATGGTACAGAGGGACTGGTGGTTGCTGGAACGACTGGTGAGTCCCCTGCCTTAGCAACCGAAGAAAAAATCAATTTGTTTAAACATGTGACAGAAGTTGTCAATAAACGTATTCCCGTCATCGCAGGAACCGGGAGCAATCACACAGCGTCATCGATTGAGTTGACAAAAGCAGCCGAGGCCTCTGGGGTCGACGGCGTTATGCTTGTTGTGCCATACTACAACAAGCCAAATCAACGCGGCCTTTATCACCATTTTGCAGCGATTGCAGAGGAAACTAATCTTCCTATTATGCTCTATAATATTCCGGGCCGGTCCGTTATCAATATGCACGTCGATACCATCATTGAATTAAGCCGCATTAAAAATATTGTGTCGATTAAAGAAGCAAGCGGTGATCTTGATCAAGTGACAGAGATTATTGCCAAGACGCCGGATCATTTTTCGGTTTATGCTGGAGATGATGGGATGACGCTTCCGATGCTGGCCATCGGGGCGAACGGTGTTGTATCGGTCGCATCACACATTGTTGGTAAAGATATGGCAGCAATGATTCACGCTTATGTAAATGGAGATGTCCAACGAGCTGCTACTTTACACCAACAACTTCTGCCGGTTATGAACGGCTTATTCGCTGCACCATCGCCGACACCGGTTAAACGTGCGCTGCAGATGAAAGGCGTTGACGTCGGCGGCGTTCGCTTGCCGCTTGTCCCACTGACAGATGAAGAGGACAAAGCGTTGCGCCGGTTGATCACTGACTAACGGGAAAGGTCTATTTCTTTCTGCATGCAAAACACTCTTTTCGGCCATACTACAGCCTACAGGAAGATGAAGAAAGAAAAGGAGTGTTTCTTGCATGGAGAATAACGAACCGAATCAAGATAATCAAAACGAGAATTCAGAGCAGAATGCATCAGCTCTTGTGCAAAAGATTCAGCAATTAGGTCAGTCCAATATTCCGCAATCGCCAGATACGAATGTACATGTTCTTTCGATCATCGGTCAGATTGAAGGACATGTACAATTGCCTCCAAAAAATAAAACAACAAAATATGAACATGTTTTGCCACAGCTTATTGCTATTGAACAAAACCCTAAAATTGAAGGGCTCATTATATTATTGAACACAGTCGGCGGGGATGTCGAAGCAGGGTTAGCACTTTCTGAAATGATTGCATCTATTTCAAAGCCAACGGTATCGATTGTATTAGGTGGCGGGCATTCGATCGGCGTGCCGATCGCTGTTTCCACAGATTATTCATTTATTGCGCCTACAGCAACTATGACTATTCATCCCATTCGTTTGACGGGGCTTGTGATCGGTGTGCCACAAACGTTTGAATACCTTGATAAAATGCAGGATCGTGTGATTGATTTTGTCGTTAGCCATTCCAATATCAAAGAGGAAAAATTTAAAGAACTCATGTTCGCAAAAGGCAATTTAACGCGGGACATCGGAACAAATGTTGTTGGGGAGGATGCCGTTGAATACGGTTTGATCGATGAAATTGGCGGTGTCCAAGAAGCCATGGAAAAAGTCAACGATCTTATTGATCATACAAAAGGTGACAAAGGGCAGGTGATTCAATGATTTTATACACACCATTGGCATCGACAGATATTTTCCCGCATGAAGAAAAGGACCTCGCCAACCGCCAATGTATATCTTATGAAGGAAAATCGATGTATGTTGAACAGAATAAAGAAGGATCTTATCAATTATTACAATTACTTTCAACCGATCCGAACGATTTTCTCGACGCACGGTATACTCCAGGAACCATCATTTCACAAGCAAACAATGAATCATACTGAATAAGAAAATTTATGGTATAATGGAATTAACTGTTAGAATCGAAACCCCTGCCACATCGACAGGGGTTTCATCATATTTGGCAGTTTGTACGAATCGAGGTGAAAAACATGGCAAAAAAACGCCGTAACCGGAAAAGTAAGCTGAAAAAACAAGTAAAATTTGAACTCCTCGGTTTACTATTTATTTTTTTGGCCATTTTCGGCAGCGGAGCTAGAGCTATCAGCGATGGTATCATTCCCGGGGGATTGGAATATATTTTTCGCTTCTTCCTTGGCATTTGGTATTTCGTTGCCTCACTTTTTTTATTAATAACAGGCATTATGTTATTGATCAAACGCCGTTATCCTGATTTTACGCATAAAAAAATGATCGGGTTTTATATTATCTTTTTTGGTGTGTTGCTGTTTACGCATATGCAAACATTTGAAGGATTGCTTGTTTTAGAGGACGCTTCTATTATCAAAACGACATGGCAACACTTTTTTGCTTTTATAAACGGACAGGGAAGTGCTGTGCTAACCGGAGGCGGTATGGTCGGTGCGCTGTTAACGGCATTTTCTTTCTATCTTTTTTCATCAATTGGCACAAAGATCGTAGCGGTATTTTTAATTTTAGTAGGCATCATCTTTATTACTGAAGTTTCTTTAGGCGATTTTTACATGCGGCTTTCCAAAAATATAAAAGTACGCATAAAAGAGCTTATAGAACGAGTGAAAGATGATCAGGAAAAACATCAAGAACCTGAATTGCACGAACCAGAAAAGTTGACACCAGTAACGGAAACAAAGCAAATGGACAGAAAAGAGCCTGTTATTCAAGATTTTGCCGATGTTTCCTATACCGATGATGTTAACGCCCGAAAAGCTGTAGAACAAGTGGAAAAAAAGGAGGCGGACCACGCAGAAACTGAAAATCATGAATATATACTGCCATCGCTTGATATTCTTGCAAAGTCTCAGAAAAGCGCACAACAGCAGGAAAAATCCCACATTCAATCCGTTGTACGCAAGTTGGAACATACATTCCACAGCTTCGGCGTAAAGGCCCATGTAACGAAAGTCCACGTTGGGCCAGCTGTTACCAAATATGAAGTCTATCCTGAAGCCGGAGTAAAAGTAAGCAAGATTGTCAGTTTACACGATGATTTGGCGTTGGCGCTAGCCGCAAAGGATATCAGAATCGAAGCCCCTATTCCCGGAAAATCAGCGGTCGGTATTGAAGTGCCTAACCAAGAAGTATCGATGGTTTCATTGCGCGAGGTACTGGATGCCATCCCGTCTAATCAGTCTTCAAAACTATTATTTGCCCTTGGCCGTGATATTTCTGGTGATGCGGTCATTTCGGAATTGAATAAAATGCCGCATTTGCTAATCGCTGGAGCAACCGGAAGTGGAAAAAGCGTTTGCATTAATGGGATCATTACAACGATCCTCATGCGTGCCAAGCCCCATGAGGTGAAAATGATGATGATCGACCCGAAAAAAGTTGAATTGAATGTGTATGATGGTATCCCTCATCTGCTCGCTCCGGTTGTAACAGACCCAAAAAAGGCATCTCGGGCGCTTAAAAAAGTCGTTGCGGAAATGGAGCGACGCTATGATTTATTTTCGGAAACGGGTACGCGAAACATCGAAAGCTACAATGAATACATTCACAAATATAATCAAACAGCCGATGATCCACAACCTACGCTTCCATACATAGTCGTATTAGTCGATGAGTTAGCTGATTTGATGATGGTGGCATCGAATGATGTTGAAGATGCGGTAACAAGATTGGCTCAAATGGCCCGTGCAGCAGGTATTCATTTAATCATTGCCACGCAACGCCCATCGGTCGATGTGATCACGGGCGTCATTAAGGCAAATATTCCGTCACGTATCGCTTTTAGCGTCTCATCACAAACCGACTCACGAACAATATTGGATTCTGGCGGTGCTGAAAAATTACTTGGAAGCGGGGACATGCTTTTCAGTCCAGTGGGCAATTCAAAACCAATAAGAGTTCAGGGCGCCTTTTTATCAGATGAAGAAGTAGAGCGAGTTGTAGAGCATTGTATTTCCCAACAAAAAGCTTCCTATCAGGAAGATATGATTCCTGAAGAGACGAGTGAAGTGGCCACAGAAGTGGATGATGAACTGTACGATGATGCTGTCCAGCTTGTGATTGAAATGCAAAGCGCAAGCGTGTCCATGCTGCAGCGCAGATTTCGTATTGGCTACACAAGAGCAGCGCGCCTCATCGATGCGATGGAAGACAGGGGAATTGTCGGACCGTATGAAGGCAGTAAACCGCGGACTGTGCTCGTTTCCCAACAATCAGAGGAAAAATCGTCTTGAGGACATGCATGACAAAAACTTCGCCGACTCAGTAATTGGGAACTGCCCCTGGCGCGCCATGATCGTGTCAAAAAATCAGCTTACATTTGGCCAGATCAAAAGTTTCCATGTGTATCATGCATAAAGCATCCTTTAATACGAATACTAATCACGAAAAATTGAAGGAGGCAGATAACATGTCGGTACTCGATAATTTTGAAACATGGAAGGATTTTCTGGCCAATAAATTGGAACAGGCCCAGTCCCAGGGAATGGATCAGCAAACAATTGCCAATGTAGCTCATGAAGTAGGAGATTATTTGTCCCAACACGTAGATGCTAAAAATGATGAAACGGCTGTTTTACGTGATCTTTGGAATGCGGCATCAGAAGAGGAACAACAAGCTCTAGCAAATGCGATGGTTAAATTGGTCCAAAATGAAGGGAATACAAATTAATACCATTTTCAATAAAGAAGCTATAAATCATTTATAGCTTCTTTATTATTGCTTGACATGATTTTGCTTAAAATGGATATGCATCTTTTCATGCAAGTTAAAATTAGGTATGATAGAGAGGGAATATTTTTATACCTTCGATTGGACACGATAAATAATATCACCGGCAAAGGGGAGCGTTATGGCGAAAACGGAATGGTATCTTGAGTATGCAATCACGATTGATCGCCCTGGATTGTTGGGGGATATCTCTTCGCTCATGGGTATGTTATCCATCAACATTATTACGATTAATGGTGTTGAAAATGCCAGACGAGGGATGCTCCTTCTCTCTGAAAAAGATGAACAAATAATGCGACTTCGCTCTATATTAGAAACGATGGATACGATTGAAATCAAAAAATTGCGTAAACCAAAACTTCGAGATAAATTGGCTGTCAGACACGGCCGCTATATCCATAGAGATGTGTATGACCGCAAAACCATTCGTTTTGTACGGGACGAACTAGGACTTTTAGTTGATTTTATGGCCGAACTTTATAAACAGAAGGGTCACAAATTAATCGGTTTGCGAGGTATGCCGCGGGTGGGAAAAACAGAATCGGTTGTGGCCGCCAGTGTATGTGCGAACAAACGATGGATTTTTGTTTCGAGCACATTGTTAAAACAAACCGTGCGGAGTCGATTGATCGAGGGAGAATATAGTCATGATCATATATATATCATTGATGGGATCGTGTCCAAACGACGATCAAATGAAGAGCATTGGCAGTTGATCAGGGAAGTTATGCAGCTTCCGGCTACAAAAGTCGTCGAACATCCTGATATTTTTGTTCAAGCAACTGAATTTGAAATGGAGGACTTTGATTATATCATAGAACTCAGAAGCAATGAAAATGAAGAAATAACATATGAACCGATCGAAAAATCTCCATTCGGACAGCAGAATGGTTTTTCGATGTTTGATTTTTAATATGGATGGTGTTATTCATGGGATTAGGCGAAAAATTGAAGGAAGCAAGAGAGGCAAAAGGAATTTCACTCGAGCAACTGCAAGAAACAACAAAAATTCAAAAAAGATACTTGCAAGCGATCGAGCAAGGAAATTTCCAAACTTTGCCAGGAACGTTTTATGCTCGCGCATTTATTAAAGAGTACGCCAATGCTGTAGGTCTGGATGCTGATTTATTGCTTGAGGAACATAAGGGAGAGATTCCAGTCCCCGAAGAAGATACAACAACGCCCCAATATCGTCGTATCCAACGTTCGCGCAAAGATGCAAGCCCAGCAAAAACGTCTCCTATTTTCTCCGCCATTCCGACAGTCATCGTGATAGTGCTGATTATCGGTATTCTTTTTGTCGCATGGTACTTAGTGAAGCAAACGATTGCTGATGAAGCTAGTGAACCGGTTGAACAAACAAATGACAATGAAATTTATCGCAGTGATGAAGATGAGAACATAGCCGGTGAAGATGCAACAGATGAGGAGGAAGCCGATAATAGCCATCGTGATGATGCATCAGATGAAGAAGACGAAGAGGCGGAAACGGATGCTGAACCTGAATTAATTCTTGTGGATGATGATGCCGAGACATCCACCTTCGATTTAGTCCATGCAGATGATGAGGTAAAGGTGACATTGGAATCTAGCGGACAGACATGGCTCGAAGTGGAAGATGACAATGGTGAATCGATTTACTATGATACGTTAACAGCAGAAAAATCACCAGTCGAATTCGATGTCACAGATAAAGAACGGATTTACTTTAATATTGGTCATGCTCCGGATTTAACCATTATGATTAACGGCGTGGAAGTGGAATATCCTGTCGATCCGAATGAAAATGTCGTCCAAAAAATTTGGATTAATATCAACGAGGATTCTTAAATGTAAAAAACCCTTCCTGCACATCGTTCATAAGGAAGGGTTTTATACCTTATATATGGTTTGTGATGGAGGAGGATCGAATGCTATGAACTTACCTAATAAACTAACTTTATCACGGATATGTCTGATTCCGCTCATTATTCTTTTATTAAGCACACCCTTGAATTGGGGACAGTGGGATATTGGCGAAGCACAGTTGCCGATATCACACTTGTTAGCAGCGATACTATTTCTCATTGCTTCAACAACCGATTGGGTGGACGGTTACTACGCTCGAAAATACAACCTTGTGACAAACTTAGGCAAATTTCTCGATCCGCTTGCAGATAAGCTGCTCGTTTGTGGAACATTAGTTTTATTAGTTGAACAAGGACTTGCTCCCGGCTGGATCGTCATTATTATTATTAGCAGGGAGTTTGCGGTCACTGGACTCAGACTTGTCGCGGCAGGCGAAGGGATTGTTCTGAGTGCGAGTAAAATGGGCAAAATAAAAACGACGACACAAATAATAGCTACAGCGGTGTTACTTTTGCATAATTTTCCTTTTGCTTATTTCGGATTTCCTCTAGCATTAATTCTTCTATATATAGCCATGATTTTCACGATACTTTCAGGTTTTGAATATTTTTACAAAAATTGGCATGTGATGAGGGATTCATGATGACGAAAAATGTAAATGCAGAAATCATCGCCGTCGGAACTGAATTATTGCTCGGACAAATTGCCAACACCAATGCTCAATGGCTATCGCAGCAAATGGCGGCGCACGGCATCAATGTTCATTTTCATACAGTTGTTGGCGATAATCGATCACGCGTAGAAGAAACATTTAAAAATGCTCAAAAACGCTCGGATATCATTGTTGTAACCGGTGGCCTTGGCCCGACAGAAGATGATTTGACAAGAGAAGCCTTTCAATCCATCAGTCATCTAGAAATGACGGAACATGTCCCATCGATGAAAAAAATTGAAGCTTTTTTTCAAAATCGGGGCTTGCAAATGACCGCAAATAATCGCAGGCAAGCGCGTGTCTTTAAGGGCGCAACAGTGTTTGACAACAATGTTGGGATGGCACCCGGCATGATGGTGTCCTATAAAGGGCGAACATGGATTTTTTTACCGGGCGTCCCGAGGGAAATGAAACAAATGTTCAATGATCACGTTGGAGCGATATTAGACAAACGAGTTGGTGGCGGTACAGTTATTAAATCTAAGGTGCTTCGCTTTATCGGCATTGGCGAGTCAAGATTAGCATATGAACTCGATGATTTAATCAGGACACAACGCAACCCGACAATCGCTCCTTTGGCACAGAAAGATGGTGTTGTCATCAGACTGACAGTTAAAGAACATTCGATTTCCCAAGCTGATATGTTATTGGAACAGACCAAGCAGCACATCTTAGCACGCGTCGGTTCTTTTTATTACGGGACCGATGATGAAACGCTAGAGAGAAAAATTGTTTCGCTTCTAAAAAATCAAAACAAGCGCATTGCCGCCGCCGAGAGTTTGACGGGTGGGGGATTTTACCAAAGGCTTACATCCGTTCCGGGGGCATCACAAGTCTGTCTTGGCGGTATCGTTTGTTATGATCCGGAAGTCAAGACAAATATAGTTGGTGTATCGCCGCTGACGATTCAGTCGAAGGGTACGATTAGCCGTGAATGCGCTGCTGAAATGGCTGTCAATGTCTGCCGAATAATGCATGCGGATATTGGTATCAGCTTTACAGGAATTGCCGGTACGGACAGTGTCGAAGGAAAGCCACCAGGAACAGTATATATTGGTATTTGCAATAAAGAAGGGGATAAGCGCATTGAACATTGTACGTTTTCTGGCGACCGGGAGACTGTGCGGCAACAATCGGTTATAAAAGGTCTAGAAATGTTATTCAATTGGATAAAATCGTAAAATGAACATCTGTTTTTCTTGAAATGACATTTTCCACTCTGCTTTCCTTGTGCAAATGTTAATTTTGTTTAAAAAGATTCTTCGATAATAACAGAACATTTATTCGCTTTTTTCTTGGCAAATGGTTTAAAACGCGGTATGATAGACATAGTTTATTTAAGGAGGTAGAACTCGGTGAGCGATAAAAAACAAGCGCTGGATATGGCTTTAAAACAAATTGAAAAACAGTTTGGCAAAGGCTCGATTATGAAATTAGGTGAACAGGCAGAGCAAAAAATTGCAACGATTCCAAGCGGTTCATTAGCTTTGGATGTAGCACTGGGCATTGGCGGCTATCCAAGGGGAAGAGTTGTTGAAATATACGGCCCCGAATCATCAGGAAAAACAACGGTTGCTTTACATGCCATTGCGGAAGCGCAAAAACAAGGTGGGCAGGCAGCATTTATCGATGCCGAACACGCACTTGATCCGACGTATGCAAGAGCGTTGGGTGTTGATATTGAAGAATTGCTGTTGTCACAGCCTGATACCGGTGAACAGGCGCTCGAAATCGCTGAAGCCCTCGTCCGCAGCGGTGCGGTAGATATCATTGTCGTCGATTCGGTGGCTGCGCTTGTTCCCAAAGCAGAAATCGAAGGAGAAATGGGTGATTCGCATGTCGGCTTGCAAGCCCGCCTTATGTCCCAAGCATTAAGAAAACTCTCCGGAGCTATCAACAAATCAAACTCTACTGCTATTTTCATTAATCAAATTAGAGAAAAAGTAGGCGTCATGTTTGGAAATCCAGAAACGACACCTGGTGGGCGTGCTTTGAAGTTTTATTCCTCGGTTAGATTGGAAGTGCGCCGAGCGGAAACATTAAAAAAAGGAAATGAAATGGTCGGTAACAGAGCTCGGCTTAAAGTTGTTAAAAATAAAGTCGCACCCCCATTCAAACAGGCAGAAGTCGATATTATGTACGGAGAAGGTATTTCCAAAGAAGGCGAGATACTGGATATTGGTTCTGACTTAGATATTATACAAAAAAGCGGCGCATGGTATTCATATAATGAAGAAAGACTTGGTCAAGGCCGTGAAAATGCCAAGCAGTTTCTAAGAGAAAACGAAGATATATCAGCAGAAATCCAACAGGCGATAAGACAACACTATCATATGGATGAGCCGGTTGAAGAGCAAGGAGAACTGGATTTGGAAAACTAAGTTTGAAGTTCCTTGCCCCATACAGCGGGGTGAGGTTTTTTTATTGAAAAAACATGTATGTTCCTAAGGATGTACTATGTTATAATGAATGGAACCAATTCTCGCATCGTCCGTATCGTTAAAAGGGTGGTATAATGATGGGAAATCGCTTTTTTCAGCGCATCACTTACGGATTGATACTAGCCATCATTATGGTGATGAATATAGCACCAATAATTAAAGCAGATGAACAAGGAAGCGATCCGTTAGTGTATGTTATACCTGTTGAAAATGAGGTTGAACGCGGATTAGAAGCATTTATTTCACGGACAACGACAGAAGCGACTGAAGAAAATGCAGACCATATTATTTTTGAAATTGATACCCCTGGAGGTCGGATCGATGCGGCCGGTACAATTGGTAAAATCCTGCAAAATCTGGATATATCAACTACTTCCTTTGTTGTGAGTGAAGCGTTGTCAGCAGGTTCTTATATCGCTTTAAACACCGATCATATTTTTATGACCCCGCAAGCAAGAATGGGAGCAAGCGGTGTGATCAATCAAGATGGTACGGCGGCTGACAAAAAGGCGCAATCAGCTTGGATTGCTGCTATGGAAAGCGCCGCTGAATCAAAAGGGAGAGATCCTTTGTATGCCAAGGCAATGGCCGACCCCGAAATCGATTTGCCGGAATACGGAGCGGAAAAGGGTAAGTATTTGACACTATCTCCTTCAGCTGCCGTTGAAGTTGCATACGCTGAAGGCATCGTAAATGATCAGGCCGCACTATTACAAGAATTAGGTTTGGAAAATGCTACAGTTGTTGAAATGGAGACAACATTGGCTGAAGAACTGGCGCGTTTTTTAACCAATCCAGTTGTCATCCCGATTTTATTATCCGTTGCCAGCTTAGGGTTAATTGTTGAATTGTATTCACC
The DNA here is from genome assembly GCA_035301265.1 of Bacillota bacterium. Taxonomy (GTDB): domain Bacteria; phylum Bacillota; class Bacilli; order Bacillales; family Amphibacillaceae; genus DATGUP01. The sequence goes on from DATGUP010000003.1 coordinate 227,411, forward strand.
TGGTTTTGGTGTTCCTGGGACGATGGGGATTTTGGCTTTGCTTTTATTTTTTTATGGGCATGCCATTGCCGGATTTGCCGGTATGGAAGCTATTATTCTATTCGTTTTTGGCATTGTTTTAATCATAGCTGAATGGTTTGTCCCTGGTGGCATTGTCGGTCTTCTCGGTGTTGGCGCTATTATCGGTTCATTATTTATGTCTGGTTATGATCTACGCCATATGACGCTGAGCATTGCCATCGCGTTAACGGTGACGATCGTTGTTTCCATGATCCTCTTTAAAATGATCGGACTTGAAAGAGGGCTATTCCGACACATTATTTTAAAGGATCGTACCTCAAGTGAATTAGGTTATGTATCCTCTGAAAATCGCCCAGAATGGATCGGTTTACAAGGTATAGCTGCTACACCACTCAGACCATCTGGTACAGCAATTTTTGATGGAAAGAGGTTTGATGTTATATCTGAGGGGGGATTTATCGACAAAGATAAACCAGTGGAAATTGTTAAAGTTGAAGGGATTCGCATTGTTGTTCGGGAATTGTAAACGTTGAAGCTGGATCGTTTTACGTGATTACCGACGATATAGGGAGGATTAAACATGGCATTAGATATTTTGCCGCTTGTTATTATTGCAGTGATTTTGATTGCACTTGCTGTATTATTCACATTTATTCCAGTCACGTTATGGATTAGTGCGCTTGCAGCTGGTGTGAAAGTCGGAATTTTCCAACTTGTAGGTATGCGCTTGCGCCGAGTTATTCCATCCCGGGTAATTAAACCGTTGATCAAAGCGTATAAAGCAGGATTAGATGTTGCCACTCCACAGCTTGAAAGTCATTATCTAGCCGGTGGTAATGTAGATAGAGTTGTTAATGCGCTGATTGCAGCACATCGCGCGAACATCGAATTAACATTTGAGCGTGCAGCGGCGATCGATCTTGCTGGGCGGGACGTTTTAGAAGCCGTGCAAATGAGCGTCAATCCGAAAGTCATCGAGACACCATTTATCTCCGGTATTGCAATGGATGGGATCGAAGTTAAAGCAAAGGCACGTATAACAGTGCGGGCTAATATCGACCGGCTCGTCGGAGGTGCTGGTGAAGATACGGTGATCGCTCGAGTTGGAGAAGGAGTTGTCAGTACAATCGGGAGTTCTGATTCCCATAAACAAGTGTTGGAAAACCCTGATTCCATTTCCCACAATGTGCTGAACAGGGGGTTAGATGCCGGAACAGCGTTTGAAATTCTTTCCATTGATATTGCTGATGTAGATATTGGCAAAAACATTGGGGCTATCTTGCAGAGCGATCAAGCTGAGGCGGATAAAGAAATCGCTCAAGCTAAAGCGGAAGAAAGACGTGCTATGGCGGTTGCACAAGAACAGGAAATGATGGCTAAAGTTCAAGAAATGCAAGCGCATGTTGTCGAAGCCGAAGCCGAAGTGCCTAAAGCACTCGCCGAAGCATTGCGTTCTGGTAATCTAGGTGTCATGGATTATATGCATTATAAAAACATCTCCGCTGATACAGAGATGCGTGATATGATCAGTAAGTTGCCTAAGGATGAACACGATCATGAGGACCACGATGATCAATAGGACAAAAAAGAGGGATAAGATGGATTCGTTGTTCGAAATGATTGCATTCATTGGTATGTTGCTTATTTCTGGGGCATTTGGCCTGTTTAAACAACGAATGAATAACAACCATAAGGAAGAAGAAACGGCGGCACAACAATCTTTACAACCAACGCCTCGAACCTCTTATGATCAGCATTTTTCCCAAGGGGGTGATCATACGTCAAAAACGCATCAAAACCGAAAAAGTGAGGAGATCGAGCACCGAGCGAAAACAATGGATAAGGGTCATAAAGCGATTGTAAACACTTCATCCGACGCTCAAATGCATCTGCCAAACATGAAGCAAAATCTAACACCCCAAGGACTTTTGAATGCGATTATCATGTCTGAGGTGCTCGGTCCACCGCGGGCTCAGAAACCGTATAAGAACATGAAGGTTAAACGAAGAAAATAAATGCTTAAGAAGTCATCACAAGCAGCAAAAGCCTGTTTTGTCGATGGCTTCTTTTTTGTTCTGATCTTATATTGTGATTCATACAAATAAGAAATAAGAGGGGGGATGCATCATTGAAAAAACAGCACCAACATGTTCGTCCATGGTTGATCAACTATCTTTCTCTCCCTTCCGATGTTGTCTTGGAACTGCCCCGGATAACAGTCATCGGTCAGATCCATGTATATATTGAAAATTATAAAAGCCTAAAATACTTTTCTCATTCAGAACTAATATTGAAAGCTAATAAAGGCGATATCAAAATGGTTGGTTCTTCCTTCGTTTTAAAATTGATGCTACCAGAAGAGATATTACTCGAAGGAAAAATTTCTGAAATCATCTTTTTGCCTGAATCATAAACGTCAATAGGGGGAGGGGACATTGAAACATATTCAAGGTTCATTTTTGACAGGGTTTGTTACGGTATTAGTGAAGGGAGCAAACCCGGAGCTTTTCTTTCAAAAATGTGTCCGGCACGGGATCGAAGTGTGGAACATGCAGAAAGAATCACAACATGCCTGCTATGGTAATATTAAATTACAGCATGTTCCGCTGTTGAAGTCTTTAAAGCGCGGGACGAACTATAAATTGAAATTTGTTAAAAAAAGAGGATTTCCTTTTTATGTGAAACGATTCTTCAAAAATAAGCATATCATCATAGGACTTATTTTAAGCGCTCTATTTATTTTTTGGTTATCGAACATTGTATGGAAAGTCGAAATAACGGGTGTACCGAAAGAATTAGAAGAACAGATCAGCGAACGGCTGCATCACTATGGCATACATAGAGGGGCATGGGCACTGTCAATTGATTCACCGGGTATCATTCAGAAAAAGTTGATTAATGATATACCAGAGCTTTTATGGATAGGTGTTCATAAAAAGGGGACAACTTTTATTCTAGAAGGTGTTGAAAAAATTGTCGTGGAAGAAGAGGAAGTGGACGGGCCGCGCAACTTGGTAGCCACTAAAAAAGGAGTCATTTCAAAGATGCATGTTTCTAAGGGAAAACCACAAGTTGCTGTCGATGAATATGTCGAACCTGGCGATGTACTCGTATCGGGCAAGCTTGATTTGTCAGACGATGCAGACGATAAAAAAGAGCCGACATTGATTGCGGCTGAGGGGGATATCCGTGCTCGAACTTGGTATGAGACGAGTGTCACTGTTCCTTTAGAAGTCAATTATGAAGTGTTGACTGGAGAAAGAAAAAGAAAGTATTTTATACAAATAGGAGCGGTTAAAGTACCTGTTTGGGGGTTTGGAAAGCCGGATTATGATGCTTTTCATCGAGAAAGCGACACGAGTGCACTCCATTTTTTAAAATGGAAATTACCAATCAAATTCGATGTGACAACATTGAGTGAAAAAGAATATCGTAAAGTCGAGCGAACAAAAGATGAGGCGATTGACCATGGCCTTGAGCAAGCCCGACGAGAATTACGGTTACAGCTTGGCCCTGATGCTGAAATTATCTCCGAAAAAATTTTGCATGATGTGACTGAGAATGGTAAAGTTAAATTAATCCTACATATGAATGTTGAAGAAGATATCGTTAAAAAAGAACCTATAAACCAAGGAGATTGATTATGCCGGAAAATTTGCATGAAATTGATTTGCAGTTATCAACCCCTAACGAAGCGTTAGCGTTGTTTGGCAATAATGATAAACATTTAAAACAAATTGAAGAGCAATTGCATGTTTCCATCGTTACAAGAGGTGAAAAAGTAGGTGTCTCGGGTACGCGCGAAGACAGAGCTCTTGTTGAGGATGTTTTAGGCGCTCTTTTGTCAGTCATCAAAAAAGGATTGGCGATTTCTGAACGCGATGTTGCCTACGCAGTGGATTTAGCAAAATCGGGTAAGATCAGCCAGTTTGAAACATTGTTTGAAGATGAAATCACCCGAAATGCTAAAGGAAAGCCGATCCGTGTCAAAACATTAGGGCAAAAACAGTATGTTTCCGCTATTAAGTCTCATGATCTTGTGTTTGGCATAGGTCCAGCCGGAACCGGAAAAACATATCTTGCCATCGTTATGGCCGTTCGTGCTTTGAAAAACAATCGGGTTAAACGCATCATTTTAACCCGTCCGGCTGTCGAAGCAGGGGAGAGTCTCGGCTTTTTACCTGGAGATTTGCAAGAAAAAGTGGATCCGTATTTGCGTCCACTGTATGATGCGCTTCATGATGTCTTAGGTGTTGAACATACAATGCGACTGATTGAAAGGGAGACGATCGAAATTGCGCCTCTTGCCTATATGCGCGGACGTACACTCGATGATGCCTTTGTCATTTTAGATGAATCACAAAATACAACGCCTGAGCAAATGAAAATGTTTTTAACTCGTCTCGGCTTTGGCTCTAAAATGGTTGTAACAGGTGATATCACTCAAATTGATTTACCAAAAGGTGTTACATCTGGTCTTCGTATAGCTAGTCAGCTATTAACATCGGTAAAAGGTATCTCTTTTGTTTATTTAGACGAAACAGATGTGATCAGACACCCGCTTGTTCAACGTATCATTGATGCCTATGACCAAACGTCTAAGTAATCGCTCTATTCCCTTTAAAATGACACGGGGTGTTTACGTTGAAAAATGCGTTGCAAAAAATCGCAAGTATGATAAAACCTATCGATACCGACCGGCTTATGAAAGCTGTTTCGATTGGTTTATTAGGTATCTTTTTTTTCCTTGTAACGATGAGTAACGTTTATACAGAAACATATGATATTGAACGATTTGCCCCCGCTAAAGAGACAATTCGCTCCCCCATAACAGTGGAAAATGAGCAAGAAACCGAACGGAAAGTCCGGGAAACTGTACAATCAGTTGAAGACCGTTTTACGATATCGGATGAAATAACAGACGAGCGATTGGCCTATATCGAAGAAATTTTTGCTGCGGTCACAAAAATAGAAAATGAAACATCAGAAGCAGACGATGGTGAGGCTGCTCAAATGACGCATCCGGAAAAAGTGGAGCAGCTTAAACAAATGCTGTCGCAGGAGATCACAGATTTTATCAGTGACAAAACAATCTATCAACTTCTTGAAATGACAGCTGATGAGCGTTCTTTAGCCGCAAAAGAGCTCATGCCTATTTTGACAAACGTATTGGAAAAAGGTGTGCGTGTTGAAAATATTCAAACAGCTCGGGAAGAAGTTAAACAAACGATGGAATATACAGACCTTGACAATCACTTAGTTAAGGTGTTAGAGGACTTAACTGACTTTGCCATTGTGGAAAATGCTTTTTATGATCCGGACAAAACAATGGACGCGCGCAAAGAAGCAGCTAGTCGTGTTGAACCTGTCGTCATCAGAGCGGGTGAAATCATCGTTCGCGAAGGTCAGACCATCACAAATGAAATTTATGAAGAACTGCGGCTCGTCGGTCTTCTCAATAAAGAGCGCAGCGCATTTCCGCTCATCGGCTTAGCTTTATTGATTCTCTTAATCATGGGTGTGATTGGCCATGAATTGAACGTTATGGCTAAACAAGGGCAATTGGATAAACGAATAGTCGCGTCCATTTTTTTAATCAGTATACTTGTCATTGGTTTAATGAAAATCGTCAGTCTATTTACGACACAAGTGAACCAATTGTTTTATGTTGTCCCAGTGGCAACCGGTGTTCTCCTGATCAAACAACTGTTAAATGAACGGATGGCGATTGTCTTAACCGGGGTGTATGCCGTTTTAGGAAGCATGATTTTCAATGGAGAAATATCCGGTTCGTTAAATTTTGCAGCAGGCATTTATTTCTTTTTTTCACAGTTAGGCGCAATCGTTTTCCTTACGAATAGCAAAGATCGGCTTGCCATTGTTAAAGCAGGAGTTGGCACGTCATTTGTCAACATTATAACTATACTCTTATTTTTATTCCTGTCTTTTGAAAAATATTCATGGACAGATTTATTGATCCAATCGGGCTATGGAGTCACCTCATCACTTTTGTCGGCCATTCTTACCATTGGACTTCTGCCGTTTTTTGAAACGGTCCTTGGTATTTTAACTGATATGAAGCTGCTCGCTTTATCAAATCCAAACCAACCGCTTCTTCGTAAAATTTTGACCGAAGCGCCGGGAACGTATCATCACTCGGTGATGGTCGCTAATCTGAGCGAAGCAGCGTGTGAAGCCATCGGAGCTAATGGGCTTTTGGCGAGAGTTGGGGCATACTATCACGACATTGGAAAAACAAGAAAACCGCAGTATTTTATTGAAAATCAAATGAATGGAAACAATCCGCACGATGTGCTCGATCCGCGTGAGAGTGCGGAAATGATTATCAGCCACCCTTATGATGGAGCTGCCATGTTAAAAGAACACCGTCTGCCTAAAGAAATAGTTGCTATCGCTGAACAACATCACGGCACAACTTTATTGAAATACTTTTATCATAAAGAACAAGAAATGAATCAACATACTAACGAAGCCAACTATCGTTACCCAGGACCCAAACCCAGAACAAAGGAAGCGGCGATTGTCTGTATTTGTGATGCTGTGGAAGCTGCCGTTCGGTCAATGAAACAGCCAACAGAGGAAAAAATTGAAGAAATTGTATCATCCATTGTGAACGATCGGTTAATGGACGGGCAGTTTAATGAAAGTCCGCTGAAGTTGAATGAGCTCAATCGGGTTCACGCCGCTATTTGTGAAGCCTTAAAGGGGATGTTTCATTCCCGAATTCAATACCCGATGAAGGAGGCAAAATAAAATGCACATTGATTTTCATGACAAAACAAAGTGTGTATCGGCCGATATAGTCAATTTGATACAACGTCTTTTGTTATACGCGGCGGAAAAGGAAGCAGTATCTCAGCAAGCGGAAATGTCGATTAATTTTGTACGCAATAAAGAGATTCAAGAGTTGAACCGTAACTACCGACAACAAAATAAGCCGACCGACGTCATCTCATTTGCCCTGCAAGATCATGTTGAAGAGGACATTCATATCATTAATGAGGATATACCGCTATCGTTAGGTGATATTGTCATTTCTGTTGATAAAGCTCAAGAACAGGCTGCTGCATACGGTCATTCTTTGCAAAGAGAACTGTGCTTTTTGGCTGTTCACGGCTTTCTTCATTTGCTAGGCTATGACCATGAGAATAAAGAAGACGAGCGTGTGATGTTTCAAAAACAAAAGCAGTTATTGGATGCGTTTGATATTGGCCGGTAAAAAGGGAAAATGGACCATCGGCTTCTCCTTTGCATGGCATGGCCTTGCGTTCATGTTGAAAACCGAACGGAATTTTCGTATTCATCTTACAGTTGCTCTTCTTGTCGTGATTAGTAGTTATTTTTTCCAACTCACAAAAGTGGAATGGCTATTTGTCATATTTTCTATCGGAATTGTGCTTGTTTCGGAAATATTTAATACGACGGTTGAAAAAACGATCGATTACATTCAACCGGATATACATCCTGCCGCTAAGCAAATTAAAGATGCGGCTGCAGGTGGGGTTCTTGTAGCGGCCATAACAGCTGCGATAATCGGAATCATCATTTTTTTACCAAAAATTTTTTCATGAGAAGAAGGCTTTACCCTCGAAAGAATTTTATGTCATTTATCGTGGGAAACGACGATCTTTTTAGAATGTTTGTCGAATGTATGAAAACGGCTTGTTTTTGTAGTATGATAATAGAACAACTATGGAGGCTGCATCATGACGAATGAGTTCAGATCCGGATTCATTGCTATCGTCGGTAGACCTAACGTCGGTAAGTCGACATTTATGAATCATGTCATCGGCGAAAAAATTGCCATCACAAGCGATAAGCCACAAACAACTCGGAATAAAATTCAAGGTGTGTTAACCGAAGACGACACGCAAATGGTATTTATCGATACGCCCGGTATCCATAAACCGAAGCATCAATTAGGCGATTATATGGTAAAAGTAGCACAAAATACGTTCAATGAGGTCGATTTGATTTTATTTATGGTGAATGCTTATGAAGGTTATGGCAGAGGCGATCAATTTATCATCGACCGTTTAGAAACGATTAACACACCGGTGTTTTTAGTTATCAATAAAATCGATTTAATGCACCCTAATGATTTGCTCCCCTTAATTGATCTATACAAAGACAAGTTAGACTTCCAAGAAATTGTGCCGATTTCGGCATTGAAAAATGACGATGTAGCCCATTTGCTCAACGTATTAAAACAATATTTACCACAGGGACCAAAATACTATCCCGATGACATGCTGACGGACCACCCGGAACAATTTATTATTAGTGAACTCATCCGGGAAAAAGTTTTGCAATTGACCGAGGAGGAAATCCCCCATTCCATCGCTGTTTTTCTTGAGCAAATGGAAAAAAGGCGCAATGATACGGTTTATATTCAAGCAGTGATTGTGACGGAGCGCCCATCACAAAAAGGGATTTTAATCGGTAAACGCGGACGCATGTTAAAAAAAGTAGGTCAAAAAGCGCGAAGGGATATCGAACATTTGCTAGGTAGCCATGTCTATCTCGATCTGTGGGTTAAGGTGCAAAAAGGTTGGCGCAACAAGCAAATGTTGTTACGAGAACTCGGGTTCAACAACGAGGAATCCTAGACATGGTAAATTTTAATACTAATGATTTTATCATCTGCGGTCATTCTAATAAATGAACTGTATGTTAAAAACAAAACAGAAAGGCGGGGTTTCTTGTGATCGATCTGACGTGGAAATTATTTAGTCAAACGGGAAACATTGAAACCTATCTATTGCTGAAAGAATTGGAAAATGAACCGAATTTAAATCAAACCGCCCAGAAAAAAGATATTAAAACGACATCGCTGCATACCAACATTTAGAATGAAAAGGCACTTGGAAAAGGTGACGCATTGTGTTGGAAAAGTTAGAAGCTATTGTAATGCGGACGAAAGATTATGGCGAAACACATAAAATTGTCACTATTTTTAGCAAAAAACGCGGTAAATTAACTGCGATTGCGCGGGGGGCTAATAAACCAAAAAGTAAAATGGCTGCTATCACGCAGCCATTCATCTATGGTGATTTTCTCATCTATATTAACACACGCGGTTTAAGCACCATGCAGCAGGGAGATGTTATGTATTCCTTGCGAAAGATTCGAGAAGATATTGTTAAAACAGCCTATGCAGCGTATATAGTCGAGCTAACCGAAAAAATGCTTGATACGCTATCACCCAATCCCTATATTTATGACCAGCTTTACTTCACACTAAAATGGATTAACAATAATGAGGACCCGTCAATTCCTATCATGATGTATGAGTTGAAATTATATGATATGGGTGGATTCGCCCCTATTGTCGACCGCTGTTCAGCGTGTGGGGCTAAAGCGGGATCCTTTTTATTTTCAATCCGGGAAGGCGGGTTGTTATGTACACAATGCTGCTATCTTGACCGCGATGCTGTTTCGCTTCCTGATACGCTCGCACGGCTGTTGTATATCTTTTCGACAACTGGTTTGGAACGAGTTGGTTCGATCAATATTAAGGAAAAAAACAAGCAGTTACTCCGTCAACTTTTTGATGCGTATTACGATCGCTATGGTGGCTATTACATCAAATCACGCAAGTTTTTAAACCAGATCGATTTGCTTAAATAATTGACAAAAACTATATGGTTGAGTATGATTTTTTATACATATAGATGTGTACGGTGTTTGCGTAGATGGAGAGTAGTACTTGCAAAATTCTATTTTCAGCGAATCCGGGATGGTGAAAGCCGGGTAATAGAACGCAAGGAAGGCGCTCCGGAGCAAGCTTAAAAAAGAGGCTCCATCGCGGAGCAAATAGGGTGGAACCGCGGGTAGATATCCGTCCCTATGTCCGTATATTTGGACATTGCGGGCGGGTTTTTTGCTGAAAGGCGCAATTTTAAATTATGGAGTGGAGGAAATACGATATGACAATCCAAGAATTGATTTTGGCATTGCAAACGTATTGGTCAAAACAAAATTGCCTTTTAATGCAAGCATACGACGTGGAAAAAGGGGCCGGAACGATGTCACCCATGACATTGCTTAGAAGTTTAGGGCCTGAACCATGGAACGTCGCTTACGTTGAACCGTCCCGAAGACCGGATGATGGTCGGTACGGTCAGAACCCAAACAGGCTTTATCAACACCATCAGTTTCAAGTGATCATGAAACCATCCCCTGATAATATCCAGAATATATATCTTGATTCTTTAAAATCGCTCGGTATCGATCCGCTTGAACATGACATCCGTTTCGTTGAGGATAACTGGGAAAATCCAACATTAGGTGCGGCTGGACTCGGCTGGGAAGTTTGGCTTGACGGAACAGAAATTACACAATTTACGTATTTCCAACAAGTTGGTGGTTTGGAAGCCAACCCGGTTTCAGTTGAACTGACTTATGGCATTGAGCGGCTTGCATCATTTATCCAGGATAAGGAAAATGTGTTTGATTTGGAATGGACGGACGGCGTAACAGTGAACGATATTTTTTTCCAACCTGAATATGAACATTCGACATACACTTTTGAAGAATCCGACACAGATATGTTGTTTCAATTGTTTTCCATGTATGAAAATGAAGCAAAACGCACGATGGAAAAAAAACTTGTTTTTCCGGCTTATGATTATGTTTTAAAGTGTTCACATACGTTCAATTTACTCGATGCCCGAGGTGTCATTTCGGTTACGGAAAGAACAGGTTATATTTCACGTGTACGTCATTTGGCTCGTGAGATCGCTAAAATATACGTTGAACAGCGCAAAAAGCTCGGTTTTCCTATGCTAAAAAAGGAGGAAAACAAACATGTCTAACGACGCATTATTCGAAATCGGCCTGGAAGAACTGCCTGCTCGATTTATAGCAGATGCAGAAAAGCAATTAAAAGAAAAAACAGCAGCTTATTTAAAGGAAGAACGCATAACTTTTGAAACCATTGCCACGTTCTCTACGCCAAGAAGACTTGCTGTTCTCATCAAGGGTTTGGCTATTCAACAAGCTTCAGTAGAAGAGGAGATTAAAGGGCCTGCTGAAAATATTGCGAAAGATGCGAATGGCCAGTGGACAAAAGCAGCCATAGGTTTTACAAAAGCTCAAGGTCAATCCGTCGACGATATTTATACTAAACAAATCAACGGGACACCATACATTTTTGTTAAAAAACATACAGAGGGAAAACCGACCATTGAATTGCTGCCGCATTTCAAGCAGATCATTGAATCGATTACATTCGCGCAAAATATGCGTTGGGGCGAAAATAGCTTGAAATATGCCCGGCCGATTCGTTGGCTTGTGGCTATGTACGGCTCTGAAGTTGTACCATTTACCATTGCCGGCGTGTCGACCGATCGAATAACATATGGCCACCGTTTTTTAGGCAGGAAAATAGAGCTTGAGGATCCAACTCAATATGAAACAGCGTTAAGTGAACAGTATGTCATTGCGGATGCAGCTAAGCGGAAACAGCGCATTGTTGAAGATATTAGACGTTTAGAAGAGCATGCGAACCTGCAAATTCCACTCGATGAAGAATTGTTGAACGAAGTCACAAACCTTGTTGAATATCCGACAGCGTTCCTTGGCTCGTTTCCTGAATCATTTTTACAGTTGCCCCCTGAAGTATTGCGTACATCGATGAAAGAACATCAACGTTATTTTCCGGTTTTTGGACATGACGGGGAACTCAAACCGCGTTTTGTCGGTGTAAGAAATGGTGATGACTACAAACTAACCACTGTTATTAAAGGAAACGAAAAAGTGTTGCATGCTCGTCTATCCGATGCACAGTTTTTCTACGAAGAAGATCTCAAACATTCCATTTCGCATTATGTACAGAAGCTAGATCGTGTCGTTTTTCAGGAAAAACTAGGAACGATCCAGGACAAAACGAACCGTGTTAAGCAGTTGACAGAACGCATCGCGACACAGGTTGACTTATCCGAAGCAAATGAGCAAAAAGCAATTAGAGCAGCAGAAATTTGCAAATTTGACCTTGTGACGAGCATGGTTAATGAGTTTACCGAACTCCAAGGTATTATGGGCGAAATTTATGCCGTTTATAATGGGGAAGATGAATCGGTTGCAAGAGCAATTAGCGAGCATTATTTGCCGAAACAAGCAGATGGACCGTTACCAGAAACGGATGAGGGAGCGCTTGTGAGCATCGCTGATAAAATCGATACGATAACCGGTTGTATATCTGTCGGATTAATGCCAACAAGTTCTCAAGACCCTTATGGATTGCGGCGTCAAGCCGTAGGAATTTTACGAATCCTCGAAGCGAACCAATGGCATCTTCCAGTTGAAACGTTACTAGACATAGCCGTGGATTTATATCGAAAAGCCGCAATCAAGCCGATTGATGAACAGGCGGTCTATCAAGATTTGCAAGATTTCTTTAAAGCAAGAGCTGCCTATTTATTGAAAGAAATGCAAATTGAGCAAGATATCATCCAAGCGCTGATGCAAAAGAGAATTGGCGTTTTCTCATATACGATAACCAAGGCTAAACTCCTATCTTCAAAACGAAATGATGAAACATTTAAGCCCGTTCATGAAGCGTTCATTCGAGTGTTCAATCTAGCAAAGAAAGCAGATAATTCGCCTGTTGATGAAGCGCGTTTTATAACATCTTCTGAAGAAGCTTTATACAGAGCTTTTTTAGACGTTCGTCGAGCATATGATATAAGTAATGCACAATTAGATGCTGAAGCAGCGTTGGCAGAGCTGGAAAAACTGGCAGATCCGATCCATTTATTTTTTGAACATAATATGGTGATGTCCGACAATGAAAAACATCGACAAAACCGGTTAGCTTTGTTAAGGGATATTGGAGAGCTTGTAAATGATTTTGCCGATTTATCGACCATCGAATGGAAACAACATTTTTAACCACCATTGATCGTCAAATGCCCTTTTAGCTCTTTCTACCTTGTTTGTATACAATATCCTATGTCGTTAAATGAGCGGGTGATAACAAGTGGAACTATCCAACAGGCAGGAAAAGATTATTGAAATTGTTAAAGAAAACGGCCCGATTACTGGTGAAAATATTGCTCGAAAATTGAGTTTAACACGCGCGACTCTTCGACCAGATTTGGCCATCTTGACAATGGCCGGATTTCTCGAGGCCCGGCCTCGGGTTGGTTATTTTTTCACAGGGAAAACAGGATCTGAGTTACTCACAGAGCGTATCAAAAAATTTAAAGTGTTTGAGTATCAGTCTGTACCGGTGGTGGTTAAAGAACAAGCATCCGTATACGATGCCATATCTATGATGTTTCTGGAAGATGTGGGAACGTTATTTGTTGTCGATGATCAATCGTGCTTAACAGGAGTTCTCTCTCGGAAAGATCTGCTCAGAGCAAGTATTGGAAAGCAGGATTTGGATGCTTTGCCTGTTCATATCATTATGACGCGAATGCCAAATATTACCATTTGTAGAAAAGATGATCTCGTCGTGGATGCGGCTAAAAAAATGATCGACAAACAAATAGACGGGCTTCCAGTTGTTAAGGATGTGGAATGTGGATTCGAGGTAGTCGGTCGTATAACGAAAACAACGATTACAAAAGTGTTCGTCGAGCTCATTGCAGAGAATCGTGTATAGCTGGGGGGAGACATTGCCATGGCGGGAAAGTCGCATGCATTTGTGCTTTCGGATTCGGTAGGAGAGACGGCCGAATTAGTTATAAAAGCTGGTCTGAGCCAGTTTAACAATGGGGATTATGAAATCCACCGTGTTCCTTATGTTGAAGATAAACAAACAATCGATGATACACTGCAACAAGCTAAAGAGAAAAAAGGGATCATCGGTTTTACGCTGGTCGATCCTGTTCTTAGAGAATACGTCAATGCAAAAGCGAGAGAATGTAACGTCGAAGCGATCGATATTATGGGGCCAATGATGCAAGCTATGGAACGATTTTTTTCCAGCAAACCACGCTTAGAACCAGGATTAGTTCATAAACTTGATGAAGATTACTTTAAACGTGTCGAGGCGATTGAGTTTGCTGTCAAATATGATGATGGCCGCGATCCACGGGGCATTGCGCGGGCAGACATTATTTTAATTGGTGTGTCACGTACATCGAAAACACCACTGTCACAGTTTCTAGCTCATAAACGACTCAAAGTTGCCAACATTCCCATCGTCCCAGAAGTTGATCCACCGGAAGAATTATTCCTTGTTGATCCAGCAAAATGCTTTGGCTTAAAGATTAGCCCCGAAAAATTAAATAATATAAGAAAAGAGCGGTTAAAAGCGTTAGGATTGGGCGATCAGGCAACTTATGCCAATTTGAAACGAATTCATCAAGAGTTGGCTTATTTCGAAGAAGTTGTCGAAAAAATAGGTTGTCATGTTGTTGATGTATCCAATAAAGCTGTTGAAGAAACAGCTAACGTGATTTTGCAAATGATCAATAAATGAGAGAGTGAAACTATTTTCTTTTATTTTGTTGGCAATTTGTCCATAATTGTATTATAATAATATTTTGTGCCAAAGAACATAATGAAAATATGATAATAAATGGTATTCTGAAAAGTTAAACATTGTCTTTTAAGAAGGATTTTATTTGTTTATATAGAAGTTATATATAGGGAACAAGGAACTATATCTGAATCAATTATTGGCTTGGAATACCTAGTAAACAGTCTCTGGTCAATCCTTCTTGAGAATTTCCATTTCTGGAAGGACATTTTTTTCGACAAGTAAAAAAATAATGTCGAAACGGTGCGGAGATTGTCAGTATAAAGACGATTAATGAATAAGCATGGTGGTGCAAATGCCGTATAAAATTCCTGAGGACATTATCGAAAAGATTCGAAAATCGAACGACATTGTCGAGGTAGTCGGTGAATATGTCCAGCTGAAAAAACAAGGGAGAAACTTCTTTGGTTTATGCCCGTTTCACGGTGAAAAAACACCCTCTTTCTCTGTCACTCCGGAAAAGCAAATTTTCCATTGTTTCGGATGTGGAAAAGGCGGAAATGTCATCACATTTCTTATGGAAATGGAAGAGTATTCTTTTTATGAAGCATTAGTTTCCTTAGCCAATCGCGCCAATGTGGAAATACCGGAAGCCATCGCACAAAAAAGAAGTTCATACAGCGGCAAGTTTGCAGATATATTATCCGCTCATGAATGGCTCACTAAACTATATCACCATCTGCTCAAACATACAAAGGACGGCAAAGAGGGCTATCAGTACATCAAAGAGCGAGGCATACGGGATGAGACCATTGATACATTTCAATTGGGATTTGCACCGAATGTGAAAGATTTTACACTTGAATTCCTCACAAAAAAAGGATTTCACAAGCAGGATTTGGTTAAGGCAGGTTTGCTCTCGATTCAAGAGGATAACAGTGTATCGGATCGCTTTCGAGGAAGAGTCATTTTTCCGATTCGCAACCATCTTGGAAAAACCATTGCCTTTGCAGGGCGTTCGATGACCGATCGAGATCCAAAGTATTTAAACAGCCCAGAAAATGAGTTGTTTCGAAAAGGAAAAATGTTATATAATTTTGATCTGGCCAAAAGGCACATACGCCAACAAAACGAAGCTGTCCTCTTTGAGGGATATATGGATGTGATATCAGCTTGGCAAGCAGGTGTTAAAAATGGCATTGCGACTATGGGGACTTCGTTGACCGCATTTCAAGCTAAATTATTGCGACGTTATGTCGATACAGTTATCCTTTGTTATGATGCTGATCGTTCGGGACAGGATGCCACATATAATGCAGCTAAATTGTTGCGGCAAGCCGGTTGCCGTGTAAAAGTTGCCAATTTGAAGGATAATCTTGACCCCGATAGCTTTATCGCTTCTTACGGGGCTGAAGCATTTAAACGCGATGTCATTGATGCCAGTATGACGTTTATACATTTCTATATGCAATATATAAAAAAAGATTATAACTTAAGTATTCAAGATGATCGGCTTCAATTTATCAATAATGTTGTAGAACAAATTGCGTTGATCGACAATCCCATCGAGCGAGAACATTACTTAAACGAGCTTGCGAATGAATATAATATAAGAATAGAAGCATTGGTGGAACAAATCGAATCCATTCGTCAAAAGTTGGGCATTCATAGGGATAAGCGAGAACAGAACAGATATACTAATAGGGCAGCAAATTTTAAGGTTGAAACAAAACTACGGCCGGCTTTTCATAACGCCGAGCGAGAGCTTATCGCATATATGATGCAAAACAGCACAATTGCAGATAAAGTTCAAGAGGAAATCGGAGCAGCTTTCAACATCGATGAACACAAAATTATAGTCACTTATCTATACGCCTATTATGAGGAAGACAGGCCGGCCGATGTCAGTGCTTTTATCGAATGGATTTCAGAGGAGCATATTCGAAAATTGGTCACCGACATCGCTATGATACCTATATTTAAAGATATTAGTCAAAAACAGATCAACGACTATATCAAAACGATTAAATCACACAGCAATGAAAGAACCCGCATTCAATCGTTAAAAAAACAGCAAAAAATTGCTGAGCAAAAAAATGATCCCATCAAAGCCGCACAAATCGCCATGCAAATCATTGATATGCAAAAACAACTGAACAGCTCAAGCTGAATTTTTAATGTAGTCTGGAAGGAGGGGGACTCATGGCAGAACATAAATCTTCACAAACGAAGGAAAACGAAAATGAGCTCACACTCGAACAAACGAAAGAGCAGTTGGTGGAAATGGGTAAAAAACGAGGTGTGCTCGCTTATGAAGAAATTGCCGATCGTTTGTCGCATTATGAAATGGAATCCGAACAAATGGATGAGTTTTATGAGTACCTGAATGAACAAGGTGTGGAAGTAATCGGTGATTCAGAAGATGATCCCAACATGCAACAAATATCGAAGGAAGAAGAAGAAGAAGAATTCGATCTGAGTGATTTAAGCGTTCCTTTGGGGATTAAAATAAATGATCCTGTCCGAATGTATTTGAAAGAAATCGGGCGAGTGGATTTACTTTCAGCTGCTGAAGAGATCGAGCTGGCTAAGCGGATTGAAAAAGGTGAAGAAGAAGCGAAACGCCGTCTTGCTGAAGCAAACCTCCGTCTTGTTGTCAGCATTGCCAAACGATACGTAGGCCGTGGAATGCTATTTCTTGACCTTATACAAGAAGGAAATATGGGGTTAATCAAGGCGGTAGAGAAATTTGACTATCGCAAAGGTTATAAATTTAGCACGTACGCTACATGGTGGATCAGACAAGCGATTACGCGAGCGATTGCTGATCAAGCAAGAACGATCCGCATCCCGGTGCACATGGTTGAAACAATCAACAAACTTATACGCGTACAACGTCAATTGCTCCAGGATCTAGGCAGAGAACCGACACCCGAGGAAATAGGCGAGGAAATGGATTTATCACCGGATAAAGTCCGTGATATCCTAAAAATCGCTCAAGAACCTGTTTCTTTGGAAACACCTATTGGCGAGGAAGACGACTCTCATCTTGGCGACTTTATTGAAGACCAAGAAGCCGTCTCACCATCTGACCATGCCGCTTATGAGTTATTAAAAGAGCAGTTAGAAGATGTGCTTGATACGTTGACTGATCGGGAAGAAAATGTCTTACGCTTGCGTTTTGGACTTGATGATGGTCGTACGCGGACATTAGAAGAGGTTGGCAAGGTCTTCGGTGTAACGCGTGAGCGTATTCGACAAATCGAAGCAAAAGCATTGCGCAAATTACGACATCCGAGTCGCAGCAAGCGGCTGAAGGATTTTTTAGAATAGCAAAGGTCAGCGTCGATCGGTGACTATGTTTAAAACTTGTTGAGGTGCCCGCGGTGCTGGATAACTATAGACCGCTTCTATCGACATGCTAGCAATGGAAATTATGCATGGACATGCTGGCATCGGGCTACCTCACAAGGTTTTTTACTTTTCTATAACCATGTGACCGTTTTCATTTCTTGCTATACATTGTACGCAATTTCCTTTGATTTTGCAAATAAGAATTTATTATACATAAGTACAACGCTGTTTCTTGTAAGCATTATATCTTTGTACAAATTCGCAATGCCCATTCACCAACTTTTCTTTTTATGCCATTTCTCACGGTCTATTTGTGATCGAATTCGTCGAGAACTGCGCCTTGTTTAACAAGTTTAACCATTGTTCTATAAATCATTGCAACTTATCTCTTTAAACAAACGGAATTTTCGAGTAAAATATATGTAGCTTTTCAGCAAGCAGGATATAGGCATTATACATAAGGAGGAAACGTTGATGAACAAAAATCCGATTATTCCTTTTGGAATCATTGCTGTTGTCGGAATTCTATTGGTCATTGTTTTTTCGACAGCCGGCGTATTTCAACGCGCTGACATTGAAAAAGCTGAAGAGGGCGATACTGAACAACAGGAAGATGCACAAGAAGAAGCAGTCGAAGAACCCGAGGCGATTTTTGAAAGCAATTGCGCTAGTTGTCATGGGGATGATTTATCCGGAGGTATGGGACCAGATTTGACGGATGTCGGCAGCCGGCTTTCTGAAGAAGAGATTCATGAAATCATCATGGAAGGAAAAGGGGACATGCCGCCAGGATTAGCTACAGAAGCTGAATCCGAGGTTTTGTCTGAATGGCTGTCAGACATGGAGTAAATGAAACAAGAAAAAGCTTTCTTGCTCGATGCAGAAAGCTTTTCTTTTAGGTTGAGGGAGATTTTATGGAACATGCTGTCAAATTATCGAGACGGTTACAGACTGTTGCCAACTATTTGCCGAAAGGTGCTTTTTTTGCGGATATAGGAACAGATCATGCGCATTTGCCCTGTTACGTTTGCATGAATGATGAAACAGCGAGGGCGATTGCCAGTGAAGTTGCTGCTGGCCCGTTTGAATTAGCAAAAAATACTGTTAAACGCTACCAACTATCGGATGTCATCGATGTACGAAAAGGGGACGGTTTGGAAGTTATCAAAGGCGAAAACATCGCGCAACTCGTCATCTCGGGTATGGGTGGAAAATTAATTCGATCTATTCTGCAAGAAGGGAAAACAAAACTTCATTCGGTCCAGCGCATCATCGTCCAGCCGAATATTGAGGCTCAATTCGTACGTAAAATATTGGTCCAACAAGGATTTTATATCGCTCATGAAGAAATGGTTGAAGAAAAAAACCATATATATGAAATCATTGTAGCGGACAAAAAACAGGCTGGCATGCCGCATACAGAATATACAGAAAAAGAGTTGTTGTTTGGCCCTTTGCTTATGGAGCAAAAACCTGCTATTTTTTATAAAAAATGGCGGTCGGAATATCAGCGCTTACAACGTGTGATTCAACAAATGGAACAGGCAGTCAAACCTGATCAGGAAAAAATGAGGCAGCTGAAGATCGAACGAGCTTGGGTGGAGGAGGTTCTTAATCATGGAAGCTAAAAGTGTTTTTCAATTAATGGAAAAATGGGCGCCGTCCTACCTCGCATTTGATTGGGACAACGTTGGTCTGCAGCTAGGATCATTCAATAAGCCAATTAAACGAATTATGATCACACTCGATGTCCTCGAACCCGTTGTCGATGAAGCGATTAAGAAAAATGCAGATCTTATCATTGCCCACCATCCATTGTTTTTTAAATCGGTTAAACACATCGATTTGGAGAGTTCACGAGGGCGCATCATCCAGAAACTGTTACAACATGACATCACTGTTTATGCATCCCATACCAATATCGATGTGGCAAATGGGGGCATGAATGATCTGTTATGTGATCAGTTAGGTATTCAATCTCGCGCTTACCTTGAGGAGACTTATGCTGAAAACTTGTATAAGCTAGCTGTATTTGTTCCTATGACACATGTGGAGCAACTCTGCGATGCATTGGGAGATAGCGGAGCGGGCTTTATTGGCAATTACAGCCATTGTACTTTCCAAAGCCAGGGTCAAGGGACGTTTAAGCCGGGCGAGGGAACAAATCCATACATTGGCACGAAACACGCTTTAGAAAAAGTCGAAGAAATGAAAGTGGAAACGGTTGTACCCGAATCAAAACAAAAGAGAGTCATCGATGCGATGTTCAAAGCCCATCCCTATGAAGAAGTCGCCTATGATCTATATCCGATTGAAAACAAAGGTAAAACATATGGAATCGGAAGGATCGGTACACTTTCAACGAGCATGTCTTTGAAGGAGTTTGCTGAACATGTTAAGCAACAACTCGAATTATCGCATGTACGGGTCACAGGAGACTTAAGCAAACAAGTCAAAAAGGTTGCTGTTTTAGGAGGGAGTGGTGAAAAATATATTCACCATGCGAAAAGAAAAGGGGCTGACGTTTATATCACGGGTGATATGACTTTTCATGCAGCACAAGAGGCTTGGCAAATGAATCTCGGGGTTATCGATGCGGGTCACTATGCTGAAAAAATCATCAAGCAGGAGATTAAGAAATATTTGCAAAGCCATTTACCCGAAAATATTGACATTTTTGTTTCGACAACAAATACAGATCCGTTTACATTCATATAAAAGGAGACAACCATATGAAAACGCGCAGCTTTGACCGCTTTTCGTTTCAACCTGTTATATCGCATATTATAAAAGAGCTAGGCTTTTATCAGCCGACTGCCATTCAGTTGCAAGCTATCCCCGCTATTATGGATGGAAAAAGTGTCATTGGACAGTCGCATACGGGATCGGGAAAAACACACGCCTATTTATTACCATTGTTCAACCAAATGCATACGAAACAACAGGAAATACAATTTGTGATTACAGCCCCTACGCGCGAATTAGCTATGCAGATTCATGATAAAGCGAAGCAGATGATTCAATTGGCAGGAAAAACACACCAATGGTCTGTAAAACTTGTCATCGGCGGTATGGACAGACAAAAAATGATGCATAAATTAAAAAATCCACCCCATATGATTATTGGAACACCTGGGCGTTTGCTTGATTTAGTTAAGGAAGGAGTAATTTCGATTTTTTCGGCCACCGCCTTTGTTATTGATGAGGCGGATTTAATGGCGGATTTAGGTTTAATTAACGAAATCGATCAGTTGCTCGTTCGTTCGCATCCGGACATCCAAATATTGGCATTTTCTGCGACAATCCCGCAACAGCTCGAACATTTTTATAAAAAATATTTATCTGAGCCGATCCATTTTAAACTCGACGATAACGTTTTACCAGAAACAATGGAGCATAAGCTAATACCGAGGCGTCACCGGCCTATCTCGACGATTGTTACACAAATTTCTAAAGCCATTAATCCATATTTGGCGCTTGTGTTTACAAATGGTAAAAAACAGGCCGACGAATTGGCGGCAAAGCTCACGCAAAATGGACTGAAAACCGGCCTTCTTCACGGAGGACTGAAGCCAAGAGAACGCAAACGTACATTAAAGGATATCCAAAACTTACGCTTTCAATATGTTGTAGCAACTGATTTAGCGGCAAGAGGCATTGATATCGAAGGAGTTAGCCACGTCATTAATGCGCAGATGCCCATGAAAGAAGATTTTTATATCCATCGCGTGGGTCGAACGGCTCGAGCAGGTATGAAAGGAACGGCTATCAGCTTGTATGACGAAACAGAAGACAAGCGACTAATTGAAAAACTCGAACAAAAAGGATTGACATTTCAATTTTATGATGTCAAAAATGGTGAATGGAAAGTCATCCGGTCACCAAAACGGCGTAAATATATGGCACAAAACCGTCATCAAGAAGCGCGGAAGCGGGTGCGAAAACGAAAAGCAATAAAAATTAAACCAGGCTATAAAAAGAAAATGAATAGGTAACCAAGACATCGTATATAAAAAAGATTGTACAGAGGGAGTTATGCAAATGTTAAAAATAGGGTCGCATGTATCTATGAGAGGGAAAAAAATGCTCCAAGGTTCTAGTGAAGAAGCAGCTTCTTACGGTGCCAATACATTCATGATTTACACAGGTGCACCGCAAAATACTCGCCGTAAACCGATCGAAGAACTGAATATCGAAGCTGGTAAAAAACATATGGAGGAACACGGTATAAGTGACATTGTTGTCCATGCCCCTTACATTATCAATATCGGCAATACAGTTAAACCAGAAACCTTTGCTCTCGGCGTTGATTTTCTAAGACAAGAAATGGATCGGGCAGCAGCAGTCGGTGCAAACCAAATTGTTCTTCATCCAGGAGCCCACGTTGGTCAAGGAGCCGATAAAGCGATTGAAAAAATTATCGAAGGTTTAAATGAAGTATTGGCTAAAGATGAAAATGTACAAATTGCCTTGGAGACGATGGCTGGAAAAGGGTCAGAAGTCGGGCGAACGTTTGATGAACTGGCTAAAATCATTGACGGTGTTACTCACAATGACAAATTATCCGTCTGTTTAGATACATGTCATATACATGATGCCGGTTATGACGTTGTGAACGACTTTGATGGTGTTCTTGATCAATTTGATAAAATTATTGGCATTGATCGGTTACAAGTGATTCATATCAATGATAGTAAAAACGAGTGTGGAGCTCAAAAAGATCGGCATGAAAATATCGGCTTCGGCTATATCGGTTTTGATGCTTTAAATTATGTTATTTATCATCCGCAATTACAGACGTTGCCAAAGATTTTGGAAACACCATTTGTCGGCGCGGATAAAAAGAATAAAAAACCTCCGTATAAATTTGAAATTGCAATGATTAAAGATCGGTCGTTCGATCCCGATTTAAAAGAAAAAATAGCTGCTCAATGATAAAAAGGAACAGCACGGATATGATGCTGTTCCTTTTTATTTAGTTTCGTGTTATTTAAACATATGTTCAAGACCGTAGGCTTTAACAGCTTGCCAAAATAAATGATTAGCTTTTTTGGCTGTTTCTGTATCCGTTATTTCAGCCAATGCACGAAGCATAGCAGCACGCTCTTCAGAATGAAATGGATCAGGTGAATGTGTCTGAACATAGTGAATAATAGCTTGTGCTTGTTTTTTAGTCAATTGGAAACCGTATTGCTGACCGTAGGAAATTATATCATCACTCGCGATAGTTTTCAGTTTGTTGTAAAATATTTCTTTTAAAAAATGGGACATCAAACGTCTCGCCTCCACAGTTTGCTTATATATCATATGTTTAAACACATAAAAAATTTACGAATAATGATCTTGCCATAAAATAACATCATGATTTTGTAGCAATTCCATAAGCTATGGACAGCCTCAAAAAAGAGGAGGTTATATTATGGATGAAAACAAGTATAAGCCGCAAGAGGAACGAGCAGAAGATAAAGAAAATTCAACCCCGTCGCACGCAATCGAACCGGAAAACTCGATCGATGAAGAAACCGCAGCCGAATTAACCGGAGACGATCATATCAATCCAGCTGATGCAGACGATGAAGCCGGCATAGAAGCAAATAATGCGATTGGTTGGTTAGCACTGGCATCCTCAATCATTTCTTTTTTCCTGATGCCGTTTATTCTCGGCGGAGCTGGGATTATTTTAGGTTTCATTTCGCGAAATCGTGGAGCTGAAACACTCGGAATAACATCCATTGTAGCCGGGGCGGTCTCCATACTGATCAGACTGTTTATTATCCCATACGTTTAACTAATTAATCATCAAGCATTCACCCACAACCGGTGGATGCTTTTTTTCGTTCATTTATGGTTTAACGACCGTTACTAATGATAGCGAGGAAAATAATAATATGTATTATGTTTGAGTTCATCTGGCTTTACGTGGGGATTTAATGTTTTAAAATCGTGCATAATTTGCTTGATTTCAACGGTATGGATAGTATTGGGATTGAGACGTTCAACAATGGAGAGCACCGTTTCACCGTTTCGAACTTTTACCTTAAACGGGGAAAAATCACTGGTTGTAGGTGTGGCTTCATTTTCCATGTTTTCAGAAGGTATGTATGTTTTGGAAGACAAATCTTTATGAACACTTGCTATAAATAAAACGAGAAGGATATACAGGCCAATGCGCTTCAAGAAATCCAATGTTATACAACCCCTTTTTCGAAACAAATGTTATGATCATACGTAATAGTAGAAGGAGGGGGTAAATGCATGGATATTTTTTCGACAGATTGGATCGGGTTTGTTTTAACGGGTTTGGCAACATTGTTTTTAATTGGTGAAATTCTAGTGAATATGCGTGGATTGTTTGCTGTTTTAGGCATCGGATTTATCACAGTTTATTTTTCCGTCTATCTAGAGGCAGATTCGCTTACATTAATGATTATTATTTATTTTGTCGGCTTATTACTCATAATTATTGACGGTAAGCTGTTAAATGATGGCACATTCGGCATATTAGGGATTATTGGCATGCTCATATCGGTTGCCATGGCTGCTCCTAATTTTACAGCGGGACTTTATGCAGCTATTGGTGTATTTGTCGGTGGTTCAACATCATTTACTTTTCTAAAAGTATTCAAGAGGCGAAAAATGTGGACAAAAATCATGCTAGCCGATCGATTGACAAAAGAAGCGGGGTATACCTCGGTCACACAAGAACACGAAAATCTTCTGTACCAACGTGGTGTAGCGATTAATGATTTACGCCCGGTTGGAACGATACGCATTGGCGATAAAGAATACAGTGCAGTATCCAATGGTCAATGGATTGAAAAAGATTCACAAGTCAAAGTTGTGCGTGTCGATGGAACAGGATTACAAGTAGAAAAAATAACCCAATAACGATTCGAATATGCTAAAGCATTCCGATTATATTTACATGAATGTAAAATTAATGTTAAATACCGCAAAGATCTCTTTACAAGTGCATTTTCCTTATGAATAATGAATAAGTGTGTGACAAAATTCTACACGGGTTAAAGGATGGATCAACCTTTGGATATTGATATGCAATCAATTATATTTGAATTTGTTGGCGGTTTAGGCATCTTTCTTCTCGGTATAAAGTACATGGGGGATGGATTACAAAAATCGGCCGGTGATCGCTTGCGTGATATTTTAGACAAATTTACAAGCAACCCGCTTCTTGGTGTTTTAACCGGCATTGTCGTTACAATACTTATTCAGAGTAGTTCCGGCACAACCGTTCTAACAGTTGGTCTAGTAAATGCTGGATTTATGACGCTTAAACAAGCGATCGGTGTCATTATGGGAGCGAATGTCGGCACGACGATCACTGCATTTATCATTGGTATCGATATTGGTCAATATGCTCTACCAATCATGGCCGTTGGAGCGATACTGCTCTTTTTCTTCAACCATAAAAAAGTGAATGCTGTTGCTCAGACCGTTTTTGGTTTCGGTTCGTTGTTTTTCGGTTTGGAGCTTATGAGCAGTGGAATGGCGCCTTTAAGAGACGTACAAGCCTTTCATGAGTTAACTGTAAATATGAGCAGTAATCCGATATTGGGAGTTTTAATCGGCACAACATTCACAGTAATTGTACAGAGTTCATCCGCTACTATTGGTATTTTGCAAGGGTTGTTTGCTGAAGGAGCCATTGATCTACAAGCCACCATCCCCGTGTTATTTGGCGATAATATTGGCACAACAATTACGGCTATTTTGGCATCCATTGGTGCTTCAGTAGCAGCGAAACGATCAGCTTTGACACATGTTATTTTTAATTTACTTGGTACTACCGTCTTTTTGCTTATTTTAGGTTTATTTACACAATATGTATCGTTTTTACAAGAAAGCTTGCATTTAAATCCCAAAATGACAATCGCTTTTGCGCATGGTAGCTTTAATATTGCTAACACGGTAATCCAATTGCCGTTTATCGGTAGCTTAGCTTGGCTCGTCACAAAAATCATCCCCGGAAAGGACACTATTATCGAATATAAACCGAAACATTTGGACCCCATTTTTATCCAACAGTCACCATCGGTTGCTTTGGACCAGGCAAAACGTGAAATTATCCGTATGGGTGAATATGCTTATAGAGGATTGGAAGAAACGCATCATTATTTAACGACACATCAACAAAAACATTCCGAGATGGCGTTGCAAGTTGAAGGTGCTTTAAACAACCTGGACAGGCGTATAACTGATTATTTAATCAATATATCCGCCCGGTCGATGTCTGAAATGGAAAGCGCTCTTCATACTGAGTTAATGGATTCTGTTCGTGATATAGAACGAATTGGTGACCATTTTGAAAACATCGTGGAATTAATTGATTATAAACTATCGAATAAAATATTTATAACCGAACAAGGACAAGAAGATTTAAACAATATGTTTGATTTAACATTATTGATAGTTAAAGAAACCATCAACGCGCTTGAACAGAATGATCGGGAAAAAGCATTAGCTGTGAGACAGAAAGAAGACCAAATCGATAAAATGGAACGGAATTTTCGAAAAAAACACATTATTCGAGTGAATGAAGGGTTATGCAGTGGTTCTGCAGGCATTGTTTTTGTCGATATTTTGAGCAATTTAGAACGAATTGCGGATCACGCGGTTAATATTGCTGAAGAAGTATTAGGTGATGAATGGTGATTGAAGCTAAATTTATTTTGAAAAACCTTTTTATGCATGATATAATGAATAACGGCGCGTTGCAAGTCATTGACTTTTAAATTTTATCGTTAAAAGTGATTGACATATCCATGCGAACATGATAAATTATAATCCGTCGTTAATTAAAAGAATAATATTGTTGCAATCATTAAATATATCTTATCAACTTTTTCCACAGTTGATCGGCGGTAGTTTATTGACCGATCGATTGCAGGTTCCTATCCTGCCTGTGGAACAATATGGCGGCGTAGCTCAGCTGGCGAGAGCGTACGGTTCATACCCGTGAGGTCGGGGGTTCGAATCCCTCCGCCGCTATTTTAAAACATATGACTTGTAGCAGAACGTTATATTGTTCTTGATAATGTTTAATGGACCCTTAGCTCAGCTGGTTAGAGCAATCGGCTCATAACCGATCGGTCGCAGGTTCGAATCCTGCAGGGTCCACCATTTATCGGGAGGTATACCCAAGTCTGGCTGAAGGGATCGGTCTTGAAAACCGAGAGGCGGGTCAAGCCCGCGCGGGGGTTCAAATCCCTCTACCTCCTCCATACATATTTTTTTATACCACAACACGTCATTTAAAATGATTTTTTAACAGTAAACGATGTGCGGCTCGGTAGCTCAGTCGGTAGAGCAAAGGTCTGAAAAACCTTGTGCCGACGGTTCGATTCCGTCCCGGGCCATATTGTCAACAAGCCTATTGCTTGTTTTTTTATTTTGCTTGAATATTCCTATATATCTCCTTTCTCAAACACAATGCGCATAAAGTTTGCATATGAAGGAAAGTTTTGATAGTCTCTTTCATAAAGGATACTTCATTTTATCCTTTTAATCGAACATTTATCTAAAGGAGGACGAGAAGATGGCAAGTTTTGAACTACCAGAACTACCCTATGCATATGATGCACTAGAGCCGCATATCGACAAAGAAACGATGAACATTCACCATACGAAACATCATAACACCTACGTTACGAAGCTAAACGATGCTATAGAAGGGCATGCTGATCTTGAGAGCAAATCGCTAGAAGACCTTGTAAGCAACCTTGAAGCTGTTCCGGAAGACATCCGTACAGCAGTGCGCAATAATGGAGGTGGACATGCTAACCACAGCCTGTTTTGGAAAGTAATGTCTCCAAATGGCGGCGGTGAACCGAAAGGCGAATTAGCTGACAAAATCAACAGTACGTTTGGTAGCTTTGAGAAATTCAAGGAAGAATTCGAAACCGCTGCAAAAGGGCGTTTTGGCTCTGGCTGGGCTTGGCTTGTTGTTAATAACGGAGAATTAGAAGTGATGAGCACACCTAACCAAGATTCTCCATTGATGGAAGGGAAAACACCTATTCTCGGCCTTGACGTGTGGGAGCACGCTTATTACTTAAAATATCAGAACAGACGTC
Organism: Bacillota bacterium; assembly: GCA_035301265.1. Lineage (GTDB taxonomy): Bacteria > Bacillota > Bacilli > Bacillales > Amphibacillaceae > DATGUP01. Next base: position 255,335 of record DATGUP010000003.1, read on the forward strand.
CCGATTATATTTCAGCATTCTGGAATGTTGTTAACTGGGACGAAGTTGAAAAAAATTATAATGAAGCAAAATAACAAAGAGTTGTTCAACGCGGGAATTTCCCGCGTTTTTTATTTCGGTTTTATAAAATATGTCTTTGCATATTCAGCCACGAATCGTTCACACTAAGGGTATGTAAAAGGAGCATCTGGATATGCAAAAGACATTAAAACATTTTGCAGGTAACGTAGACATTTCACGAGATTTATGGTTTTTGCTTATTATCGGTGGTCTTTATGCTTTAGGTATTTTTTTATCGAATACATTTGTTAATATTTATTTGTGGAAACAAGCGGGGGATTATCTAACGATTGCTTTGTATAACCTCGGTATATATATATTTCAGCCTCTTGCATTTGTTTTTGCAGGAAAAATTGCTAAAAAAGTCGATCGAGTCGTTGTTCTACGCCTCGGTGTAACGTTTTTATCCCTATTTTTCTTGAGTGTACTGATTATCGCCGAAAAAGCATCGACTTACAATTTTTTATTAGGAAGCCTGTTAGGAATTGGCTACGGATTTTACTGGTTAGCTTTTAATGTATTGACTTTTGAAATAACCGAACCAGATACAAGAGATTTTTTTAACGGTTTTCTCGGTGTGTTGCAATCTTTCGGAGGTATGATTGGGCCGCCGCTTGCGGGGGCTATTATTGCTAAAATGTCACAAAATACAGGGTATACAACTATTTTTACTGTTTCGTTTATTCTATTTATATGTGCCGTAACGTGTAGTTTTTTCTTAAAACGTCGTCAAGCCGAGGGCGATTTTCAGTTTATATATGTTCTAAAAGAAAGAGATGAAAATAAAAATTGGCGGCGAATATTAAACGCACATGTTTTTCAAGGGTTGCGAGAAGGGATCTTTTTATTTGTCATTTCAATATGGGTGTTTTTAATTACTAAAAGTGAATTTTCACTTGGAATGTTTAATTTAGTATTATCTGGACTTTCCTTTTTTTCCTATTTTTTTGCGACGAAAGTTATCAAACCCGCTATGCGCAAAAAAGCCATATTAATCGGAGGAATGCTTCTTTATTTATCAGTCTATATTATTTTATTTAACACGAACTACCTGCAATTGATTATCTATGCTATCATGATCGGTATCGCCTATCCGATCGTCAATGTTCCATATGTGTCGTTAACATATGATGTGATTGGAAAAGCGCGACAAGCAAAGGAATGGCGTGTCGAATATATTGTAGTACGAGAATTGTTTGTCAATATAGGTCGTGTGATCGCTATACTTGTTTTTTTAATAGCTGTTTCCATTTTTTCAGCTGAACAATCTATACCTGTTTTGTTAGCTTTATTTGGTATGGGACATCTGATCATTTATTTCTTTGTGAAAAATATTTACTTAGCAAATCCATCCGAAAAAGATATTTTGGTCAAAGATCGATTAGTAGATGAAAAAAATCGGTGATTTTCGATAAAGGCTAGTCGTGTTATAATAAAGAGAAAGAACAGCTTGAAGAATAGATGGGAGAGAAAGAATGTGAAAAAGAAAACAAAACGATCACAGCTTCCCCTTCGTTTGAATATATTGTTTTTTATCGTTTTTTTACTGTTTTCTATCCTTATTCTACAATTAGGTGTTGTACAAATTTTAAATGGGGAAAATTTCCAGGAAGAGATTGATCGCACCGTTGAAGATACGACCGAGACGCCTGCACCAAGGGGAATAATATATGATCGAAATCTCAATGTCATTGCTGATAACAAACCTATGTACGCTATTACGTACACACCAGCTAAAGGAACGCAAGCAGAAGATCGGCTAGAAGTAGCCCAGAAGTTGTCTAAATATATATCGATGTTCAGCAATGATGAGGCTGAAAAAGAACGACAACTCAAAAGTATAACCGATCGCGATAAAAAAGAATATTGGTACCTTTTGAATGAAGATGAAGCAAAAGGCCGCTTAACGGAAGAAGAAAAAGCGGAGTTAGAACCCGATGAACAGTACGAAAAAATATTGGAAAGAATTACAGATGAAGAAATAGCCCATTTTTCCGAAGAGGAATTAGAAGTCATTTTGATTAAAAAAGAATTAGACAAAGCCCCTTATTTGACACCGCAAATTGTCAAAAATAAAGGTGTAACAGCTGAAGAATATGCGCGTGTAGCAGAACACCTTGACGAACTTCCCGGTATCAATGCGACGACGGATTGGGATCGGAAATATCCTTATAAAGATGCATTCAGAAGCTTTCTAGGCAATATCACAGATCAGGAAGAAGGAATTCTTGCGGAAAAGGAAGATTATTACATGACCAGGGGCTATAGCAGAAATGATCGTGTCGGACGCAGCGGATTAGAAGCACAGTATGAAGATTTGCTCCGCGGTCGTAAAGAAAAGACCAAATACACGACCGATAAAAGTGGCAAAGTCATTGATTCAGAGGTTGTCGTTCAAGGTGAGCGCGGCAAAGACCTTGTGTTGACGATAGATATGGAGTTGCAACAGCGTGTCGATAAAATTGTGCAAGAAGAGTTGGAAGCAGCCATTAAGGAACATCCAAATGCCAATCGATATTTAGAAGATGCCCTTGCCGTTGTGATCGATCCACAGACAGGCGAGCTTCTAGCTGTATCTGGTTACCATTATGATCGGGAAAACAAAAAGTTTGAAAATGCAGCCTATAAAACGTTGTACGATGCGCATCTGCCTGGATCTGCTATCAAAGGCGCAACGGTTTTGGCCGGCTATCAATCGGGCGTTATCGAACCAGGCCAAAAATTTTTAGATAAGCCGATTAAAATTGCGAACGACAACCCTAAAGGTTCCTGGAAAAACCTTGGGCCTGTCAATGATTTGGATGCGATTGCCCGCTCCTCTAACATATACATGTTTCGGATTGCCATGCGAATTGGCGGTGTCCATGATGAAAAATTTTATTATGATAGTTTAAGGTATAAAGGCAATCCTTTCCAGGAGATGCGTAACTACTTTAGACAATTCGGGCTTGGAACTGAAACAGGCATCGATTTTCCATACGAAGCAACCGGATATACCGGTAATGATACTTCCACGCCCGGGTTATTGTTAGACTATGCGATTGGTCAGTATGATTCATATACAACGATGCAGCTTGCCCAATATGTATCAACGATTGCCAATGGTGGCTATCGTGTACGACCGCATTTTCTAAAATCTGTTCATATGGCATCGCCTTATGAAGACGAATTAGGCTCTTTATATCGGAGTCACAACAAAGATGTTCTAAATCGGGTACAGATGAATGAAAAGTATATCGAACGAGTCCAAGAAGGTTTCCGCCGAGCATTTCAAGAATCCGGTGGAACGGCGTCACAATATTTTTCGAATAAAGATTATAAGCCTGCAGGCAAAACCGGAACAGCGGAGAATGTGTTGTTTGATGACAGCAAGGAAATTAATACAGAAAATCTTTCTCTTGTCGGTTATGCACCGTTTGATGAGCCAGAAGTTGCATTCGCTACAATTATTCCTCAACTAGGAAATATTCAAGACCAATATCCCATTAATAATAAAATTGGTGAACGCATCCTGGACGCTTACTTTGAATTGAAGGAAAAACGAGATAAAAAGGCTGCGGATGAAAATAAGAACGATGAAGAAAATAAAGAGGAATCAGGAGATTGAGACAAAATATACCAAGCGGTTGCTCGTTTATGAGAACAACCGCTTGGTTTTATTTCGTAATTTCTTCGGCAATTTCTTTAAAGCTCATATCGCTAGACAGTTCAAATTCACCGATTTGAACATCTGATTCGTAATCTTCATCTTCTAAAAATGTACTGAACTCCATAGCATCGTCGATGATGTCGTTTTCCTCGAGCAATTCGCTGATCTCCGATGAATTCATCCCGGATTTAATTTCTAGTGTGTAAGTTACCGACGCATCCTCATCATCCGCTTCAGAATCTTCGTCCGCTTCGTCTTCTTCGTTATCTTCTAATGCGGAATCGTCGTCTGTATCTGCTTCTGTTTCGTCCGCGTCATCACTGTCAACTGCCATGGAAATATATTCCGATTCAGTAAAAACACGGTAACCTTCGTCTTCAAGTTTAGCAATCATATCTTCGGTTGATAGATTTGCGGTTTCTTTATTGCCACCAGAAAAATAAAAGACGAGTAAACATATCAAACCTGCCGTCAATAATCCGATTGAAAATGATCGTATTGGCTGTTTCATAATTCTCTCCCTCGTGGTAGATAATGTATTTTATTTATTCAGCATGTCTTCGGAATCTGTGAGTAATTCCTCTTCTAAAACATTGATTTTCTTCTTCATTTGGTATGTATCTTGCATTGTTGAAATGGAAAGTTGCTCCAATTGGTTTTCCAATTCCTCAAACTTGTCGTTCATAAAAAACGATAATATGAACAAGACAATCGCAATACCAATAATAGTCAGTAAGACATAAAGCATGTTACAACCTCCGTTTTCATATTCCTCTAGTAAAGTAGAAAATAATTCTGTACATAATACTATTTATAACATAGATTGGAAAAAGATAAAATACAAATTTTTTACCAATACATCTTGCTTGAATGATTAAATTTTGTTATTATATCATAGTCTGAAAAATTATTTTGCCGTTTTTTTGGAGGGATCGTTATGCGCGTGAATATTACACTAGCTTGTACTGAAACGGGCGACCGTAATTATATTACGACAAAAAATAAACGAACAAATCCAGAACGTTTGGAATTGATGAAATACTGCCCGCGTTTGAAAAAACATACACTGCATCGTGAAACGAAATAACCACAGTCAAAGTCCCTGCAACTATAGTTGGCGGGGACTTTACTTTTACGGTATACTTTGATTAGTTCATTTTTTCGATTTGAGGGATGAAGGTGAATAAAAATGAACTCCGACAGTTTGCTTTGTCTATGCTCAAAAAAATGCCATCTACTAAAAAGAAGCATATCGAGACAAAGCAGCAAAGCCATTTGTTTCATACGCGCATATGGGAGCGAGCTAAAACAATTGGAATCACGATAGCAAAAGAAATAGAATGGGATACCGCCCCCATCATTGAGAAAGGATGGCAAGATCGAAAAACCATCGCTGTTCCTAAGTGTGTTCCAGAGAAGCGGAGGCTTGATTTTTACCGCTTGCGCACATATGATCAACTGGAAATATCTTATTATAATTTGCTGGAACCTAAACCGGACCGATCAAAGTATATTGAAAAAGATAGTATCGATTTGTTAATTGTACCTGGAGTTCTATTTGATAAACGAGGGTATCGAATCGGTTTTGGTGGTGGTTACTACGACCGTTTTTTAATCGATTTTCCTAATCAAACAGTTTCCTTAACAAGCTCAAAACTTCTTGTCGACACATTGCCAGCCGAGTCATTTGATATACCAGTTGATCATATCATTACGGAGAACGGTTTGTTGAGTGAGGTGTCAAGCGAATGAATCAAACGCGCTATTCCCGGCAAATGTTGTTTAGCCCGGTCGGTGAAAAAGGACAGGAAGAAATATCCAATAGCACAGTGCTTATTGTCGGTGCTGGAGCGCTCGGAACAGTTATTTCTAGTCATCTTGTTCGCGCTGGTGTGGGGAAAATACGTTTAATTGATCGCGATTATGTTGAACTTTCCAATTTGCAGCGACAAATGCTGTTTGATGAAGCAGATGTAAAGAAAGCATTGCCAAAAGCCATTGCGGCAAAAAATAAGCTCGAGGAAATAAACAGCAATGTTATTATTGAAGCGATCGTTTCTCATGTAAACCATGAAAATATTTCTGCTTTCGTTCAGGATGTTGATGTGATTCTCGATGGCACCGACAATTTTACCACGCGTTATCTTTTAAACGATATAAGTTTTAAGCATAATATTCCTTACGCTTATGGCGGTATTGTGAGTTCAAGAGGTATGACGGCATTTTTCCTGCCAAACGAAACGCCCTGTCTTCGCTGTATGGTAAAAACAGGAGCAGGGAACGGACAAACGTGTGACACAGTCGGCGTTATTTCCCCAGCTGTCGACATGGTAGCGTCGCTGCAAGTAACAGAAGCCTTGAAATATTTAACAGGCAATCATGTATATTTACGCCGGTCTCTTACTACATTTGATTTGTGGACGAACCGGCGATATGATATTCAATTTTCCGAACCTGATCCGCATTGTCCGACATGTTCTCAGCAAACTTATCCCGCACTAATGCCAAAAGCGCATCACCAGGAAACCGTTTTATGCGGGAGGAATACCGTACAAATTCACCAAAAAAACGAAATCGACCTCGTCAAATGGGAAAAACAGCTGGCAAATATATCGACTGTTAAGCGTACACCGTTTCTGTTAAAAGCGCAATTTCCTGAGGATATGTCCCTTGTTCTATTTCCCGATGGCCGTGTTTTAGTACAAGGTACAGAAGATATTGTACAGGCTCGAACATGGTATGATAAGTATATCGGTTCATAATGTATAAAACATCCTCAATCGTTCATAATTAAGCATAGTACGATAAACAGAAAAGGGTGTTGCTATGCGAACCTTAATTCTTTTGGTTGGGCTGCTGTCGTTTATGTCCATAATATACAAATGGCGGTACAAAATAATAAATACGATTTTAACGATCAGTGTGTTTCGTCAACTTGTCGTTCTGATGTCCATGAATATGTCGGCGCTAAGAAACAAGCTCATCTAAAATCGTCTCATTCAGGAAGCTGTTCAGTCACAGCTTCTTTTTTCGTAGGAAGCTTTTTTTATTTTTGCTATGATGATTAATGGGGAGGAAAAAAGATGTATCTTAAAGAACAGTTTACGATGTATAAATTAGCTCATGATCTTATGACCTATAACCATTATGATGTACTGCATATAAATAATGACAAAGAAATATGGCTTGAAAAATATGAACATAAAACATCAAAAATTGTCCGCTTGTTTCACGGGGGATTTGATTGGAGAAACCATCTAAAAAACGATATTGCTGTTGTATTTCAGAAAGTAAAATCGATGCAACGTTTGTTGATAGGCAAACGCATAGTCATTCATAATGTTTATATTTCCTCCCATGAACCAGTTGACGATTGGGAATTTTTAAAAAAACCGATGCAGCTCAAAGAAAAAAATTCGCCTCAAATGCGCGTTTACTATATGACAGATGATACAAAAAATGAAGAATTGAAACGCCTTCGTACCGATGCTCATTTAATGCGTGAAATTGAAATCGAAGCGGGGCCAGAGGAAGATGCAATCGAGCGATTGATACACGACTATAAAAGTAAGCTCATTAAGGTTTTGCAGCATAACCGAAAAGAAGAGGCGCGTATCTTTTCACGCGGAAAACCTTTTTTTACCTTTAGTTTGATCATCATAAACATTTTGATGTTTCTTCTTCTCGAAAGACATGGTGGAAGTATGGACACGGAGACATTGATCCATTTTGGGGCGAAATATAACCCGTTGATCATGGATGGTCAATGGTGGCGCATTTTGAGCTCGATGTTTTTGCATATCGGCTTTCTTCATTTGTTCATGAACATGCTTGCACTCTACTATCTTGGAACAACAGTAGAAAAGATATATGGATCATGGCGTTTTCTCATTATATATTTTTTGTCAGGAATCGGAGGCGGTCTAGCTAGTTTTGCTTTAACAACGAACGTATCCGCTGGTGCTTCAGGGGCATTATTCGGCTTGTTCGGCGCCTTGTTATTTTTCGGAGTCATTTATAAAAAGCTCTTCTTTCAAACGATGGGAAGAGGTCTCTTGGTCATTATCGCAATCAATATTATCTTAGGTTTTTCGGTTGAGCATATCGATATCGGGGCACATCTTGGCGGTCTTATTACAGGATTTTTCGCTTCATCCCTCGTCCATCTTCCGAAGAAAAGGCATATTGCGATGCAGTTAGCGGGATTTGGCATTTACATTGTGATCATCCTCGGATTAACATTTTTCGGAATGCATAATAATTTACATCGTCCAAGTTATCATTTGCAAGAAATTGATGGATATTTAGATGAACAAAATTACGAAGCTGTTATCGAAAGTGCCGATAAAGGACTCGAAAATCCTGGTGATTTGAAGCCGCAACTGCTATTTCAACGTGCTTTTGCCTATATTCATTTAAATGAACCCGATTTAGCTTTGGCGGATTTGCAAGAGGTGATTAAACGAGAGAAAGATTTTCCACAAGCTTACTATAACTTGGCCGTTTTGTATGACGATATGGAAGAAAGAGAAAAAGCTGTCGATATAGCATATAAAGCATACAAACTTAATCCACATGACGAGGCTTATCGTGCGCTTTATAAAGAAATAAGCTCTTTTAAAGAGAGATAGACATACCACAGTGTCATTTTGTGACAACAAGTTAGTTAACTGCTTACTTAATTAAACATCTTATTCAATATGCCGATTAAAATGAGTACTGCTTTTGTTCGTATTTATATTCCTCCTTTGCTATAATAACCATGAGTGTTAGGTGTGATATGCATGGAAACGATCTACGATATTCAGCAGTTGCTCAAAAATTATGGAACAATTTTATATACAGGAAATCGGTTAGCGGATATACATTTGATGGAATCAGACATTCAAGAGTTATATCAATACCAATTCATATCTAAAGAAGACTATATGAAAGCAATCGTTATTTTGAAGCATGAAGCGGCACGACTTGATAAGAAAAAGGGAGCGGGTGAAACGTGGAAAAAGTAATCATTGGTGTTGACATTGGCGGGACATCTATAAAAATAGGTATCATCGATGAAAGCGGCGATATTTTAAAAAAGTGGCAAATTCCTACTGATTTACAGGATGCTGGTTCGAATATTGTTCATGATATTTGGCTGTCTATTCTAAAAAATATCCGGTCACAGCGCATTGAGAAACATATGATCATCGGGATAGGCGTAGGTGCCCCCGGTTTTATTGATGGCCGTACAGGAGTAGTGGATGAAGCGGTAAACTTAGGATGGAAAAACTATGCCTTGAAGGATCGATTAAATGAATTGTCCGGATTGCCCGTTTTTGTCGATAATGACGCAAACACAGCTGTTTTAGGCGAGAATTGGAAAGGAGCGGGAGAGCAGGCCAAAAATGTGATTGCCATTACACTTGGAACAGGCGTAGGTGGTGGGATTATCGCCAATGGAACGGTTTTAAACGGTGAAAACGGAACGGCGGGTGAAATCGGACATATCACCGTTGATCCGAACGGAAAACAATGTAATTGTGGTCGAAAAGGCTGTTTGGAAACGATAGCGTCAGCTACAGGAATCGCTCATCAAGCAATGGCTATTATTGAAAAGGATCCAGAAAGCCTTTTGGCAAAGCGTTATAAACAGAAAAAAACGATAACGGCAAAAGACGTTTTCGATCTGGCATTTTCGGGAGATGAGGTGAGCATGCGTATTATTGATTACACGTGTGATGTTCTAGGGTTCGCTATTGCCAACCTCGCAGCCGTTGTTAATCCGTCAAAGATTTTGATTGGAGGAGGGGTTTCCAAAGCTGGTGATGCACTTTTAGATGGCATCAGATCATCGTTTGACAAATATGCTCTTGGAAGGCTTAGCGATGTGTGTGAGTTAAAAATAGCACAACTCGGCAATGATGCAGGCATCATCGGGGCAGCGTTTTTAGTAAAACAACAGCTGCATCATATGACATTTTAGCTATCCGCATTGGATCATTTTAGAATGATTCAATGCGCGTTTAAATAACATAACATTGAAACGCTTACACACGCTGTAATGACCTATTCCGCAAGGGTGTAATCCAAGGGCTTTGTGAGATGACAGGAGGATGTTATTTATGCTGTTCTGTAACAAACAAGGCAAAACGCCTTTATACGTTATAGCCTCTCTGTTATTTGGCCTCAAGACTTATACCGTTTATCGTTTTATGTTTAACATTAATCTTGAAAACATGATGCAGGAATTCATCTTGTTGATCAATCCATTCGTTTCGGCATTTTTATTGACAGCATTATGCGTTTGGTTGAGCAAACCATCTCGGCAAATGGCTTTTTTGCGCTATTGCATTTTAATCGGAACATTGATTTTGTATGCGAACCTTGTATTCTATCGTAACTTTACGGATTTCATTACGATACCCCAGCTTTTTCAAGGGAATAATGTCGTTGATCTTGGTTCAAGTATTTTAACGCTTATTAAGGCATACGATATATTGCTGTTTGCCGATGTCATCGTGGTCTGGCATCTGAGCAGAAAACAACAGGCCATAAGAGCTGCGCACTATCCTCGAAGTGGCAAAGTGTTTGTGTTAGCTTTATCATTTATGCTGGTTGCGGGAAACTTTTTCCTTGCTGAAATGGAACGTCCCCAATTGTTTACACGTGCATTTGATCGGGAGTATTTGGTAAAGAATATCGGATTGTTTAATTATCACTTGTACGATACAGCTGTTCATTCAAAAGCTAAAACTCAACGTGTATTTGCTGATGGAAATGAGCTGTCTGCCATTCAAACATTTATTGAAAAAAATATCAGGAGTCAACAAACTTCTGATTTGGAAGGTGTGGCCGAGGGCAAAAATGTTATATTTATTTGGGCTGAATCATTGCAGACATTCGTTATAAATAATGATGTTAATGATCAGGAAATCACTCCTTTTTTAAACCGGTTGATCGATGATGAAGACACATATTATTTTGAAAATTTTTACCATCAAACTGAACAAGGAAAAACATCGGATTCTGAATTTATAGCAGAAAATGCACTTTATCCCTTACCGCGTGGAGCAGTCTATTTTACCCACGGCCAAAACGAATACCATGCTTTGCCAGAGATTATTAAGGAAAAAGAGTATTATTCAGCTGTGTTTCATGCTAACGATAAAAGTTTCTGGAATCGCGACCAAATGTATGCAAACATGAAATTCGATCATTTTTATGATAAAGATGCTTTCGATGTAACAGATGACAATTCGGTTGGTTGGGGACTAAAGGATAAACCGTTCTTTGAACAGTCTATTGAATATTTAAAAGAATTAGAGGAACCATTTTACGCTAAATTCATCACGCTGACGAATCATTTTCCGTTTGAATTAGATGAATCTGACCGCTCGATTGATCCTTATGATTCCAATTCAAATACACTCAACCATTACTTTCCGACTGTACGATACATGGATGAAGCGATTGAACAATTTTTTGATCATCTAAAACACGCAGGTCTATATGATAATTCTATCATCATCATAATGGGAGATCATTATGGCATCAGTGCTAACCATTATCGTGCAATGAGTAAGTATTTGGATAAAGAGGAGATAACACCATACGATCATGTGCAATTGCAACGTGTCCCATTATATATTCATATACCGGGGCATGGAAAAGGAAGAACGATGTCTACCGTTTCGGGTCAAATTGACATTAAACCGACTATTCTTCATATGCTTGGCATTAAAACGGATAACGATATATATTTTGGCAATGATTTATTTCATGATGATCGGAAAGGGTATATCGCTTTGCGAAATGGGGATTTTATTAGCGAAGAATATATCTATACAGAAGGAACATGTTACGATCGCGAAACAGGAAAAGTGCTCGCACATGAGGATCATCATACGTTTGCCAACGAAAATATTGACAATCCGTGTTTACCCACTAAGAAACGGGTAGAACAAGAGCTTAGCTATTCTGACCGTATCATCTATGGTGATTTATTTCGTTTCGTCGATTTTAAAAAAGATGAAGCAAAAATTAACGCACGATGATGACAAAGCTTTAGGATAAAGAAGCTGCCGCATCATGGCAGCTTCTATCGATTATTGAACGCAAACACCGGCGCTTGGAACAAGTTGACATATAATCGTCATGATCGAGAAAAAACCGAATGCGAGTGCGGTGACAGCGGAAAACCCGAGCGCTAAATAATTTTTGATTTTAAGTTGGCGAATAACCGAAACGACAGCTAGTAATGCCACAAGCAAAAATATGATTCCCAATACGATTCTCATTAAATAATTGCCTCCTTATAAATTTGCCCTTGTAATCAATGTTGCTACGAAAATGATTTTTATATTATTATGTAATTATGCACAACTACTTATGTATTTTATAGTAAAATCATATGTTTGTCGAGCGCGAATATAATGTTTGCACGGAAAGGAGATTACAGTTGCAAATTAAACGTATGCCACTCGGCCCTTTAGAGACAAACGGTTACATCGTCTATAATGACGACCAAGCCATCATTATTGATCCCGGTGGAGATGCCGAGAAAGTGATTGCATTTTTGACTGAAGAAGGGATCAATCCTCAAGCAATTCTTCTGACACATGGTCATTTTGATCACATCGGCGGTGTGGATAAACTGCGTAAATATTTTGGTATCCGTGTATATATCCATGAATACGAAGCGCACTGGCTTAGTGATCCCCAACTAAATGGTTCTAAATTCTTTTTATCTGAGGAAATTGCGATAAACGCAGCGGATTTTTTGTTAGAGCCTGGGTTTGAAAAAATAGGACCATTTCACTTTGAAGTTGTGCATACTCCAGGCCATTCCCCCGGCAGTGTTAGTTTTATTTTTCATGAACAATCTTTTATTATCAGTGGCGATGTGTTGTTCAATCGTGGAATCGGCCGGACAGATTTACCAGGTGGAGATATGGAAACGTTGAAACAAAGCATTAGAAATCACTTGTACACTTTAAGTGATTCGTTTATCGTATATCCTGGCCACGGCCCAGAAACGACTATTGGCGCAGAAAAAACATTTAATCCCTTCGTCAAGCAGTCGTAAAAGGTAACTGTTCCACTAGCTAACTACAACATATTTTTTTTGAAATGGAGGTGATTTTTAAATGATCAAATTGTCATACAACCATAAAGTAAAACCGCGCTAAACAGCGATAGTTGGGAAAGTGCTTATCGTTCTCCGCGTCCCCCCTACCCTCATCTTCTTTCCTTCTATACTTCATGATGCGTTCTATGATTATTTCATGCTTGTTCCGGATAAAAGTTTTTTGGAAGATATGTTGAAGTACATGTGAAAGGAAATCAAAGTGCATTTAGTCGTATAAGTAAACATCATGCTGCGACGCCTAACTGCTGTCATGATGTTTTCTTGACATTGCTCACATTGACAATTAGAATAAAAACTGTATAATTTTATATTTATATTATACAAAGCTATAAAAGCTTTTCTTTATTTTTTTATTGACTGGTACATGCCGACAATAAAGAATTGTACAACTCTATAGCAAGAGGAGGTGAAAACGTGGATAGTCCCTTAATCATCTCCATTTTGCTTGCCTTGATCTTGATCGTCGGTATTGTTGTTGGTTATCTGATACGCAAATCGATTGCTGAAGCTAAAATTTCCAGTGCCGAAACATTGGCCAAACAAATTGTTGAAGAAGCACGTCGAAATGCAGAGGCTACTAAAAAGGAGGCGCTTCTTGAAGCAAAGGACGAAAACCATAAATTGCGACAACAGACGGAAGAAGAATTGCGTGAACGGCGTTCTGAAATTCAATTACAAGAAAATCGTCTAATGCAAAAAGAAGAAAATCTAGATAGAAAAGATGAGATGCTGGATAAGCGTGAGCTCCTGTTAGAGGAAAAAGAACAATCATTAACAGAACAACAACAACAAATTGAAGAAATGCAAAGCAAAGTGGATGCGATGTTAGAAGAGCAGCAAACGGAGCTCGAGCGCATTTCAGGATATACAACTGACCAGGCTAGACAAATTATCTTGCATCGGATGAAGGAGGAACTGGCACATGAATCGGCGTTAATGATTAAAGAGGCTGAAAATCGTGCAAAAGAGGAAGCCGATAAAAAGGCGAAAAGCATTCTTTCATTGGCCTTGCAACGCTGTGCTGCAGATCATGTTGCCGAAACAACTGTATCAGTTGTCAATTTGCCTAACGATGAAATGAAAGGGCGGATTATCGGTCGGGAAGGCCGCAATATTCGGACGTTAGAAACATTGACGGGAATCGATTTAATCATAGATGATACGCCCGAAGCGGTTATTTTGTCCGGCTTTGATCCTATTCGTCGTGAAATCGCACGTATAGCATTGGAAAAATTAGTTCAAGATGGGCGAATCCATCCGGCACGCATTGAAGAAATGGTCGATAAAGCAAGACGCGAGGTGGATGAACATATACGTGAAGTCGGTGAAGAGACGACATTTGAAGTCGGTGTACATGGACTCCATCCAGATTTAATAAAAATACTTGGACGATTGAAATTTCGAACAAGCTATGGTCAAAATGTCTTGAAGCACTCGATAGAGGTTGCATACCTCACAGGACTCCTTGCTGCTGAATTAGGTGAAGATGAAACGCTCGCAAGAAGAGCTGGTTTGCTTCATGATATGGGTAAAGCGATCGATCATGAAGTTGAGGGCAGCCACGTTGAGATCGGAAAAGAACTCGCCATAAAATATAATGAGCATGAGGTTGTCGTCAATGCGATTGCCTCACACCACGGCGATGAAGAGCCGACTTCCATCATTTCAGTTTTGGTAGCGGCAGCTGATGCATTATCCGCTGCACGTCCAGGAGCAAGAAGTGAAACATTGGAAAACTATATTAAACGCTTGGAAAAATTGGAAGAAATATCAGAATCCTTTACAGGCGTGGAAAAATCATTTGCTATTCAGGCAGGAAGAGAAATTCGCATTATGGTCAAGCCTGATGAAATTGATGATATTGAATCGGTTCGAATCGCACGGGATATTAGAAAACGGATTGAAGGCGAGCTCAATTATCCCGGACACATTAAAGTAACCGTCATCAGAGAAACGCGCGCAGTTGAATATGCGAAATAAGCAAAATAAAGCGGTCAAAGTGTACCGCTTTATTTTTTTGGCTTATTAATTTTGACAATATATTTATGATATGGAACACTAATAATAGTATATTGGATTGGAGACCCGTGGTATGAAAATTTTATTTATCGGGGATGTTGTCGGCTCCCCGGGGAGAAATATGGTTCAGAAATATTTACCAAAATTAAAAGAAAAATACCGACCGCATTTAATCATCATCAATGGTGAAAATGCTGCAGCAGGTAAAGGTATAACAGAAAAAATATATAAACAATTTCTAGAATGGGGAGCCCATGTTGTTACAATGGGTAACCATACGTGGGATAAAAAAGAAATTTTTGAATTTATCGATGATGCCAGAACGTTGATACGTCCAGCTAATTTTCCGGAAGGAACACCTGGCAAAGGGATCGTGTTTGTTAACATCAACGGTATTGAAATAGCTGTCATGAATTTACAAGGTCGAACGTTCTTGCCGGCTATTGATGATCCATTTCGTAAAGTAGATCAAATGATCGATGAGGCCAAAAAGTATACCGATCATATTTTTCTTGATTTTCACGCAGAAACGACAAGCGAAAAACAAGCAATGGGCTGGTATGTCGATGGCCGGGTAAGCGCGGTTGTCGGTACGCATACACATGCACAAACAGCCGATGAACGCATTTTGCCAAAAAGAACAGCCTATATTACCGATGTTGGCATGACCGGTCCATATGATGCAATTCTCGGCGTTGATAAAGAAATTGTGATTAAACGATTTTTAACACATTTACCAGTGCGTTTTGAAATTGATAAGAAAGGACGGAATCAATTAAATGGTGTATTAATAGAAACAGATGATAAAACGGGTAGTGCTGTCGGGATAGAGCGTATTTTAATCAATGCCGATCATCCGTTCTTTGCTTGATTATTTGAATGTTTTGAATCATTGGTGCATAATAAGGTAATAAGCAAACATCTCCTAGAATATAGTAAAATAGAATACATTAGCAATTAAAGGAGGTACTAGTGATGGAAGTATTGAAAGTTTCAGCGAAATCAAATCCAAACTCAGTAGCAGGCGCACTTGCAAATGTTCTACGTGAACGCGGGACAGCAGAGATTCAAGCTATAGGTGCCGGCGCCTTAAATCAGGCTGTTAAAGCAGTAGCTATTGCCAGAGGGTTTGTAGCCCCAAGCGGAGTTGATTTGATTTGCATTCCGGCCTTCACTGATATTATGATTGATGAGGAAGAGCGAACAGCGATTAAACTGATTGTTGAACCGAGATAAAGCGTCTTCATGTGGTGGGGCTATCCCTTGGTTTGTTCATTGTGGGAAGCCCCTTTTTTTACATATAAAAAATCGCCGTATCCGTTATAATACTGTTACTGCTGATTATACGGAGGCGATTTTTATGCGTTGATCTTTTTAATAAATATAACATAAAGCGATAAAAACTGCCAACTGTTTTACGGTTTTAATTTAAACGAAGGAACAGCGGTTACATATTCAAAAAGCAGCTCATCTGATGTGTTTTAGTTGCACGATTTCGCGCATGTATTGTTAAATATGATTGAAAGCTTTATACTTTAACCATACATGTCATAAAACGTGTTTTACCATAAAGAAAGGAGTTTGGAGATGAATGAAAAACAGCGCAGACAACAGGCGCAAATTAAACAAGTGGATAAACCACTAAGCGAGAAGACGAGCGCCGATTTTGCCAAATACTTTGAAACAACGTACGAACCACCTAACATCAATAAAGCGAGGAAGCGCTACAGAGAAAAAGTAGAAGTCCATTACGATTTTAGCATTCCAGACGATATGAAAAATATTGGTAAAGGTAAAAAATTTCTTATTCGTACATATGGCTGCCAAATGAATGAACATGATACGGAAGTCATGGCAGGTATTTTAATGGAAATGGGCTATGAAGCGACAACGGATACAAATGAAGCGGATATTATTTTACTAAACACGTGCGCTATTCGGGAAAATGCAGAAAATAAAGTATTTGGGGAAATCGGCCATCTAAAACCACTGAAATTGGAAAACCCGGATCTCATTCTTGGGGTATGCGGGTGCATGTCACAACAAGAGTCGGTCGTAAATCGCATTCTCAAAAAACACCAGCACATCGATTTGATTTTCGGAACGCATAATATCCACCGTCTGCCACACCTTGTGAAAGAAGCGATGTTTAGCAAGGCGCAGGTTGTTGAGGTGTGGTCCAAAGAAGGTGATATTATTGAAAACCTTCCGAAAGCGCGTAAAGGCAAAGTAAAAGCCTGGGTTAATATTATGTACGGATGTGATAAATTCTGTACATACTGCATTGTCCCAATGACCCGCGGAAAAGAACGGAGCCGCCG
Source organism: Bacillota bacterium (assembly GCA_035301265.1). GTDB lineage: Bacteria > Bacillota > Bacilli > Bacillales > Amphibacillaceae > DATGUP01. Next base: position 272,517 of record DATGUP010000003.1, read on the forward strand.
ACCGAAAGATATTATTCAAGAAGTTCGTCACTTAGCGGCCCAAGGCTACAAGGAAGTGACTTTGCTCGGTCAGAACGTGAATGCTTACGGAAAAGATTTTGAAGATCTGGATTACACATTCGCTGATCTACTTGATGATTTGCGTAAGATTGATATACCGAGAATACGCTTTACGACATCGCACCCTAGAGATTTTGATGATCGGTTAATAGAAGTGCTCGCTAAAGGCGGTAACCTTCTTGATCATATCCATTTACCGGTACAATCTGGAAGCAATGAAATTTTAAAGAAAATGAATCGGAAATATACACGCGAATCGTATCTCGAATTAGTTCGTAAAATTCGCGAAGCCATTCCGAATGTCACATTAACTACAGACATTATCGTCGGTTTTCCGAATGAAACAGAAGAGCAATTTGAAGAAACGATGTCACTTGTAGAAGAAGTCGGATTTGAATCTGCATTTACATTTATCTATTCACCAAGAGAAGGCACGCCAGCAGCACGTAAACGAGATGATGTTCCAGAGGATGTGAAAAAACAACGATTGTACCGACTGAACGAGCTTGTGAATAAACAATCCGCCGAATCCATGAAAAAATACGAAGGTCAAATCGTTAAAGTTTTAGTTGAAGGCGAAAGTAAGAAGGATCCAGATGTTCTTGCGGGTTATACGGAAAAAAATAAATTAGTTAATTTCAAAGGTCCTAAATCCGCTATTGGACAAATTGTTGACGTGAAGATTACCGAAGCAAAAACATGGTCACTTGATGGGATTATGGTAGAAAAAGCAATCGAGGTGAACTAATTTGGCGGAATATACGCGTAAACAAGTGTTGGATGAGGCAAAAAATATCGCCAATATGCTAGCTAATACAGAAGAAATCGAACGTTTCAAACAAGTAGAGGCAAAAATAAATGAAAACAAAAAAGTTCAACAACTTATTAATAAAATCAAGGCGCTGCAAAAACAAGCAGTCAACCTTCAAGCGTATGAAAAAACGGAAGCATTGAAAAAAGTAGAAGCCGAAATCGATCGACTCCAAGACGAACTCGATGCTATTCCAATTGTTCAAGAGTTTAAGGAAATCCAAGTGCTTGTCAATGATGTTCTACAGCTTGTTTCAGGCACAATCGCACGTGAAGTTACCAATCATGTGATCGAATCGACTGGCGGTAACGTATTGACAGGCGAAACAGGTTCAAAAATTAAAAATAAAATGAATCATAGTCATTAAAACCAACCGGTCAGGGTATTCAACCATATCCTGCCCGGCTTTTTTAATTGATAATGATCCAACATGAACCTCCTCGGCTATGCACCTTAGGTATTTGCCTTGCATAAAATGACTATGAAAAAAGAGGAGGTTAGTGTATTATGAGCTTTCTTGATAAAGAGTATAGAGAAATCATTACAAAGGCGATTTGCGGGAAAGGGCGTAAATTTACACAGGCGACCCATACCGTTTCTCCACAGCATTATCCATCGAGTATCCTTGGCTGTTGGATAATCAATCATTTGTACAATGCCAGGAAAAAATCAGAAAATACAGTTGAAATTAGCGGTAGTTATGATATCAATATCTGGTACTCCTATAATGACAATACAAAAACAGAAGTGGTCACAGAACGCGTCACGTATAAAGATGTTGTTCCTCTTGCTGTAAAAGATGATCATTGCGTTGGTGATGATTTTGATGTTGTTGCCCGGGTGATACAACAGCCGAATTGCTTGGAGTGCAAAATTTCCGGTAAAGGTCAGAAAATGATTGTGGAAATCGAGCGCGAATTCATCGTAGAAGTCATCGGCGAGACTAAAATATTTGTTAAAGTTGCCCCAAAGGATTATGCAGATGACGATGACGAATACGATTGGAATTTTGAACTTACAGACGATGAACTACAAGAAGTTGATCCGGATTTTTTAGAGAAGAAAGATTAGACATTACGAGAGGTCATTCTCTCGTAATTTTTTTGTTACCAGCCTGTTAACCGTACCCTTTCCCTGCCTTCTTCTTTTTATGCTATAATAATTTGAGAACATACGTGTGATGTTGGGGGATATATAATGGCAAAAGTGACACCAATGATGAAACAATATTTACAAATCAAGGCACAGTATCAAGATGCCTTTTTATTTTTTCGGCTTGGCGATTTCTATGAAATGTTTTATGATGATGCGATCAAGGGAGCTAGAGAACTAGAAATCACATTGACTGAGCGAGATTCCGGACAAGATGAAACCATCCCGATGTGCGGGATACCTTATCATTCTGCTGAAAATTATATAAAAATTTTAATGGATAAAGGCTATAAAGTGGCTATTTGTGAACAAGTTGAAGATCCAAAAAAAGCCAAAGGTGTCGTTAAAAGAGAAGTTGTGCAATTGATTACGCCAGGAACTGTCATGGAAAGTAATATGCTGAATGAGAAAGAAAACAATTATCTCGCCAGCCTTTCCTATTTTGATGATTTTTCCTTTGTTATTGTTTATAATGATTTATCAACCGGTGAAAATTGGCTAACCATGATTAATCATGGCTGGGATGCCGTTATCCATGAACTGTACAACCAGCCGGTTAAAGAAATTGTTGTCGCATCTGATTTACCAAAAAACATGCAAAAACAACTGCAAGAAAAGTTGCAGGTAACGCTGTCGTTTCAAGATGAAGTTACCTTTAATGCTGAATATCGGAAACTCTGCGACAATTTAGACGATGAACGTTTCATTAAGGCATTCAGCCGATTGTTAAATTATATTCAAAAAACACAAAAACGATCGCTCGATCATCTACAACCAGCAAAAGTGATCGAATTAAAAGACTATCTAACGCTCGATATGTTTTCAAAGCGCAATTTGGAATTGACAGAAACTATTCTTAAAAAAACGCGGCGTGGCAGCCTTTTATGGGTGCTAGATCGAACGATGACGTCTATGGGGTCCCGGCTGCTTAAAAAATGGCTCGATCGCCCGCTCTTGAATAAACAACGTATAGAAGAGCGGTTGGAAATTGTGGATGGCTTTTATAAAGACTTTTTAGCTCGAGATGCACTTCGTGAAACGTTGAAAGCAATCTATGACTTAGAAAGATTGGCGGGGCGAGTAGCTTTTGGCAATGTCAATGCACGCGATCTGATTCAGTTAAAACAATCCTTGCAAAAGATACCTGAATTAAAAAATGTTTTGAAGCAATTTCCGAGTCAACGTATCACCAAAATCGCCGCTGATCTCGTCTATCCAGAGCATATTGTATCATTGTTAGAAGAAAGCTTAGTTGACGATCCGCCCGTGTCTATAAAAGAAGGGAATATAATAAAAGATGGCTATCATGAACAGTTGGATACATACCGTGATGCATCACGTAATGGAAAGAAATGGATTGCCGAACTGGAACAGAAAGAAAAAGAAGTCACTGGCATTAAATCGTTAAAAGTCGGTTATAATCGTGTATTCGGTTATTATATTGAAGTGACTAAACCAAATCTCCACTTACTCCCAGAAGGAAGATACGAACGCAAGCAAACATTGACAAACGCTGAACGCTATATTACACCTGAATTAAAGGAAAAAGAACAGCTTATTTTGGAAGCTGATGAAAAAAGCATTGAACTCGAATATGAATTGTTTATCGACATCCGTGAGAAGGTGAAAGCACATATCCCCGACTTACAGTATTTGGCAGAAACAATTAGTCAGCTTGATGTACTGCAAGCATTCGCAACTGTTAGCGAAGAAAATGATTATACACGCCCTCGCTTTACCACAAATAAGTTATCGATTAAAAACGGTCGCCATCCCGTTGTCGAAAGGGTCATGGAAGACGGCTCGTTTGTTCCCAACGATATTGAATTAGATGAAAACAGAAGTATTCTGCTTATAACCGGGCCAAATATGTCCGGCAAAAGCACGTATATGCGCCAAGTCGCGCTTATTGCGATTATGGGGCAAATCGGTTGTTTCGTCCCATGTGATGATGCTGAGCTTGTCATATTTGATCAGATTTTCACGCGTATCGGAGCTAGTGATGACTTGGTCGGAGGGCAAAGTACATTTATGGTCGAAATGCTTGAGGCAAAACACGCTATCAAAAATGCGACAGAAAACAGCCTTATCCTTCTGGATGAAATTGGTCGCGGCACGAGCACATATGACGGAATGGCTCTTGCCCAGTCGATTGTCGAATATATCCACGATAATATTCGCGCTAAAACATTGTTTTCGACACATTATCATGAATTAACGGCTTTGGAAGACAACCTTGCTTCGTTAAAAAACATCCACGTTCAAGCAGAAGAATACGAAGGAAATGTCGTCTTTATGCATACGATTAAGGACGGGCCAACTGATAAGAGTTACGGAATTCATGTAGCCCAATTAGCCGATCTTCCAGAGTCACTTATCGAACGTGCCAACACTATTTTAGAGCAATTAGAAAAAAACGGTGTGACCCATTTACCGACAGAAAATGCACCATCGCAACAGTTGTCTTTTTTCCCTGAAGAAAGCGAAACGACACAATCAGAATCAACCGCTAAATATGAAAAAATCATCCAGGACTTAAAGCAGATGGACTTGTTTTCCATGACTCCGTTGGATGCTATGAATGCATTGTATCGCTTGCAAAAAGAGGCTAAAAAATAAGAGAAAGGACTGTTTACTTGTGTCCATACGTCAAATGCCTGATACGCTTGCGAATAAAATTGCCGCCGGTGAAGTTGTTGAACGACCGGCTTCAGTCGTTAAAGAACTTGTTGAAAACAGCATTGATGCTAATAGTTCATGGATCAAGATCGATATTGTCGAAGCAGGCCTTAAACGAATAAAAGTGATAGACAATGGCGATGGGATGTCAGAGGACGATTGTGAAAAAGCATTTTTACGCCATGCTACAAGCAAGCTGCGATATGAAGCGGATCTCTTTCATGTGAAAACGCTCGGTTTCCGTGGTGAAGCGCTGGCGAGTATTGCGGCTGTCAGCCGATTAAAAATCAAATCCTCACAAGGAGATCGCGCTGGTGCTGTGTTAACCATTGAAGGAGGCAAGCTCATCGGAAAAACAAAGAGTGATGCTAGAAAAGGAACAGAAATCGTCGTCGAGGATTTATTTTTTAATACACCAGCGCGGTTGAAATATATGAAAAGTTTGCATACAGAGCTCGGTCATATAACCGATTTGCTCAACCGTTTAGCATTATCACATCCTGGGATCCGGTTCGAGGCGACGCACAATGGCAAACCTCTCTTTAAAACGTCGGGGACGGGCGATATGCTGCAAGTGATTGCACAAGTTTATGGAACAAGTGTTGCGAGAAAAATGCTTCCGATTGAAAATGAAACGCTTGATTTTTCCTTGAAAGGGTATGTTGGTAAACCAGAAATTACTCGGGCTTCACGAAACTATATTTCGACCATTATCAATGGACGTTTTATTAAAAGTCATCCGTTATCACAAGCTATAATTAAAGCGTACCACACGTTATTGCCAATCGGGCGATTCCCAATTGCTGTAATTGCTATTCAAATGGACCCGGTCTTAGTTGATGTCAACGTTCATCCGACTAAATTACAAGTCCGTTTCAGTAAAGAAAGGGAACTATTTACTTTAGTTGAGGATACTATTCGGAGTCGATTTCGGCAATCGACCCTCATACCGGAAATAGAACATAAAGATAAGCCAAAAGAACAAGCATTCCAGCAAACGTTGGATTTGAATGCTGCATACCCGCAAGCCGACAATACACGAACAGAGGCATCTAATGGCCAACGGATTTTTGAACAAAAAACACTTATGACGCAGCAGAAAAAAGATAGCCGTAAGAACGATTCAGAATTATATCTTGACAAGGGCATTGATGGCCCAAAAAACCCTCCGGTTTCGGATGTATATCAAAACAACGAACAGCCGACAGACGAGCGGATACCAACGATGCATCCAATAGGTCAATTACACGGTACTTATATTTTAGCTCAAAACGAAACAGGTCTTTTTATCATTGATCAACATGCGGCACAAGAGCGAATCAAATATGAGTTTTATAAACGAAAGCTTGGAAAGCCAACGAATCACTTGCAAGAACTATTACTTCCATTAACATTTGAATTTTCTCGGCAAGAATCGCTTTTTATTGAACAGTATAAGGAAAGATTACAACAAGTTGGTTTGTTTTTTGAACCATTTGGCGAACAGACCTATATTATCCGTTCCTATCCGGCCTGGTTCCCAAAAGGATTTGCAGAAGAAGTGATTAGAGAAATGGTCGAACAAATTGTGCAGACTGAGCAAGTGGACATTGAAGCAATCAGGGAAGACGTAGCTATTTTAATGGCCTGTAAACGTTCGATCAAGGCTAATCATTATTTAAATCGCGAAGATATGTTGCATTTGCTCGAAGACTTGCGTCAGACAACCGATCCGTTTACCTGCCCACATGGACGGCCGATTATGATTCATTTTTCATCTTATGAACTGGAAAAAATGTTTAAACGCGTAATGTAAATAGGTATAAATTGATGATGTAGCGTACATGCTGTTTGCTGAAAAAAGAATAGGCGGGTGTCCAATGGATAATCAAAACGTTATTAACTTTTTAAATCAACTGTTGTCCAATCAGTTCGTACTTTATGTAAAACTGCACCGATATTCCTGGTTTGTGCAGGGGAGGCATTTTTTTCAGCTTCGTGATTTGTTTTCGTTTATGTATCATCAGACGGAGAAGGAATTGGACAAGGTTGCTGAACGCATTTTAATGGTTGATGGAAAACCTCTGGCTACTATGAGTAAATATATCAAGGAAGCTACACTAGAAGAGGCGACGTCCGATAATAAAGAGAAAGAAATCATTGCCCAGTTGATTAAAGATTATAAGCAAATCATCGGCGAAATAAGTACAGAAGGTATTCCACTTGCCCAAGAACGTAATGATCGACCAACAGTTGATTTACTAACAACATTGCAGTCCGGTTATGAAAAGTACAAATGGATGCTGCATGCTTATTGTGGATTAGATTCATAAGTAAGTGTAAATATTAGGGGAATGCGAATGAAACAAAAAGTCATTGCTATTGTCGGTCCGACAGCGGTCGGAAAAACAAGTATGAGTATCGAAATTGCTAAAACGTTCGACGGGGAGATTATAAGCGGGGATGCCATGCAAGTATATAAAGGGATGGATATTGGTACAGCGAAAATCACCGAATCAGAAATGCAGGGCATTCCGCATTACATGATCGATATTAAAAATCCAGATGAAACGTTTTCCGCTGCCGATTTTAAGTCCTATGTACAAATGTATATAACTGACATTGCTGCTAGAGGAAAGGTTCCTATTATAGTAGGTGGCAGCGGATTATATATTCAAGGGGCTTTGTATGACTTTAATTTTTCAAAGCATAAAAGAAATCATGCGATTGTCCATAAATTGGAACGAATCCTCGCGAAGGAAGGAATTGAGCCCCTTTATAACAAGTTGAAAACAATTGACCCGAAACAAGCAGAAAAAATTCATCCGAACAACCATCGACGAGTGATACGCGCCCTTGAAATTTATGAGGCAACAGGCATGACAATGGCGGAAAGACAGAGACAACAAAATACTGAGACGCCATACGACATTTTTTTCGTCGGTTTACAAATGGAACGTAAGCTGTTGTATGAGAGAATTAATGCTCGTGTCGATAAAATGATTAAAGAAGGATTAGTAGATGAAGTTAGAAGTCTTTATGAAAAAGGTTATGAACATTGCCAATCTATGCAAGCGATCGGGTACAAAGAATTTTTACCGTATTTTCGACACGAGCGAAGTCTTGAGAAATCGATTGATATATTGAAACGCAACTCTAGACGATATGCGAAACGGCAATATACGTGGTTTAAAAATAAAATGAAAGTGACTTGGTATACAATGGTACCGGGTGAAGTGGATAAACAACGCCGAAACATTTTGCGTGATTTGGCAGGATTCTTAAAAAAGGAATAGAATGAATATGTATAGATAGAAATAGAGGAGGATACAAGATGGCGCAACAAGTAAATATTCAGGAACAATATTTAAACCAATTGCGAAAAAACCATATTTCAGTTACAGTATTTTTAACGAATGGTTTCCAATTAAGGGGTGTTATTAAAGCGTTTGACAATTTTACGGTTTTGTTGGAAACCGATGGAAAACAGCAGCTTCTTTTTAAACATGCCATTTCCACGTTTGCCCCGGTGAAAAATGTATCTCTGCAAACTGAATAGAAATAGAGCGGACGCCACGCATCAGGCGTCCGTTTTTGAATTTTTCTGGGCGGTTGTCACATCCTATTCGCCATCACGTATACTGTAGTGACGGAGGGGTGATGCTGTGGAAACACAAAAAATACAAAGCAAAAAAGGGCAGATCAACATTGTATTAAATGAACAATCATCGCCGAAGAAGAAGGAAGGTCATCATCTTTATTATATAAACAATAGCCCGTTTACACATATTGATCAAGAATTTGCTTCATTTGTCGGCTTAGAAACACTGAAACGAATAATAAAAGAGATCTATGCGATGATGGTCATAAATGAAAAACGGAAACAGTTGGGGATGATACGTTCGAAGCAAGTTTTGCATATGCTTTTTAAAGGAAATCCGGGAACGGGAAAGACAACCGTTGCAAGAAAGTTGGCGAGGATATATTTTGACATGGGGCTTTTATCAAAAGGGCATTTTATTGAAGCTGAAAGAGCTGATTTAGTAGGTGAGTACATTGGCCAGACCGCTCAAAAAACAAGATCCATTATACGAAAAGCTATGGGAGGGATTTTGTTTGTTGATGAAGCTTATTCTCTTGGACGCGGCGGCGAAAAAGATTTTGGCAAAGAAGCTATAGATACATTAGTGAAACATATGGAAGATCATCACAATGATTTTGTTTTAATTTTAGCTGGTTATCCATATGAAATGGAACGATTTTTAACTTTGAATCCTGGCCTTAAATCTAGATTTCCGTTTATTTTGGATTTTGCGGACTATGATGTCGATCAATTAATGGATATTGCAAAACAAATGGCAGGAGAACAAGAATATCAATTGACGAAAAAAGCTGAATGGAAATTAAGAACGCATTTGTATAAGCAAATAGAAGAAGTAGAGAGCAATTTTTCAAATGCGCGTTATGTTCGAAATATTGTAGAATATGCTATGCGAATGCAAGCCGTTCGTCTATTGTGTAAAGACCACTTTACAAATGATGAACTGACTCGTATTACGGAAGATGATCTGCAATTCGAAAGCTAAAATGTCCCGTCTTTTGTATAAAGGGGAGATTTTTGCTATGATGAATGCTGCATAGAAATGCTTTCATCAGGAAAGAGGTCATTATGGTATATGTCCAAAGAACAAATATTGATCATCGCTGTCAAAACATATGGATCGAGTAAAAAAAGATTTCAATATTCCTTGTAAGAGTTAATCGCATTGAGTGAAACAGCGGGTGGAAACGTCAAGCAAGTCATAACGCAAAATAGACAACGCATCCATCCATCACTTTATCTTGGTGAGGGAAAACTGACAGAGACAAAACGCGATGTCGAAAGATTGGCTATTGATCTTGTTATAGCTAATGATGAGCTTTCACCAAGTCAGCTGCGAAATTTAAACGACCGGTTAGGAGTACGTATCATTGACCGTAGTCAGTTAATTCTCGATATTTTTGCCAAGCGGGCCAAAACAAAAGAGGGAAAGCTTCAAGTTGAACTTGCCCAATTGGAGTATATGTTACCACGATTACGCGGCTATGGAAGCGAATTATCCCGCCTTGGCGGAGGAATTGGAACGCGTGGTCCGGGTGAGACTAAACTGGAAACAGACCAACGCCATATTCGCAATCGGATTTTTGAAATTAAGCGCCGTTTAAAAAACGTCGTACAACAACGTGACCAGTACCGCAAACGCAGAAGAGCAAATAAAAAATTTCAAATCGCGATCGTCGGATATACGAATGCCGGTAAATCAACCTTGTTTAATCAATTAACCAAAAGCGAATCACTTGCAGAAAACCAATTGTTCGCCACACTCGATCCTTTAACACGAATGATTCAACTTCCGTCGGGATTGCAAACACTGCTAACGGATACGGTTGGCTTTATACAGGATTTGCCAACAACCTTGATTGCCGCCTTTCGGTCAACCTTGGAAGAAGTCAGCGAAGCGGATTTTATACTGCATGTCGTCGATGGGTCACATCCTGATTGGGAACAACATCAAAAAACAGTTGCCGAATTGCTGGAAGAATTAGATGCGCATACGATACCGATGTTGACAGTTTATAATAAAAAAGATCTTATCCCACACGATTTTATTGGATTAACTTACCCGAATGTGCTTATCAGCGCTTTGGATCAAGCAGATATCGATAAGTTGCTTGCTAAGTTGGAAAATGTTCTGATCGACGAATGGGATCACTATATAATCAAATTAAATCCAGACGAAGGAAAAATCATGCAACAGCTCACACAGGAAACGATTATCGTCGATCAATACTTTGATACTGCTGACAATCAATATGTCGTATCGGGATACATTCGCAAAGAGCATCCGTTAAAAGGGCGATTAAACAAGTGAATCGAACATTGATATGATTGCCTTAAAAGCGTTTTTAACCTCACATTGAATCCAGTCATATCAACTGATGCTTCCTGTTTACTGTTGATTGATTAAGGAAATCAAGCCGCATCCTCTAGTTTTATCCCTGTTTTCTCCTCTTTGTCGCGCTAATGTCTATACGTGTTCATAGTGAATAAAGAAAAGAGACATATCCCGGAGTTACTCACGAGATTTGTCTCTTTTTATTGTAGATTCAGTAAATTTTTCGATAAAGTCCGATTACTTTACCTAAAATATTAACTTCATCATAGATCAATGGCTCCATTGTGGCATTTTCCGGTTGCAAACGAATGTGATTTGCTTCTTTAAAAAATCGTTTCACCGTTGCTTCATTATCTTCGGTCATGGCGACGACAATTTCGCCGTTTTGAGCTGTGTTTTGCTGTTTAACAACTACCATGTCCCCGTCTAAAATTCCGGCTTCAATCATGCTCTCTCCTTCGACAACGAGAATAAATATATTGTCATCTGGATTTGCGTAAGAATTTGGCAAAGGTATATATTCCTCTATGTTTTCCACTGCTGTAATAGGAATGCCTGCTGTCACCTTACCAATGACCGGCGCAAAGCGTGCCTCCTCACGGGGGATGTTGTTTTCGGCTGGTTGATCAAGTACTTCGATTGCCCGCGGTTTTGTTGGATCCCTTCGAATATACCCTTTGCTTTCCATCCTTGACAAATGGCCATGCACAGTGGAGCTTGAAGCAAGTCCGACCGCTTCGGCTATTTCTCGAACCGACGGTGGGTATCCCTTTTTATCAACTTCTTCTTTAATAAAATCTAAAATTTTCTGTTGTCTTTTGGAAAGTTTTTTCATCTACTGAACACCCCATGCATAATAATGGTAATGCTAGTTTACCATTAAAATTGAAATTAGGCAAACATTCGTTCGAAATCGTGTTGACAAGACCGTATGTTCGCTGTATGATAAAAGAAACCGAACAAATGTTTGAATATTGAAAGGATGAATAAAATGTTTGAAAGGTTTACAAAAACAGATTTATTTTATATTGGGGCGTTCGTATTTACATTAGGGCTTTTGTATTATACTTTAGTTTCAAACATATAATACTGGCTAACGAGGGGATGACAAATTGAACGTTGTGCTTTATTGCCGTGTTAGTACTAACAAAGCAGAACAGGAAACATCTTTAACAAGACAAAAACAAGAATTGATCAATCTTGCTGAACGGTACGGTTTTTCTATTATTGACATCATTCAAGAACAGGCAAGTGGTTACGAAATTGATCGCGAAGGTATCTTTCGTATGCTTGATCATTTTGCGAATGGAAGAGCCGAAGGATTGCTTATTCAGGATGAAACACGATTAGGTCGTGGCAATACGAAAATCGCACTGTTTCATCAGCTACAAAAGTATGGCGTTACAATCTATACGGCCGTTCAAGAAGGGGAAATGGAGCTTGCCGAATCAGATTCAATGGTTTTACAAATCGTTGGCATCGTTGAAGAATACCAACGTCAGATACATAATTTAAAAATCAAACGTGGTATGAAAAGAGCGATAGACAGCGGCTATGATCCGTCACAAAATTTGCGCCGACAAAATAAAGCCCCGGGCAGGAGTAAAAAAGACATACCGATAGATGAAGTGATCCGCTTAAGACAAAAAAATTTAACCTTTGAGGAAATCACAAATATATTAAAAGGCATGGGATATTCAGTTTCCAAAGCGACTGTACACCGAAGGTATTTAGAGCATCATAATAGTTGAATATCGTATCGATCACATGTAAGATAAAAGAGGAGTCTAATGGCAGCGTGTTCTTGTTGTATATGTTTTCAGGAGGTTTGTTCTGTTGATTTCCAAAGCTAAACTCGAACGTATAAATGAATTGTCCCGAAAGCAAAAAAGTCAAGGCTTGTCAAAAAAAGAGCAAGAAGAGCAAAAACGTCTTCGCGAAGAATATTTGAAGAATGTTCGCGAATCATTTAAAAATCAACTTAAAACAATGACGATCATCGATCCAAAAGGTCATGATGTCACACCAAAAAAAGTCAAGGAATTGCAAAAACAAAATAAGCCGACTTAACAATATACGGGTAGAACCTTGAACGAACCAAACATCTGAAAGGAGATCAAACATGACAACACAAATTGAACGACTTTCCATCAACACTATCCGGACACTCGCCATTGATGCGATTGAAAAGGCAAACTCAGGCCACCCTGGATTGCCGATGGGAGCTGCGCCAATGGCCTATACACTATGGACGGATTTTATGAACCATAACCCGGCTAATGCGAAATGGTTCAATCGCGATAGGTTTGTATTGTCAGCTGGCCATGGATCCATGCTTTTATACGCATTGCTCCATTTATCCGGCTATAATGTAACAATGGATGATATTAAAGAATTTCGCCAATGGAATTCGAAAACCCCAGGCCATCCGGAGGTTCATCACACAGATGGAGTAGAAGCAACGACCGGTCCGCTCGGACAAGGCATTGCTATGTCAGTGGGAATGGCTATGGCTGAAGCTCATTTAGCAGCCATGTATAATAAAGATGATATGGCAATTATCGATCATTACACATATGCCCTTGTAAGCGATGGCGATTTGATGGAAGGTATTTCCCATGAGGCAGCATCGCTTGCGGGTCATCTCGGGTTAGGGAAATTGATCGTTCTGTATGATTCTAACGATATTTCGCTCGATGGAGATTTAAACCGTTCGTTTTCTGAAAATACAAAGGAACGATTCCAAGCGTATAACTGGCAAGTATTGCGTGTGGAAGATGGGAATGACCTTGAAGCGATTCGTCACGCATTGAAAAAAGCGAAGGAAAATACGACGCAGCCGACATTGATCGAAGTGAAAACCGTGATCGGTTACGGTTCACCAAACAAATCAGGGTCATCGGCATCGCACGGCGCTCCTCTTGGTTCGGACGAAGTGAAGTTAACGAAAGAATTTTATGAATGGTCTTATGAGCCATTCCACGTTCCTACCGAGGTTTATGCTGATTTTCGAGAAAAAATCGGTAGAGCTGGAGCTGAAGCCGAAGCGAACTGGAATAATCTTTTTGCCAAATACAAAGAACAATATCCTGATCTAGCTGCCGAATTAGAGCTAGCTATAAACGGCGAGCTTCCGGAAGGATGGGATAAACATCTTCCGGTTTATGAACCCGGCGAAAAGGAAAAAGCAACTCGTGCTACATCAGGAGAAGTTCTAAACGCTATTGCTAAAACTGTTCCATACTTCTTTGGTGGTAGCGCAGACCTGGCTGGATCGAATAAGACGACAATTACAAATGATGGCGATTTTTCTCGTGATAATTATGCAGGACGGAACATTTGGTTTGGTGTGCGCGAACATGCGATGGCTGCTGCGATGAATGGCATGGCATTACACGGCGGTGTGAAACCGTATGTCGGGACATTTTTCGTATTTAGTGACTATTTGCGCCCAGCCCTTCGACTTTCATCATTGATGAACGTTCCAGTCACTTACGTTTTTACACACGATTCGATCGCTGTCGGTGAAGACGGTCCGACACATGAACCAATCGAACAATTGCCTTCTTTAAGAGCAATGCCAGGATTATCGCTCATTCGCCCAGCTGATGGTAATGAGGTTCAAGCGGCTTGGCGTATGGCCATGGCATCACAGGATAAACCGACCGCACTCGTTTTAACGAGACAAGGTTTACCAACATTAGAGGGAACAAAAGAACGTGCCTATGAAGGCGTGAAAAGAGGAGCTTACGTTCTAAGTGAAGCGGAAAAAACACCAGATGTCATCCTTTTAGCAAGTGGTTCAGAAGTCCAATTGGCGATGAAGTCGCAAAAGGCTCTGCGAGACAAAGGAATAGATGCACGTGTCGTCAGCATGCCATCATGGGATCGTTTTAATGCGCAAGATGACGCTTATAAAAATGAAGTGCTTCCACCACATGTGAAAAAACGTGTCGCCATCGAAATGGCATCGCCATTCGGATGGGAACGCTATGTTGGCGATGAAGGTGTTATTCTTGGTATCGAAACATTTGGTGCATCGGCGAAAGGTGAACAAATTGTCGAAAAATATGGATTTACTGTGGAGAATGTAGTGGAACAAGTTGAAAAATTAATGCACTGTTAATGACCAAGAAAGCCGAAATCAAGGGCAACTGAATGATGGAATCATCTCTACAGCGTATTTTTTCCAAATTTAGCAATTGAAATGGTTAAGACTACCACACAAATATTATATCTTAAATCATTTGTATGAATTAAATATTAGGACACCTCTGATGACTCTATCAGACGGTGTCTTTTTTATTAAATACAATGCAAATCACACGTTGCTAGAAACAAACATTGAGTCAGAAAAACCATAAGCTGGATAGTTGGAATCGTGACTTTATCTTATCGGTATGGATTAACCGCTTTTTTGACAAAATTGGTGTTACAAGCAGTCATATTGTGACAATAAATTTATAACGGATACGTTACGATGGAAATAGAAAGGGGGGAGGAGATATTGCATGAGTATGTCATCCATTGGATAAGAAGAGAATTTGCCCACCACTATTTTTACAAAAGCGATATTTTATATCGGTTTATAAAAGAGTATGAAAACAATTTAAATAGAGATGACCTTAAAAAACAATATGAATACGTGACAAACGATTTTTCAAAATCTAGTATTATTCGTTGTATTCGACAATTTATAAAAAACAAAGGATCGATTACAGTAAACGGCAATCACCTATTTCTAATGGATTCACACACATCGATTGATTTGCACGTTTTTGAAAAACAAATTTACCTGAAATGTGAAAATTTAATTGACGCGGAAGAATTATTATTTCCAGCGTTGCGCACATTGCAACCTTATTTGTTTATTACCGGGGTGAACCTTGATAACTATGGGTGGATGGATTCACCTTGGAGTGTACAGAGGATATTGTAACAAAGAAGTATTGTATTCTTAACGATGATTTACTATACTGTAAAGGAGACAACACGAAGGAGGAAAAGCTGAAATGGATGTTATTTGGGTCGTACTAATTGCTTTAGCAACGTTAATTGCTGGTGTTGCTCTTGGTTTTTTTATCGCCAGAAAATATATGATGAACTATTTGAAGAAAAACCCACCAATTAACGAACAAATGCTCCGTACATTGATGATGCAAATGGGTCAAAAACCATCAAAGAAAAAAATCAATCAGATGATGCGAGCGATGAACAATCAAATGAACAAATAATCCGATCATTTAACCCCCTCTCGGTCTCGGTTCCATAGGGGGTATTATTTTTCTATATGACAAATTCGCTTAATTGTCAAAGGCAAATTAAGGCTATCATCTTAAACTTTTGTTAAACTGAATATAGAAATCATCATAGGAGGATACTTGAATGCTTGATATTTCTGATATAAATGTATTTATGGCATTTGGTGCTGGATTTTTATCATTCATTTCCCCATGTGTCTTACCTCTTTATCCGGCTTTTCTTTCCTATATCACAGGGATGAGTGTAAATGCATTGAAAGAAGAAAACAAGATGCTTAACCGGAACAGTTTATTGCATACGATTTTTTTCCTTTTAGGATTTTCTGTTATATTCATTTCCATGGGTGGATTTATATCATCATTGTCTGATTTTTTGACAGCATATCAAAATATTATCAGGCAAATCGGCGCGTTACTCATTATCTTTTTTGGTCTCGTTATTGTAGGTATATTTAATTTTGAATTCTTAATGAAGGATAGGAAAATGGTATTCAAAAATCGTCCGACCGGTTTTTTCGGGTCGTTTATGATTGGTTTGGCCTTTTCGCTCGGATGGACACCGTGTATGGGGCCGATTTTGGCCGTTGTCATGACATCGGCTACAACAACGCCCGACGTTGCTTTTGTGATGATGATGAGTTATGTGCTTGGCTTTTCCATCCCTTTTTTAGCGATGGCCTTTTTTATCGGTAAAATAGATTGGATTAGAAAAAATGGAGGGCGAATTGTTAAAATAGGTGGTTATGTTATGATTTTTATGGGCATTGCTTTATTTTTTGATTGGATGACAAAACTAACGTCATATTTAGCTGGGCTATTCGGTTTTAGTGGATTTTAACATAGATTTTTCACCTGTTTTATATTATGATATGGACTGCATAAAAATGCATGATTTGTCATACATACATGTGCTCGAAGACATAAGTCAAACAACCTAGCATCATGTAGATAAGGAAAGTGTGGTATATTGTATGTTTTTAGTCGCAGCAAGCACGGTTGTAGCATTGTTGATGGCGTTTTCCATGTTTTTTGTACGTTTAAAAGCCTCGCATAAACCGACTTCTGCTAAAAAAATTATCTTGCCTCCATTGTTTATGAGCACGGGTTCGCTCATGTATTTAGTGCCCATCTTTCGAATTAATCTTACTCAAGCATTGGAAGCGCTATGCATCGGGATGCTTTTTGCTATTTTTTTAATAAAAACGTCCAAATTGACAATTCGACAGCGAAATATTTACTTGCTTCCGTCCAAATCTTTTATATTGATTTTGCTCGGATTACTACTGCTTCGAACGATCTTAAAGTTTGCCCTCGGGGGATGGGGGGCGATCGACCCAGGCGCAAGCGCCGGAATGTTTTATTTGTTAGCGTTGGCGATGATTGTTACATGGCGCGTGACGATGCTGCATAAGTACTTTCGACTGAAACGACAACTGAAAGAAAGGAACGAAACTCAGGGCGAATAAAGCGCCCTTATCTTTTATTTATTGACTTATATTTTTCTTTCCAATTGTGTTTGTAATCAGATTTAGACAAAGCAAATAAGTGTTCATATGGTGTGATATCAATGTTTTTTTGTGCAAGTTTTTTTCTGAGGAACTTATGATCTCTTTTTGGTGTAGCAATGATATACCCTTCGATAAGAATGTCTCTTGTTATTTCGTTTTTGTTTTGGCGCAACGCCAATTCTCCAATTTTACTAGCTATCGATTGTCGGGCAACATCCCTAAACAATGCCGGAACTGGTGAGACTAGTTCCTCTAGAAGCTCTTTCTCCGGCTCTTTCCACATATGTTTTGTCTGATTTAAGTAGTACTCTTCCCAATCCATTGCCGATTTTCCATCTTCTTTAGGCAGACGTTTTAAAAATTTCCGGAACATAAAAAAACCGCCAATTCCCATTAAGCCTAACAAGAAAAATCCCCATAGCACGATCAAATAATCGATAAAAACAGACATAAAATCACCTTTTTCATCGGCAAAATTCAGTAATATTCGACATTAAAATAATTAAATGTTTATTTTTATTCAAATTTATAGTAACATTACAAATAATTGACAAACTAAAACAAACAGCTTTTGTTCATTGTTCTTTTAACTTTATCATAGAACAGAGCAACCCATTAAAGCAAGTTTCATAATTTTTTATGGATGATCATAAAATGTTAAAGGCGATTGCAAAACACCATTAAAAGGAGGGCGCATAATGTCATATAAATGCGAAAAAAGTAAAGCAAATTACGAACCTAATAACTCGGAAGAAGATCGAAACGCATATTTTTTTTTAAATCAACATCTTCCCCCTTCAGTTATCAAATGGGTTGAAGAACACCACAACGATGTATTTGTGATTTGCGACAGCAACGGGGAAATACAGCATATTTCTCAATCTGTACAACGCTTATTAGGATATGAACCGGCCCAGTTATATGGAACCAAGTGGCGTGATTTAGTTGCTACAGATGATATTGTCTATCTTGAGAAACATTATAATCCAATCACGATGAAAACCCAATATTTCAATTTAAATTTGCTTCATAACGAAGGGAAATATATTTGGACCGAATGCGCAGCGGGCAAGGTTGTCGGTGAAGACAAAAAAAGCATCTATCATATGGTGATTTTAAGAGATATATCGGATAAAAAAGAAGCAGAAGAAATGATGATCCGCTCAGAGAAAATGTCGGTTGCAGGTCAACTCGCCGCTGGTATAGCTCATGAAATAAGAAACCCGCTAACATCGATCAAAGGGTTTTTGCAATTACTGCAAGCAGGTGTGAACCGAACAGACGAATATTATAAAATTATGCTCGATGAAATCGAAAAAATGGAAGCCGTTACATCGGAGCTTTTATTCATCTCGAAACCGCTTAGCGATAGCAAAAAAATTGAATCGGTCAATCAAATGATCGACGACATCGTCTATTTATTGCGCCCACAGGCGAAATTGCGCGGTATCGAAATAAACTGGAAACCTGAAAAAGACGCTCACATAATATGTGACCGTTCACAAATTAAACAAGTTTTAATCAATCTTGTTAAAAACGCCATCGAAGCTATGTCACATGAAGGGGTTATTCAAATCATACTGAGGATCGAGCGTTCACACATTTTTATCGACATCAGTGATGAAGGACCGGGGATTCCGCCAGAAATCATGCACAAATTAGACGAGCCGTTTTTCACAACAAAACAAAATGGGACAGGGCTCGGTTTGATGATCACAAAACAAATTTTAAACAAGCATGATGGATCGCTGCAAATATTGCAAAATAAACAGCGAGGGAGCACATTTCGAATAATTTTGCCAAAATATAACGTGTCTTAAAACGATTAAACATCGATATAAATAATTTCTATCAATTTACATAACTTTTTCATATATCTCGGATGACAGGAAATCATTGTATTCTAAAGCAAGTTAGTTTACTATAAAAGATGGTAGACTTTTGTGATGGGAGATTATTCTTTCAATCTGCTACATCCAAAAGTACTGGGGGAAAGGAGAAACTCACCAATGACAAATACGTTTCAAGCAAGAAAACAGTTTCATCTCAACGGAAAAACGTACCATTATTATCATTTGAGAGCTTTAGAAGAAGCTGGTTTTGGAACGATTGACCGTCTTCCTTTTTCTATTCGTGTTCTTCTTGAATCCGTTTTACGACAAGTCGACGGTCATGTCATCAAGGAAGAACATGTTAAAAATTTGGCAAAATGGGGACAAAAAGATGGAGACAATGTCGATGTTCCATTTAAACCTTCGCGTGTTATTTTGCAAGACTTCACAGGTGTTCCAGCTGTTGTCGATTTAGCATCGCTAAGAAAAGCCATGGTTGATATGGGCGGTGAACCGGATAAAATCAATCCAGAAGTGCCGGTAGATTTGGTGATTGACCACTCGGTTCAAGTTGATCAATACGGAACACCAACGGCTTTAAAAGTCAATATGGATCTCGAATTTGAACGCAATAAGGAACGTTATGAGTTTTTGCACTGGGCTCAAAAAGCGTTTAAAAACTATCGAGCTGTTCCACCTGCAACCGGTATCGTACACCAGGTTAACCTTGAATATATCGCCAGCGTGGTTCATGCATTGAAAAATGAGGATGGCGAATATGAAGCATTTCCAGACACACTAGTCGGAACGGATTCACATACAACGATGATCAATGGACTCGGTGTTCTCGGCTGGGGTGTTGGAGGTATTGAAGCGGAAGCAGGTATGCTCGGTCAACCATCTTATTTCCCTGCACCAGAAGTAATCGGGGTTAAATTTACAGGAAGTTTACCACAAGGAACGACAGCTACAGATCTTGCGCTTAAAGTAACGCAAGTACTACGAGAAAAAAATGTCGTAGGGAAATTTGTCGAATATTTTGGTCCAGGGCTTAAGGATATGCCTCTTGCTGATCGTGCCACAATTTCCAATATGGCACCAGAATATGGTGCAACGTGCGCTTTCTTCCCGATCGACGAAGAAACACTGCGCTATATGCGTTTGACTGGTCGCAGTGAAGAGCAAATCGCTTTAGTGGAAAAATACTGTAAAGAGAATGATCTATGGTATTCTTCCGATCAGACTGACCCAGAATATACGGATATCGTGGAAATTGATCTGTCAGAGCTTGAACCAAATCTATCTGGACCAAAACGCCCGCAAGATTTGATCTCACTATCCAACATGAAACAAGAATTCAATAAAGCCATCACAGCACCGGAAGGTAATCAAGGCTTTGGGCTTGATGAAAGCGAATTTGAAAAAGAAGTAACTGTTGAGCACTCTGATGGCACTACATCTGTTATGAAAACGGGTTCTCTCGCCATCGCAGCTATTACATCGTGTACAAATACATCGAATCCGCATGTGATGTTAGGGGCTGGGTTATTAGCGAAAAATGCGGTAGAAAAAGGTTTGCAAGTGCCGGCATATGTCAAAACTTCATTGGCACCCGGTTCTAAAGTTGTAACACGATACCTTGAAGATGCTGGATTGATGCCATATTTAGAAAAACTTGGCTTCAGTCTTGTTGGATACGGCTGCACAACATGTATCGGGAACTCGGGTCCTTTACGTCCAGAAATTGAGCAAGCAATTACTGAGCATGATTTAACCGTTGCATCTGTCTTATCCGGAAACCGTAACTTTGAAGGCCGGATTCATCCACTCGTCAAGGCAAACTATCTCGCTTCACCACCACTTGTTGTTGCCTATGCGTTGGCGGGAACTGTTGATATTGATTTAACTAAGGAACCACTGGGAACAGATTCAGAAGGTAACGACATTTATCTGCAGGACATTTGGCCATCTATGGATGAAATTAAAAATGAAGTCGATAAAGTCGTCAATCCGGAAATTTTCCGTAAAGAGTATGAAAATGTGTTTGATTCTAACGAACGTTGGAATCAGATTCAAACAACCGATGAACCATTGTTTGAATGGGATAGCAATTCAACTTACATTCAAAACCCACCATTCTTTGAAAATTTATCGAGAGAACCAGATACTATAAAGCCATTGAAAAATTTACGGGCTATTGGAAAATTTGGCGACTCGGTCACGACAGACCATATTTCACCCGCAGGAGCGATCGCCAAAGATATGCCAGCAGGTAAGTACCTGCAGGAGAAAAATGTATCGCCGCGCAACTTTAATTCATATGGATCGCGCAGAGGAAATCATGAAGTAATGATGCGTGGCACATTTGCCAACATTCGCATCAGAAATCAACTTGCCCCCGGAACAGAAGGCGGTTATACGACTTATTGGCCAACTGGGGAAGTCATGCCGATTTATGATGCAGCGATGAAATATCAGCAAAACGGCACAGGGCTCATTGTTATCGCCGGAAAAGACTATGGTATGGGCTCATCGCGTGACTGGGCAGCAAAAGGGACATATCTGTTAGGGATTAAAACTGTTATTGCAGAAAGCTTTGAACGCATTCACCGTTCAAATCTTGTCATGATGGGTGTTTTACCATTGCAGTTTAAGGAAGGCGAAAATGCCGATACGCTTGGATTAAGCGGAAAAGAAACCTTCCATGTTGACATTGATGAACATGTTCAGCCACATGACTCTTTAAAAGTTACAGCAGTCGATGAAAACGGTAAGAAGACCGAATTTCATGTTATCGCCCGTTTTGACAGTGATGTTGAAGTCGATTACTACCGTCACGGTGGTATTTTACAAATGGTATTGCGCGATAAACTGGGAGCCTAAGATATAATGAAAACAGTCCTTGCTATATGATGTTGCAAGGACTGTTTTTTTATGCACTAAAATACACGCTCGCTTGACTTGTCTAGAGAAAATAGGGATCCAAATCAAACTACCAATAAATAGAGCAAATAAAAACTTTATAGCTTGTTTCACAATGGTAACCAATGCTTTTTTATCATTCTGCATATGAAGTCTCCAATGGTGCACAATAACCGGTGAACCAATTTACATGCACAAATCTTCCGATGAAAGGAGAATGAAAATGTCTGCTGATCATAAAAAGCCTCATCCTGATGATCGCAGCGATAATGTAGAGAAGCTGCAAAGCATGGTTCAAGATACGATTCAAAACATCGAAGAAGCCCATGAGACAATGAAATACACATCAGGCGAAGAAAAAGAACAAATAAAAGCAAAAAACAAACGGCGTGAAGAAGCAATCGAAGGGATGCGCCAAGAAATTAAAGATGAGTACAAAGATAAAAAATGAAATGAGTCATGTAGACAGGTCCGGATGATTTATACCGGACCTGTTTTTTGTATATAGAACAATAACACGGATGATAAGGACTATGTTAAAATAGGCATGTATTAGGCGAAGGAGGAAGTTAGCTTGAGGTTAAAAGTTCGCACACCTATAGAGGTAAGATACCAAGAAACAGATCAAATGGGCGTCGTTTATCATGCGAACTACCTTGTTTGGTTTGAAATTGGTCGAACTAAATTTATCGAGCGTTTAGGTTTTAGCTATACGGAAATGGAAGAAAACAACATAGTTTCTCCTGTAACGAATGTAAACATATCATTTAAAAAACCTATACGCTACGGTGAAAAGGCTACTGTTGAAACGTGGCTGGAAAAGTACGATGGCATTCGCTCCGTTTACGGTTATCATATCATAGATGCACATGGAAATATCGCCGTTACTGGCTATACGGAACACGTTATAGTTAGGAAAGACAACTTTAGACCGTTGTCTTTGCGCAAAGCATTTCCCCGATGGCATAAGGCATACTTACAAGAAGTCGAGGGGGACTAACGATGGCTTTCGGGATCAAAAAAGAGGAATTAGCGATATGGAAAAGTAAGGTTAAAATGGGTGAAATCGCTTTTTTGACGCATTATTGGCTTGACGAACGTTTTCCTAGTTGCTTTACAGTGACTAAAGTCGGTTGTAGCAATATACCAAAATTACGCGCATGGGGAAAGCAATATGGACTCAAGGAAACTTGGATTCATTATGATGATGACTATCCCCATTTTGATCTGTTCGGTAAAACACAAAAAGACATACTACAAAGCGAAGGACAATGGGATCATATAAAGAGATTTGGACTATAAAAAAGGCGTTCTATCAACGCCTTTTTTATATTGTATTTTCCGTTGACATGTTTACTTTTTAGAAAGTTGGCGAGAAGCTTTTTTTTCAGGAACTAAATCAATGCCGCCAGGATGGAAAGGATGGCATTTACTTATCCGCTTGATTGTTAAGAAAGCCCCTTTAAAAAAGCCAAATCGTTCAAATGCTTTGAGGCTATATTCCGAACAACTCGGAAAAAACCGACATGTCGGCGGTTTGAATGGACTTATCGCTTTTTGGTAAAATTTGATCAATCCGATCAAAAGATATTTCATGCAACCATCCTTTTAGTTTTTATCATAAGTGATCGAGGCGATGGCATCATGCATATGAATCGATTCCTCGTTACGACAGGTGACATGGAATTTGGTGACAAAAGGCATTTCATATAAATCGGCGGCAACTAAACGCACCATATCTTCAACAAAACGCGGGTTTTCATACGCTTGTTCTGTCACCATTTTTTCATCCGGTCGCTTCAAAACAGGGTGGATTTTAGCACTTGCATTGCTCTCGGCTGCATCTAAAAGCGTCTTTTTCCAATCGGTCTTTTCCTCATCAAAATCCTCCGTTAAATCGACATTTATAAATACGTTCCCGCGCTGATTATGAGCACTATATTCGCTAATTTCTTTTGAGCAAGGGCATAGCGTTGTAATCAAAGCTTTCAGCGAAGCATTAAGACGAAAGCCATCTTTCTCATCATAAGAGACGTGCATCGTCACATCCGCATGATTCATTCCCGCCAAATTTGATTGTGGTCCACGTCGTTCGTAAAACCAAGGAAATGACACTTCTACTTCAGCATTATCTTGTTTGAGACGCTCGGCCAATTCTTTGGTAAAACGTTTCAATGTTTTAAAGTCTACGGTGAATCCTTTTTCGTGATATTCGTTTAGGTGTTGTGTAAAACGGCTCATGTTCGTCCCTTTGCTGGACTTGTCCACGCTTGAGGAAAATTGGAACGAGCCAATCGTTGTTTGCACCGTCGGATTCAGTGTGCTTTTTATTGTAATAGGGTGTTTAACATTGGAGACACCGACGGTATCAAGTGCAAATAGAAAATCTTTTTTTGTATTTTGTAAATCAGCCATTTTATCCTTTTCAATCGGCTTTGTTTTCGGACCAGGTTCAACAGAGCCAAAAAGTTTGAGCCTTTCCGCTTTGTTAGGCCATGATTTATGTTTATTCAATATCTAAGTCCCCTTTCCGATATGCTATAACAAAGTATACTTAAGTGAATTTTAATAATCAATCGATTGATTTATCGTTAAAAAGCTTAGTCTACATCCACTTTATTTTAGGTTCGGTTTTATTTTTAATGCGTTTAATATTTTCTTTATGACGATATAGCACGAACAACGTTAAAACAGTTGTGATAATGATGAGCAAAAGATCGCCAATTAAAAACGATAGTATAACGGTAACAACTCCGGTTATCATCGATGCGAGCGACACATATTTCGATATATATAGCGCTAAAAAAAACGTCACCACCATCAGTATAAAAAGAAGTGGATAAATTCCGAGAATAATCCCGCCGGATGTTGCAACCGCCTTTCCTCCCTTGAATTTGGCAAACAGCGGGTATGTATGACCAAGTACCGCAAAAAGACCGATGATCAAT
Source organism: Bacillota bacterium (assembly GCA_035301265.1). GTDB lineage: Bacteria > Bacillota > Bacilli > Bacillales > Amphibacillaceae > DATGUP01. Next base: position 297,605 of record DATGUP010000003.1, read on the forward strand.
GGATGTACATCAGCTTGAAATAATATCGGCAGTAAAGTAGATATCGTCCCTTTGAGTATATCGGTGGCAGTAACGATTGCACCCGCTTTCTTTCCAAGCACCCGGAAAGCATTAGTAGCTCCCATATTACCACTACCATGTTTTCGAACATCGATCCCATAGGCTGCCTTGCCAATGAGCAATGCAGAAGGTATAGAACCAAGAAGATATGCTATTAATCCAAAAATAATATAATGCATAAGCTGCTCCTTCTTTCATTGTAAGAATCATTTATGATTAATTTTATTCTACCATGAACTTAAAAAGGAAAGAACCATTTCATGTACGAAGGGTTTTATAAGAAGCGGGAAAATTTCAAGTTTATGGATTTTATGTCATAATGGCATTTAATAAACGAAGATATACTTTTTTAAAAGGAATGAGATCGATGATTCATTTCGTTAATGTCGATAAGGTATATCCTGACGGGACAAAAGCGGTAAAAAATTTTTCATTAGATATAGAGGAAGGCAAATTAGTCACTTTGATTGGTCCAAGTGGCTGCGGTAAATCGACGACGATGAAAATGATCAATCGCCTGACTGAGCCGACGTCTGGCGTGTTATATATAAACGATAGAAATATAGAAGAATACAATATCCATGAATTGCGCTGGAATATCGGTTACGTTCTGCAAGAAATCGCTCTATTTCCACATATGACGGTCGAAGAAAATATCGCAGTCGTTCCAGAAATGAAAAAATGGAAGAAAAAATATATTGAAAAACGAATTAACGAATTGATGGAAATGGTTGGATTAGATCCGAAAACATATAGGAAACGTCTCCCTCAGGAACTATCCGGTGGTGAACAACAAAGGGTAGGTGTTATTCGAGCCTTGGCAGCTGATCCGGATATCATTTTGATGGATGAACCGTTCAGCGCTTTGGATCCAATCGCAAGAGAACGGCTGCAACACGATATCCAAACCTTACAAAAAGAAATTCGAAAAACAATCGTCTTTGTCACACATGACATGGATGAGGCTTTGGCGCTAGGTGATAAAATATGCCTGATGAAAGACGGCCGTATTGTTCAAGTTGGTACACCACAACAACTTATGTTGCATCCGGAAAATCAATTTGTGAAAGATTTTATCGGTGCGCGTCAATCTCCTTGGGAAACGGCGGTAGACATTATCCTCAGTCGATCATCTCGTCATATTATTTCACAGCAACAATATAAAAATGGTATGTTTCCTAAACATGGACTCTATTTTATAAAAGATAAAGAACATCGATGGGTTGGTGCTGTACAGGATGGGATTAGAACAAAAATCGCTCCTTTGGAAAATTATCTGCCTCTCCATGAAGCGGTAGAACGAATGGAAGAAGGTAAATATTCTGCCCTCCCAGTTGTAAAAAATGGCATATTGATCGGTGTACTCAGTTACAAAGACGTCGTAACTTATTTAAAAAGCACCGATAAACGGGGGGACGCATTGTGACAGAATTTCTTTCCGTATTTCAAGATCGAATAGATATGTTTTTAGAATCGATTTGGGATCACTTGCAAATATCGCTTATTTCCTTAGTTATTGCTATTATCATCGCTGTTCCCTTAGGGTTGGTGTTGACAAGACACAAACGGATTGCCGAGCCGATTATCGGTCTCTCAGCGGTTATGCAGACAATACCGAGTCTAGCCGTATTAGCTTTTTTGATTCCTATTTTTGGAATTGGGACGGTTCCTGCTATTGTGGCACTCGTGTTATATGGGCTGTTGCCGATTTTACGCAATACGTACACAGGGATTGTGGAAGTTGATCCGGTATTAACACAAGCAGCAACGGGAATGGGCATGACCTCGTTTAAACGGATGATGAAGGTTGAATTGCCGATTGCGACACCGGTTATAATGGCAGGCATTCGAACATCAATGGTTTTGATCGTCGGAACAACTACAATCGCAGCCTTAATTGGTGCAGGTGGTCTTGGCGAGTTAATCTTACTCGGACTCGATCGAGGAGCAGATATTCACTTAATTTTACTCGGTGCGATTCCCGCTGCATTGCTGGCGATTGCTTTGGATTTTATTTTGCGCATGTTTGAACGTATATCGAAACGGGCAGGATTGAAATCATTTATTGCCCTTGTTTTGATTACCATTTTTGTTGTGACAGTCCCCCTTCTCGTTAACACAAGTAAAAAAGCTGATTTAGTCATTGGAGCCAAACTCGGAGCAGAGCCGACTATTTTAATTAATATGTATAAACTACTGATCGAGGATCAAACCGACTTAAAGGTCGAATTAATCCCGAATTTAGGGAAGACATCGTTTAACTTTAAAGCTTTGCAGGAAGGGAGTATAGACATTTATCCGGAATTTACGGGAACAGTAATCGTTGAACTGCTTGGTGAGCAGGCTGAAAGTAACGATGCATACGATGTTTATATCCAGGCTAAAGAAGGGTTAAGTGAACAATACGATATGGCATATCTTGAACCAATGCAATTCAATAATACGTATACTGTGGCCACAACAGAAGATCTGGCCGACCAATACGGATTAGAAGAAATCGATGATTTACAAAAAGTTGAAGATCGTATTACAGCGGGCTTTACATTAGAATTTAAAGATCGGTATGATGGTTATGTAGGCATGCAGGATGTCTATAACATAGATATTGCCGATATGCGGACAATGGATCCTGGTATACGTCAAGAAGCGTTGGAGAACGGAGATGTCGATGTCATTGATGCCTATGCAACAGACAGCTATATGATCGATCTGAACTTAAAGACATTGGACGATCCGGAACAGCTATTTCCCCCTTATCAAGGTGCGCCGCTCATGAAACAAGCGACGTTGGATAAATATCCAGAATTAGAAGCGATTTTAAATGAACTGGGGGGAAAAATTACGGATAAAGAAATGCGTGAAATGAATTATGAAGTCGATTATAATGATCAATCACCGTATGAAGTCGCTAAAGCATATCTCATCGAACACAGATTGATTAAGCAATAAAGGAGGTGTAACAGTGGGCTGGAAAAATCCTGATAGCACCATTATAAAAGACATTTTAGAGCGTGCGAAAACGATCGCTGTCGTCGGTCTCTCTCCTAATCCAGAAAGAACGTCGCACCAAATAGCCAAAATCATGCAACAAAGCGGATACAAAATTATTCCAGTTAATCCGACAACCGACGAAGTGTTAGATGAACAAGCATATCCATCGCTTGTTGATGTCCCTGAGCCGTTCGACATCATCAATGTTTTCCGTCGGTCAGAGCATTTGCCAGCTATAGCTAAAGAAGCGGTCAAGACAGATTGCAATGTTTTTTGGGCACAGCAAGGTATTGTAAATGAGGAAGCTTATAACTACTTAAAAAGGCACGATTTTACAGTTATTATGGATTTATGCATCAAGGTGCAACATTCATTACTTGTTAAAAAAGCATAAAACGTTGTCAACAAAGGTTGTCCACGGACAACCTTTTTATGCGCTATACAATTTATTTTTAATTATAGTATACTAATAATCACGCTGCTACATCCTTTAAACGTTGATACTTAATCATTGGAAAGGGGTCATGGTTTGCATGACAAATGAATCTTTGCAATATACAGATGATTCCATACATGTTCTGGAAGGATTAGATGCTGTGCGGAAAAGGCCTGCCATGTACATAGGAAGCACTGATCATCGCGGATTGCATCATCTCGTATTTGAAATAGTCGACAATTCAGTTGACGAGGCATTGGCCGGTTATGGGAATACTATTAAAGTCATCATCCACGCAGATAACAGTATTTCGGTTGAAGATAACGGTAGAGGAATTCCAGCCGGCATGCATCATTCGGGAAAACCAACTATTGAAGTTATTTTTACTGTATTGCATGCGGGTGGAAAATTTGGACAAGGCGGTTATAAAACAAGCGGGGGATTGCATGGAGTTGGTGCTTCTGTTGTAAACGCGCTGTCGGAGAAGCTGGAAGTGACAACTTATCGCAATGGTGAAATATATTACCAAAAATTTATAAATGGTGGAAAACCGGTAGGAACCGTGGAGAAACGCGGGACAACGAATAAAACGGGTACAACAATCTGTTTTAAACCAGATCGATCCATATTTGCCACCACTGCCTTTGATTTTGAAACATTGTCTGAACGTATGCGCGAGGCTGCTTTTTTATTAAAAGGTTTAAAAATAGAGTTAATTGACGAGCGAAATAATCAAAAAGAGGCATATCAATTTCCCGATGGTCTAGAATCGTTTGTCCATTATTTGAATGAAGAGAAGGAGACGTTGCATTCTGTTGTGTCATTCGAAGGTGAACAACAAGGAATTGAGGTTGACTTTGCTTTCCAATTTAATGATGGGTTTAGTGAAAACATGCTTTCGTTCGTCAACCATGTGCGAACAAATGATGGTGGGACACATGAATCCGGTGCGAAATCAGCGATTACCAGAGTGTTTAACGATTATGCTAGACGCAGCGGATGGCTAAAGGAGAAGGATAAAAACCTCGAGGGAACGGATATTCGCGAAGGCCTTGCAGCCATTATATCTGTAAGAATTCCAGAAAAAATATTACAATTTGAGGGGCAAACTAAAGGTAAACTTGGCACAATCGAAGCTCGATCGGCGGTGGATGCAGTCGTTTCGGAACAATTAGCCTATTTCTTGGAAGAAAATCCTGATGTCTCCGCGATGCTGATTAAAAAAGCGATTAAAGCAAAAGCAGCGCGCGAAGCTGCCCGCAAAGCACGGGAAGAAGCACGAAGCGGAAAGAAAAAACGCCGAAAAGATGCGCTGTTAAGTGGCAAATTGACACCTGCTCAAACTAAGAACCCACAGCGAAATGAATTATACTTGGTAGAAGGGGATTCTGCAGGTGGGTCAGCTAAACAAGGCCGTGATCGAACATTTCAGGCAGTTCTGCCGTTAAGGGGAAAAGTCATTAATACTGAAAAAGCTAAGCTACAAGATGTTTTCAAAAATGAAGAAATTGCAACGATCATCCATACGATCGGTGCTGGTGTTGGTGGAGACTTTAATCTGGACGATGTCCAATATGACAAAATTATCATTATGACCGATGCAGATACGGATGGTGCGCATATCCAAGTGCTGCTTTTGACATTTTTCTATCGCTACATGCGACCATTGGTGGAAACAGGCAAAGTGTATATTGCACTTCCGCCCTTATACAAAATATCCAAAGGTAAAGGGAAAAATGAACAAGTTGTGTATGCTTGGGACGAACAGGAAATGCGACAAGCGATTCACTCGTTTAAAAATGGCTATACGATTCAGCGCTATAAAGGGCTTGGTGAAATGAATGCTGATCAACTGTGGGAGACAACGATGAATCCAGAAACACGCACCTTAATCCGGGTGACAATTGAAGATTTAGCGCGGGCAGAACGACGAATCACAACTTTAATGGGTGGAAAGGTCCAACCCAGACGTTATTGGATTGAAAAAAATGTGGAGTTTGGAATGGACGAAGATGAGAACATACTCGAAAATAATAGAATCCACACTTGAACAAGGAGGAACGTGTTGTGTCACAATCAGAAAAATATTTGGATCTGCCACTGGAAGAGGTAATCGGTGATCGTTTCGGCAGATATAGTAAATACATTATCCAAGATCGCGCTTTACCGGACGTACGGGATGGACTCAAACCCGTTCAACGCAGAATCTTATATGCGATGCATAAGGAAAAAAACACATATGACAAAGACTTTCGAAAGTCTGCCAAAACGGTCGGTACAGTAATCGGAAACTATCATCCGCACGGCGACACGTCTGTTTATGATGCCATGGTGCGCCTGAGTCAAGAATGGAAAATGCGTCATAGTCTCGTTGACATGCATGGTAATAACGGAAGCATAGATGGCGATCCCCCGGCTGCCATGCGTTATACCGAAGCAAGATTGGCACGAATAGCTTCGGCAATGCTCGCTGATATTGATAAGGATACGGTTGACTATGTGCCAAATTTTGATGATACAGATAGCGAGCCAGTCGTATTACCTGCTAAATTCCCTAACCTTCTTGTCAATGGATCAACAGGTATTTCCGCTGGTTATGCAACAGATATCCCTCCTCACAATCTCGCTGAAGTTGTCGATGCGGTCATGATGAAAATCGACAAGCCCGATGTAACAGTTGAAGAACTTATGACTGTCATTCAAGGACCAGATTTTCCAACCGGAGGTATCATTCAAGGATTTGATGGTATTAAACAGGCATATGAGACGGGAAAAGGAAAAATTGTCGTGCGCGGTAAAGCATCGATCGAAAACATACGTGGTGGACGAAAACAAATTGTTATTGATGAAATTCCGTACGATGTTAACAAAGCCGATTTAGTCAAAAAAATTGATGAACTGCGCATTGATCGAAAAGTAGAAGGCATTGCCGAAGTTCGCGATGAAACCGATCGTACAGGTTTGCGCATTGTCGTTGAATTAAAAAAGAATGCCGATGGTGAAGGAGTTTTAAATTATTTATATAAAAATACTGATTTACAGGTAACCTATAACTTTAACATGGTTGCTATTCAAAATAAGACGCCCAAATTGCTTTCGCTTCCACAAATACTCGATGCTTATATTGCTCATCAAAAAGATGTGTATACTCGAAAAGCAACGTTTGATTTAAATCAAGCGAAGGAAAGAGCACATATCGTAGATGGTTTGATTAAAGCGATTTCCATATTAGATGAACTGATTGCAACCATACGTTCTGCAAAAGACAAAGCAGAGGCAAAAAAAAGGATTATTGAAAAATATGCATTCACCGAAGCACAATCGGAAGCTATTGTCATGTTACAATTATATCGATTAACCAACACAGATGTAACGTCCCTTCAACATGAGGCAGATGAGCTGCGCCAAAAGATAAACCATCTTGAGGATATCTTGACAAACGAGGACAAACTACTTCAGTTGATTAAGAAAGACTTAAGCCGGTTAAAAGAGACATTTGGAGAAAAACGACATACCGCTATCGAGAAAGAGATCGAAGAACTGAACATCGATATCGAAGTCGTAGTCGCTAGTGAAGATGTGCTCGTCTCAGTAACAAAAGAAGGCTACGTTAAACGAACAAGCCTCCGTTCGTATGCGGCTTCAAATGATGAAGACCTTACCATGAAGGAAAATGATTATGTGCTTGCTCTGATGGAAATGAATACGACCGATAAGCTGCTGTTATTTACGAATAAGGGTAATTACTTATATATACCTGTGCATGAACTACCGGATATCCGCTGGAAAGATATCGGACAACATGTATCCAACCTCATTCCGATTGATAATGATGAACATATTATTCAAGCATTGCCTATCCGTAAATTTACAAAAGATCACTACCTTGTTTTCTTGACGAAAAATGGTTTGGTCAAACGAAGTGAATTAGCATTATACGATGCACGGCGCTATTCACGCCCTTTGGTTGCTACGAATTTAAAGCTTGGGGATGAAGTTGTAAATGTTCACCTGACAGACGGACAGGCAAACATTTTTATAGCATCGAACACAGGATATGGTCTTTGGTTCTCTGAATCTGACATTTCCGTAGTCGGCTTGCGAGCAACAGGCGTGAAGGCTATTCAATTAAAAGATGATGAATATGTTATGGCTGCCCATGCATTCAATGAATGGTCTGATCAGTCGTTTGTCCTCATGACTCACCGTGGAGCGTGTAAACGAATGATGCTTGGGTCATTTGAAAAATCAACCCGAGCAAAACGCGGTCAGGTGATGTTGCGAGAACTCAAAACGAAACCGCACCGTGTAAAAGGATTTCTAATCGTTGATGAAGCAGACACGATTTTGTTTCAAACAAAACGAAGCGGTGTATTCGATCTCAATCCTCAAGACTTAACGGTCAGTGATCGCCATTCTAACGGTTCTTTTATAATTGATTCGAATCGAGATGGCGAGGTTGTTAAAGTATGGAAAAAAGCCACATATACGAAACCTTTCGGTGAAGAAAGAAAATAATATTTACAGGGGGTGGGCGGTAGATGAGTCCGCCCATTTTTCCTGTTGATGAACAAAATCTACGACCCACTCTCTTTTTATATCCAGAAAAATATGGTAAAGTAAAATTAAAGAACTAGGAAACTATTATTTTAATTATTAAAACAGTTACATTTAAAAAAGAAAATGTAAACGCTTTTAAAATGTGATTCACGAATTCGGTTTGTTTGGAAACAGGAGGTTTGACATGAATTTTGAGTTGACAAACGAACAAGTTATGATTAAACAAATGGTGAAGGAGTTTGCCCAGGAAGTAATCCAGCCGCGTGCGATCACTATCGACAAAAATGCTGAATTTCCAGTAGCCATTTTTGAACAAATGGCAGAACTTGGACTTCTTGGCATCCCTTTTCCGGAAAAATATGGTGGCTCTGGCGGCGATACATTATCATATATTCTCGCTGTTGAAGAAATTGGTAAAGTTTGCGGCAGTACAGGCTTGAGTTATGCAGCCGCTGTCTCGCTTGGAGCAAGTCCGATTTATTACTTTGGCACTGAAAAACAAAAGGAACAATTTTTAACGCCTCTTGCTCGAGGTGAAGCGCTCGGAGCCTTTGGATTAACCGAGCCTAATGCTGGATCTGATGCAGGGGGTACGCAAACTGCAGCCACAGTAGATGGTGATGATTATATCATTAATGGTGAAAAATGTTTTATTACCAATGCTCGTTTTGCCAAAACGATTATTGTCACGGCGGTTACCGGTAAAGATGACAAGGGAAAGAATATCATTTCGGCCTTTATTGTGCCAACCGATACTCCGGGTATTACAATCACGAATAAATATGACAAAATGGGTGTACGCGGTTCAGATACCGCTGAAGTCATTCTTGATAACGTACGGGTTCCAAAAGAAAATTTGCTCGGCGATCCTGATAAAGGTTTCAAACAATTTTTATACACACTTGATGGAGGGCGAATATCGATTGCTGCATTAGGTCTTGGAATTGCACAAGCCTCGCTTGATAAAGCGTTGCAATATGCGAAAGAACGCAAACAATTCGGCCGACCCATATCACGATTTCAATCCATTCAATTCAAACTGGCGGATATGTCGATGGAAGTTGAACTAGCAAGAAATATGGTTTACAAAGCAGCGTGGTTAAAAGATCAAGGACGACCATTTACAAAAGAATCAGCCTATGCCAAGCTGTATGCAACGGAAACGGCTTTTCGCGCTGCCAATCAATCCATCCAAATTCACGGAGGTTATGGCTACATGCGCGAATACGAAGTTGAGCGCTATCTGCGCGATGCCAAATTACTCGAAATTGGCGAAGGAACATCTGAAATACAACGTCTAGTCATCGCCAGACAACTAGGATGTTAATAAACATAAATGTTTTAGGGGAGAGTCTATGATTAATAAATTATTGATTGCTAATCGTGGGGAAATCGCTGCGCGAATTATCCGTACATGCAAGAAAATGGGTATTCAAACGGTTGCCGTGTATTCTGAAGCGGATCAGCATGCACCATATGTTGCCATGGCAGATGAATCATTTTCACTGGGCGGTCCGCGTCCTGCTGAAAGTTATATGAATGCGGGGAAAATAATTGGAATCGCTAAAGAGGCTGGCGTAGATGCTATCCATCCCGGCTACGGATTTTTAAGCGAAAACGGAGCATTCGCTAAATCTGTTGAAGAGGCAGGATTCATTTTTATCGGCCCTGATAGCGATGTCATAGATCAGATGGGGCGTAAAATTGCAGCGAGAAAAATCATGGCTAAAGCGGGGTTGCCGATTATACCAGGCACAGATGAAGCCGTCCAAACTTCTGAAGAAGCTGTTATGTTTGCTAAACAGGTAGGTTATCCAGTAATGTTAAAAGCTTCAGCTGGTGGCGGAGGCATCGGGTTGCAAGTTGTTCACTCAGATGATGAACTTGTGAGCATATTCGAAAACAATCTCAAGCGTGCTCAAACCTTTTTTGGCGATGGATCGATGTTTATCGAGAAACAGATTGCCAATGCACGCCATGTTGAAATTCAATTGTTAGCTGATCACTATGGCAATGTCATCCATTTATTTGATCGCGAATGTTCTATTCAAAGGAGAAATCAAAAAATTATCGAAGAAGCACCATCCCCTTTTATATCCGAAAAAACACGTCAAGCTATGGCTAAGGCGGCGGTTCATGCTGCAAAATCACTCGGCTATACAAATTCCGGAACGATCGAATTTTTAGTAGATGACAAAGAACGCTTTTACTTTTTAGAAATGAATACACGAATACAAGTGGAACATCCAGTCACAGAAGAAATTACTGGAATTGATATTATCGCTGAACAAATTAACATCGCTGCAGGAAAACAGATCAGCCGAAATCAAGAGGCAGTCGTAAGAGATGGACATGCAATTGAAGCACGTATTTATGCAGAAGATCCTAAAACATTTTTTCCATCGCCTGGTCATATAAAAACATTCAAGATACCAGAAAGCGAACATGTTCGCTTAGAGACAGCAGTTAAGGAAAACTATGATGTAACACCTTATTACGATCCGATGATTTGTAAATTAGTGACGCGAGGTAAAACAAGAAAAGAAGCTATATCACATTTGCACGGAGCGCTTAACCATTTACAGATTGAAGGCATTAAGACAAATATACCTATGTTACTAAATATAGTAAATCACGATGAATTTCAGAAAGGAAATACAACAACGGCATTTATCCAAAAGCATTATTTGCCGTCGATCAAATAAGTTCTAGGAGGAATAAAAATGGAAGTACAAGCAACAATGGCTGGAAGCGTATGGAAGATTAACGTCAATGAAGGAGATCAAGTTGAAGAAGGTCAAGATATTGTCATCCTTGAATCGATGAAAATGGAAATTCCAGTTTCTGTGGAAAAAAACGGAGTGGTCAAACAATTAAAAGTGCAAGAAGGTGATTTTGTCAATGAAGGCGATGTGATCGCCGTTGTCGAATAATCGATACAGTCATAAAACTTAGGTTGACATATACGCAAATAGAAGGAGGAGCATATGGAACGTTTAGTCGATTTAGATATAACTGCGAAGCACATCGCAGTTATCACGCTTAATCGGCCAGAGGCGGCCAATGCGATGTCAAAAGCATTGCTTGATGAGTTGAATTTTGTCATTGAAGATATCAATGCGAATAACGACATTTTTTGTTCGATCATCACTGGTGCCAATGATAAAGTTTTTTGTGCCGGTGCTGACCTAAAAGAACGAACAGGCATGTCGAATGATGAAGTCATTGCAGCCGTTCAATACATAAGCAAGACGGTAGAAAAAATTGCGAAGATGCCGATGCCTGTGATTGCTGCATTAAACGGGGTCGCCTTTGGCGGTGGGTTAGAGTTGGCACTTGCCTGTGATGTAAGAATTGCCGCTCATCATGCAAAAATGGCTTTACCCGAAACTTCACTCGCCATTATTCCCGGAGCTGGAGGGACACAGCGACTAGCGCGACTCATTGGCCCCGGACAGGCGAAGCGACTCATTTACACAGCAAGTTCCATCCATGCCGACGAAGCCTTGCAGATCGGGTTAGTTGAAAAAGTGGTTTCGTCGGATGATTTGAAGAACGAATCCTTAAAGATGGCTAAAACCATTGCTAAAAACGGTCCACTCGCGCTCCGGCAGGCGAAAAAAGCTATTGATCGAGGCATGCAAACGGATTTAGCAGCAGGTCTTTATATCGAACAACAGTGCTATAAAAAAACAATTCCTACCGAGGATCGTTTGGAAGGTTTAACGGCTTTTCAAGAAAAGCGAACACCTAAATATAAAGGTATTTGAATCAGGAGGTTACTTCATGACATATGTAGAAGCGTTGCAAGCGCGCATGCAAAAAATTCAAAAAGGTGGACATGAGAAATACCATCGAAAAAATGAAGAAAAAGGTAAATTATTCGTTCGAAAGCGATTGCAATTATTATTTGATGAAGATTTGGATATTGAAGATGCTTTTTTTGCGAATTGCATGGATGATTCATTACCCTCAGATGGAGTTGTAACCGGAATCGGTCGGATCAATGGTCAATCGGTTTGCGTTATGGCCAACGATTCGACCGTTAAAGCCGGTTCATGGGGGAAGCGGACGGTTGAGAAAATCATTCGCATTCAGGAAACAGCACTAAAATTAGAAATCCCCATGCTCTATTTAGTGGACTCAGCCGGCGCCCGCATTACCGACCAAATTGAAATGTTTCCGGGTCGCCGTGGGGCCGGGCGCATATTTCACAATCAAATCAAACTGTCAGGTCGTGTTCCACAAGTTTGTTTGTTGTTTGGTCCATCGGCTGCGGGCGGAGCCTATATACCAGCATTTTGTGATATCGTGATTATGGTTGATGGAAATGCATCTATGTATTTAGGGTCTCCGAGGATGGCAGAAAAAGTAATCGGAGAAAAAGTAACGCTTGAGGAAATGGGTGGAGCACGAATGCATTGCACGGTTTCTGGCTGTGGTGATGTGTTAGTACAGTCAGAGGAAGAAGCCATTGCATTTGCTAGACATTATTTAAGTTATTTTCCACCAAATTTTCGGCAACGTCCACAAAAGGTACAACCGAAAGATGTATTACCGTCTAAACCATCCGTTGTAGATCTAATTCCAGAAAACCAAAATGCTCCATTTAATATGTACGATTTTATCGATTGTCTGATCGATGCAGATAGTTTTTGTGAAATCAAAAAGACATTTGCACCAGAGATCATCACCGGCTTAGCTCGAATCGATGGAGGATCAGTAGGTATCATTGCCAATCAACCGAAGACAAAAGGTGGTGTTCTTTTTCCAGATTCGGCTGATAAAGCGGCAAAATTCATTCAATTATGCGATGCATTTAATATTCCTTTACTATTCCTGGCCGATATTCCAGGCTTTATGATCGGCACGAAAGTTGAAAGAGCCGGAATTATCCGCCATGGCGCCAAAATGCTTGCCGCGATGAGTGAGGCAACCGTGCCAAAAATATCTGTCATTGTGAGAAAGGCTTACGGTGCGGGACTCTATGCTATGGCTGGCCCGGCATTTGAACCGGATGCTTGTCTCGCTCTTCCGACGGCGCAAATTGCAGTGATGGGGCCGGAGGCAGCAGTGAATGCTGTTTATGCTAGAAAGATTGCTGAGCTACCCGAAGACGAACGTCCTGCTTTTATCAAACAAAAACAGGATGAATATAAGGACAATATTGATATTTATCGTTTGGCATCAGAGATGGTTATCGATGATATTGTTGAGCCCGATCAATTAAGAAACGAGTTGATCCGACGCTTTCGGATTTATGAAAATAAAGATGTTTCATTTACTGAACGAAAGCACGGTGTTTACCCAGTCTAAAACTAAAATCGACAGGAAATACCTTGGTATGGTAGGACATATCGAGGTATTTCTTTTTTAATTGAGAATATGGACAGTATAATCATAATTTACAATAACATTATTATGTAAATCAAAATTTGATAGAGATTCATGTGTTTTATGTATGCATTTCGTTTATACTGTAATAGAAAACACTTAAAGCAAGGAGAGGTACAGTCATGAAAGTTAAACATTTTATGATTACCGATGTGATTTGTGTCACCAAGGAGACAACGGTCAAACGATTACTAGAGACGCTCGTTACCCATAAAATCGGCGGCGTTCCTGTAGTCGATGATGAAAATACGCTCATTGGCATGATTACGGATGGTGATGTGCTCAGGTATTTGCAACCAAAAGGAAGAGGGATTTATGATATGTATTCTCTTGTGATCTTCAGTGAGAAAGAAAACTTGGATCAAAAATTGAACTATGCGTTGAATCATCATGTTGATCGCGTTATGCGAAAAAAAGATATAAAACGCGTTCGACCTGACGATGATCTGGAAGAAGCTTTGGCTATATTTTCCCGCCATCATTTTAAAAAGATCCCTGTAGTTAATGATGAGCGGAAAGTTGTAGGCGTGTTGAGTCGCGGCGATATGATCAGGTACATCACAACACAATTGATCGAATAATTAAAGTCATCATAAATAGCCAGCTTGTATTCCCAAGTACCGAAAGATAGGGTTTAAGCTGGCTATAGGAAAAGGAAGGTAACCGTGGAAATGTGGAAATACGGGAAATGCTGAACTTCCAGAAGACGTCATCCCGGTTGATGGCATGGTATTACTGTTTCATGAAGATGTAATAGACCCAGAAGAAGGAAAAGCCGACTATTTATCATTTAAAGATAACAAGGCCAAAAAACGGAAGGTCCTTATACAAACTCAAAAAAGAATGATTTTCGTCTTTTTAAGTTAATTTTCTAGTTTACATAATATATATTATCGGAAGTGAAAGTAGAAAAAGGAAATTTTATCTCATAATCCAAGAATACTTAAGATAGTGAGATAGAAGGAAAATTTACACGTGTTATTGTTAAATGTTAAGTGAGATCAATTTTGTTTAATGGTTCCTTTGCCGGACCTTCAACAACTTCACCTGTGTATTTATATCTCGACCCGTGACATGGACAATCCCAAGTCCGGTCACCTGAATTCCATGTCACTTCACATCCCATATGTTTGCACGTAGTATCGACGGCATATAAATGATTATCAGAATCTTTGTAGACACCAACACGTTCTCCATTTATACGAATAATGGTTGCTTCATCTGATTGAAGGTTTTCTATGTTGTTGTCTGCATATTCAAATTTTCCTTTGACTAAGTGCTTTACGACATCAGCATTTGATGTTGTAAACTGGCGTATGGCTGGATCAGCCTCGAATCGCGATGGTGTGAAAACTTCTGCGTATGGACTTGATCCATTAATTATAAGATCGCTGATGATTTTAGCGGCAATGGTACCGTTGGTCATCCCCCATTTACGGAATCCTGTTGCGACAAAAACCGATTGTTGTCCCTTTGTCACAGGCCCGATATAAGGAAGTTTATCCAACGTTGTTAAATCTTGGGCTGACCAACGATAAACATAATCTGATATGCCGAAATGTTTCTCGGCAAATTGTTGCAATGCTTTATAATGATTCAATGTTGATTCGCCTTGACCTGTTTTATGGTTTTCACCAACAATCAACCATAAATCATCTCCATTGAATGACGTCCTCCGTATAGATCGGGACGGCGACTCTGCATTGATATACATTCCCCCAGGATAATCTTGTGGTGTCTTTACTGCGTTGATGTAGGACCTTTCGGGATACATACGCGTCATATAAAATCCTTGACCATCGTAAAACGGGTAATGCGACGCTTCGATGACATACCGACACGTAATACGGTATTCATCCCGTGTAATGATCGTAGGGTGTTTGTTGTATTCGACATCAACGGCTGTTGTATTTTCATACAATCTCAAACCATTTCTCACCGCTTCTTCTACCATCGTTTTTAAATATTGCAACGGATGAAATTGTGCCTGATTTTTCATAACAAGGGCTGACTGAATCGGAATATCCAACGGCATATCATGAAGCCATTCGCTAGGAATACCTAATCTTTCATATGCTCGTTTCTCTTTTTCCATTTTCTTTAAATACTGCTCTGATTGTGTGAAAAGATAAGCATCTTCCACGCCATATTCGCAAGAAATATCGTGGGCTGTGATTGTGTTCTCAATAAACGTCTTTGCCTCGGTAGCTGCCTGAAAATATAACGATGCTGTTTCTTCACCGAAGTGATTGATCAGTTCATCGTAAATGAGCCCGTGCTGAGCGGTTATTTTTGCAGTTGTATGCCCGGTTGTGCCATTTAAAATGCTTCCGGCATCGATCAGTACTACATTTAATCCTTGTTGTGTTAATAGATAAGCTGCGGTAATTCCCGTTATACCTCCACCAACAATACCGACATCTGTTTTTATGGAAGCATTTAATCTGGGGAAAGACGGCAAATTGACGGAATCTCGCCAATACGATTTTGGGAATTGTGGCATATTTAATTTGGACGACATAAAATATGGCTCCTTTAGCTACAATGTATAATTCATTTTATTCTTTTATGTTAAAATTGAGAAATTTTCTTGTCATTTAATCCTCGAGCAATTTGTTTTCCTCACTTCGGCTGTGTATCTCATTGACAATTAACAACGCATGGCATTGATTGATTATATCTTTTGTGACAGTATCGCTTTGTTTTAATTCCGTATTAATCTGATTAACAATCACACGCAATAAATCATGATCTCGTGTTAACATATGAATGTCCTTTTCCATATGCGCATTTTCTCGAAGAATCTCTTGATAAAGCCCTTCCTCTTCAGCATCGGCATGAGCAATCACCCGTTTTTCCCAATGATCAATCAACATGTTGGCTGCTTTAAGGCATTCCTCTTGTCGATCATCGTGATAAAGTTTTTCCACAACCAACGTTAAGTCCCTTGCTTCTGCCCACGCACCATCATGAATAGAGCGATGTGACGTTACCTTTCTTAAAGCGGGTCCAGTCGCCATATGAATACCTCCTAAATTTAGTTCATTTCCCTTCGCTTAGCAACTTTTGGCTTGTCGTAAGATTTGACATTTCGATAAACGACGTATCGTCTACCCAAATACTTTAGAGGCAAGCTAAACATATGAACAAGCCGTGTGAATGGCCAGACGGCGAATAAAACAAAAGCAAAAAACACGTGCAATTGAAATCCAATAGGGGCACCTGCCATATATTCCGGCACAGGTCTAAAGGTCAATATGCCTCTTATCCACGGGCCTATCGTGACGCGATAATCAAAATTCCCGCCGGATGCTGTATACCCTGCTGTGTTAGTAAAGCCGACAAGTACTACGATTCCGAGTAAGATTAAAGAAACATAGTCGCTGATAGAGCTGTTTTTGATCACTCGCTTAACCGATACGCGACGCAAAAAAAGAAAGAAACCGCCAATAACAACTGCAAGTCCAGCTAATCCTCCCAAGCTAATTGCGGCTAGGTGGTATAAATCATCATGGATCCCAATCGTATCAAAAAATGCTTTAGGAATTAACAATCCGGCAACGTGTCCAAAAAACACAAAAATAATCCCCCAATGAAAAACGGTGCTACCAAATCGCAATCGTTTTTGCTCCAAAAACTGACTCGATTTTGCCGTCCATCCGAATTGATCTTTGTTATATCGATAAATATGTCCTAATATGAATATTGTTATCGATATATATGGAAAAATGAGCCAGAGAAAAAGATCGAGATTCGTCAAGGTCATCATTATCCAGCCCTTTCAAATTAAGATACCTGTGCGTTTTTCAGTATTTGATCAGACACTTCAGTTGTCGACTTGAGCAGAAAATGATAAGGACTATCATTTTCTGCCAGATCGTTTTCTAATTTCTTGATAGAATTAAGATGCAATTTTAATACTCGATGGATATACTTTTCATCTGCCATGGCTAGAAATTCAAGAATCATGGGCAAATAATCGGGCAGTTCATCCGTCTCTGCCGATAATTCTGAGTCATAAAACATCTGGCGCAGTTTGACGAGCGCTTCACCGCGTTTGCGTGAATCTTTAAACACCGTGTACGTGAGATTTAACGTCACCAATCCGTGGAAATCGAACGTTTTAACATATTTTTCACACAACTGGTCAAAAGGTTCGGATTCCAAATAAGTGATAAACGATGTTAAATAAGTTTTCACAACAGGATTGTCGATATCTGCTATTTCATGCTTGATATCAGGCAAGGCAGTAAACCATTCTTCTTCTGGATATTGTAAGAAAAACGAAACAAGTTTGAACACCTTTTGATGTGTCTTCATCTCATTCACTCCAAAATCCGCTTTCATAATATTCCAAAGGGTCAGCCTGTCCGCCGACGAAACAGCTTTTGCATCCTTCCATAAACTCAAATCCAGCATTTCCCTGGTGCGAAAACATATCGCCAGCGTCTTCACGATGTGATTTTGGTATTACATAACGATCTTCATATTTGGCAATCGCTGACAGTTCATACATCTCTTCAGCTTGTTGTTCTGTCATGCCGGCTTCTTTTAAAATCGATGGATCAAATGGTTTATCGAGCTGCTTATAGCGCATGTATGTGCGCATGGCAACCAATTTTTGTAACACTTTTTTAATAACGGTTGTATCTCCAGCCGTAAATAAACTTGCCAGATAATCAATTGGAATGCGAAATTGACTGATGGTTGGGAAAATGACTTGTGGACTTAACTGGTTGGCTTGCTCACCCAACGCATTCATAAATGGGCTTAACGGCGGAATGTACCATACCATCGGCATTGTGCGATATTCTGGATGCAAAGGCAGAGCGATTCGCTGCTCTACCGCCATTTTATAAATCGGTGAACGTTGAGCCGCTTCAATCCAATCTTCCGGGATACCTTGTTTCATGGCTTCTTTTTGAACCTCTGGATCAAACGGATCAAGGAAAGTGTCGAGCTGTGCTTCATACAAATCTTTTTCATCCTCTACCGACGCGGCTTCGAGCACTTTATCCGCATCGTATAAAACGATGCCGATATACCGCAAACGACCGACACACGTTTCCGAGCAAATCGTTGGATTCCCATTTTCAATCCGCGGAAAACAAAACGTACATTTTTCCGCCTTATGCGTCTTCCAATTGAAATACACTTTTTTATACGGGCAGCCGGTCATGCAGAAACGCCAGCTGCGGCATGTTTCCTGGTCCACAAGGACGATGCCGTCCTCTTCCCTTTTGTACATAGCGCCGGACGGACAAGAAGATACACACGACGGATTTTGACAATGTTCGCAAATCCGCGGCAAATACATCATAAATGTTTCTTCAAACTCAAATTTAACCTGTTCGTCCAAATGACGCATGTTCGGATCATTCTTACCCGTTTCATTGACACCGGCCAGATCATCTTCCCAATTCGGACCCCAAGTAATGTCCATGTATTCACCGGTCAACTGTGAAATAGGTCGAGCAACCGGTTGGTGATCTTTTTTGGGACTATGAACTAAGTTTTCATAATCATATGTCCATGGTTCGTAATATTCATCAATCTGCACTAAGTTTTGGTTATAGAAAATATTCAACAGTTTGCTCACCCGGCCACCAGCTCTTAATTCCAGCTTACCATCCTTCAGATGCCAACCCCCTTCTCGCTTATCATTATCCTCCCATTCTCTTGGATAACCGACACCGGGTTTGGTTTCCACGTTGTTCCAATACATATACTCGGCGCCGGGACGATTGGTCCATACGTTGCTACACGTCACGCTGCATGTGTGACAACCGATACATTTATCTAAATTCATAACCATGCCAAACTGTGCTTTAATCTTCAAGCCAATCCACCTCATCTCTGTCCATTTTTCGTATTGTCACTTGTTCATCACGCTGGTTGCCAGTTGGTCCGTAGTAATTGAAACCATAACTGAGTTGTGCATATCCACCAATCATTTGTGTTGGCTTAACGTGGATGCGCGTTGGGCTATTGAACGTGCCTCCGCGTGTTTTGGTAATTTTTGATCCAGGTACATTGATCAACCGATCCTGGACGTGATACATGTAGACAATTCCGCTTGGTATACGATGACTGACGACTGCCCGTGCAACAACAACACCGTTACGGTTGTACATTTCTATCCAATCGTTATCTGCTATACCAACTGCATCGGCATCCTTATTATTCATCCACACATTTGGTCCTCCTCTAAACAAGGTTAGCATGGGCAGCGTATCGTAGTATGTGGAATGGTAAGACCATTTGTAATGCGGTGTTAAATACCTCAATGTAATTTCACTGTCGACAGCTTCTGGTTTCCGATCATTGCTATAAAATGTCAGTTTTTGTAGCGGTGGTTTAAATGTCGGCAATTCTTCTCCAAATTCTTGCATGATGTCATGATCAAGATAAAAATGCTGCCGTCCTGTCAATGTGCGAAATGGGATCAAGTGTTCAATGTTCGTTGTAAATGGTGAATATTTGCGCTCACCGGTTTCTGTCCCGCTGTAAACAGGTGTGGATAAAACCTTTCTCGGTTGCTCGGTAATATCGTTAAAAGAAATATGTTCCTCCGCCCGTTCTTTTACAAGTTCGGTTAATTCTTGCCCGGTGTTTTCTTCCTGTGCTCTCCATGCCTTCATCGCAACAGAGCCATTCGTTGTACTGGAAAGGGTCAAAATACACTCGGCAACTTGACGATCTGAATCCAAACTCGGCAGCTTATTGTAATGTTTCAGATTTTTGTTCATTCCGAGCAACTTTTTTAATTTGTCATATTCTTCCTTAGCATGCCAACCAATTCCTTTGGCCCCAATTTGATCGCGAACATTTTCACCTAGCGTCATATATTTTTCATAAACCTTGCGAAAATCGCGCTCCACGACCTGTACCCTTGGAAAATTAACACCAGGTATGGGATCATATTTTCCATATTTCCAATCCGGAACGGTTCCATAGGCTTGACCGATTTCATCTTTCGTGTCGTGCATCAATGGCGTTGTGACTAAATCATGGACAGGTTCTGGGAAATAAGTTTCCGCCATCTCGGAAAACTTTTTAGCCAGTGCCTTGAATGCATCCCAATCTGATTTCGCCTGCCAAGGTGGTGTAATAGCTGGGTTGAATGGGTGCACAAACGGGTGCATATCTGTGCTTGATAAATCGTGTTTTTCATACCATGTTGCAGCAGGCAGCACAATATCGGAATACAAGCCGGTACCGCTCATCCGGAAATCATAGTTTATGAGCAAATCGAGCTTTCCTTCCGGTACTTCCTCGATCCACTTAATTTCGTTTGTACGTTTTTCTTCTTCTTGTTCGCTTAACGTTCCTTCATGCGTGCCAAGTAAATGTTTGAGGAAGTACTCATGCCCTTTTGCTGAACTGCCGATCAGATTGGCTCTCCAGACGAATAAAAGTTTAGGGAAATTGACCGGATTGCTCGGATCATCAATAGCAAAATTCATTTCCCCCGATTTAATTTGTTCCACAATCTTTTTTGCTGCTTCCTCGCTCGTTTTATTTTTGGCGATTTCGAGCGGGTTTTTGTCAAACTGCGGATATGAAGGAAGCCAACCGAGTCTTGCGGCAAGATAGTTATAATCGCCCAAATGTTGATATCGCTCTTGTTGAGTTAATGGCGATGTCAATTGATCTACTTTTTGATCTTCATAGCGCCATTGTTCAGTCGCGAAATAGAAAAATGATGTGCCGGCGTGCAGTCTTGGTGGTCCGCCCCAATCGCGTGCCATCGCAACCGTTTGCCACCCTTCAAGCGGGCGAACTTTTTCTTGGCCAACATAATGAGCCCAACCACCGCCATTCACCCCTTCACAACCTGTTAAAAGAACAAGATTTAAAATGGTTCGGTAAATCATATCAGAATGGTACCAATGGTTAATGCCTGAACCCATAATAATCATAGAACGCCCTTTTGAATCGATAGCATTCTGGGCAAATTCACGGGCGACTTGTGCGACATCACCGGCAGGAACACCGGACAGTTTCTCTTGCCAGGCAGGTGTGAATGGTTCATTTTCATCGTTGTATTCAATTTGTTTTTCGCCAGGCAATCCCCTGCTTACCCCACAATTAGCCATTAAAAGATCAAAGACAGTCGTCACATATCGTTCTACACCGTCGATTGTAATTTTTTTAACAGGCACGCGCCGTTTGAATGTCTGCTGGCTGCTCGCCATGAATTCCGGAAAGCTGACATCAACAACGCGGTCGGCAGTATCAATGAACGATAAAACAGGGTCAATATCACCTAATTTGTTATCTGTATCGCGCAAATGCAGATTCCATGTTTGATTGTTTTCCCAGCGGTGGCCGATCGTCCCGTCCGGTACAGCATATGTTTGTTTCTTTTTATCAAAAACGACAGTTTTCCATTCGGCATGGGATATGTCCATACCTAAATTTTCAGCGCGAAGAAATTTGCCTGCTCGGTAGTTGTCTTCATATGGATCCAACGTAATCAGAAATGGCAGATCGGTGTATTGTTTTACATAATCGAGAAAGTAAGGCGTTTGTCTGTCAGCATAGTACTCTTTCAATATGACATGTGTCATGGCCATGCCAACGGCTGCATCCATGCCGGCCTCAACCGGCAACCATGTATCAGCAAACTTGACGCTGATAGCGTAATCGGGTGATACCGCAACTACCTTGGTTCCTTTGTAGCGTGCTTCAACCATAAAATGCGAATCAGGTGTTCGCGTTTGCGGAACGTTGGATCCCCACATAAGCAAATAGCTAGAATTGAACCAATCAGAACTGACCGGTACATCGGTTTGCTCACCCCAGACTTGCGGTGAAGCTGGCGGTAAATCAGCATACCAATCATAGAAACTTAGCATTGATGCGCCGATTAAGTTTAAAAATCGTGCTCCAGCCGCATAACTGACCATCGACATAGCAGGGATCGGCGAAAATCCAAAAATTCTGTCCGGCCCTTCTTTCTGAATTGTATATATGATGGATGCGGCTATGAGGGTGTTTGCTTCTTCCCATGTCGTACGGACAAACCCACCTTTTCCGCGTGCTGATTTATACGCATTGGCTTTATCCGGGTTTTCTACAATACTTTTCCACGCTTTGACAGGATCCTTTTCTTCAGCCAGTGCTTTGGACCAAATTTTTAACAGTTCCGAACGAATATACGGGTAACGAATCCGATGCGGGCTGTATGTATACCACGAAAATGTTGCCCCTCTTTGACAGCCGCGCGGTTCATATTCAGGCATGTCTGGTCCAGTAGATGGGTAATCCGTCTGTTGTGTTTCCCAAGTAATAATGCCGTCTTTCACATGTACTTTCCAGCTGCATGATCCTGTACAATTGACACCATGTGTCGTCCGCACAACTTTGTCATGCTGCCATCGTCTGCGATAGAGTCGTTCCGTATTGGTCCGGTCGATCGGTGAACGCTCATATTGTTCATTTAACTTTTCCGACTTTCCAAAATAAGATAATCGTTTCCATATTGATGTAGATGATGGTTTCATTGGGCACCTCCGATGTCTTAATCATTTTGGTGTAACCCTTTTCTTTTATCAATAACCAAAAAATGCCAATATTATGCGTTAAGTTTGGTTATTTGCTTGTAACTAGGAATATCCTCAAAACTTGTTGCATGTTTGACAGCGTTTATAACAGCTTGCTCCACAACCTCGATGGCGACTGTGCCAAGGACATTTAAATCCGTCTTGATTTTATTTGTCGTGAGCGTGAATAACGTATCTCCATCGACAAACAGATGTGATGGTTTGATCGTATTTGCAAGCCCATCATGAGCTATAGAAGCAATCTTGTTGGCCTGGGCTTTAGTTAATTGAGCATTCGTAACGATGGCACCGATGGTTGTATTTTTCGAAAATCGATTTGTCGTAAAATCCATTTGTTTTTTAAGTTGAACAGCACTTTGCAGAAATTTGTTATGGCGCCGATCGTAGGCACCCGCAAGAATCTGATTGGTCGTTGGATCGATAACATCTCCAAATGCATTGACTGCAACAACAGATCCGATCTGCAACTCGCCGAATTCAATTGCATAAGCGCCGATGCCCCCACGCATCGCATACTCATATCCCATAGCTTTTCCAACGGTAGCTCCCGTTCCAGCACCCACACTTCCTTCTAAAAATTCCGTTTTGTTAAACGCATTTCTACATGCTTCTATCCCCATTTGTTTATCTGGTCTAATTGAAGGATCACCAGGGTAAAGGTCAAATAAAATGGCACCTGGTACGATCGGAACTTTTGTAACTCGAACATCAAAGCCAATGTCTTTTTGTTCCAAATAATCCATAACACCTCCACCAACATCAAGACCAAAAGCACTGCCACCTGATAAGAAAACACCGTGTACTTCATCGACCATATTTTCCGCTTTCAATACATCGGTTTCCCGCGTTCCTGGCGAACCCCCTCGAACGTCCACACCTGCAACGGCACCATTTTTGGTTAAAATGACCGTGCAACCGGTAAGTGCTTTCTTATTATCAGCATGTCCAAAAAAGAAACCTTTTATTTCCTGTATCGTGATTTTTTTCATAAACATTCATCTCCCTTATGTTTTTATTAAGCATAACATGATAGAATAATGTATGGGGTGAAAATGATGCATGCACATATCGTCGTCTATGGACATGTTCAAGGGGTTGGATTTAGATATTCCGTACGCCAATTAGCGATTGAACACGGTCTCAATGGCTGGGTGAAAAATAATCTGGATGGCACAGTCGAGATGGAAGTCGAAGGTGAAGAAAAACCGTTGACAGTATTTATCGAAAAACTAAAAACAGGGCGGTTCAATCGTTTCTGCCGTATCGACGATCTAAGCGTAAAGGTCATGGATAATGAAAAGGGATTTAAAACATTCCACATTAAATAAACAAGCCGCTATCTTATCTCAGACAGCGGCTATTCTTTATCGGTTTTCGAAAAATTTTCGATTTAATTCGATATATTCTTGTTCCTCTTCTGGAACTTCATCTTCCATATAAATGGCTTCGACAGGGCAAACGGCTTCACATGCTCCGCAATCAATACAAATATCAGGGTCAATGTAAAACATGTCTTCTCCTTCTTCAATGCAATCGACAGGACACACTTCAACACATTCGCCCGATTTTTCACCTATGCACGGTGATGTAATGACAAACGCCAAATGAATCTCCTCCTCTGAATCGGACTAATACAAAATATAAGGAATTATTTTTATTATGCCATGATGATTTCATCGTTTGCAAATGCAAACACCATCACGCTCACGCTACTTGCGGATCATACCTCCATAAAATATTCTTTATAAAAACCAGCCATGCGCTGGCTGTTATCAATAATAAAGTAAAATTCATCTGTTTCGTTTTTGACATCATAGATCTTTCCCGGCGTCAACTTATTATGCACCATAAATTTTTTAGCATTGGTATGAGTGCATTGAACTTGCTTGATCGTTTTTCGGTTCTCCCAATCAATATGAATCATACTTTCACCTCATTTTTTAGTTTACATAATGTTTTTATCGTAAATAATACTATTCATCTGCAAATAAATACAAATAGTCAGCATATCCTTCATCAGCCATGTTTTCTTTCGGAATAAATCGCATAGCTGCCGAGTTTATACAATAGCGAAGGCCACCTTTATCTTTCGGTCCATCATTGAATACATGGCCAAGGTGGGCATCTGATTGACGGCTTCTAATTTCTGTGCGGATCATCCCGTGCGATGTATCTGTTTTTTCAACAAGTTCATACGGATCAACCGGTTTAGTGAAGCTTGGCCACCCACAACCAGCATCGAATTTGTCTTGAGAAGAAAACAGAACATTGCCAGAGATAATATCGACATATATACCTTCTCTATCATTATCCCAATACTCGTTCTGGAAAGGCGGCTCTGTGCCATTTTCTTGAGTAACGGTGTATTCTAACGGTGTCAAGCGCTTTTTAAGCGTTTCTTTATCCGGTTTTTCCTGCCAATAACGTTTAATAAAATCCTCTCTTCCCGACCCTTTTTTATACAACCGATAGTGAAATGGCTGCTTTTTATAATAATTTTGGTGTTCCTCTTCAGCCGGATAGAAAGGCTTGGCTGGGAGGATAGGTGTTACAATCGGTTGATTGAATTTTCCGCTTGCTTCCAAAGCACGCTTTGACTTTTCAGCAATTTGTCTTTGTTCATCATTATGATAAAAAATAGCCGTTTGATAAGATTCTCCCCGATCATTGAATTGTCCGCCACTATCTGTCGGATCAATCTGTTGCCAAAATGTTTCGACTAGTTTTTTATACGGCATGATTTTCGGATTAAACGTAATTTGTACTGCTTCAACGTGACCGGTTGTATTTGAACATACTTCTTCATAAGTTGGGTTTTCCACAGTCCCTCCTGTATATCCTGAAATGACTTTTAAAACTCCTGGTCGTTCATCAAATGGTTCAACCATACACCAAAAACAACCACCTGCAAAGGTCGCCAGTTCGGTATGCGTCATTATGTGCTCACCCTCCATAACTCGTGTTACGTCTATTTTTTCGTCTAAAATAAAAATAATCAAGCTAAACGCTTAAATATATAGTTTAGGAATAGACATCCCTGTTTGCATATCTTTATTCGGTATATCGTCTAGTTGGTCATCGTCATATTCTGTATAATGCGTTCTTGGTGTTTCGGTGGTTGCGCTATCCTCTACCTCATTGAACGCTTTGATCATTTTGTATAACGCTGGTAAGTTTTTAATCACTGGACCATATTTCTCGACTAGAGGGGCCGCTGATTGAATCATTCTTAACACTTGCTGGACATTATTTAATGTAGTCATAATCCCCCCTTCACCGTTTGTGTTAAAATGCGCTAACAATCGGTGAAGAACCCCACCTGTATGAGATCCTTGCGGCGGTTTGTGAAACGCTGTTTGATAAGGATTGAAATATGGTATTTTATTTCGTGCTGTTGGTTGTGATACACCGTCAATTCTTCGGATGGGCCAACGCATAGTCACCTCTCCTTATTAATCAAATATCCATTTTATTATACGTTTGTCTCAAAAGATCGTGTAGGCGACTGGCAAAATGATGACCGATATTTCCCGGGCAACCGCAGAAATCCCGATATTTCATACATATGCAACAGACTTCGTTGCAAATCTTATCATATTTCGTTTGATGGAAATAGAACTTATGTTCGTGTATCATAGACGGTGAGGTGAATGTCATTATGTTGAAAGATCGAGGTAAAATGAAATGGACGCCATTCATGCTTCCGGAACATGTAGAATGGTTAAAACGTGTATGGGAAGAAGATGAAAAAGTATCTAAACCAATGCTTGATCCACAAGAAATCGAAACAATAAACCGCCAGCTCATCGAAGCGTCTAAAACAAAAAGCTTAGTTAAACTGACGGTTTATGAAAATGGTTCGATTAATGAATATGAAGGGACTATCCGTGCGTTATCTTCTCAGACAAACACCGTTATCATCAAAGCGAAAAAAGAAATCGCCATACCTTTTAAGAATGTTCTTGGGATAACAATTCTTCGGCAACAACATGTATGACAGTTACTTGTTTTATGGAGTGAACTTCTGAAATAGACATACGTATATACGTTTAATTTTACATTTCCATAAATTCCTGATGTTTGCGCTGCTTTTTTCGATAAACAATATGTGACAAATAGATGCTGATTTCATAAAGAATAAACAACGGTATAGCTACGGTGATTTGTAATACAACATCAGGCGGTGTTACAAGCGCTCCAACGATGAGCAAAATAAAATAAGCGTATTTTCTTGAACGCCGTAAAAAATGGGGGGTGAGAATTCCCAAGCTCGTTAAAAACATTGTAATAATCGGTATTTCAAACAGAATGGCAAAAGGAAATGTCATGCGAAACAAAAATTTAAAATAGCGATCAACCGTAAACAACTGATTGAACATTCCATCATTCAATCTGAGTAAAAAAGGCAAGATCAACTTAATAAAAATGAAATAACCAAAAGCTAACCCACCGATGAACAGAAGGAAAATGGCTGGGATATATGGCCATGTTGCTTTTCGCTCCGCTTTTGTTAACCCCGGCTTAATAAACAACCATATTTGTAAAGATAAAATAGGAAGAGTTCCGGCAATGGCCACAATTCCTGCCATCGTAAAGTAAATCCATATCGTGTCTCCCGGGCTCGTAATGGTCAATTCAAAATCGATTCCACTTTCAAAAAAGCCATAAATTTGTTTGACAAACACAAAGCTAATGATAAATAAAATAATAAAGCATACCGCTGTGATGATGAGCCGGTTCCGTAATTCTGATAAATGTTCAACAATATTCATTTCTTTTTCTTTGTCAAACTGTTGCTCTTCAGACATATCGCCACACTCCCAAAGCCTTGAGCAAAAAGAAGATGTAAGAGGCATCCTCCTACACCTTCGCAGTGCTACGTGATATGTTATTTTTTGGTTGAAGCATCGTCATCAATCGCATCTTTTGCGGCCTTTTTGAACTCCTTTAACGAACTCCCAAAGGCTTTGCCAATTTCTGGCAGCTTTGCCGGTCCAAAAATAATCAGGGCAACAACCAAAATAAGTATGAAACTTGGAATGCCAATATTACCTAATCCCATCGGGTATCACTCCAAAGCTTTATTTACTATCGTCTCTGTTCGCCTTATCTGACTCATCCTCTGTCAAATCACGCGTTGATTTTTTAAATTCGCGCAATGTTTGCCCGGCCGCTTTGCCGATCTCTGGCAATTTTTTCGGTCCAAAAATAATCAGGGCAACGATTAAAATAAGTATTAAACTTGGAAAACCAATTTGTGCCATGTACACACCTCTTTACTCGTATGAAAATAATGAAAAATAACGATCGTGTTTAAGTTAAGTTTAACACGGCTGTCCTTTGTTTCACAATAGAAAGCTTTTTGCTTCTTCATATTGTGCCGGCGTATTCATATTGAAAAAATGTTTATACAACACCTCTTCCGGTATACCGGGAAAGGTTGCAACGTATTTAACATGAACGTGATCAAAAAGACTTTTGACTTTTCGTTCATCGGCATCGAGCATCTTTTTTATAACTGGAAGCACTTCTTTTTTATAGATGCCAGCGAGCGGATGTATTTGACCGTTATAAACAGGAATGACAGCATCATAATCGGCCCGTTGCTGTAAAAGACAATGGTAGATGCTAGTATGGATAAATGGCATATCGCAAGCTGCTACTACAAATACATCAGCCTCAACATGAAAAAGGGCTGTTTCCAGTCCGGCAAGAGGCCCTTTTCCGACATATCGATCACGGTAGATGGGTAAACCAAGAAACGTATATTGCCACGGTTTATTGGCGACGACAATACATGTGTCAGTACATGTGCAGAGAGTTTCTGCAATATGCTCAATAACAGTCTTGTTGTTAAGGCGAAGCAATGATTTAGTTGTACCCATTCTGGACGATTGGCCGCCGGCAAGAATGACGCCACAAAGGGGCATAATATCTTCCACCTACTTTATGTTTTCCGATCATACTGCAAAAAATAATAATCGTACGGATTTTGTTTGTTTTTTTCTCCTTTTTCTTTAGATGTTAAACGCCATTTACATTCGGAAAATCGAGGGAAAAACGCATCACCTGCAAATGACGCGTCAATTTTTGTAATATACATCCTCTCGGCATAAGGCAATAGCTGTTCAAACACGTGACCGCCCCCGATCACAAAATATTCCTTTTCTGGATGGCGCTGGTTCCATTCGACGATTTTTTGCAAATCATGTATGACTATCACTCCGTCAGGAAACGACGCATTTTGTTTTCGGGTTAGGACGACGTTTTTTCGATGAGGTAATGTTTTCCCAATTGATTCAAACGTTTTCCGTCCCATGATGATCGTATGTCCTGTCGTTTTCTCTTTAAAGAATCGTAAATCGTTCGGCAAATGCCACGGCAGGGCGTTATTTGAGCCGATAACACGATTTCGATCCATGGCGGCAAGGAAAGAAATCACGTTGATACCACCTCTTCATTGATTTCCTATACGGCGATCGGTGCTTTGATGGCTGGATGCGGGTTATAATGTTTCAATTCAAAATCATCCAATTCAAAATCGAACACCGATGACTTATTTTGTTTAATAATGAGTTCTGGAAACCGACGTACGGTTCGTCCGAGCTGAATTTTAACTTGTTCTACATGGTTTGTATAAATGTGTGCGTCCCCTAATGTATGAATAAATTCACCAACTTCCAACTCGCATTCATGGGCGATCAAATGAGTTAATAAGGCATAGCTAGCAATATTAAATGGCACACCTAAAAAGATATCGCCGCTCCGTTGGTACAACTGGCATGATAAGCGCCCGTCTGCAACATAAAATTGAAATAATGTATGGCACGGTGGCAGCGCCATGTTTGGAATATCTTCAGGATTCCACGCTGAGACGATATGTCGGCGGGAATCTGGATTTGACTTAATGGAACGGATCACATTTTTTAATTGGTCGATGCTTTCATTTTGCGATGTTTTCCAGTCTCGCCACTGCTTACCGTAAATCGAACCGAGATCACCGAAACGTTCAGCAAATCGATCATCATGCAATATTTTCTCTTTAAAAATGGCCATTTGTTCCTGATATGTTTTATTAAAGTCGGGATCGCGAAGCCGACGATTGCCAAAATCGGTCATATCCGGCCCAATATATTCATCGCTTTCTACCCATTTTTTAAAAGCCCATTCATTCCAAATGTTATTGTTGTGTTCAAGCAGAAAGCGAATATTAGTATCTCCTTTGAGAAACCAAAGCAATTCGCTGGCCACCAATCGGAATGGGACTCTTTTCGTTGTTAAAAGCGGAAAGCCCTGGCTTAAATCAAAACGCATTTGATAGCCAAAGATGGAATATGTACCAGTTTTCGTTCGATCTTGTTTTTTTATACCGTTATTTAATACATATCGACATAAGGTTAAGTATGCTTCTTCACCGATTTTCATATCAATCCCTCATATCCATTCATAATTTAGTTTTTAAATCTTGTCATGTAACCTTCTGTATATTGTAACACAATCGTAACGTGATGGTAGATCATAAACTCATTTTCATCTCATAATTATTTATAAAAGAGCTAAAGCCCACGACTATAAGAAAGGGGATATATGCATGATAAACGGAACGGTTGAGCAAGTTGTCAAACAATCATTTCTATATAGTTATGCTTTGAGCCAACCATTTGCGGTTTACGTCGATGCATATCCTGTACTGCAAAACAACATCTTACTGGAAGCCGAACAGCTCCAATATGGTGAACATGGTGAAACGGTTCGTGTGCTGCAGCAGAAACTGAATCAATTATCATACTACGATGACGATATAGATGGGGAATTTGGCATATTTACTGAACACGCATTAAAACAATTTCAAGAAAATCACAACATAACAGTAACCGGACAAACAGATCAAGAAACGATGCGTGCAATTATTAAAGAAGAAGAGGAACAACACCTTGATCAAATCAAAGCTTTATCGGAATCGATCCATCCAGGCATGCAAAATAGAGATGTTTCCCTTGTCCAAAAGTCTCTTCAATACTTTGGTTATTATGAGGGGGACATTGATGGGATTTTCGGCCCGTTAACACGACAAGCTCTGGAAATCGCCGAAGACAATCATGATTTGAAGCTAATAAATAAAACAGAAGAACCGTTAACAACGGTTCACGCATCTGAAGCAGAGCAAGCGTCTGAGACGTTGCCTGAAAGTCAAGCAAATGAACAGCAAATGGACAAAACGCAAGAAAACGAACAGCCTTCTGACGTTAAAAAAGTGGAAGTCAACAACACCGAAAACGCTGATATTGTTGAAACAGCACGCTCGCTGATCGGCACACCGTACGTTTGGGGTGGAGAATCACAGGGCGGTTTTGATTGCAGCGGATTTATTCAATACGTTTTTCAATCGCATGATATAACAGTCCCGAGAACGGTCAGCGATATATGGAATCATACACAACCGATTGAATCGCCTTCCATTGGCGACCTTGTATTTTTTGAAACGTATAAACCAGGGCCCTCACACATGGGTATCTACATTGGCGACGGGAAATTTATTCATGCCGGAGAGTCTCGCGGTGTGGAGATCAGTGCCCTAGAAACGTCTTACTGGAAGCAACGTTATTTGGGAGCAAAACGGGTGCAGCAGAAATAGCTGTTCCCCACCTGCAATTCAACTGTCACGTGGCTTCCTATCGATTAAATGTCTTTTTTCATGATATAAAACAGGTTGGGAAAACAGCTATAATCCCGGCCTGATTAAAACATGTGCTTGTTTTTCAGTTTCTAACACGCCTTTGCATACAGCTAACAGTAATAGTTGCAATTCTTTCGTGTTATGCGTTTCATGTAGAAAAGTCACGTCATCATATTGTCTCATTAGAATAACCCCGTAATGGTTCCGTCTTCGGCCACATCCATATTTAAAGCTGCTGGTTTTTCAGGTAAGCCGGGCATGGTCACCATATCACCGGTTAACACGACGATAAATCCGGCGCCTATGGATGGCTGCAACTCGCGTATGTTTATAATAAAGTCTTCAGGGCGTCCTAATAAAGCAGGATCATCCGATAAAGAATACTGCGTCTTTGCCATACAGACTGGAAGCTTGCCCCATCCTTGCCTTTCAAAAAAGGCAATCTGTTTTTTAGCCTTCGTTGACAGTTCGATTCCTTTTGCACCATATATAATTTGTGCCACTTTTTTGATTTTCGTCTCTAGTGTGTCATCGAGATTATATACCCGTTTAAAGGC
Organism: Bacillota bacterium; assembly: GCA_035301265.1. Classification (GTDB taxonomy): domain Bacteria; phylum Bacillota; class Bacilli; order Bacillales; family Amphibacillaceae; genus DATGUP01. Next base: position 329,849 of record DATGUP010000003.1, read on the forward strand.
ATTATGAGAGCCTTGGGCCTTTTCAAGCACTTTTTCAGCTAGTTCAATGCCACCTTCTCCACCTTTAGCCCATACATCAGTTAAAGCTACCGAATAGCCGCGTTTTTCACACCAGGAGTGAATAAAGTCGATTTCAGAGGTCGTATCAGTTGGAAATTTATTGATAGCCACAACAAAAGGTAAACCAAAATAGTCGATGGATTCAATATGTTTGGCCAAGTTTTCCATCCCCGCTTCTAATGCAGGCAAGTTTTCTTCACTTAAACGGTTTCGATGGGCCCCGCCGTGCATTTTCAGTGCGCGTACGGTTGCGACAATGACAACAGCGTCGGTTTTCAATTGACCGGCGCGCGCTTTAATATTCAAAAATTTTTCTGCTCCAAGATCCGCCCCAAACCCTGCTTCCGTTACAACATATTCGCCGAGTTTGGCAGCCGTCTTAGTCGCCATAATGCTGTTGCAGCCGTGTGCAATGTTGGCAAAAGGCCCGCCGTGAACGATGGCTGGAGTATTTTCAGTTGTTTGGACTAAGTTTGGCTTGATAGCATCTTTTAAGAGTAACGTTAGTGCACCTTCAATTTGTAAATCACGGACAGTAATGGGCTTTTGTTCATAAGTATAGCCGATGACGATACGTGCGAGCCGCTCTTTTAAGTTTTCAAGACTGTCTGCTAAACAAAGAACCGCCATGATTTCTGATGTAACTGTAATGTTAAAACAATCCTCACGTGGAATTCCATTGAGCGAGCCACCTAGACCGACGACGATTTGTCTGAGCGCCCGATCATTCATGTCCATAACTCGCTTCCATTCGATTTGGCGTGGGTCGATATTTAATTCGTTCCCTTGATGAATGTGGTTGTCAATCGCAGCGGAAAGTAAATTGTTTGCACTTGTGATCGCATGCAAGTCCCCAGTAAAATGCAAGTTAATATCTTCCATTGGCAAAACTTGTGCGTACCCACCACCTGCCGCACCGCCTTTAATCCCCATCACCGGTCCGAGTGATGGTTCTCTTAAAGCGACAACGGTTTTTTTTCCTATTTTGTTCAACGCTTGCCCCAGTCCGACAGTAACCGTTGATTTACCTTCTCCAGCAGCCGTCGGGTTGATGGAGGTGACCAAAATAATTTTTCCATCCGGTTCATTTTTCAATCTAGCAAGCAACTTGTCGGATATTTTCGCTTTTGTACGACCATACGGTTCCCAGTCATCTGCTGCCAAACCAATATTTGCCGCAATGTTTCCAATCGGTTTAAGGTTTGTCTTCTGAGCAATTTCAATATCAGATAACATCCCACTCTCCCCTTTTCTTAACTATATATTCAGTGTAACCTAATTATACGGTTTATCCTATCGTAAAAGTGGTTTTTTAATTATTTTATCCAACATGTGCAATTAAAAATGGGGAAATTGCTTGACTGGCAAAATAAAATAGGATATATTGGGATCAAGCAAAGAAGATGTATGGAATCATTAAGAACAGAAAACTTCCATAGAAGTGGATGTGTCTAGTGATCCCACCTTCTATGGAAGTTTCTTTTTTTAATCGGTCCATGATCTCTTTGCATTACCATGCTAACGACAGTGGTAAATGCACTGTCAAACGTATAAGTTTTTAGGAGGATTATTTAATGCAAAATGGAGTCGTAAAATGGTTCAATGCGGAAAAAGGGTACGGATTTATTCAACTGGAAGAAGGAAATGACGTTTTCGTCCATTACTCCGCCATTCAAGAGGAAGGATTTAAAACATTGGAAGAAGGGCAAAACGTTACATTCGAGATCGTAGAAGGTGATCGTGGACCACAAGCTGCAAATGTCGTTAAAAAATAATGAACAGACATATATTAATGTTGATGCTATCAAAAACGGTAACCGTTGAGGTTATCGTTTTTTTGTTTACATCGTGTCTTCCCCCTCTCCTCCAAATCGGCTTTCTTGTGAAATCATCACATACATTTTCATTATTTATTCTTTTTTTTGTCAAAGTTTTTTCACAAACTTTTTCAACATAAATGTTGGTAAAACAGTGTTAATCATGGAAACGGCAGTTATTGAATAATTTGTGAAATGATAGGTGTTTCAATAAAATACATCTCATTTTATTGTATGATAAAAGTGAAAGAAATCGATGAAGAAAGGAGTTGAGATCTGTGGCTAATCTACAAAAAGAAAATGAGCTTACAGAACGCGAAATAGATCACCAAACGTCGTTAAAAGGCACTTTTGTTTCTGTTATGTTATTAGGTTTATTTATCATTCTAGCCTGGAGTGGTGTATGGATGTTGTATTTATCACGCTAAAGGGGGATAATGTCGGCCATGAATATGCATAAGTACGAAAAAATTTGGTTGCTTTTTGGTGGCGGTACTTTACTCGTATTTTTAATCGTTGTTGGTATCAGTGCATTTTATATGGGGAATCAGCCGCCGAGTTGTGCCGTGACACTAGATCCTGAAAAAGTGGACGAACAGCCACCGTTTGATGACCCAGGCCTTGAAAAAATCGGCGATAACGAATATCAACTGACCATTGTAGCATCAGCATTTGATTATGATGTTGGAAATGACGAAAAAGTGATCCAAATACCTAAAGGGGCCACTGTCCATTTTAGTGCAACAACAAAAGATGTTGTCCACGGGTTTGAACTCGTTGGCACAAATGTCAATATGATGCTTGAACCCGGTTACATTAGTACGTATACAGATACATTTGACAAACCGGGAAAGTATACACTTCTTTGCAATGAATATTGTGGAGCGGGTCATCATTTAATGACTGCTACAATTGAGGTGATCGAGTGATGGTTAAATCATTAAGAAGTATACATGCTAAAGATGCAAAATTGACAATGGCACATATGTTCATCGCCTTTAGTGCCTTGTTGATTGGTGCTACCGCTGGCTTACTTCAGACGCTTGTCCGTTCTGGCAAAGTCACATTACCGGCAGGCATCGACTATTATCAGATTTTAACACTCCATGGTGTTATTTTAGGTCTCGTTCTAACGACATTTTTTATACTCGGTTTTATCAATGCTGTTCAAAGCAAAACAGTCGGAGCATATCGCGATGGCGAACGCAAAATAGCTTGGACCGGCTTTATTATGATGACAATAGGTGTTATTACGACAGCAACATTCATTCTCTTAAATGAAGCGTCCGTACTGTATACGTTTTATGCTCCTTTAATGGCGCATCCCGGATTCTATATCGGTTTAGCACTCGTTATTGTCGGAAGCTGGTTAGAAGGATTTGTTATCTTTAAGCGCCATGCAAGATGGGTCAAAGCAAATCCTGGCCAACGGTCACCATTGTTAAGCTTCATGAGTGTCATAACAATGGTGATGTGGCAAATTGCTACTCTAGGCGTTGTAGCGGCTGTCTTACTCCAATTCATCCCATGGTCTTTTGGATTTGCGGATACAATTGATGTCCTTGTTAGCCGTACATTGTTCTGGTATTTTGGCCATCCACTCGTTTACTTCTGGTTGCTTCCGGCCTATATGGCTTGGTATGCCATTATACCAAAAATCATTGGTGGAAAAATGTTTTCAGATTCATTGGCACGATTGTCCTTTATTTTACTTCTGCTATTCTCAATTCCGGTTGGATTCCACCATCAGTTGACCGAACCGGGAATCGATCCTTTTTGGAAATACTTGCAGGTTATCTTAACATTTCTTGTTGTGATTCCATCGCTTATGACGGCGTTCTCATTGTTTGCAACATTTGAAATGAGAGGACGTGAATTAGGAGCAAAAGGAATCTTTGGCTGGGTTAAAAAAATGCCTTGGAAAGACGTTCGCTTCCTCGCTCCTTTTATCGGCATGATCTTATTTATCCCAGCAGGAACAGGTGGCATCATCAACGCCTCAAACCAGATGAATCAAGTTGTGCATAACACAATATGGGTGACAGGTCATTTTCACTTAACAGCTGCCGCAACAGTCATACTCACTTTCTTCGGAATTACGTATTGGTTGATTCCGTCTATTACTGGCCGAAAATTGACTGCTAAAATGAACAAATTAGGCATTGTCCAAACGATCTTTTGGTCTGTCGGGATAACGATTATGTCCGTAGCCATGCACTGGCAAGGTCTTTTAGGAGGGCCGCGGCGCTCACCGTATTCGGAATACGCAGGAAATGCTGATACGGCTTCCTGGGGGGCCTATCAAATTGCTCAAGCTATAGGTGGATCGATTTTGTTTATCGGTATGATTCTCATGTTGATCATTTTTGTCTACCTTGCTTTCTTCGCTCCAAAAGGCGAAGAAGAGTTTCCAGTTGCTGTCGTAGCCGACAATGCTGCTCCAACACCTAAAGTATTGGAAAACTGGAAGCTGTGGATTGGCGTAACCGTTGTATTGATCTTGTTCGCCTACACAATTCCATTTATTGATATTATTCAAAACGCACCACCTGGTTCACCAGGTTATAAACTGTGGTAAATGAACAGGAGGAAGCCAAACGCGCTTCCTCCCTACTTTTTACAATCTTAAACCTGTTTTATTCGGAGGGAATGGGCTTGAAAAAATTTTATATTATGTTTATTGTACTCCTAGTTTTAGGTATCGCTTCAGGCATATTTTATTTAAAAGTTATCAGACCGGGAAATGCTGAACTTCCAGAAGACGTCGTCATGGAAACGGCTCATGGGAATGAATTCACTTTTACCGACCTCCCTAAAAAGGCAAGGCTTATAGAATTTATGTATACGAATTGTCCAGATGTTTGCCCTATGACTACGCTTAAAATGTCCAAGCTACGCAATGATTTGGAAAAAGAAGGCGTATTTGGCGATGAGGTGGAGTTTATAACAGTGACAATTGATCCAGAACACGATACAAAGGCTGTTTTACAAGACTACGCAGAGCGGTTTCAAGTTACTTCGGATGATGAAGGATGGGTTTTTCTACGCGGTTCGGAAAAAGATACAGAAAAACTTGCTGATTCACTTGATTTTCTTTACCGGGATCCGGGTACTGGAGAGATCATTCATTCTACATTCGCCTATTTTTTAGATGAAAACAATAATTTGCTTGAGAAATTCCCAATGGGTGAAGGTTTCGATAAAGACAAAGTCTATACGCGCATTATGAATACAATCAAATAAACCAAATATCTTATCATCCTATTTCCTCTCTCAAATCGACAGCAAAAGCAACGTTCATATGTAATTCTAAAAATATAAAGCCTCTTTAACAGACGTATACCGTCTGTTAAAGAGGCTTTATAAATATTGGTATAGACCCGATGAATACTCGATAAGCCATATTCTGTACCATTGTACTGCAAACGGTGGTCAGCCTCGTACGCCGGCCGTAATCATCTGTCTGCAGGTAATTTAACAATTACCTGCCCCTCTTTCGGTTCGGTTTCCCTACTCAAGGGCGCCCCTACCATTCATTTGGGTTGCTCGCTCGTGGGGTTTACCGCGTTCCACCCGGGTTGTTTCCAACCCGATTCGTCACTGTGGCACTTTCAAGCGTACTCGTCCATATCGTTTCCGACACAGGAGTTTCCGCTGCCGTTAGCCGATTGGCTACCTTGACTTATGATTTCGTCAAGCACGAACACTACAAACATCACAGTTTGTGCGAGTATGGACTTTCCTCTGCAGATAAACTGCAGCGATTACGTGAGTATTCATCGTTTCACAATAAGTATTATAACATAAAATGATCGTTCACACATAACATTGATAAAAATAAGCCCTCAATACTCTGCATATTTTTTACCAAAAACTGCTTTTTCTAAATTGGATAGCCGTTTAAGTATATCGTAATTCACTTGGTGGTTTGTTGGCGTTGTTTGAGCTTTTGTTTGTTCCGATTGTTTTCGCAAACGTTCATTTTCTTGTTTCAACCGTTCTATTTCCTGTTGAAAAGTTTCATAATCCTGAATAATTTGATCTAAAAATTCGTCTACTTCCACTTGATGATAACCACGCATCGCTATTTTAAAATCCTTTTCTAGAATATCCTTACTCGTCAGTTGGATACCTTTTATGCTCATTTTAGTCACCTCATATTCCACTCACATGACATCTAGAACGTTGTTTAATTTATTTATATTAGTATTTTCTTCATCTATGCGTAAATTTTTATTGCATTATAACATTAAAAAGAAGAAGCTACAAACACCCTTCAAACACGTGACATACAAAAACATTACCTTAAATCAGAAGACTGAAAAGAAAATGGCAGCAATTCTTCCACGGTCACCGTCTTGATATCGTGCTGAAGGTTGGCTAAATAAATCGGTGTCGATTTAGCAAAAAACTCGTTCATCACTTGTCTACATGAACCACAAGGTGGAATGGGACGCTGAATATCAGCTACAATTGCCATATCCAAAAATTCGGTTTCGCCTGCCGAAACAGCCTTGAAAATCGCAACACGTTCCGCACAGCATGCTAAAGGATAGGATGCATTTTCAATATTGCATCCGGTATAAATGCGACCGGAGTGTGTACGTACGGCAGCGCCAACAGCAAATTTTGAGTAAGGTACATAGGCTCTTTTTCGTATGTCTACAGCTTGCTTTATAAGCGTTTCTTTCATCATGATAGTCTCCCCTTTTACGGTTTGTTTGCCGCCTTATACAGGCCTCTTAGCAATTGGTTAAGTACATAGTGGACCGAATGATGCAATTCCATGTATCGCCTGCGTCTGACGTCAATGTAATAACTATGCATTAGAAGCAGTTCTATATTTTCTTTTGTCGAAACGATTTGTTTGGGATGTACATTTGTAACATTTTGTTTTTTTATCTGCTCAAGGGCGTTGTTTTCCCATTGCGTTAAAAGCTTGTACACAGGTTCTGTTTCCGATTTCACTTTGAGAAAAAAAGATTTATCTTTTCGATTTTCCGGGGCAGCGTTTGTTTCATACATGTTTTTTAAAGTATCGAGCTCGATTTTTAATTGTTCCGTTTGTTGGATAAGCCCTCTCATCCTGGATCCTACCTTTAATCAAAATGATGCCTACTGTAAATTATAACACGGATATTTAAAAAATGGCACACGTGTTGGATTAATTGTTCGTGTCTCTGTTTTCTTCTTCTTGTTTCAATATAAGTGAGTCAACATTGGTGTGTAGTTTTTGTTCAATCCATTGTATTTGGTTAAACATATACAATAAGGTATACATATATTGCGATTTATCTACACCATGATGTTCCGTTTTTTCAAACATAGATAACACCTCTTTTCATACAATGACCTCATTAAGTGTGTTTCGGTGCGAAATAAAATAACCCTGCACGTTCGACAAAAGAAGTACAGACAAGGCAAAACAGAGCAAAATCCTCATTTTTTCAATTAAATAAGACAGACTAAAAAATGAAAGGAGGAAAACATCACATTATGGATCAACAAAAACGCGATAAACTCAATAGAAAAAAACGTAACAAAGATTTTCGTAAAGACGGTTACGGAAATAAAAAACTGGAAGGCCCCGATCGACCTTCCACATGACATGGAAACTGTCCGCTTAGGACAGTTTTTTTACTATTTTAAAATAGAAGTTATTGCCCGTTTACATAGAAATTGCAGAAATCGGACACTTCAATTGTATATTCCTCATTGCGCATGTTTGCTTAACGCTCAAGCTTTTGAATTACAGAAGAATTTAAACTATGGTTATTCTTCGCCCCGACAAATAATTTTCTTCGTCAATTATGCTTTGTTGACTGATTTATTATATAATAGAAGTGCAATCGTTCATGACAGCACAAGACAAGTGCTATTAAAATGAATTCGAGTATATATGCTTACCAATTAGGCGTATATCTGCTATGATACTGTAATATGCTGGAGGGAGAGATATGAATTATCCAAACGGGTTAAAAAAGCGATTGCGGATGCCGCAAACCATTCAAGGTCATGGCAATCGCGGCATGACGCTTGAAGAAGATATAAATATAACAAATGCGTACTATCTTGAGACGGACCGAGCGATTATTCACAAAAAACCAACCCCCGTGCAAATTGTCAAGGTGCATTATCCGAAAAGAAGCGCGGCCGTTATTACAGAAGCATATTTCAAACAGGCTTCCACGACGGATTACAATGGTATATACCGTGGTAAATACGTTGATTTTGAAGCAAAGGAAACAAAAAATAAAACACGGTTTCCATTGACAAATATTCATGATCATCAAATAAAACATATGGAAGCTGTTGTACGTCATGGTGGAATTTGTTTTATGATTATACGTTTTTCTGCGCATAATGAAACGTATGTTTTAAAAGCAGAATCACTTTTTTCGTACTGGTATGCCAAAAATGATGGTGGCAGACAGTCGATCCCCTATGCGACAATTCAACAAGAAGGTTATCGTGTACCATTTCAATACCAGGCACGTGTAAATTATCTAAACATAATTGATAAGCTCTATTTTTAGAACGGAGGAAGATGCGTTATGGCGGCAAACGGCCAGACTCGCATAGCACGCAGAAAGCAGAAAAAAGCAGCTAAAAAACCTATATGGAAAAAAATTTTAATCGCGTTAACCATATTAATATTTGCTACAGGTTTGAGTGTTGGTGGTTTATTTACGTATTATATTGCCACAGCACCGAAACTTGATGCCGCAAAGCTTGAGGATCCATTTTCGTCCCAGATTTATGATATGAACGGTGAATTAATAGGGGATTTAGGCGGTGAAAAACGGACAAAGGTTGAATATGATGAGTTACCTGATATATTAATCGATGCTGTTATTGCAACAGAAGACTCCAGATTTTTTGAGCATTTTGGCATTGACTTGCGCCGTATCGGTGGGGCTATTATCTCTAACATTAAAAATGGGTTCGGTTCTGAAGGTGCCAGTACGATTACCCAGCAAGTTGTTGAAAATTCATTTCTTTCCTCTGAAAAGAAACTCAAATTAAAAGTACAAGAACAATGGCTTGCCTTAAAATTGGAACGAAACTATACAAAAGAACAAATTTTGGAAATGTATTTAAATAAAATTTTTTACGGAAACAACGCTTATGGTGTCGCTAAAGCAGCTGAAGTCTATTTTGGCAAGACCGATCTGCATGATTTGACCTTGCCTGAAGCCGCTATTTTAGCTGGCTTACCACAACGGCCAACAGCATACAACCCATTTAAAAATCCAGATTTAACGAAAAAACGCATGAATACTGTACTTTCATTAATGGTTAGACACGGGAAAATTAGCGAAGAAGAAGCCGATGAAGCAAGGGAGGTCGACATTGCTTCACTTCTAACAGATTCCAAACCAAAATCCAAACCATATGAAGGTTTCGTGCAACAGGTTGAAAAAGAAGTGAAAGAAAAAATAGATGGCGCAGACATTTATACCGATGGACTAAAAATTTATACAACACTGGACCCTGATATACAGGAGCATGTGGAATTTTTACTATCAGACGACGATGATAACCCCATTCCTTATCCAGATGATATAAAAGATGCGGATGGTAAAACACATAAAATGCAAGCCGGCATGACGGTTTTGGATACACAAAGCGGCGCCATTCGAGCAATTGGTGGTGCACGCGGTGGTGTTCAAAACGATAGTTGGAATTATGCGATTGATGGGGATGGCCGTCAACCAGGTTCAACATTTAAGCCGATTATTGCCTATGGACCAGCGATCGAATACAACAAATACTCCACCTATCATCAATTACACGATGACGAACCGTATAAACTTGAAGGCACTGACAAAGTTATCAATAATTATGACGGACAATTTCACGGCTGGATGTCGATGCGCACAGCATTGAGTGAATCGTATAATGTTCCTGCGATGAAATTATTTGATGAAGTCGATCGTGCCAATGCCCAACAATTTGCTGAAAATCTCGGAATCCAATTTGACGATGGTAAATTAAAAGCAACCGATACAATCGGTGGTGGATCGGGCGTAACACCGCTCGAATTAGCCGGAGCCTATAGAGCTTTTGCCAATGAAGGTATTTATAACGAGCCTTATTCTGTATCTAAGGTTGAATTTCCTGACGGAAGAACAGTGGATCTAAAACCAGAAAGCGAAGCCGTCATGTCTGATTACACAGCCTATATGGTCACGGATATGTTAAAAACTGTTGTCAATGAAGGCACAGGCACACTTGCCAATATCCCTGGATTGCCCGTTGCTGGAAAAACGGGTACAACAAACCGTCCGGGGGTTGATACACCGCCAGATTCCTGGTTTAGCGGTTATACAAAAAATTATACGATTTCGATCTGGACCGGATATGCGGATAATGACATTGGCTTACCGAATACGAAAATTCCGCATGCGCTATTTAAAAATACAATGAGTGAAATATCCAAAGATATTGATACACCGGATTGGACAAAACCAGACTCAGTTGTTGAAGTAGCAGTGAAAAAAGGATCCAATCCGCCTGTCCTAGCGAGTGACCAGACACCGGATTCCGAAACCGTAACGGAGTTGTTCGTTAAAGGAACAGAGCCAAGTCGTTCTTCAGAAAACGACGATAAAGATGAACTGGATCCTGTGGAAAATTTAACGGCAATCTATGATGAAGACACGAATTCGATACATGTTGAATGGGATTATGATACCGATGAAGATGTGATGTTTGAAGTTAGTGCCAGCGTTGATGACGGTGATATGCAAAGCTTATCATCTACCGATAATACAGAGATGGAAATAGACAACGTCGAATTGGGTACAGAATATGTCATCCAAGTGGTTGTTGTTTCCAATGATGACGATTCGAAAACAAGTGAGGCAAAAACTACAACAGTCAATGTACCGGGTGAATCTGATGATGAAGATGAAGAAGAGGATGAACATGAGGATGATGAAGAAGATTCTGGTGAAGACATCGCATCTGTTACTGATTTAAATGCTGTATACGATTCAGAACAATCCATTATTGACGTATCCTGGAATTATAATGGCCCTCCGGCCGTATTTGAAGTAACAGTAAGTCCTGGTGGCCAAACTCAAACAGTAGATGCAAAAGGAATCGAAATCGCCGGTATAACCCCGGGTGAAACCTATACCATTACCGTCACACCGGTCGGCCAAACTGGTGCAAATGAGGGTGTTAAAGGAGAATCACAACGTGTAGATGTTTCTATCCCCGATGATGAAGATGTTGGTGCGGATCCTGATCCAGATCCAGAAGAGGAAGAAGCCGAAACAGAGGAAGAATTAGAAGAAGAATAAACATACACGCCCATTTAAAAAAGGTTCCAATCATTGTCATCAATGATCGGAACCTTTTTTAGCTTTGATTCGTTTATGTTACTTCTTATTTTTTAAAAGTATTCATATACTTCTAATCAATGCAGCAAAGAGTTTTTTTAACATAAAACGATAGAAAATTATTACATCCTAAACGTTTTCGATTTCTGTTGGAAAACTGCATTTTGTTAATGCTAAAAATTAGCGCGTCTTTTTCGCATACGCTTTTTGCCTTCTCTACATAAATCTAACAACGGACACTCCGGACAATGAGGATTACGTGCTTTACAGTGATAGCGGCCGAAAAAGATCATTCGATGATGAGTCGCACTCCATTCACTTTTGGGAATTTTTTTCATCAACGTCTTTTCTACCTGTAAGACAGAATCCTTCCACCGGCATATGCCAAGTCGTTTGGCAACGCGTTCAACGTGAGTATCCACTGCGATGGCTGGTTCATCAAAGGCGACTGAAGCAACAACATTTGCCGTTTTCCTTCCAACACCTGCAAGTTTCATTAACTCATCTCTTGTTTTGGGTATATCGCCTTGATAATCGTCAATAATCGATTGACAAAGCTTGCGGATATTTTTTGCTTTATTTCTATAAAGGCCAATAGAGCGAATATCCTGTTGCAGTTCTTCTATAGGGACATTCAAATAGTCATGTGGGGTTTTATATTTTTGGAATAGTTTTTTCGTCACCTTGTTGACAAGCGAATCGGTACATTGGGCCGACAATACGACAGCGATAAGTAGCTCAAACGAATTCGAATAATTGAGCTCGATATCTGCATGTGGAAACATCTCTTTCATCTTGTCCAAACAAAAACGTATTTCTTGTTTATTCAACATGATTTAATCGTCCCCTTCAAGCCAATTATAATAAAATGAGGTATTACGCTTTTTTTCCGGGAATTTTTTAGTCGATGTTTGATGGTTGTGAAACGATTTACTTGCTTGTCGTGCTTGGTCAACTGTATGGATTCCTTTTCTTTTCCATTCTCTTAGTATGCGGTCAATGTATTTGAAGTTTAATTTACCCATCAATACAGCTTCTCTTAAAGCTGCTTTGATCAGCGAAGGAATAAATTTATCTTTATCCAGCCAGGCATTAATTGTTTCAATTTCAAATGGCGATAACGGTCTGCCGAATTCTTGTTCAAATAAAATAAAAATAGTCCCCTCTTCCCTATTTTGCTCATGATCATTTAAGTTATAAAGATTTTTCCAAAGTGGCTCAAGTGAATATGTTTCAGTAATTTGCTGTTTATCATTTTCGGTCTGTTTAATTTCAAGCATATCTTTTTGAATGAGTTTCCGCAGTATGTTTGAACATTCGGTCTCCCCTATAGTTAGACAGGAAGCGATATCCATTGGCGTGGGAAATTCGTTTTGTTCAAAAAGAAAGCGGTGGATTTGCAAAAGAACCATCGCTTCTGTTTCATCCAACCCTAGCCGTTTATAAGACGTGAGCAATTGAACTGGAATAGGGATTTGTGTCAAAAGGATATGTTGAAATGAAGGAATATTTGTCATTATATTGCACCTCGTTTTTAGTATAGCACGAAAAATCGTCTGCGTTTATTCAAAATAAAATCTCCTGTTTGCACAAGGAGATTTTATTAGCAAGGATAGATTATTTTTTATGGATATAGACGATTTAACAACCTTGGAAATGGGATCGTTTCTCGAACGTGTTTTGTTCCAGAAATCCAGGCGACAGTCCGTTCAAGCCCAAGGCCAAATCCAGAGTGAGGGACGCTTCCATATTTTCGCAACTCTAAATACCACTCATAAGCCGGTCCGCTTAAACCATGTTTTTCATAACGTTGTTTCATTAAATCATAATCAGCAATACGTTCAGAACCACCTATAATTTCCCCATAACCTTCTGGTGCGATTAAATCGGCACATAAAACGACTTCTGGGCGATCGGGGACTGGTTTCATGTAAAATGCTTTAATTTCTGCCGGGTAGTTGACGATGAATACGGGTTTATCGTAATGTTGTGCAACTGCAGTTTCGTGCGGTGCACCAAAATCGTCCCCCCATTCGATATCTGTGAACCCTTTTTCATGTAGCAGTTTGATCGCATCGTCATAAGATATTCTTGGAAAAGGGGCTTGAATGTTTTCAAGTTTCGAAATATCCCGCTCTAATGTCTTCAGCTCAGTCTGACAATGTTCTAACACGGCTTGAACAATAAAGGTGATATATTGTTCCTGTATTTCGAGGCTCTCTTCATGTTCGACAAACGCCATCTCTGGTTCAATCATCCAAAATTCAATGAGGTGCCTACGTGTTTTTGACTTTTCAGCACGGAATGTCGGCCCGAATGAAAACACTTTACCGAATGCCATAGCTGCTGCTTCAAGGTATAATTGGCCACTTTGGGATAAGTAAGCTTTTTCATCAAAATACTGAGTATGAAATAGTACAGTCGTATCTTCTGCTGCAGCCCCTGTTAAAATAGGCGGATCAATTTTGACATAACCGCGAGTATGGAAAAACTCATAAGTGGCTCGAATAATTTCATTGCGGATTTTCATAATGGCATGTTGTTTTTTCGAACGCAGCCATAAATGGCGATGATCCATTAAAAATTCTGTTCCGTGTTCTTTTGGTGTAATTGGATAGTCTTCTGCCTCCTGAATGACTTCAATGTTTTCTACATGCATTTCGTAACCAAGCGGTGAACGTGAATCCGCAACAATAGTCCCTGTTATGTACATGGACGTTTCTTGACTCATGTTTTTTGCTAACTGAAATACATCTTCACTCACATCATTTTTAGACACAACAGCTTGAATAAAGCCTGTCCCATCTCGTAGTTGCAGAAAGGCAATTTTTCCGCTCGATCGTTTATTAGCAAGCCATGCGCCAATCGTTACCTTTTGTCCCTCGTATGTGTGAACCTGTGCAATGGTTGTTTTCATACTCATGACCTCCAACGTTATTGATGATTAGTAACAAAACGTTTGATTCGTTTGGCAGCTTCTTCTAATGTGTCAGTTGATACGGTATAAGACAGCCGCACATTTTCTGGTGATCCAAATCCAGATCCAGGCACAATCGCAACCTTTTCTTCTTCAAGGAGTGCCTTAGCCCATTCATCAACATGTTGAAAACCGTTCATTTGAACTGCTTCACGAACATTCGGGAATAAATAAAACGCCCCTTTAGGTTTAACACAAGATACACCGGGTATGTCAATTAATTGGTAATACAATGTATCAAGTCTTTCAGAAAAAACATGCCGCATATTAGCAACAGTATTCTGTTCTGTTTCGTAGGCAGCAAGTGCTGCATACTGAGCAATTGATGTCGGGTTGGATGTTGCATGCGAGATAAGATTGGTCATCGCTTTAATAATTTTTTCATTTCCCGCAGCATAACCGATGCGCCATCCAGTCATCGCATGCGATTTTGATACGCCATTGATGATAACAGTTTGTTGTTTAAGCCGCTCCGAAATCTGAGCAATAGATGTATGTTTATCACCTGAATAAATTAATTTTTCATATATTTCATCTGAAATAATCATAACATCGTATTTGAGACAAATGTCTCCTATTTGTTTCAATTCATGTTTATCATATATCATACCTGTTGGATTGTTAGGGGAATTAATGATAACCGCTTTCGTTCGATCGGTGATAGTCTGTTCTAATTGCTCCGGTGTTAATTTAAAATGATTTTGTTCAAGCGTATCGACAATAACAGGTTTTCCCCCAGCGAGCTTAACTTGTTCTGGATAACTAACCCAATATGGTGCGGGGACAATAACTTCATCACCTTCATCCAACAAGACTTGAAATACGGTATACAGTGCATGTTTTGCTCCGGTCGTCACAACAATCTCATCTGTTGTATAATCGAGAGCATTGTCCTCTTTCAATTTGTTGGCAATAGCCGATTTCAATTCCAATATACCGCCAGATGGTGTATATTTGGTCATTCCTTCCCGCATCGCTGTCTCGGCTGCATCCAGAATGTATGAAGGTGTGTTAAAATCGGGCTCGCCAGCTCCCAAACTAATAATGTCATATCCTTTTTGTTTCATCGTTTTCGCTTTTGCTGTAATGGCTAGTGTCGGAGAAGGCGTCAATGTCTTCACTCGATGAGCCAATTTCATGTTTATCTAACCTCCTAATTGAACCTTTGCTTGAATGAATAGCGCTCATATCGAGAACCATCATCCATAGATAAATAATCGATGACATATTTAGCACGGTCATCTTTATACGTCATTTCCCATAATGGTTGATCATCTATCATAGCAGGAGCGATGTTGATAAGATGGCAATTTGAGCACCGTTTTTTCCAAGTTTGTTCGATTGCCTCTTTAGAAATGATTTTTGTTTGATCAATGACTGTTATTCCGCCGTCGTGGTCTAAGGGGAAAAAGGCGATTTTTTCTTCATTAGTGTTAGTTTTGCCGAATAAAATATGAAAGGCTTCCTCACCATAAAAAGCAAACATTTCGTCTGCATCTGTGATATCTGTTTCGGAAAAAATAATTTTTCTCGATTCGTCAAACCCCTTTGTTTTGTCATTTTGAATGGATTTATACAAAATGCAGCCGTAAATTAAAAGCAAAGTGACTATAGTAGCAAAAACAACGCTTCCCCATTTAAACCATTTGGCCAGTGTGCCTTTATTTTTCATTATTGCCCACCTGTGCATACACACATTTTTTTAGGATGGTCACGGCTAGTCGATTGTTTTTGCTTCATGATTATTCCCCCGGTAAAAAGAAACTGATTTTTCATTTTTTGTTATTCATATAGGTAGTCATTTAACCGACACTATAAATAATGTTGAATATAAATAAGAGGACATTTTATAGTATAACAATGATCAATGGTCATTTGTTTATTTATTTCAACAAATTTTTAAAACCCATACCATGTCCACTGATGCACTGTTTTTAAGTGCATCAGTGTATCTTTTATTAAAACCATTCAGCTGCTTTGCTCATCAATGTTTGTGTCGATGCGAAAAAAACAGGTACTTCCGGAATAGACTGAATAAAGCTTTTACCGTATCTCGCTTTTTTAATTCGTGAATCGCAAATAAAGACGATGCCTATATCACTGGATGATCGGATCAACCTACCGAAACCTTGTTTAAAACGAATGATAGCGTTTGGTAGTGCCAGTTCCATAAACGGATTTTTTCCATCTTTCTTCAATGCGTTTGCTTTTGCTTCATAAATAGGGTGATTAGGCGGCTCAAACGGTAAACGCACAATCACTAAACAGGATAAATCCTCACCGGGAATATCAATGCCTTCCCAAAATGAACTGGTTCCCAGCAATATAGAGCGATCAAATGTTTGAAAGTTCTTTTTTAATTTAGCCCGACTGCCACTAGATACGCCTTGAGCAATCAATGTATAATAGACCGTATCCAATGTCTCTCGCAGCAGATCATAAACTTTCCGAAGCATATCATAGGACGTAAAGAGTACAAGCATTCGGCCTTTTGTAATATCGGCAAGCGAACAAATAGCCTCACATGTAGCATAGACAAACTCATCAGTGCTTGCCTTTTTAATATCGGGAAAATCATTCGGAACCATGAGTTGTACCTGATTCTTATAAGAAAAGGGCGATTGGATTTTTTTAGTCATGAGTCGTTTGTTTGTAAGGCCAAGTCGGTTTGCAATAAACGTAAAAGAACGATCAATGGTTAAAGTGGCGCTTGTTAAAACGACACTTTCTTTTCGATCGAAAAACGTTTCACTTAAAAGCGTAGAAACATCGATTGGCTCACTATATAAATAGACGCTATTTTTCGTTCCTGCTGTTTCAATTTCAATCCACTTTACTTCTTTTCCGCTGTCTTCGCTTAAGAACAATCCTTCTATACGATCAAGGAATGATTGGCAATTTTCTATTTGATTACCGATATCGTCTAAATCAAACTTATCATATATATTATATGTTTCAACTGTCTGCTTGAATTGAGTAAGTATTTGCTTTAGGTCACGAAATAGAAGCATCGCTCTTGCGGCCATTTCTTTTATTGACTGCCATTTTTCAGCCATTTCTTTTGCCCCATCAAACCGGTACTGAATTTTTCCGATATCGCTCAGTGACTTTTTCGATTGATTTTGGTTTGAAACATATTGAAATATAGCATGGAATAAATCGTCTATTTCGTGTTTTGCCGAAACAATGTGTTGGTTCCATTCATCCTTCGTAGCTATTTCTATCACTTGAGGATAGCGGGAAAATATTGATGTAAGCCATGAATCTTCACCAGCATCCATTTGATTAAGAAAATAACGCAAACTAGCATAATCGAGTTTTAATCCATAGTATTTAGATACTGTTTCTTCCAAGTGATGCGCTTCATCGATAATTGCTTTGTCATATGCAGGAATAAGTTTATAATCGTTAAACATATCCGCGCATAACAAAGCATGGTTTGTTATAACAATGTTGGCTTGCGAAGCGCGCTTTCGTGCCTTTTGATAATAAGAACGAGAAAACCATGGTGATGTTGGATCGATTTCTCTTTCAGCTTCAGCGGATATATTATTATAAAACATATATCCACTGGCAGGCAGTTGGATTTCATCTATATCTCCTGTTTCGGTTTCTGTTAACCAAACAAGCAATATCGCTTTTGTGAGAACGATATCGTAATTTTCTTGTTCACTAGTTGTAAGGGCATGAGCAAATTTTTCCAAACTGATGTAGTGTTTTTTCCCTTTCAATACGGCAGCACGAATAGGCTGTGAAAGTAACTTTTGTACCAAAGGAATTTCCTCGTTCAAAAGTTGGGACTGAAGCTGTGTTGTATGAGTACTGATCACAACTCGTTTTTTCGATTTTAAAGATTCATAAACAGCCGCAACCAAATATGAAAGCGACTTTCCAGTACCGGTTTCTGCTTCAATTAAAGCATGTGACCTACTTTGAAAAGCATCATAAATGATCTCGGACATACATCGTTGTCCAGGTCTTTTTTCGTAATGTTTAAGAGCGCGTTTTAACGCTCCATTTTCCTCATATATATTGTCTAAATAATCACCGTAGGACAAGTGAACACAGCTATCTTCCTGTTTTTCCACATCAAATGTTTTAAATGCTAATCCATGAAATGTATCAATATTTTTCGGCGTATTATACGCAAATGCTTTAGCATTATAATTCGCGTGCAAAATATGGGAAATATCTGATTTTAAGCTTTTGTGTAGACGTAATAAATGATGAATCGTTTCATACGGCAACTGGTTAATTTTTTGCTTCATCAATAAGAATAACTTCGCCGTTACGACAGCATCAGACAAAGCTCTGTGAGGAGCATCGTGCTCAATGTTGAGATAGTCGGCAAGTTGCTCTAATTTGAATGCAGGCGCGCTTGGATATAATATGCGTGCTAACTCGACGGTATCAATGACTGGATTTTCTAACTTTTTCATGCCATTCGCTGCAAACTCCTGATTTAAAAACCCTAAATCAAATGCAACGTTGTGGGCAATTAAAAAACAATCTTTACAATTCTCGGCAATCTGCGGCGCGATTTCGGAAAACTCCGGTTGTCCACGAACGTCAGC
Source organism: Bacillota bacterium (assembly GCA_035301265.1). GTDB lineage: Bacteria > Bacillota > Bacilli > Bacillales > Amphibacillaceae > DATGUP01. The sequence continues at coordinate 348,627 of DATGUP010000003.1, forward strand.
ATCATAAATACCCGTTAACCGAGAAATAAAGGGTGGGATGGGTTTGTTAGGATTAAGCAGGGATGAATATCTTTCTGTAATCATATCATCTTTTATGACAACCATACCAATTTCAATAATCTTATCGTCAGATTCTGGAGCATGTCCTGTTGTTTCTAGATCGATGACGACATATCTGGTCATATGTTTACCCCAACTTTCTATAGTATAAAAATATCGGGTTCACGGACATGTTTATTGTTTTCCGGAATTGTTCCACTCAATTTCTGCAGAATAAAGCCGTTTCACGTGACCATTTTTTTCAACCAATAGTGAACCATCATCTGCAATACCATAACATACAGCTTTGAAACGATCAGACAGTGTCCGAACCCATACATCCTGACCGAGTTTGTAGCCGCGTTTTTCCCAATTTGACTTAACAAAGGCAAACCCAGTTTTCAAATATGTTGTATAGTCCTTTTCAAATGTTTCTAGTATTTTCTGGATCAGTTTTTTTATTTGCCAATGCTGCTTGGTTGCTATTTTTAATGATGTTGCTTGATGTCGGATATTTGCTGGTATATCCGCTTGTGTATGATTAACGTTTATGCCTATTCCGATAACAACATAGCGGATGTGATCTTGGTCAGCTTGCATTTCAGTCAAGACACCAGCAACTTTTTTATCATGGAACAAAATATCATTTGGCCACTTAATACGCGCATCGATTCCGATTTCTTTTGCAAAAACAGATGCAAGCACTGTGGAGGTAAGAAATGTTAGTTGCGGTGCAAATTGTGGCGACATTTGTGGCCTAAGAATGAAACTCATCCAAACACCTTTACCTTTTTTTGAGTGCCAAGGCCGATTCATACGCCCTTTTCCTGCTGTCTGTTCGTCCGCAATCACAACGGTACCATGTTTTGCATTTTCTCTTGCCTTTTTATGGGCGAAAAGTTGGGTTGATGCTATTGTTTCTTTATGAATGATTGTTTGGCCAAGCCATGATGTTTGTAGCCCCTGTCGAATCGTACTGTCACTTATTTGTTCTTGACATCCGATCATCCGATACCCTCTATTTGGTATATACTCGATTAAATAGCCATCTTTTTTAAGTTCGTGCAAAAACTCCTCTACAGCAGTGCGCGACATATGCAGTTTTTCAGACAATTTCTCGCTTGATATATATTGATTCTCATCCTTCATCAAGCAGTTGATCAGTTGATGTCGGGTGGATTCCATTTTATCCATTCCTTCAGAGCAGATTTATTGTTTGCCAATGTGCCATTGACAACCTTTTTTTCAACTGTTTGTAAAAGATCGCGTATCCACGGTCCTTCCTTCATACTAGGAAACATTGCTTTAATATCATAACCATTAAGCGCCAACTCTGATCTTGTTCGTATAGGCAAGCTTTTTTTGATTCGGTTTATATCTTGGATCGTAGGAACATCGGTAAAAAACAGTTTGGCTAATCTGACGAAACCATTATAATTCGCATCGTCTAAACGGTAAACAAGCCATTGATTCAACCCATTGTTTTGAAAATAAAACAGAGCTGCGGATAAATTCATAGCCTCGTGTTTTGTTCTGTTCGCACATTTCCAATTTTTCGTCCATGTCGAAATATCGATATCCGGTTCGATATAATGAAACATGGCGATCACTTCGCCCAACGAATATAGAGGAACCAGCTTTACAGGAAGACGATCAATTACACTCGGATCGTCTTTAAGCACAGGAATATGATGATGTAGCTTTGTGTACTTCAAGTAATAAATTCCCGTCTTTATATACGAACCTGCAAATAGTTTAGCCAGTTCATCAACGATACGCTCAATGGCTAAATGTTCAATTTCATGTGCTACTTTCGTCATATTTTGTAATGTATTAGCTTCGATTTGAAAACCTAATTGACTAGAAAACCGTAACGCTCGAATAATGCGTAAGGGGTCTTCATGGAACCGATCAAACCCATCGCCGACAGTGCGAATCATTTCATGTTCTAAATCTCGTTTGCCCGCAAACGGATCGGTAATCTCCCCTTTTATATTCATGGCAAGCGCATTGATTGTAAAGTCACGCCGCATCAAATCTTGTTCAATTGTTTGTGTGAAATGCACTGTATCGGGGCGCCGTCGATCAGAGTAAGCCCCGTCCAAGCGAAAGGTTGTCACTTCATAAGATTTACGATTATGCCGTACAATCACCGTTCCATGCTCGATGCCTACTGGAATGACTGTTTGAAAAAGTTTTTGAACAGTCCCTGGCTTGGCAGATGTCGCTATATCGATATCACCAATCGGCCTATCTAGTAATAGATCACGGACACATCCGCCAACAAAGTAAGCTTTATAGCCATGTTTTTCGAGTTTTTCAATAATGTCTGCAGCCTCATAAAATGCTTTTGGTAGCATAAAAATCACCAGATTGTTTATTGATGTAAGACAGCATTGTAGACGTCTAAATATTGCTGAACAATTTTTTGTGAATGAAACTTCGTACGAGCACGGTGAAAGGCATTATGGGCAAATTGTTCGAGCAAAGCATTGTTATTGAGCAGCGTTATTGCATGTTTTGCAGCACCATCCGTATCACCGAGTTCAACAACATAACCTGTTTCTTCATGTTTAATGACTTCTGGAATTCCCCCTACGTTTGTTCCGATACCTGGAACTTTGCAAGCCATTGCCTCCAATAAAACAAGACCAAAGCTTTCTTTTTCAGATAGCAGCAGTATTAAATCAGAAATGGAAAGAAGATCACTAATATTCTTTTGTTTTCCTAAAAATAGAATATTATCTTTAAGACCGAGCGAGTCTGCTAACTGGTATGCCTCTGAGTATTCCGGACCATCTCCAATCATCAAAAGCTTTGCCTCGACGGATTCTTTAATTTTTTTAAATGTATGAATGATATCCGCAATCCGTTTAACTTTGCGAAAATTAGAGATGTGTATGACAACTTTTTCATCTTCTCGAATTCCATATTGCTGTTTAATGGCAGGCAAAGGCTTTTTGTTATATTCTTGCTCATTAACAAAATTGTATATGACGTGTATTGTTTTATGAATATCGAGCATTTCTTTCGTTTGTTCGACAAGACTTCTAGAGACGGCGGTCACTGCATTGGAGTGTTCTATACCGTATTGGATCATTGTCTTAAATGTATCATCAATTCCCAAAACGGTTATATCAGTGCCATGCAGTGTCGTAACGATTTTAACTTCATGCTTAGCCATATCCCGAGCTAATATAGCACATACAGCGTGGGGCATAGCATAGTGAACATGAAGGATATCGAGTTTTTCACGATCAATAACTTCAGCCATTTTGGAAGCTAGCGCTAAATCATAAGGTGGGTATTGAAATACTGGATAATGACTGATTGCAACCTCATGATAATAAATAGATGGGTAGACACGGTTTAAACGAAAAGGGAGGCTTGAAGTTATAAAATGTATTTCATGTCCTTTCTCAGCCAATAGCATTCCTAATTCTGTAGCGATGACACCAGAACCTCCAACAGTTGGATAGCATGTAATACCTATTTTCAATTTTCTCATATGCTCATATCCTTTTGTTGTTTGTCTTTAACGATTGTTCGCCAGTTTAAATCACCACGTTTTAAGCCATGAACGATGATTTCAGCTTCTGACAAATGGGTTGCTAAAGGAATCAAGTGCACATCGCAAAGGCGCATCAAAGCGCTAACGTCCGGTTCATGCGGTTGTGCTGTAAGTGGATCTCGGAAAAAAAACACGATGTCCATCTCGTTATGAGCGATGCGTGCACCAATTTGCTGGTCACCGCCAAGAGGACCTGATTGCAATCGATGTATTTCAAGTCCTGTAGCTTCGTTGATCAATTTTCCAGTTGTTCCAGTTGCGAACAGTTGATGCTTTTCTAATATTTGTTGATAGGCTATCGCGAATTGTACCATTTCTTGTTTTTTCTTATCATGTGCAATCAGTGCAATATGCATCAAATTCCCACCTAAAGGATTATTCCATATCTAGCACATTTTCCAATCCATAAATCAACTTGTCTAGCTTCATGACCTGTTGAACAGCAAATTTAATACCATCCATAAACGAGTCACGACTAATAGAATCATGTTTTATCGTTAATGTCTGTCCAGCCCCGCCAAAAATGACTTCTTGATGGGCGATAAGTCCTGGAAGACGCACACTATGAATTCGCATGTCATCCACATTTGCGCCACGCGAACCTTTAATCGTTTCCTCCTCGTTTGGATGGCCTTGTTGTTTCTTTTTTCGAGTGCCCTTGATCAGTTGTGCAGTTTTAATAGCTGAGCCGGATGGTGCATCGAGTTTTTGATCATGATGCTTTTCAATGATTTCTACATCTGGGAAAAATTTAGCAGCCATTTTGGCAAACTGCATCATTAAAACAGCTCCTACAGCAAAATTGGGCGCAATAATACAACCGGTTTTTGTTTCAGTTGATAGTTTGGACAGTGCGGAAATTTGGTCATTTGTAAACCCAGATGTGCCAACAACAGGCCGGATATGGTTTTCTAGAGCTGTTTTCGTATGAACATAACCAGCATCAGGGACAGTTAAATCAATTAAAACATCGGCATCTGCATGCTGTTGAAAACATTCAAGGGGATTTTCATAAATTGGCACATTTAAAGCTGGTTGACCATTCACATCTTTTAAAGTTTTTCCATCGTTTTTACGGTCAATACAAGCTACCAATTGCAATGTATCTTCGTGCTGAAGCATACGGATTGTTTCCGACCCCATTTTACCGCGGGGGCCAGCAACGATTATCTTTATTGTCATTGATGTGAACCTCCGTTTTTTCTTGTCCAGCGATCTTTATCACGTGTTTCGAATTTTGTCATTGAACGAGCGAACGCTTCTGATAAATCTATACCGAGGGAATTGGCAAAGCATATAAGAACAAATAATATATCGCCAATTTCCTCGTCAATCGTTTTGCTTGCTTCCGTACTTTTTTTAGGTTTTTCACCGTAATAATGATTGATTTCTCTTGCCAGTTCACCAGCTTCTTCTGTCAAACGTGCTGTTAAACTCAAGGGGGAAAAGTAACCTTCTTTAAACTGCGAAATGTAGTCATCTACTCGCTTTTGCATTTCTTTAGTACTATACGTTGGCTTACAAATAGCACATTACCCCTTTTTTCTGATCATCTTCTTACATGTTAGCTAAAACATAAGCTTTTGACAAATTATTTAATCATAAAAAAGTTGTTTAAGGATTGTTTGGATCAGTGATATTGACTATAATGGAAAACAGTGTTTTGGGTATCATAATACAAAACTGGAGTGTTCACCATGACATTTAGTCTCAAAATTAAAAACATTTTATTCATTCTTCTTGGCTCAGCTATTTTTGCATTTGGCCTTGTGCATTTCAATATGCAAAACAACCTTAGCGAGGGTGGGTTCACAGGGATTACACTTTTGTTATATTTTCTATGGGGATGGGACCCAGCCATTACAAATATCTTGTTAAATGTGCCGGTATTTTTTGCCGGATGGAAGATTCTTGGTCGTAATACCTTTTTATATACAATCATAGGTACATTTGCTGTATCCTTATTTCTGCGTATTTTTCAAATTAATCCATTTCCCACTTATCTTGAATCGGATATGACACTGGCAGCTTTGTTTGCCGGTGTTTTTGTTGGATCTGGTCTTGGAATAATCTTTCGCTACGGAGGTACCACCGGTGGTGTTGATATCATCGCACGCATTGTCCATAAATACATCGGTTGGAGTATTGGTAAGACAATGTTTTTGTTTGATTTTTTTGTCATTACAATATCGATATTTGTGATTCTTGATCTAAAAGAAGGTATGTACACACTTGTCGCTGTTTTTGTCGCAGCACGCATTATTGATTTCATTCAGGAAGGGGCCTACACGGCAAAAGGGGCGATAATTATATCAAACAAAAGCGATGAGATCGCAGAAATCATTATCAAGGATATAAATCGCGGGGTAACCGTTCTTAAAGGAAAGGGTAGTTTCACTGGGGAGAAGCGCAACGTTTTATATTGTGTTGTTTCTAAAAATGAAATCAATCGCATGAAAAATATCATCAATCGGATTGATCCGTATGCATTTGTCGCTATCACTTCAGTTCATGATGTATCCGGTGAAGGGTTTACATTAGATGAAAATAAAAACCCTATTAATACGTAAAACAGGATGATCACGTGTGATCATCCTGTTTTTAGGAAACCTCATTCATTGCTAGCGGCATACATTAAAATGAAACGCAGCAATTCCATTACGGCAACAAGAGCAGCTGCCACATACGTTAAAGCGGCTGCGTTCAATACTTTTTTCGTGCCTCGCTCCTCGTCGTTGCGGATGATTCCAGATGATACTAGTTGTGTCATCGCACGGCTAGAAGCATTAAATTCAACAGGCAATGTGACAAGTTGGAATAAAACCGCCGCAGCCATGAAAATAATTCCCATTAAAACGAGGTTTAACATGTTAAGAATAAATCCCGCAATAATCAAAAAGAAAGACATATTTGAGCCCAAACTCGCTACTGGAACTAATGCATGGCGGAAGCGTAGAAATGCATATTCCTCTGCATCTTGAATCGCATGTCCTACCTCATGCGCCGCAATCGCTGCTGCTGCCATCGACCGACCATGATAGTTATCACTAGAAAGTCGTACAACTTTTTTGCGCGGGTCATAATGATCGGATAATGTTCCTTTTGTTTCCTCAATATGCACATCAAACAGTCCGTTTTCATTCAATATCTGCCTTGCTACTTCTGCACCCGACAAATAGGACGATGACGGCTTTTTCATATATTTTTTATACGTACTTTTCACTTTAGACTGTGCCCAAATAGGTATAGCCATAATCAATACAATATATATGAGGTATGCTCCCAATCCGCTCATGGTTACTCCTCCGTCAATAAAGATTGTTTTCCAAGATCAATTATAGTCAAAAAGCCGTAACAAGTCAATTACCACCCGAGTCTTCTTGGTCCTTTTTTTCTTCTTTTTCTTCTCCTTTATATTTTCTCCAGCCCACATAGAATAATGTAAGCGCAATACAACCACCGACAATTCCGACTACCCAATAAAACGGTATAATGTCTGATTTTTTATTCGTTAAAGTTTCGGGTGTTTCAGCTTGTACGATGTCATATAGTAGCATATGAAGGCTGATCCCTACTGTTGCTATTAAAAAAGCCTTGAGCCATTTTTCTCGTCTATATTTCAAAGAGATCACCTCACATATATCTTCCTTAACCAATATATGTGAGAGAAGGACATTATATAACAAAATGATTAATCCAGTTTATTGGTTTCTATTTTTCATCACCATATAACTAACACCAATGGAGGCAATACTAAGCCAGAATGTAAAATAGCCGATTGACTCCATATATTTTGTTAAAGAGGCATAAATTGGCATCATGCCGAACACATAATCAATGACATCATTGTGTAATGTCCATATGCCAGCTACTGCGATATGCTTTAATGTAAATGAATAAGCAGAATAATATAACAATCCTTGTAAAGCCATTAACCCATGCGAAATGATCAACATGTAACCCTGCCATCCTAACGATCCATCCACATAAAGCGTTAACAAGTTCATGATGATAGCCCAAATCCCATATTTAAACAATGTCATAACAGCCAATGCTTCTACGTATGGTACATTTTTTTTTAACATGAAAAATAATAAAAAAATAGTAAAAAACAAACTCGCTATCGGGCTATCGGGTACAAAAGGCCAATAAATATATGGAGTGATAACCAATTGTTCTTTATACCAGATAAATCCATAAATAGTTCCAAGCAAATTGACAAAAAACAGAGCTAGTAAAAAACGTTTGTCAAATAATACATATTTTTTTATCATCATGGAAAATTCCCTTTCGTAATATCGGATGAAATATAGCAAAAACACCTTTGCCTTACATTTGGCAAAGGTGTTTAAAATTTTTATTCAGCTTCTTCTTCTTCTACGGAAAGAATAAATTCGACTAGTTGCTCCAATTCCTCATCTGTTCCAGTGAATTGATCGGGTGGCATTGAACCGATACCATCTACTGCTATTTCAGCAATTTCTTCAGCAGAATATTCCGTATCAATTAATCCCGGAGCTGCTTGAGTCCCTTCTAATTGATCGCCATGGCAAGACAAGCAATTTTCTTCATAAATAGCAAAACCGGGATGATCGGTATCAATTGCAACTTCTGTCGGTAATTCAGGTTTATTTTCTTCAGCGCGCTGTTCCCAATCAACTGCTGATGCTGACTCGTAGGTGAGCCAAACAACAGAAGCAACAGCAAGAAGCATCATGCCGACAGCAATGGGCCGCTGATGCGGTCTTCTGCCTGGACCATTGTCCAAAAACGGCGCCAAGAAAAGCGCACCGAAAGCGAGACCTGGAATAACAATGATTCCGAATAAAATATACGGTCCACTGGCAAATTGATACTTTAAGAGTTGATACAAGAACAGAAAATACCAATCAGGTAACGGTTGATAAGATGCATCAGTTGGATCGGCCATGCCTTCCAGCGGTGCCGGGTGGGCAAGCGTCAGACAAAGAAAACCAATCAAAAACACAGCACCGGCTAACCATTCTTTCAATAAAAAGTTTGGCCAAAAAGGTTCTGTTCTTCCTGGATATTCAGAATAATCCTTCGGTACCGTCGATTTTCTTTCCGCGGGAATTCGGGAGTCACCGACAAATTTCATACCTTTACCTCTGCGCATCGCTTCCCCTCCTTTGAATCATAGTGGTCCGGATATTCCCTGTCTCCGTATTAGGATAAAGTGTACTGCCAATAGAACGAATAAAACGGCCGGTAAAAAGAATACATGTATAGCAAAAAATCGCGACAATGTTTGCGCACCAACGATTTCCGGATCACCTGCTAAAAGTGTTTTAATTTCCGGTCCGATTAACGGCACTTGTTCTGCTATTTCTAGACCGACCTGTGTGGCAAAGAAAGCTTTGTTGTCCCAGGGTAATAAGTAGCCTGTAAAACCTAAACCAAGGATCGTGAAAAACAGCAATACACCAACCATCCAATTGAGTTCACGCGGTTTTTTGTATGCTCCCTGGAAAAATACGCGCAAAGTATGTAGAAAAAGCATGACGATCACAACACTTGCGCCCCAATGATGCATCCCTCTTACAATTTGACCGTGGGCTACGTCGATTTGCAAATAGTAGACCGATCTCCAAGCGTTTTCGATATCATGAACGTAATACATCGTCAAAAACATGCCTGATAAAATCTGTATAACTACAACAAAAAATGTTAATCCACCAAAACAATATACAAAAGCCGAGAAATGGTGAGCAGGATTGACATGTTCAGGCACTTCATGGTCGGCAATGTCACGCCAAATAGGCGTAATATCTACACGCTCGTCAATCCAGTCATATATTTTTTGCAGCAATATCCTTACGCCTCCCTATTTGGTTTTGTATTACCAAGGTATAACATGCCATTCTCAACCTTCTTTTCATATTCATCCAATGGTTCTAGCGGTGGTGTACCAGGCACATTGACGCCATTTTTATAGTAGCGGCCATCATGGCAAGGACAGAAGAATTCGTTCGGATAGTCCTCACTTCCTTCCCATGAAACAACACAGCCTAAGTGTTTGCAAATGGGCGAGAGCGCCACAATGTCTCCTTCTTCGTTTTTATACACCCAGGCTGTCTTGTTAACTTCGGATTCATACCATCCATCAACTTGCTCAACTGTCCACTCAATCCGCTGCGGTTCCTCTGTAATATCATCGACCGCTAAATTCACATTTGTATACTCACCTGATTGAGAAGGCTTCAATACGGGATCGATTGCCATGCGTAACATTGGAACAAGCATACCAGCTGCCATGAATCCGCCTACACCTGTAAGCGTATAGTTTAAGAACTGACGGCGGGATACTTGACGCTTATCTTCACTCATGATTTTTCCCCCCTCAATAAATTGGTTACAGACAATTATATTTTTTATTCAGATTACTAGGACATAACCATAATAGCGTAAACTATTGGTTAGGTCAATGAATTACACAACTTGTCAACAAACATTAACAAAGAACGCGTATTTTATTGCCAATAAGAGCGGACCAAATCGATCATTTGTGATACTTGGTCTTTGATTATCGCATTCGTTTCATCTGAATGTAAATGACCTGTCTGGATAGTTGGAAACCACAGTAGTTCACCCTCCATGGCATGTTCATTTTTTTTCCATGAAGAATCAAATGTTAAAAGCAGAATATGTTTAAAAGGTTGTTTTCTTATTTCTTCAATCCACTCGTTTATACGGTTTATTTCTTTATCTTTCTTTGCTGTCGACAGATAAAAATATCCAGGCATTAACATTACTCGGCCCGTTAATTCTTTTTCAATTTCATAGGAGAAAATCATCAATACCTCTGCTTGGAATGCTTGCTTTTCTAGCTCATCGTCGTCATTATCTAAATGAATAGGTATCAACGGTATGATTGCCGTATCGATATATTCTTTTGCTTTTTTGTATTGTTGTAAATCTTCTTTTTTCCATTTCATCTGTTGATGCCTGCCCTTCGATTGGTTTCTGCTATACGGAATGTGTATCTTGTGTTACTTAAATCTTATCTTATTCTTGGAAAAAAAATCAACCTAAAGCATTTTAGGTTAATTGGTGTCATATTGTTGCCATTTTTGTAGCTCATCAACAAGGTATAAAAACTGTTCTTTGTTTCGTTCATCAAGGGCTTGATCAATTTGCATCTGAAGTGACTTCATTTTATGTTCGTATAATAATTTATCCAGCAACGCCCTAGCTGTCATCCGATCTTTCTTAGTAATAAAATACGTTTCAGGAACAAACGGATTTTCTTCTAAAACGGCTGCATATACCGTATTTTGGTGCGCATTGTTAAAATTCAGTTGAATATACAGAAGTTCATTACGATTTAAACGAATATCATGAAACGCCTTTTCTGTATCTGTTGTAACAAGTTGGTTTTTGTAAAAACGAAAGGGAGCTTCTTTTGAGCAATAAGTCGACATCATAATCCCTCGGGGACAAAACTTCACATCGCGGACAAAATGAACATGAGCTAATATTTTGCTATGATCAATCAAATAGTTCAGAATCCATACGCTTTCACGTTTTTTCAATTGATAATGACTCAAAAACCATTGGATAAATGTTTTTTTATCTTGAACGGAAACTGGCGTTTGCATAAGTGTACGTACCTCCCCGACGCAAATGATTTATTCATCATCTTGGAATTGTTTGAGACGAGCCAGATATTCTTCTGTTTCGGAATCAAGTGGTTCGAGCTGCAAATAAGATTCAAACACTGGAATGGCAGCATCCATCCTCCCTTCTTCAACTAAAAAATAAGCATATTCCTTTAAGAAATCACTATCTTTATTAAGTGTATTATATGCCTCACGATAATGTTTTAATGCATCTGCATACGATTCGATTTCTCTATGCGCACGCGCCAGTTCCCATTCGTATAGTGGATCTTGTGCACCACTTTGTTGGATTTCATTGATAAGATCAATGATGTCAGCAAATTTCTCTTCTTCTTTAAATAATTCGATAAGAAACAGAACGCCTTCTTTGTAGTCCGGATCTAGCGCAACAGCTTTGCGCACGAAGTCTTTACTTTCGTCATATCGCCGTAAAGTGTATGCCAGTTTGCCAGCTATGAAATAGAGTTCTTTGTTAAATTCATCTACACTTAGCCCCTTTTTGGCAATGTCGTATGCTTTGTCAGGCATTTTTTCATTCGCATATGCTTTAGCCAAATATAAATAAACTGTATGGTAATATGGATCGATTTTGAGCACTTGCTCCCAAGCTTTGATAGCAATATCGTTGCGATTAGCTTGGAAAGCAGTAAGACCATATTTAAATAATGTATCGGGGTTTTTGTTATCTGACATGCGAAAAATCTGCAAAGCGTCTTCGTATTTTCCGGTTGCTGCATACGCCTCGGCCAGTCGGTCATAAATCGCCACATTGGCCACTTGACTTTCATGTGGCAAAATACGTTCATAGTAAGTAATAGCCCTTTGGTACTCTCCTATTGAAAAAAGCAGTTCACCTAATGCGAAATCAATAATGATTTCATTCGGCTCTTTGCGCTTTGCTAAAAGCAGCTTTTGCTCTGCTACCTCAAACAACCCTTGAGCTTGATAAAGATCGGCCAATTGGACAAGCGCTTGAACGTATGCTTCATCATCTTCTTTGACTTGATCTAATAGTTCGATCGCTGCTTCATCACGTTCAATCTCAATTAACATATCAGCAAGCATAATTTTAATGTCGCTTTCCATGGGATATTTCTTTTCCAACGCTTGCAAAAGATCAATAGCTTTTTGGATATAACCCCATTGATGGTAAAGTTCAACGATCATAAACTTTTCCTCATCATCAGCTACAGAACTATAATCCTCTAAAAGTGCAATCGCCTCATCAGTTTGATTTTTTTCCATTAGCTTGGCAGCTTTCGTAATCGTATCCACATTGACCTTCCTTTCATGGTATATGATAGTACAAAAGTTGAATAAAGTGTCAGCAAAAAAAGAATCTGATCTATAGACAGCCAGATTCTTTATGCTGTAGGAGCGATTTGATACAGCGTTTGGAAAAAACCTGGATAAGATACATCCACGGCGGATATGTCATCGATCACAATATCTTCATCAGCCACAAACGAAGCAATAGCCGCGGTCATGGCGATTCGATGGTCAGCGTATGATTGCACATAACCGCCCGTAAGCGAAGTTTTACCATAGATAATCATCCCGTCATCAGTCTCTTTTATATTAGCACCAAGGTTTAAGAGCATATTGACAATAGCTTTTATTCGGTCTGTCTCTTTAACCCGAAGTTCAGAAGCATCACGAATAATCGTTGAGCCTTCTGCCTGTGTAGCAATCAATGCAATGATCGGAATTTCATCAATCAATCGCGGAACGATGTTTCCTTCGATAATGGTCCCCTTCAAATTACTATATTTGACATTGATATTGCCAAAACACTCCCCATTCATACACTTTTTATCGCGTATCATTATCGAAGCGCCCATTTGTTTTAGCACATCTAAAATCCCCGTTCTTGTTTCATTCAAGCCTACGTTCTTTATGATCAAATTACTCCCAGGAAAAATAGCAGCTGCGGCTATGAAATATGCTGCAGATGATATATCACCGGGAATATCAATGTGTCTAGCTTCAAGATCTTTCTTGTTGGATATTTTAATACAACCGTGTCGTTCGACGGTGATATCCGCTCCAAACGTGCGAAGCATATTTTCTGTATGATTACGTGTCTCCACTTTTTCAATAACGGTTGTTGTCCCTTCAGCAAATAATCCTGCCAACAGTATTGCCGATTTAACTTGGGCACTATTGACAGGAAGCGTGTAGTGTATTCCTCGGAGCTTTCCCCCTCTTACGGCAAGGGGTAAATGCTGGCTATGACTGCGTCCATCAATGCAAGCCCCCATTTGTTTCAATGGTTGAACAATTCTTTGCATGGGACGGTTGTTTAAAGAACTGTCACCATACATTGTGGTGAAAAAAGGTAAGCCGCTTAAAATACCGAGGAGAAGACGTGCTGTCGTGCCGGAATTACCAAAATAAAGAGGAATTGAAGGCTCTTTGAGTGCACATTTTCCTTTTCCACGAATTGTTAACGTAGAATGTTGCTGTTCAATAGTTATCCCAAGAGATTGAAACGTTTGAATGGTTCGCCAGCAATCTTCAGCGTTTAAAAAATTTGTCACTTTTGTGATTCCCTTGGCTAACGACCCAAGGATAATCGCTCGATGTGTAATAGATTTATCCCCGGGGACATGTATCTCACCAACAAGCGGAGTGTTCCGCGGGAGTAAATGTATCTTCTCCATCTGTTTCACGTCCTATTCGATAATTCATTTAAAAAAGATACCAAATACCGTTTCATTTTTTGTATTTCTAAATCAAACATGACAGGATCAGCTATGTTCGCTAATAAAACCATACGAATATGTTCTCGGGATGCTTTTTTGTCAAATCTCATTCGTTCCAACATGCATTGGGCTTGAATCATTGACAGATCGAGCGGATAAGAATTACGCTGCATCCAATCCAACAAGCTACTGTAAGGCAATGGTTGTGAAAACTCAGCAGTACTAACATGTAATGCAAATAAAAGTCCAAGGGCAACAGCTTCTCCGTGTGTCATTTCGCCATAACCGACTTCAGCTTCTAGTGCGTGAGCAAATGTATGGCCTAAGTTTAAAAACTGCCGTACATTGTTATCACGTTCATCTTTCGCAACGATCGCTGACTTGATTTGCATACCCTTGTATAAATCATTTACCAATTGCTTATCAGTTAGATCATGCACATTTGTGTTTAGCAACGCATTAAAAAAATCTTCATCGCGAAGCAAAGCTTCTTTTATTAACTCAGCATACCCTGATCGTTTTTCGCGATCGTCCAGTGAATGAAGTACATATGTATCATAGATAACAGCTACAGGAGGATAGAAACTACCGATTAAGTTTTTACCCCTTTCATGATTGATAGCCGTTTTTCCACCGATACCACTGTCATGGGCGAGAATGGTTGTTGGCATTTGGATATAATCAATTCCTCGCATATATGTAGCGGCCATAAATCCAGCCAAGTCTCCAATAACACCTCCGCCCAGTGCGATGATAAGCGATTCTCGATCCAATCCGTAATCCAATGCTTGCGTATGGAGGTTATAGAATGTATGGATATTTTTGGACCGCTCTCCTGCCGGAACAACTACTTCATTAACACGATAATGACGAAGTGCTTTTTTAATATCTTCTAAATAGAGCGGAGCCACATGATCATCCGTTATAACCATTATTGACGAATAGTGTTTTGGGAGAAAACGATTGATATGGAGGCGGATATGTGTGCCTATATAGACAGGGTAGGAATGGGTTGCGGATTTAACTAACAGACGATGCACTAAAACCACCTTACTTCCTCACGATAGGCATTAATCGCCTTCTTCATTACTGGTAATTGATCGCTTGGAAATTGTTCAGTGAGAGCTCTTGCCAATTCAAATGCAACAACATGCTCCATGACGACAGAAGCCGCCGGCACGGCACATGAATCGGATCGTTCGATGCTTGCGTTAAAGGGTTCCTTTGTTTCAATATCAACGCTCTTGAGCGGTTTATATAACGTTGGAATAGGTTTCATCGCCCCTTTTACGACAATTGGCATACCGGTCGTCATACCGCCTTCAAACCCACCGAGACGATTTGTTTTACGATAATATCCCTTATCTTTATCCCAAGCAATCTCATCGTGTACTTGACTGCCATTTTTTCGTGTTGCATCAAAGCCTATGCCAAATTCCACACCTTTAAACGCATTAATACTTACAACACTTCCAGCAATGCGACCGTCCAATTTTCGGTCATAGTGTACATGCGAACCTATACCTGGGGGCATGCCTGTTGCACAAACTTCCACGATGCCGCCAATTGAATCACCATCTTTTTTTGCTTGATCGATGGCTTGCATCATTTTTTGTTCAACTGAGCGATCCAATGTTTTAACTGGAGATTGAGCGATGGTGTTTTTCATATCTTTCATATCTAATGATATATCCTTTTGAGCTTTTATTCCGGCAATTTCTCTGACATAACCAATAATTTCAATGCCCAATTGTTGCAATAGTTTTTTTGCCACGGCACCGGCTGCCACGCGCGCAGCAGTTTCTCGAGCGGACGATCGTTCGAGTACATTTCGCATATCTCGATGACCGTATTTCAAAGCACCGTTTAAATCGGCATGACCAGGTCTAGGACGGGAAACAACGCGCCTTATTTTTTTATTTTTCTCAATGGGATCTTCACCCATGATGTCCTCCCAATGTTTGAAGTCATCATTTTTGATGACGAGTGTAATCGGTGAACCTAGCGTATACCCGTGTCGTACACCGCTTGCGATTTCCACAAGATCTTTTTCAATTTCCATTCGTTTCCCGCGACCGTATCCGCCTTGTCTGCGCAATAATGAAGTGTTAATATCTTCTTGAGTTAGAGGAAGTTGTGAAGGAACACCTTCTATAATTGTTGTTAATTGCTTGCCGTGTGACTCGCCCGCTGTTAAATAACGCATGTCTAACCCTCCATAATCACATCAAAGCATAGCCTACCCTTATTTTAGTAAGCATTTTTTTGGTAGAAAAACGTATCGACTAATGACAGTCCGTACTGCTGTGGATTGAAAATTTGTTCTGTGCTTCCAACAAATAAGATGCCGTTCGGATTCAATGCTTCACTCAAATGCTGATAAATAATACTTTTCGCTTCATCCGTGAAATAAATTAACACATTTCGACAAACGATTAAATCAATCCGGTTAGGAAATGCATCTGCTAATAAATTATGTTTCTTGAATGTTATCATGTTTTGCAAAGATGCATCGATTTGGAAGAAGCCATCCTCATATACGAAATACTTTTTCTTTAAATAATCGGACAAGTTTTTCAAAGCTTGTTTTTGATAGCGCCCTTGTTGGGCCTTTTTCAAAACATTATTGTCGATGTCCGTTGCAATGATATCAGCGGCTAAATTTGGAAAATATTCCTTTAGCAAAAGAGCAAGGCTATATGGTTCTTCACCTGTGGAACAACCGGCACTCCAAATCGTGATGTTACGTTTTTTATGAATGAACCGCGGAAAAATAACCTTTTGTAATATTTCCCACCTTTTTGGATTTCGATAAAACTCCGAAACATTAATAGTAATCCGGTCCATAAATTCATTTGCCAATGCTTCATCGCTTTCCAAAGCCTTATAATAGTCGATGAAGTTTTTAAACCCGCGTCGGTTCCTTAATGATGTTAATCGTCGCTTCATCTGTGCTTCTTTGTACAAAGATAAATCGATATCGAATTTTTGTTTTATGTATGATTTGAATGTTGCATATTCTTCCGACACAACTTTCTCCCTTTCATGTTAAAACCTTATTTACATAGTTTAAACACGGTAAGAAAACCTCCGTTTGACAACGGAGGCATGAGTCATTAATAAACCCAATCGCTATCTTGTTTCGTATAAGAGAGAAGTTCTTCTTCGTTAAAGAATAAGTTAATTTCTCTTTTAGCACTTTCAGGTGAATCAGATCCATGAATCACATTTTTTCCTACAGTGATGCCGAAGTCACCTCGAATAGTGCCCGGAGCGGCTTCTTGAGGGTTCGTTTTGCCCATCATGTCTCTGGCAGATTGGATAACGCTTTCGCCCTCCCATACCATGGCAAATACCGGTCCAGAAGTAATAAAGCTCACAATTTCATCGAAAAAGGGACGTTCTTTATGCTCGCTATAATGTGTTTTGGCTAAATCGTCCGAGATGTGCATCAATTTAGCAGCGACGAGTTTAAATCCTTTTTGTTCAAAGCGTTCAATAATTTTTCCGATTAGATTGCGCTGGACACCGTCTGGTTTCACCATTATAAATGTTTGTTCCATAACTGCACCTCTTTTATGTATAGTCTACACCCGTAAAAATTCTATCAAAATTCGCCGAAAATCACAATATCAATAGCGTCGTTTGCCAATATAAGTCGCTATATCATGTAACGAATGTTTCGCTTTGTTATTATCCAACACGGCCAAAGCATTAAGTGCCTTGTTTAAATATAGGTCACTTACCTTGTATGAACGTTGAATCGCATTGGTTTGCTTTAATTTATCAATGAGATGTTCTAAATCACTTTCTGTTACTGATGCGGGATGCAGAAATGTTTCTTTTAACAAAACATCAAATGATCGATCCTGCATAGCAAGCAGTACTGGAAGCGTCACATTGCCTTGTAGTAAATCATGTCCCACTGGTTTACCAAGTTCCTTTGCCGTCGAAGTAAAATCAAGAATATCATCAATAATCTGATAAGACATACCGATATAGTAACCGTATTGGTACAATTTATGCGCTTGAAATTCAGGGACATCGGCGGCGATAGCGCCTAATTTACAGCTTGTAGCGATTAAAAGTGCTGTTTTCCGCCTAATTTTGCGCAAATAATCGCGCAAGCCTTGGCTCCAATTGTATTTATCTTTAATTTGTTCAATTTCTCCCGCAACAAGCTCAATCATTACTTTTGACAATAGGTGGTGTGCATTTTTGTTTTGTAGCGTGGTTATATATTCTATCGCTCGCGCAAAAATATAATCTCCCATATACATGGCGACACGATTATCATACATTTTCTTGACGGTCGGTTTCCCGCGACGTAAATCTGCATTGTCAATGACATCATCATGAACTAATGAAGCCATATGAATCAATTCAAGCGAAACAGCCACTGTTTTTATACGTTCGATATCATAACGCCCCATCTGCCCTGATAACAAAACAAAAACAGGGCGTATACGCTTACCGCCCGCCATCAATAATTGAGTGGAAGCCTTGCGCAAAACTGGATGATCCGCTTGTATAGCTTCATTTAATGCTTCTTCAATGATATGCAAATCTTTTCTTAAATACCCATACATTTTCGCTATTTTCATGCATGTCACCTTTATTTAAAATACTGGCAAAGTGTTGCTTATTTGAAAGCCATATGCATAGCGGCTACACCGCCTGTATAACTTTTGACTTCCACACGGGTGAATCCGGCATCAAGAAACAGCTGCTTAAGCTTATGTTTGTCGGGAAAATCTTTAGCAGATTCGTGTAGCCAAGCATATTCCTTAAAACTTTTTGCAAACAGTTTTCCAAACAACGGCATAATAAATCGGAAATAGAAGTAAAAAAGGTGGCGGTATCCGAAGAGTGTTGGCTGTGACGTTTCTAGACACACCACTTTTCCGCCTGGCTTTGCGACTCGGTGCATTTCTTTTAAAACAGTGAAATAATCCGGTACATTTCTCAAACCAAACCCGATTGTTACATAATCAAAACTTTCATCTGGAAAAGGCAGTTCCATAGCATTCGCTAGGATAAAGTCAAGGTTACCCTCGTTCAGGTTCTCACCTTTTTCTCTTGCGACCGATAACATGTTTTCGCTAAAATCAAGTCCAATGACTGAACCGGATTTGCCAGCAGCCTTTGCTAGTGCAATGGACCAATCGCCAGTTCCACAACATACATCGAGGGCTGTTGAACCTTTTTGTACATCCATTCGTTTCATGACATCATTTCGCCACGCTTTATGGCGATGAAACGATATAATCGAATTCATTGTGTCGTACTTATCGTATATTTTTTCAAATACATGGTGGACACGTTCTTCTTTTGACTGATGCGGCATAACTTATCATTCTCCCTCGAACGCGGTATATTCGTTAAAAATATAATTGAGAAGCGGTGTGGTACTTTTATTGGTAATTATATCTTTTAGTTCCTCTGACAGATAATCTTTTAAGTGCTTAGCACATCCTTGCAATTTTTGTTCGATAGCCTTTATCGTGGATGAGTATGATCCGGATAATTGTATCCAGTCAGCAAACAGTGGGGATGTGTTTTCCTTGTCTATGAGGTGTTTTTCTTGCAATAATTTATTTGCTAATAACCATTCCGGAGCAATATAGCTAACACGATGTTCGTTTATAAATCGGGCTACTCGTGTGAATAACAAGGATTCAACCTGTTTAATGAGCTGAAGATACGATTCAAATGTTTCAACTTGATCATAATACATTTGCATTTTATATTCATTTATATCTTTTATGGCAGAAGCAAGTGTTCGGATCATCGGGTAATCCTTTAATTCCGAAAGAAGAAAATAATATAAACCGCTGTAATAATCACCAGCCAAGACTTTTAGCTGCTCCGGGGCATCCATTTTATGTTTAAAAGCATTTTTTTTTGGGATTAAATCGTGTGTATCCAATGCAATTTGTACGAGCATAGTACAAATTGCATATCGCTCCTTTTTATACGCGGGGAGATGAGCATTATTGATGATCGTTACAAGTAGGAATAGTTTATCTTCATCAATCGATGGTTTTTCTATATGTTTTTCCAAAAAATCATGCTGTATCGTCTTCTGGATCTGCAACTTAATATGTTCTTTATCGATATAAGATGTTTGCAAAACGATCACCTTGACTTTATAAGTACTGTTATTATAGCACATTTTCGCCTTGTTCCATAATTGTTCTAATCTGTCTGCAACTCACCGTGGCTTGTTTGAATAAATGCCTTTCCTCTAATTTTAACCGCTGATGTATGTTCGGTAAATTGGGCAATCATCACTTCATTCTTGTCTAATTTTTCCGTATGGTGAAATCGTGTATCGGACCCTCGTGTCAAACCAATCACGTTGACACCATCTTCCAATGCTTTGATCACGAAAAACTCCCCGTGATTCGCCGTGTGATTCATAACATCCTCCTCCCTGTTCACAACTATCGATGATATATGTGGAAATGTCAATATAAAATGATCAAAAACAGAAAAAGGGTACGCGCAACACGCACCCTTTCCTGCCCTATGTAGCTATTATTTTACACTTTCCTTTAGGGCTTTTCCTGGTTTAAAAGCAGGAACTCGACTTGCTGGAATTTCAATTTCCTCACCAGTTTGTGGATTGCGGCCCTTTCTCGCAGAACGTTCACGCACCTCAAAATTGCCGAATCCAATTAATTGGACCTTTTCACCCTTTTTAAGTGATTCCATGACAGATTCAAAAACCGCATCAACTGCTTTGGCAGCATCTTTTTTGGACAGTTCGCTTTTTTCCGCTACCGCATTGATTAAGTCTGTTTTATTCATGACATTCACCTCCTCCCAAAAATTTCACCTCGTTTAAGAACAAATAATTTAGTGTACAATCATTTGTTCACTATTTTGCCTTTATTTATACGTCCCAACCCCCTAATGTAAAGGGTGGCAAGGCTTATCATAACCGAGATTACAACAAAATTCAACATCTAGCGGGTAATTTTCTCGTTTTTATCTGGTTTTTTACTTCATTGTTTTCCGAAACATTAGGCAATGTCATGAATAGATGATCTTTTTCTCTTAACATAGTATACGACATTTCATGGCAAAATCCTGCTCTGATTTAAAATTTATAACACGCCTACGCAATCCATAAAAAAAGCAGCTGTTCTGAGCTGCTAAAGAATGATCGCGATTAAACCGCGCGAGCCTTCATTGATAATCCGTTCCAATGTATCCTTCAATTTATAACGAGCATTTTCCGGCATCAACGAAATTTTGGCTTGTATCCCTTCTCTAACAATTGAGCTTAATGATCTTCCGAAAATATCGGATTCCCATATGGATAAAGGATCTTCTTCAAAATCTTGCATCAAATATCTCACAAGCTCTTCACTCTGTTTTTCTGTACCGATTATTGGAGCAAATTCCGACTCAACTTCGACTTGAACCATGTGTATAGACGGTGCAACGGCTTTTAACCTGACGCCATATCGTGAACCTTGACGAATGATCTCGGGTTCGTCAAGCGCCATGTCTTCCAATGTTGGCGCAGCGACACCGTAACCTGTTTGTTTGACCATTTGCAATGCTTCTGCCACTTGATCATATTCTCTTTTAGCATGGGCAAAATCTTGCATCAATTCAAGCAAATGATCTTTACCGCGAATTTCCTCGCCAACGATCTCCTTAAGAATTTGATCGTATAAATAGTCTGGTGCATATAAATCAATTTCCGCAACCCCTTCACCCATTTCCATTCCAGATAAATTGGCATTTTCGATATACTCATAATCTGGAAAATTGCCCACTATTGTATCGACATCTCGCAACCTTCTAATATTTTTGACGGTTTCACGAATCGCCTCTTGATAATTTTTCTGCAACCAATGATCTTCATTTAAAACCATGACCCAGCTCGGAAGATTGACATTAACTTCTAATACTGGAAACTCAAAAAGCGCTTCACGCAATACATTATAAACATCATGCTCAGTCATCGACTCGATGCTCATCGATAATACAGGAACATCGTATGATTCGGCTAATTCCTGACGTAAAAGTTCTGTTTCCTGGTCCGATGGCCTTGTTGAGTTGACAATCAAGATAAACGGCTTACCGACTTCTTTTAATTCTTCGATAACTTTCGCCTCCGCCTCAACATATTCCGAGCGCGGTATATCGCCTATAGTACCGTCTGTGGTTACGACAACGCCGATTGTAGAATGTTCCTGGATAACCTTTCTTGTTCCTATTTCAGCCGCATCATGAAAAGGGATGGGCTCTTCATACCACGGAGTATTAATCATTCTGGGGCCATTTTCATCTTCAAATCCTTTAGCTCCATCAACCGCATAACCAACACAATCTACTAAACGAACATTTACGTCAAGACCTTCTTCTACTTGAACCGATACAGCTTGGTTAGGAATAAATTTTGGTTCTGTCGTCATGATGGTCTTTCCCGCCGCGCTCTGCGGCAATTCATCATGCGCTCGCGTGCGATCGTTTTCCTCCTGAATATTAGGAAGTACAACTAATTCCATGAACTTTTTGATGAAGGTCGACTTCCCTGTTCGAACCGCACCTACAATGCCTAGATAGATATCCCCGTTTGTCCGTTTAGAAATATCCCTGAAAATATCCATTCGTTCCAAACGATCCCCTCCCGATCTCCTTTACCATATAGTGATCAAAACCCACGAACATTTAACAGTACAGTCTATGATGTTGTCCTATCAAAATATGACTTAATAGCCTAAAAATAAAAAGCGAACTCGACCAGCTCATATATTTCATAAAACAAATAAACCCTTGAAACAATATATGTTTCAAGGGCACAAATATGTATGTTATTGTATTTCATCTGTATAAAAAACTGGTTCTCCATTTTCAACAGTATACGGCAATGAATAAACAGGTACAAAGGGGGTATTTTCCGCTAGGATATACCTTATATCATCTCCATTTTTATAGTTATGATCATATTCATTCAAAGCATTATACAAATCTATCCGATAATCAATATAAAGCTCTCCATCTCTGTCCATGATAATGGGGAGATTTTCTTTCGAATATGGGCTAACGACTTTTGGAGGATTTTTTAAACCAAGTTTTTTATAATCGATATCGTATAATCCTTCCTCAATTTCCTTGCCGAAAGGAGGATAAATGTGTTCATCACGATAAATATCTAATTTGACATTGATCTTGCGAATGGCTTCGGAAAGTCGTAAGTCAATCAGTTTAACTTGCGGATCGCCTTCTGGATCGATGATGGTATATTGATAAATTCCGCCATTTTCAAATGCATTACCAGGTATATCTGTTATAAGATGGTGTTCTTTCAACTTAGAAAAATCAATTAAATATTTCTGGAATAGCGGTGTATCGCTTTCTTTAGTTTTAATAGGCAATAGTCCACCAGTTTCTTTTTGATAGTTTTCTACTGCGAGTTGTATACTTTCGAGCTGTTCTTCATTTGGCACTTTGTTTTTTGCTTTTTCACTGTCAGGAAATAAACATCCGGTTAAAAAAATAAATGCAATAAATATAAAACTCAAGCCAATATAGCGATGACTCATCATACAACCTCCCTGCCCTAGCCTGTCGGTCCGCTAAATACGATGTACATAACAATCAGCCCACCTACAATGAGCGATATGTAAGCAAGAAATGCAACAATGCCAGCAAGCCAACCTTTTAGTTTTCTTCTGCTCAATTGAATAAGAATAATGGCTAAGATGAGAAGGGCTATTCCAATAAATGAAATGATTTCTTTTAACTCTGACTCTGACATCCTTCCACCTCTTTTAAATCAAACTTATCCATTGCAAGCGTATTATAACATATGAAATATCGAACAGCTAAAAGTGCCTCACATAATATATTTCGGGATGAAGGGGGCTTCTTCATCCCGATTGAACTAAATAATACCCGATGCAACTCTATCCATGAATGCTTGTGCGGTTTATATTATGCAAGTAAATACCTTGTTGTATACTCACTTGCCTAGATCGGCTAGTTTTTGAAGAATTGATTCAGCGATTGCATATTTAATGGCACGTCATTATTAGTGATTGCTTGAACGATCCTGTTTTCTTTTTCCTTTGACAAAGGTTTATTAGCCATCGTTGCTAATTGTTTAACAAGTGCACGAACGGTTTTTTCATCCGTAAAATCCGCATTTTTAACAGAATCTGCAACTTTGTATATTTCTTCAGGCCGAATATTTGCTTTTTGTTGAATGTTGTCAAAAACACTTTTTCGTGAATGTGAATTGCCCACATGCTCGCCTCCTTGCTGTGTGAATTCAAACATAGTATATGCATAGGAGGAATGAGCGTGTGATGGCTAACACCTATCATCCAGTAAAGCGGAAATGTCATCCATTTCTTCTCTTTTCGTACGGTTCATCAATTGACCGACAACTTGTTTTGGTTCAACGTTTTCATATAGTATTTGGTAAATGCCGGTTGTTATCGGCATTTCGATATTTTGTTTCTTAGCAAACTGATAAGCAGCCTTTACTGTTCTAGCTCCTTCAACAACCATGCCCATCTGATTTAGAACATCGTCCAATTTTTTTCCTTTGCCCAAAAGATGACCAGCCTGCCAATTGCGACTATGGTTACTTGTGCAGGTCACCATTAAATCACCGACTCCGGGGAGCCCCAAAAATGTCAGTGGATTAGCACCTAATGATGTTCCTAAACGAGCTATTTCTGCAAGTCCCCTTGTCATAAGAGCTGCTTTAGCATTGTCTCCATAGCCAAGACCATCTGATATACCTGCCCCAAGTGCGATGATATTTTTTAGTGCGCCCCCGAGTTCAATACCGACCGTATCTGTACTTGTGTAAACACGAAAAGATTCGTTTATGAATAAATCTTGTGCACGTTCGGCATGATTTTCATTAACAGATGAAACCGTTACTGTTGTTGGCTGTCTTTTAGCCACTTCCTCAGCATGACTCGGGCCAGATAGTACAACAACATCGTTTTCATGATATGTATTAAGTTCTTCCCCAATCATCTGTGATACGCGTTTTAATGAACCGGGTTCTATACCTTTAGTCGCATGGATAATCGTCTGGGATGGATTGACATATGGATTCATTTGTATGCATACGTCACGAATGGCTTTTGTCGGGACAACCATGACGATGAAAGATACGTCTTTAAGAGCCTCTTCCAAACGGTAGAAAGCTCGGATTTGCTTCGGGAGCGGGACATCTAAATATTTTTCATTTTTATGCGCTGTGTTAATCATTTCGGCTTGCTCCTTACGATACGTCCATAGACGAACATCATGACCATTATCGGCCAATACTATACTTAAAGCACTCCCCCAACTTCCTGCCCCTAATACAGCGACTTTCGCCATGTTTATTTCCCCCTTAGTGTCTTTTCCTTGCTAATATTTTAATCGGTGTTCCTACAAAACCAAAGGCCTCTCTTATTTTATTTTCAAGAAATCGTTGATACGAAAAATGCATCAGTTCGGGATCATTAACAAATACAACAATACTTGGTGGTTTAACAGCGACTTGTGTTGCATAAAGAACCTTTAGCTTTTTCCCTTTGACAGTCGGATTTGGATTCATGGCAAGAGCATCCATAATGACATCGTTCAATATGTTTGTTGGGATGCGTTTTGCATGATTTTCACTCGCCAGTTCAATAGCAGGTATTAACGTGTGAAGGCGCTTTTTTGTTTTTGCGGATAAAAAAACGATCGGTGCATATTCAAGAAACCGAAATTGTGAACGTATGCTTAACTCAAATTCTTTCATCGCTTGACTTTTTTCTTTTTTTACAGCATCCCACTTATTTACAACTATAACAATTGCTCGTCCAGCATCATGGGCATATCCGGCGATTTTTTTGTCCTGTTCCCGAATCCCTGTCTCAGCATCGATTAAAACTAAAACAACATCCGATCGTTCAATGGCTTTTAAAGCGCGCAGCACGCTATATTTTTCAATGGCTTCATAGATTTTTCCACGTTTGCGTATCCCAGCGGTATCGATGATGACATAAGATTGTCCATCTTTTTCAAAATAGGTATCAACCGCATCCCTTGTTGTTCCCTCTATATCGCTAACAATAACGCGATTTTCATTTAAAATAGCATTGACCAAAGACGATTTTCCTGTATTTGGTCGACCGATTACACTGAAATAAATCGTATCGTCATTCATATGATCGCCTAAGTCTTTGTCTTTAAATAGACCGACGACTTCATCTAGCAAATCTCCTAACCCAAGACCATGGGACCCTGAAATAGGAAATGGATCACCAAAGCCAAGAGCATAAAATTCATAAATTCTTTCACGCATGTCTGGATTGTCGATTTTATTAACAGCAAGGACAACAGGCTTGTTTGCTTTATAAAGTATTTTAGCAATTTCTTCATCGGCTGCTGTTATTCCTTCTCGTCCATCAACTAGAAATATAATGACATCTGCTTCATCGATCGCAATTTCTGCTTGTGCTCGCATCTGCGTTATTAGAGGTTCATCACCCAGTTCAATTCCGCCAGTATCTATAATATTGAATGACGTGGTTAACCATTGGGCTTCAGCATAAATTCGATCTCTTGTTATACCCGGAGAATCCTCCACAATGGAAATTCTTTCGCCGGCTATTCGATTAAAAATAGTGGACTTACCTACATTCGGTCGCCCCACAATTGCAACATCACATTTCCTCATGAAAGGAACATCCTTTCTTTATTTTGACAAAACATAACAAGATGTTCAATGCTAATTCATTTTAGCAAAAGTCACTAGTATTAACAATGGATTTGAAAACTTGATCCTTATCGATAGCCTTTGAAAAAATAGCACAATCCAGGCGCAGCAACATAGTTTCGATAATGCGATAGTTACATTGCTATATGCTTTGCAGATAATTGCAACATCTTTTTTCCTTTCTGTAAAATGTCCAAACCAATCAGCCATAAAATCGTAACGACCGCACAATCAAGAAAAGCGAGCCCGCCCGCGGTATTTTCTAAACCATAACCTGCCAGCACCAAGCTGTACATCAATTCACCGCACGACATTCCCATTAAACCGATCATGACTCTTGTAAAAAACGGTTTAGCTAAACTGGAAATGAATAGTGTGCTGATCATAGATAGCATAATCGTTCGTGGCATAAACAGCCATACAGGCGTATTGTGCTCCCAGAAAAGAAGGGCTGTATAACCGATCATGATGATAAACGATGTAACCAAAAAACGGCTCCAGCACTGCAAGTGTGCAATCCAAACAGCAACCCCAACAAAAAGAATAAAAAGCGACAGCGATATGGGAAAATGAATATTTTCAATATATATGTTTGCACATAAAATGATTAATAAAATCCAACATGAAAAAAATGTTCGCTTCCATGTCTTAGACATAAAAAATGTTGTCAAAACCCAAAAAATCCAGGCAAGCCAATAAAATAATAATCCGGTTGTCAATGTCACCAATCCTCCATTAGCCATTATGGCTAAAGAGTCTTTTTTTTAAAACAAAAAACCCCTTCCCAATTTGGAAAGGAGCTTATCGATTTCATTGTTTATATTTATTCAGTTCATCACCGATAAAGTCGCCAACTTGAAAACCTGACTGTTCACTATCCTTAGCATATTCCCTAATGACTTCGGCTGCTTGATCATGCTCTAGTTCTTTGATACTCAATGCAATACGTTCATCTTTTTCATTCACATCAAGCACTTTCACTTTTATAGTTTGTCCTTCTTCTAATACTTCTTCTGGTGTACCGATGTGTCGATTAGCAATTTGTGAGATATGAACAAGTCCTTCTACACCGGGTAAGACTTCTACAAAAGCACCGAAATTAACAAGTCGTTTAACCGTTCCCTCTAAAACATCACCCGGAGCCACTCGACTTTCAATGTTTTCCCACGGACCTGGCAACGTTTTTTTACGAGATAAGGAAATACGTTCGTTATCGCGGTCAATGGATAATATTTGTACTTTTATACTCTCGCCTTCCGATACAACATCTTCAGTTTTTTCAACATGTTCATGCGCCAATTCCGATATGTGTACGAGTCCGTCGATGCCACCCAAATCCACAAATGCACCAAAACTTGTAATGCGCTGAACGATGCCTTCGATGACTTGCCCTTCTTCAAGCATTTGTAACCGTTCTCGTTTCTTTTTTGCGGCTTCTTCTTCTACAACAGCTCGATGCGAAAGGATCACACGGTTTTGTTCTTTGTTTAGATCGACTACTTTTACCCTTAATGTTTTATTTTTATAATCCGAAAAATCCTCAACATAATATGTTTCTACCAATGATGCAGGGATAAAACCGCGCAGTCCCACATCAACAACTAAACCACCTTTAACAATTTCTTTAACTTCTGTTTCAAACACTTCGTCGTTGGCAAACTTTTCAGCTAGATTTTCCCAAGCTTTATCTGCCTCAACAGCTTTTTTCGATAGCACGATGTCATCGTCTTCCGCTTTTTTAACTTTCAGGACTAACTCATCACCCTCACTTACGACATCACTTGTTTTTTCTACGTGGAGATTAGACAGTTCACTGATAGGTATGATTCCCTCTGTTTTATAGCCAATATCAACAAGAACCTGCTTTTCCTCTATTTTGACAACAATTCCATTAACAATGTCCCCGACGTGTAGGGAAGTGATCTCGTTATCGTGTTCATACATTAAAAAGACCTCCTTAAAATACAGAAACAACCAATCAGCAAAAGCGCTTGACACCTATAAATAAAAATCCTTTTTAATAACTTCTAATATCCGGTATTATTTGTCAAGTAAAGCAATTTTAGCTTTAGGAATCGGTATTTTTTCTTCAATTGTTCTGGTTCTTATAGCACATCGAGTAGATGTCTATCGGTTCAGCTCGTACTTTTCCCTCGCTCTGAAAAATACATGCAATAATGTTAAGCTTATCAGATCATTACAACGCCTAATCGTACGATCATGAAATTTTTATGATTCCTTTATGTAACACAAAAGGTCAATCAGACATGTTATTACGATTCCCCCGATCTTATAGCTTGTTTTGCATACTTGAGAATGCACTCAGCCACTTCAATGATAGTTAAATGCGTTGTATCGATTTCGATGGCATCCTCTGCTTTTACTAACGGAGCAATATGACGTTTCATATCGATCTGATCTCTTTGTTCAATTTCTTTTTTCAACGTTTCCAAATCCGACGCTATACCTTTGGCTATATTTTCTTCATGGCGTCGCCTAGCACGTTCTTCTGCCGTAGCGACAAGGAAGATCTTAACCTCTGCATCTGGAATCACATGCGTACCAATGTCACGCCCATCCATAACGACCCCACGTTCTTTGGCAAAATGCTGTTGTCTTTTTAGCATTTCCTTTCTAACTTTAGGATGCTCAGCGACATACGAGACAGTGTTCGATACCTTTTCTGATCTTATCTCGAACGTTACATCCTTTCCGTTTAAAAAAACATGCTGGCCGTCATTTTTGTGTTCTAATTGGATATCGGATTGTATGAGGAGTTTGGCAAGTTTGTTTTCATCATGTACATCTATGTTCTTTTCAAGCGCGTGTAATGTCAACGTTCGATACATTGCTCCTGTATCAATATAGATATAGGACAGTTTGTTAGCAACGATTTTTGCGACGGTGCTTTTTCCTGCAGCAGCTGGGCCATCGATGGCTATCGCTATTAGGTTGTCTTTCATTGCTGTTCATTCCTCTCATTTTAATCCATCAAAGTCATCCGGTTAATACTAAAGAAACTACATTAATGATAACACAGTTGGAAAAAAAACGTCCATTTTGTTTAAAGATAAGCTAAAAAACGATTACATAAGTTCTTTTTGTCTTGCTTCCCATTGCTTTTCAAAACAATACCGGATAATTTTTTCTCGATGGGTGTTTGTGATCGATATAAATTTAATTGAGGCAGTAGGAACAGCATGCTCAGATAATTTTGTGCGAATGACTTCTGTCTTAGCCTCGACGTAATGATATGATCCTGACTGCATAGGTAAAACAATCCACACATTCAAGAGATCCCCTTGTGCCAAATGATTAGAATCGGGTATAAAGATTGACAAACCGCCTCCACTAATATCTTTGGTAACCGTTGTAAACGGCTCTTTGCATGCTTTTTCAAAATGTACAGCCACATCGACCGCAGTCTGTATGCGAACGTATTCCCGACGCTGAATGCGCTTGATTTTATCTTCTTTTGGAAAATCAATAACAAGGACTGGAACGGTTCGTTTCGTTCGCGTGGTAACTGTAGTTTGAAACGAATACACGGATCCATCTTGACCGATATAATTCACCTTTAAAGGGGTGCCTGTGTGGAGGTAGGTTGCTTTATTTGTCCGCTCATTTATAGGATAGTCAATAAATAAATAATCATCATGCATTTCGACTACTTGAGATCGATATTTTTCTGTCATATGTTTGACTTGATTATACAGTTCTAAATGAAGCGTTTTCCCTATTTCCATAATTCCCCCTCCCCTTGCAATTTCTTTTCATGCGCTCCCTATGACCATTATTGCAGAAAAGTAAAAAAAGAGAAAGGTTTTAACCTTTCATTACGTCATACTAGCATAGTCTGTTTCTGAATCATTTAACTTTTCAACTTTTTCTTCTGAACCATCCATTGCGTTGATAAAAATTCGGTACGTATCGCCTCCCATCGTGCCAATAAATTCGTAGACTAAAACTTCCTCACCAAAATCATTATCAATAACAGCCTGATATTCTTCTTGTATGTCTACACTGTCATTTACTTCCTCCTTTGCTTCTTCAGAGGACAA
Organism: Bacillota bacterium; assembly: GCA_035301265.1. GTDB lineage: Bacteria > Bacillota > Bacilli > Bacillales > Amphibacillaceae > DATGUP01. Next base: position 379,379 of record DATGUP010000003.1, read on the forward strand.
ATCAGCTTTAGGAATATCCCTTTCCTTATGATTCATAAAATAGTTTCTCGCTGTAAAACCGAGTATATCGCCATTATCTAGGGCGACCTTCACTTCTACAGCATCGGAATGCACTCGAGTGTCTCCCTGTTGATAAAGGAAGGAATAAACTCCAACATTGTCATATTGACTGCTCGCAAAAAGAGACATATCGTTAAACCCGAACTTTTCTAAATATGCCTTCGCTTTTTCGGCTCCTTTGTGTAAACTTATCTTTTGTTCGTTTATTGGCCTATCAACTAGGAGAGTTATCGGATGCCCTCCTTGCACCGTCATATCCATATGCGCGTTTTTGTCATCCCCTTGATAAGACATACTGTAAATCGGTACATCCGCCCCCTTACCACTTTGAGCAATATCGATTTGTTCTGAATGGTCAACTTGAAATATGTCTTGACTATCTGCCAATGCCTGTTGTTTGTCAATTTTGTCTCCGGATAAATGTTGATAAGCATGTTCTTTTGTATCAACAGTAGTCGAAAAGGATTGAACGTCGCTTTCTGTAAATTCATCGACAGTATTTTCCACCGTTTTAAAACCGTCTATAATCGTATTATCAGCAGGTTCATCCTGAGTGGCTAGCGCAAGCTGAACATCCATCCAACGTAAATTATCATCTAAAACGGTATGTTGAACTTGTCGTAATTCATCCTTGATCTCCTCAGATTGATCGTAAAGATTTTCTAACGTTTCAATTTCTTTGTCAGATAGCGGCTCCTTATCCAGATCTCGTACGGCGGTTCTATAAGTAAACTCACCTATGTTAGCTAGAAATTCTTCTGTTTTATTAAACGGAAGCAGAGAAAGGGGTAATTGGCCCACATCTGATAACGCTTCAGAAGTTAAACGCCATATTTCAACCATTTGTGGAGATAGCTTGTCTTTGGAATTCATAGCCAGTGCGGTGCCGATTTTATCATGTAATAAATCGATATGGTACGTTAAATTGTGAAACGACCGTTGATACGTATTTTCAGCTTGAATTAATACAGCATTTTTGTCCTGATGTTCCTTGTAACCCCAAAAAGCTGTTCCAATAAAACCGAGGGTAAGAGCTGCAATTAAAATCCAACGAACCATGATCATCACGCCTTTCTATTTGCAAAATATATGTTTGCCGATTTTTTTTATTTGTGGTCTTGACCAAATCCAACTTGATGTAGCTGTTTCCGGATTAAAATAATAAAGAGCATTACCGGTTGGATCCCATCCGTTTATAGCATCGAGTGCCGCTTTCCTTGCGGATTCATCAGGTGTAAGCCAAATTTGTCCATCGGATACAGCTGTGAACGCACGTGGCTCGAAAATAACGCCCGAAATGGTATTCGGAAATGTGGAACTTTCAACCCTGTTCAGAATGACGGCAGCGACCGCTACTTTGCCTACATAAGGTTCACCGCGTGCTTCACCATGAACAGCATTTGCCATCAATGTGATGTCGTTTTGGGAATATCCTTGTGGAACATTGACAGAAGCAGTTGTACTAGAAGATGCCGTATCTTGATCATCTTCATTTTCCGACGTTTGTTGATTATTATCCATTCCTCCATAATAATTAAAGTCATTGCCCTTTCGAATTTGCTCTTTGACAAACTGTTTGTCATATTGACTCGCTTTTACCAGCTTTTGCTTTGTCCCTGCACCTGCTAATCCATCTACGTCAAGGCCAAATTCATATTGAAAATTTCTTAGTGCCCAGTAAGTTCCCCATCCAAACACACCATCAATTTTTCCATTGTAAAAACCTAAATATTGTAACCTCGCTTGCAGTTCGATTACATCATCCCCTTCCGCACCTTGCTGTATGACTTGATCACTGAACGCTTTTACTGTTCTTTGTGTGTTTGACCACGGAAAGCTGATGAATAGTATGCCTATAAAAATAAACAAAACGAACGGTTTTAACCTATAAGACATGCGATCTTCCTCCTACCTTTTTCGTAGTCCGTGTTGTCTATTTTTTGACCTATTTTCCTTTTTATACAACTAAAACAACATAAAGCCCTTTACAGCAAATGAGCAAAGGAAGGATTAAAACCATTCAATCGATGTGAATCATTCTCTATTTTTCACATCGCTTAGTAGTGCAATTTTTCAATAAAAACATTGGTGTAAGAGGAGAAAAAACAATTTTTTTGACAAAACAAAAGCTCTCGCTTCCATTTACCCTCCTTATCGGTATCATGATGAGGAAGGAAAATAGAAAACGAGAGCACTGTTTTTCACAAAAACGCCGTCTATAGTAAGTTCATTTTATGATATGCGTGTGTATTCGGCAATAGCTTGAGCAATTATTTCGCCGTGAAAACGTCCGTTTTCTATAAAAATTTCATTGTTGTTATATCCAGCAGCAACAACACCGGCTACAAATATACCTGGTTTGTTTGTTTCCATTGTTTCTTCAGAATAATCCGGTTTTCCACTTTTTTCATCAATTCGAATACCTAAATGTTTAAGAAAGTGAATATCTGGTTTATATCCTGTCATAGCAAAAACAAAATCGTTTTGGATCTTTTTTTCGGTTCCATTTACTTCATAATAAACACTGTCATTCGTAATGCGTGTGACATGCGCATTAAATTCCATCTGTACAATGCCTTTTCGAATCAATGAATCAAATTCAGGCAATATCCATGGTTTAATGCTGGGAGAATATTCACTGCCCCGGTACAGGACGGTAATATTTGCGCCCGCTTTATGCAGTTCAAGTGTTGCATCAACAGCTGAATTTTTGCCTCCGATGATGACAACATTTTTTTTGAAATAAGGATGAGCTTCTTTGAAATAGTGCATAACTTTCGGCAATTCTTCACCAGGAATATTCATCATATTAGGCTGATCATAGTAACCTGTAGCTATTATAACAAATTCGGCTTGATACATATGCTGTTTTGTTGACGTTTCTGTTGTAACTGTAAATGCACCGAGGCTTCCGTGGACATCAATAACTTTTTCAAATGTATTAATGCGAAGCTTTTTACGATCAGCAACGGTTCGGTAATAAGATAATGCTTGATTTCGAACGGGTTTCTGTTTTTCAGTAATAAAAGGTACACCGCCGATCTCCAATTTATCGCTTGAACTAAAAAAGGTTTGATGTGTCGGAAAATTGTAGATTGAGTTGACGACATTAGCTTTTTCAATAATCAACGGATCTACACCGTGCTTTTTTAATTCAATCGCGCATGACATGCCGCACGGTCCTCCTCCGACAATTATAACTTTCTCCTTTTGCATCCTACATCCACTTCCTTTTTGACATTTTCCATGCAAAAAAAAAACTCTTATCTAACTATACATGATAAGAGTTTTTACGTCATGCGGTGTGCTTTTTTATCTATACCCAACCGCGGAAGCGAGCTGCTTCAGCCATTTTTCTTACACCGACCATATAGGCTGCTAAACGCATGTCAACCCGTCTTGTCTGGGCTGTTTCATAAATATTATTAAAAGATCTAATCATGATTTCATGAAGCTTTTTATCTATTTCCTCTTCTGCCCAGTAATAACCTTGGTTATTTTGCACCCATTCGAAGTATGATACGGTGACCCCGCCGGCAGAGGCCATAACATCAGGAACTAAAAGAATCCCTCTATCTGTTAAGATTTGTGTTGCCTCCATAGTCGTCGGCCCGTTAGCCGCTTCAACGACAATGCTTGCTTTTATATTATGGGCATTGTCTTTTGTGATTTGATTTTCCACTGCTGCTGGAACTAGTATATCGCATTCACGTTCAAGCAGCTCTTGATTTGTAATCGTATTGTTAAACAAGGTTGTCACGGTACCGAAACTGTCTCTTCTATCTAACAAATAATCAATATCAAGTCCGTCGGGATCATAAAGAGCCCCGTAGGCATCGGAAATTCCGATTACTTTCGCTCCAGCATCGTAGAGGAATTTTGACAGGAAACTGCCAGCATTTCCGAATCCTTGTACAATCACTCGCGCTCCTTTAAGATCGATTCCTTTTTTCTTCGCTGCTTCATTAATGCAAATGGTGACACCTTTGGCAGTTGCTGATTCACGCCCGTGCGATCCACCTAAAACTAATGGTTTTCCAGTGATAAAGCCAGGATTATTGTATTCATCAATACGGCTGTACTCATCCATCATCCATGCCATAATTTGTGAATTCGTAAAGACATCCGGTGCAGGTATATCTTTTGTAGGACCGACGATTTGGCTAATGGCGCGAACATACCCTCTGCTTAACCCTTCAAGTTCGCGAAATGACATTTCTCGGGGATCGCAGACAATACCGCCTTTACCACCACCGTATGGGAGACCGACAATACCTGCCTTTAAAGTCATCCAAATGGAAAGCGCTTTTACTTCAGTTTCTGTGACATTCGGATGAAATCTAACGCCTCCTTTTGTAGGTCCAACGGCATCGTTGTGCTGCGCGCGATATCCGGTAAAAACCTTTACAGATCCGTCATCCATGCGGACCGGGATTCGAACAGTCATCATGCGTATAGGCTCTTTCATTAAGTCATACACTTCATCAGGATAACCCAATTTTTCCAAGGCATTTTTAATAACAGTTCGTGTAGAATGCAACAAATCCATTTTTTCATTCTTTTCTTGGGTTGAATCTGCTTGATCGGCTACCATGAACTTACCTCCTAGGTTATCAAAATATAGATGTACTCAGAGATTAGTATACACGTTCATAATAAATATGCAATAAAATTAAATCATTTTTCCTGGATACTTAAAAAAGTGGCGAATCTTCACCTAATGCGTAATAAATAATGCAATTTGTTATTGTGATTGATATTATCACCTTTTTTGAAAATGGGCATATGTATATAAATGGAGTCAAGAAATTTATGAAAGAAAGGTGATTCCATGGATGAATCAAGGCACAACAAAAGTTCCCACAACAACCGTAAAAATGAACAACTTGAACAATATCGTGCCAAAAACACAGGCCCAGGCAAAAAATTAACGAGTGATGCCGGATTAAAAATTTCCAATGACAGATGGTCATTGAGGGGTGGGAAACGTGGACCAACTTTACTCCAAGACTCTCATTTTTATAAAAAACAATCGCATTTCAACCGCGAAAGAATTCCAGAAAAAGTAGTGCATGCAAGAGGTGACGGAGCCTATGGTGAATTTGAACTATATAAATCTATGCAGCATGTCACAAAAGCTCATTTTCTACAAGAACCCGGTACCAAAACGCCTGTTTTTGTCCGCTTTTCAAATTTCATCGGAAGTAAAGGTTCCAAGGATACGGCCATTGATATTCGAGGGTTTGCCACAAAGTTTTACACACAGGAAGGAAATTACGATAATCTAGCTCTCTCATTTGCTGTCTTCTCTGTAATGGATGCGATGAAATTTGCCGATTTTGTTCATGCCGTAAAACCAAATCCAAGAACAGACGTACCACAGGCGACTGTCGCACATGATAATGCTTGGGATTATGTCGCCAATAACCAGGAAATTGCGCATTTTATCATGTGGCTTATGTCCGGCCGAGGTCGTCCGAAAAGCTGGCGCATGATGGAAGCTTGGCCGGTTAATACATTTCGATTTATCAATGCGCAAGGTCAATCAACCTTTGTCCGGTTTGTATGGAAACCCGTGCTCGGTGTTCACTCGTTGTTATTAGATGAGGCGAATATTATCGGTGGAGTTGATCCGGATTTCCACCGCCGGGATTTACACGAAGCCATTGAGTGCGGGGCCTATCCAGAATATGAATTAGGCGTACAGCTGATTCCAGAAGAAGACGAATTCAACTATGACTTTGACATCCTCGATGATACAAAACTATGGCCAGAGGAAATAATACCTGTAGACATTATTGGTAAAATGACGTTGAATCGGCTTGTAGATAATCACTTTGCGGAAGAGGAACAAGTTTCATTTGATCCGTCTACGGTTGTTCCAGGTATCGATTTCACTAATGACCCCGTCTTGCAAGGCCGATCGTTTGCTTACAGAGATACGGATTACCACCGTTTAGGTACGGGAAATATAAACAACATTCCGGTCAATCAACCGATTGTTGAAAAGAACACTAATCAACGACAAAGCGATGTTAGGCATCGGATCGATGTAGATTCTGTCAACTATCATAAAAATTCACTGGCGGATAACACACCGGCAGAGACGCCGCCTGAAAAAGGGGGATATGCCCATTATCCAGAAAAAGTCACAGGACACAAAACAAGAGAACGACCAAGTCAATCATTTTATGATTATTTTTCACAACCAAGATTGTTCTGGAATAGTATGTCACCTGTTGAGAAACAACACATCGTGGAAACGTTCAACTATCACCTTGCCTATGTAAAAAGTAAATCTGTTCGACAACAAGTTGTTGACATGTTTGCCAATGTAGATAAAGCAATGGCAACCGCTATAGCTGAAAACATTGGTGTTAATCCGCCTAAGGGATCGCACGTTCCAGTTACAGCTAGTTCCCCGGTTCTTAGCGAAGCGAATACACCACACTATGCATATACACAAAAAGTCGGCATATTAATCAGCGATGGATTTAATGGTGCCGAAGTACGACATGTGATGGATATATTGAAACAAAACGGTGTATTCATAGATGTTATCAGCGAAAATCTCGGAGCAGTGACAGGATCCGATGGAACAACAATTGAAGTAAACAAAACATTTGTTGCAACCTATCCGGTTCTTTATGACTCGATCTATGTCGTTGGTGGGAAAGTAGAACATGATGCAGCGTTCAAACAAAATGTCATGCACTTCGTCAGCCAGGCATACAAATATTATAAACCGATTGGAATCGCAACAACAGGTGAACCGTTTATCAAAATATCAGAACAAAACAATTGCGCAGGTGTTGTTTTTGCTTCAAACAACCCGGATTTTGCTAATGAATTCGTCTGGGCTATAGCCCAACAACGTTTTTGGAACAGAGTATGAACGACCATGTGAAGGTATCGTCGTATTACACGGTACCTTCTAATGTTTTTCGTTCAATACGTCTAAACCTGTCACATATAAAGCCAACACAAACATGATAAGCAAAATAAGCACAACACCTATAAAGCGGATCAATGGGCGTTTTATTTTAAATTTGGTTAGTTTGTTTTGCCGATGAACTTCCTTTCTTGGTGGCAAATTTAAGATGTCAATATCGTCTTGTGGCTGCGCATCCATATCATCGGTTTTCGATTGTTCCTTTTCCACTTCTTGAATATCATCAAGAATTGCCCGTAAATCCGCTTTTTGATCATTGTTTCTTTTCATGAGTAGCCACCTCACTTGTAGAATCGAATCAATATCCCCATAGTAAAATCAATGACAAAATGCGCCGTTATCGTTACGAGTAAATTTTCCGTAAGCTCGAATAAGTAGCCAATGTAAAAACTAACAAATAGGATCAATATAAATAAAACAACTTTTTTCAAGTAACGAATATGTACAACCGCAAATAAAGCACTCGCCACTACATAGCCAAAGATTGTTTGAATAACACCCCTGAACAACAATTCTTCAGCCACAGCAACTAACATCGCTAACAGAGCAATATTGCCAACAGAACGATTAGAAAAAATTCGTTTGTTGATACCCCCATCATCATAAAACCGACTTGGAAAAACGAGCATAAATACGATATCCACTGCAACGATGATGAAACCTGGAATAATACCATAATAACAAATGGCTTGTATATCCCAAGCAAAATAATGTCCCCATTCAGATAGATCATCGAACAGGAAGAAGCTTAAAAGCACACTTAAAACAAGTAACAACAATTGCGTGACATATAAATGTGTGTTCAGCTCCTTATCTGACAGTTGTTTAATAAGGTCACTCTGCTTTTTCATTATGATCACCAGGATGAAAAATATGTTTCAATCTTCGTTGCCACGTCTCCTGTTTATATGTTTTGTTTGCAGAATCCGGCTGCCATTCTGCAAAATTGAATCCACAATTAGAACAGCAGGAAAAAATGGGTTTAGAATACGTGTTTTGGAATTTTCTATACAATTGTTTACGGAGACATTCTGTGTCATTGATCCAACGAATTATATCGTGTAACTTACTTTTTTTAATGTTGAGGCGTTGTTCAATGAGATTGCATAAACTGTCGTACGCCTTTTCCCAATTTCTCGCATGATAAACAATACTTGTGTCTCTAAGGATACCGTGACATTCTAGCTGGAAGTGTAGAAATCGCCATTGTATTTCTTCCAAATCAAATAACGCTGCAGCGTCCTCTTCTTTTTTCGGTATGGATGATTGTCTCTGGTAGAGTTGATACAATTTGTTAAAAACAGTTAACAATTCATCGGTTGTTGGTAGTTGTTTATGAATTAATGAAAGTGGGATGGCTTCATCTTTTTTAGCATATAACAAAAGGCTGACACTTGACTTTCCGTCGCGTCCAGCCCTGCCGACCTCCTGGATGTAGTCTTCTAATTGCAATGGAAAATGATAATGAATAACAAGGCGGATATTAGGTTTGTCAATCCCCATACCAAAAGCGCTCGTGCTGCAGATAACATCTATTTGATCATTCATGAATTGCTGTTGAATGACCGTTCTTTCCATTTGATCCATTCCCCCATGATAACTTGCAATGCTTTTATCAGGTAGAGATGACGCTAAGATTCTCGTTACCTTCTCAGTTGCTTGCCTGCTGGAAAAATAAATAATCACGGGAACTTTATACTTTGATAAAATGTTCTTCAAAATGTGCATTTTTTCCTGATCATCGTTTACCTGTTTAATACAAAACGTAATGTTATTCCGGTCCGTCGGGTAGACATGTTTAACCATATGCGGTCTGTTCAAGGAAATGGCAATGTCTTCCTGAACATCTTCAGTGGCGGTTGCACTCAATGCGAGAACAGGTGGGTCATTCAACCTGTCGATGATTGCATCTAACCTTGAATAATCAGGCCGAAATTCATGCCCCCACTGGGAAATACAATGGGCTTCATCGATAACAAACAAACTGATATTTTGTTTTTGCAATAAGGAAATAAATTCGCGTTGCTGAAGCTGTTCCGGAGATACATAAATCAATTTATATAGATGCAGCTGGCAGAAGACGGATTGCTTTTCTTCATATGTCATAAAACTATTTATCGCAACAACGTCTTTAAATTGACGTGCTTTCAACTGTTTAACTTGGTCCATCATCAATGATATCAATGGTGAAACAACGATAGTTAGTCCGTCCATTACACGCGCTGGCAATTGATAACAAAGCGATTTACCTGATCCTGTTGGCAAAACACCTAAGACGTCTTTTCCATCCAAAACATCCTGGATGATTTCTTTTTGCCCTGGGCGAAAAGTAGTTAATTTAAAGTATTTTCGCAGCTGTTTTTCTAAATCAATATTTACCACCATACATATCACCCGAACCTATCTTCCCTTTAGTTACAGCGATAACAAGCCTGATTTGAAAATATGTGATATCATCATGAACCAATTGTTTAATATCTTTTAATTTAAACGATTGTGCCTTTTGGATCGCTCGTATAATGGCTTTCCTATCTGCGTCTGTCACATAATTTTCAATCGGGAATTGGTTATCATTCAAGGCCCATTCCACAATATGATCATAAATTGTATTTATTTTTAAGTTTCTATATTTCGCCACATCCTCAATCGTATAATTATGTAAGATTAATCGTTTTGTTTTTTGAGCTGAGTCGGTGATGAATACAGGAGGAGATATGTCTTCTACCAATGTATAGAGTGTTTTATATCTTTTTTTATCATAATGAATAATATCAAGCAACCGATGGCAGATACCGTTCATTAAGATTATCACATCTGTTTGGTCAATGTTGTATGCTGCTGCAAGCTGTCCGATGCTTTTACCGTAATTGTTGTACCCGCTTAGCCGCTGTACAAAAACATCAGCATCTCGGTCGGACAATTGACTCAACACATCTTTTAATTCTAAATAAAGACGATTCATTAGCATATCATGTTTGGATGCTGTTCTTTTGTAAAATGTTTTAACCCAGCTGGTAATTTTCCGATCATCAACAACCGGAATGAATGAAAAGTGATTCATTTGGCTATTCGCTAACGTTTGAACCAACAACACTAAACGGTAAAAAAATGTGTCTGTTGTATTGGCATAACGTAAACCATTAAAATAATTAAGCGGAAAAAAATGATGCTTTTTTTTAAACGAATCGGCTGCCTGATCTCTCACATAAAAACTCGAATCCTTGTTCAAAACAACTATATTCATCTTTACTAAATCGTTCACATGCTTGTTAAATGTTTGCTTTTTCAGTGATTTACAAATACCAAAATAGCACGTTAACTGAAAAATATGCGCGTCTTGAAATGTTTGAATCGATCGTTTACCTTTAAGAAGATGATAAATGGCGGAGATGGTTCGACTCTTCTGCATCTGCAAACAACACGTGACGATGATTGTCTTTAACAGCACAGGAGATCCCCCTATAAAAATAACACAAATTATTTTATAATCCACAATAAGTTAGTATTGTAAATATCTTTATCTTAACATATATCGAATAGTACATTGGCTCACAAATACTTAAAAACTTTATACATAAAGGGGAATAACGATGCCAAAGTATACGATTGTTGACAAAAATACGTGTATAGCATGTGGAGCATGCGGAATTGCCGCACCGGATTTGTTTGATTATGATGACGAAGGATTATCATTTTCTTTACTAGACAATAATATGGGACATACACAAGTGCCTGAGGAGTTCATAGATGACCTGTTCGATGCCTATGAAGAGTGTCCAACCGGTTCAATTAAAATTGCAAACCAGCCGTTTAATAATCATAAATAAGTTTTTCCATACTTTCCTTTAAACGCATGTAAAAGACAAATTGATATTAATCTTGGGATATTTGTCGTATATCTCATCAAACATCATTTTCATACCACAGCTTCCATTCATGTCAGTAGTCGGGCTTGTATCATTATTCTAACATATGCAGAAAGTGACGAAGATATAAAACTCCAGTATAAACAAAAACGAAGCCTATAGTCATTTGCTAAGGGCTTCGTTTTATATCGTCTTTTAGGAGACGGATCCAACTCCTGTTGATCAAGAAAATTGCCGGTCCATGTCGTTTCCGCAAGTGAGTGGATAATAACCGACTGAATATTTGTAAACATGACGCATTGAAACAACATAATGATGAAGATGGTTTCGAACGATTCATGTGTTATCTTACTTTGCATCTGTGGGAATTCGGAATGTAAACGTCGTACCTTCTTTTAGCTTACTTTTTACCGATATGTGCCCGTTGTGAGCTTCCACAAGATTTTTAGCGATGGAAAGTCCTAATCCCGTTCCCTTTTTCTTCGTCGTTCGCTTACGGGATTTATCTGCTTTATAAAATCGTTCAAATACAAATGGCAAATCCTCTTCAGGGATACCGCTGCCGTTATCCACAACTGAAATGGATAATTCATCGTCGTTTGTATCAACAATAACATGAACATTTCCTTTTTCTTTCGTATGCCGGATGGCGTTGTCAATCAAATTAGTCAAAACTTGTTCAATCCTATCGGGATCCATCTCGACTGTTTTAACAGAAATCCGTTTTGTAAGCGTTAGGTCGATGTCGTTTTCATTCGCCATTCCGTAGAATTTATTGATGATGCGATCAACAAACATTTCAATATCAACAGCCTCTCGCTTCAACTCTAAATGACCCGCTTCCATGCGAGCGAGATCTAACAATTCATTGACGAGTCTGCCCATGCGCATGGATTCTTCATGGATAATTTCGGCTAGTTCATTTTTCTCTTCTTTACTCTCTGCAACATCATCGACGATAGCCTCACTATAGCCTTGAAGCATCGATATCGGCGTTCTTAATTCATGGGACACATTAGCAATAAAATCCTTTCTCAGTTTATCCAACCGACGTTCTTCTGTCATATCCCGAATAACCGCAACAGCCCCGCGCACATACGCCTGATCGTACAAAGGTGTCATAATCATCACCCAAGTTCGTCCCTGTAAACTGATTTCTCTTAGCTCTTCGGTTTCATTGTCAATGACAGCTTGTAAAATTTCATTTAATTCTGATGGCAATTTTTTATTTTTATCATTTTCTTTAATATCATTAACAAAATACCAATGGTCAATAAATTGATCGGCCGGCGGATTTGTGACAATAATATCTCCGTTCCGATTAAGAGTCATGACGCCGTCAGCCATTGAACTAATAATGCTTGACATTTGCTCTTTTTCCTGTCTCAAAGCATTGATATGAAACTTTAATTGCCTTCCCATACGGTTAAAAGCCATCGCCAAACCGCCAATTTCATCGTTGGTCAATATCGGTACTTTCGTATTGAATTCACCTTTTGTTAAATCAAACGCAGCTTCGCGCATTTTGATCAAAGGCGATGTAATGCGAGTTGACAAGAAGAAGGCAAAGATCGTTGTAAGTATGATCGCAATGCCTGCGGCGAGAAAAATAATCTTCGTTGTCTCCGCTTTCGTTTGTTCGACAACCTCTAAAGATTGATAGACAAAAACCGCCCCATCCACACTAGGAATTGGTGTTCCAACAATCATGACTTCCATATCCGTATTTGGCAAAAGCATTTGTTTTTTCACATTTTCATTTTCCGTCAAAACTTTTTGTAAGTCAGCCTCTGCGTCAATCCAATCGCTTTCTAAGTCAAGCAGCTGTTTATCAGTACTATCTGACATCCAAACAGAGTCATTGCCAAAATATATTTGTACCCGGCTCGATGGTTCTTTCAATTGTTCAATGGATTCAAGGAGCATGGTTTGATCATCATATTCACGAACCATCATAGATATTTTTGTAGCCGTTTCCATCATTTCTCGTTCGGCTTCTTCAATATGGAATGTTTCAAAAAACTCTAAGAGCAAAATAGTTAATATGAATAGCACAAAAGAAACTAGCAATAAAATCGTTATTGCTAGTTTGCCCACAACGCTACGCCAGAACATTATGCATCATCTACCTCAAATTTATAGCCTACGCCCCAAACAGTCACAATCATTTTGGCTGCTTCCTTGGAAACGTTGCTAAGTTTTTCTCGAAGACGTTTGACATGTGTATCAACTGTTCGTAAGTCTCCAAAAAACTCATAATGCCAAACTTCTTTTAATAATTCTTCGCGATGAAAGACTTTGTCAGGTGATTTTGCGAGAAAACAGAGGAGTTCGTACTCCTTTGGTGTTAAATTCACTTCATTACCGTCAGCAGTCACCCTATGCGCATCACGATCAATGGTTAAATGAGGATATACAAGTACATCCTTAGGCGGTGTTGTATCCCCAGACATGCCGGGAGTAGCGGCTCGTCGTAAAACAGCTTTTACGCGGAGAACGACTTCCCTTGGGCTAAATGGTTTTACAATGTAATCATCGGCTCCCACTTCGAAGCCTTGTACACGATTAGCCTCCTCTCCTTTTGCTGTTAGCATAATAACCGGTGTGTCCTTTACTTTTCTTAATTCTTTACATACATCTATACCATCCATTTCCGGCATCATAATATCCAATAAAATGGTATGGTAGTCGTTATTTAGTGCTAATTCAAGCGCTTCATAACCGTCTCGGGCTTCCTCTACTTTATAGTTTTCTCGCTCTAAATACATGCGAAGCAAGCGGCGAATACGATCTTCATCATCGACAACGAGTATGCTTATATTTTCATCCATATAGAATCCCCCTTCCCGTATACCACCTATATTACAGTATATATGAAATGCTTGAGAAGGTATAAGAAAGAACTATCATCCGCACCGTCATTAAGCGTACGAATGCAAACCAGCTAAGATTAAATTGACCGCAATAAGATTAAACATAATAATGGCAAAACCGATAACGGCTAACCAAGCCGATTTTTCACCATGCCAGCCTCGAGAAAGTCGCAAATGTAAAAAGGCAGCATAGAAAAACCAAGTTATCAATGCCCAAACCTCTTTAGGATCCCAGCCCCAAAATCGATCCCAAGCGATTTGTGCCCAAATAGCAGCGAAAATCAAGCCACCAAGAGTGAATACAGGAAAACCAATGGCAACCGCGCGGTACGTAATTTCATCCAGCAGATCCGGGTTTGTTTTTCTCAAATACGGTTGAATAAATGCCCCAAGCCTTTTTCGTAAAACGAGACGCACCATTCCGTATATAACTGTCCCGATTAAAAACGACCATACAATCGTGTTAAATTTCCGGCCTGCATCTTGGCCTTGCATCCAACCAGGTGTTTCAAACAATGGTTCCATTTTTCCTTCTGTCAACAATTCGCCGTCGTGTGGTCCGGCAATAGCGGGTAAATGGTAGGTTGTAGATACCATTTTGCCATTTTCTGAATACTTGAAATCAGCTGCATAACCTGCTGCATTAAATACACTCGTTATGACGATAAAGCCAATAAATAAGAACAAGACATATAATACAACTTCCAGCCATGCGTTACGCTTGTTTTTGTCCGATTGGTCGATTTGCCTGATCAAATATATCAAAGCGGATACGAAACTGATCGCTAAAATGGCGTTGCCGAGCGATACTGTTGTCACATGAATATAGAGCCAATGACTTTTCAAAGATGGAACCAACGGCGCAATCTCGGTTGGAAACATGCTGGCATAGGCAATCATAATCATGGCGATCGGCAAGGCAAATAACCCTAGAACGGTGATGCGATAAATAAAATAAAGGATGACAAACGCAATGACCAGACACATCCCGAAAAATGTGACAAATTCAAACATATTGCTCACAGGAGCGTGGCCACTTGCAATCCAACGCGTCACAACATAAACGAGTTGTGCCATCACACCGATGATTGTAATCGTAATACCGATCGTAGCCGCTTTTGACTTTTTTGTGCTCTTTTTATCTTTTATAGTTGCACCAAAAAAGAAAGTGGCAATAAGATACAAGATAAAAGCTGTATACAGTGCGCTACTGCTTATACTGAGCAAATGATCCATAGCGATTCTCCTTTTTTATTCTAGTTTAACTATCCAATTCCTGCTGATCTTCCACCATATTAATCCTCGTTTCAGCAATAGCTTTTTCAATATCTTTTCTTAAGCCGAACCAATTTTTGTTTGTATGCGCGGCAAGCATAATTCCTTCATCTTTCGGTCTGATCCATATGCGACGATGTTGCCAATACATTCCTTGGACAACACCGATCATAAAGATGATCGCTCCTAATCCAAACAGAGGTAGCGTGTAATCACGGCGCACGGTTATACCACTTGTTTTTTTGAATTCAATATCCTCAATACTGACGCGATATTTATTATCTTCTGTTGCACTAATGTTTGTGGCAAATTGCCCTAAAACATTGCTCATAGGTGCCAATTCTTGATTTTCTGGATCGATACCAATTTCTTCTGCCACACGAATGACATCGCCGACAAAGCTTGTTTCCGGTTCTTTATTTTCAGGCGGCACAACTTTAAAAACAAAAGCAGGATTATTTGGATCATCGGTTTTTGAAGCAGGTTCACCATCATCCAAATAATAATCCGGATAATATTGCAATATCTCCACATGGAAGCCGTTTTCTAGTTCATATTCACTTTTTGGATCTGATAGATCAACCGTAAATTGGTCTAACGGTTTGGCATCTGTATCATTTTCTTCATAGATACTAAATGTGATTTCAGCAAATTTATTCAACTGATACCCCGATTGATACAAGGAATATCCATTAAACTTGAGCGGGTGATTCATACGAATATCGTATTCCTTGTATTTTTCACGATCTTCTGTTCCAGTAATATTGTTTCCATCTGTTTTATAAACAACAACATCGGTTTGGAAATTTTTTGGTATGAGACGACCTTCTTGGGCAATAGCTTCCTGAAAACGTTCATCATCTTCATCATAGGTTTCAAGAACGAATTGTTTGTTTTCAATATAATATTTTCCATCGGTACCGGGAATAACCTTCTCTTCTCCTTCATCAAGCCAAATGTATTCGTCTAGATACATAAGAGGTGTTGTACGCAACAACGCAGCAATAAGAATAATGATCAATCCGATATGGTTGACATATGGTCCCCAGCGCGAAAATCGGCCTTTTTCAGCTAAAATATGCCCATTTTCATCTCTGACATTGTATCGCTGTTTTTTGAGTCTATCGATGACGGTTTGTTTTTCCTCTTGTGTAACGTATTCAGTTTGACTATAAAACCGTTGTCTTCTAAGGAAAGACTCATGCCGCTTAGCTTTTTGAATTTTCAACGCTTTATATAAAGGAACAAAGCGATCGAGACTGCATATAACTAAAGATATACCAATGAGTGCAAGAAGAAGCATGTACCACCATGAACTGTATAAATTATGGAAACCTAGTTGATAAAATATTTTGCCAGTTATACCGTATTGAGCTTCATAATATATGGCTGGATCACGTGAAATCGCATCAGCTGGTATGTATGGTTCTTGTGGATAAATTGTTCCTATAGCAGATGCAATCAGTGCAATGACAATGAGCCAGACACCAACTTTGACAGAGGAGAAGAAACTCCATATCTTATCGATGATCGATTTGTTGTATGTTTGCGACCGGCGAGCACTTCCTTCATATCGCATGTTCAATAATTTTTTCGAATCGTTACCATCAATGTGTTGATTACCTTCTATTGGTTTTCCACATGCTTCGCAAAGGACCGTGCCTTCCGGATTAACGTGCCCGCATTCACATTTTATTTTGTCCATTTATATCCCTCACACTGATTATTCCGGTTGTATTTCTTTTAAATGGTCTTCAAGATGTTCTAAAGAAAGCGCTCCTTCTACTTTTTCCACGATCGTTCCTTCTGGATCGATAAAATACGTTGTTGGCATGGGACCTATAGAATAAAGTTCTCGAACTTGATCTTTTTTATCATGTGGAACAGGGAAAGTCAAATCATACTCATTGATGAAATTATGGACAACAAGTTCTGTTCCATCTAGACTAACAGCAACGATCTCGATCCCTTGGTCCTTATATTTTGGATAAAGCTTTTGCATATATGGCATTTCGTCTTTACACGGTTCACACCAGGTCCCCCAAAAATTAAGCATAACGCCTTTTCCTTGCATATCGTTTAACCGAATTGTTTCCCGGTCATTATTCGGGTTGATTTGTTCAAGCTGAAAATCGGGGGCTTTATCGCCTATTTCGTAAACTGATGTTTCTTCTTGCAAATTGGTGACGAGAGCATAGACAACTGCTATTAGCATAACTGCCAACACAAGCGTTCGAAAGATTAATCGATTTCTTTTTTTTCTTTTTTTCTTTGCTTTCATTTCCTCTAATCCCATGCGGATCACTCCCGGAATTATTATACCATTTAAGCATAGTGATAATTATGACTATTGTTTAACATTTTTGGCAGCAAGCAGGCGCATTTGTTTTACTTCATGAGGAGTAAGTGGTCGATAGTCACCGGGTTGCATTCCACGTAAAGTTAATATGCCATATTTTTCTCGCTTTAATTTCAAAATAGGATAACCAAGTCGTTCCATCATGCGTCTAATATGTCGATTTTTTCCTTCATGGAGTGTCAATTCAAGGATCATTGTATTTTTCTGTTTGTCAATAGATAACACTTGATATTTATTAATTTTCAAGATATCGCTGCCAGATTCAATTCCCTTTAATAGCTGTTGAAGCTCCCGTTTTTCTGGAATACCCCTAATTTTAGCTATGTACACTTTATTTATTTTGTATTTTGGATGCATAAGGAGATTGGCAAAATCTCCGTCATTGGTCAATAGTAAAAGGCCTGATGTATTAAAGTCCAACCTTCCTACGGGGAATATACGTTCCTCTACTTCGGGGAAAAAATCCGTGACGACTTTTCTCTTTTTGTCATCTTTTACACTTGATATAACCCCGCGAGGCTTATAAAACAAAAAATAGACAGGTTCTTCCTTTTCTAATGGAATACCTTCTACTTCGATTTTGTCCACTGGTGATACTTTTGTACCTAATTTAGTCACCGTTCGGTTATTTACTTTTACTTTGCCATCAACAATCAATTTTTCAGCTTTTCGCCTTGAAGTCACTCCGCTTTGAGCAATAACTTTTTGCAAACGTTGCAATGAATGTGTCATTGACATCACCGTTCTTTATTTATTTAAACAAAATAATAGCGTTAACGATATGATTAACGCTACTTTAATCTTAGCCAAATACAATTGTGACTATTACTACGGCTGCTATTATACCAATTAAATCAGCCAGTAGTCCAACTTTTAGTGCATAGCTCATCTTTTTTATACCTACTGCTCCAAAATAAACGGTTAATATGTACAATGTTGTATCTGTACTCCCTTGCATAGTCGAAGCAAGTCTTCCAATAAATGAGTCTGGACCATGCGTATCGATTAATTCCGCCGTCATCCCCAACGCTGCCGTACCAGAAATTGGGCGTAATATTGCTAACGGGACAATATCTGGAGGTATCCCAACAGATGCGAGAATGGGGGAAATAACATTCACAAATGCTTCCAGTGCACCTGAACTTCGCAAAATAGAAATAGAAACAATCATTCCTACTAAAAAAGGAAGCAATGAAAATGCCATCTTGACACCTTCCTTCCCTCCTTCGACAAACAACTCGTATGCCGGCACTTGTTTCCAGGTTGCAATAGCAAGAACGATCAATATAAAACACGGAATGAGCCATGTGCTTAACGTTGTCACAATGCCCATTATTTATTTCCTCCAGACGTTTTTATAATAGAACAAACGATCAATCAACACCGCACTTATCGAAGAGATTAACGTAGCGATAATGGTTGTCCCGACGATTTCCGTCGGCGCCAATGAGTTATATTCTAAACGAATAGCGATGACCGTTGTTGGAATTAACGTTAAGCTAGATGTATTCAAAGCCAAAAAAGTAATCATAGATCGGGATGCTTCATTTCCACCGCTCAACTGTTTCATCTGTTCCATTGCTTTTATCCCCATAGGGGTTGCGGCGTTACCAAGACCAAAGATATTCGCTGTAAAATTTGACAATATATAACCAATGGCTGGATGATTTTCTGGGATATCAGGAAACAGCCGAATTACAAAAGGTTTGAGGAGTCTAGTCAACACGTTCAATATTCCAGCATTTTCAGCTATTTTCATGATACCTAACCAAAAGACTAAAATGCTTATCAATCCTATCGACAAGGTCACCGCTTCGTTAGCACTATCAAAAATAGCTTTGTTAACCTCATCCATAGTACCATTTATCATGGCATAGATAATGCCTATAATAGCCATTAAAGCCCATATGATATTAACCATCTTATTCCACCTTCACTATTTGTTTATAAATAGATACTGCTTTTGTAAAAATGCTTTCCTGTTCCTGAGGTATTTCATTCGCATAAATCATCGTTTCTTCAATTGGTTCGGAATCCAAATAAAACACCGTCTTTCCAATGATATCTTGTTTGATGTTCTCAATTTGGTAAAACATCGATTGTGTATGCAATGTTTTAAATTCACGATCGCTTAACGGATATTTTTTTTCACGGTATAAATAACCCGTGATCGATTCATCCGTGTGATCCAATAAGTACAATTTTTCACCTTTTTCCGCAAGGGTATGCATACTGTATTTTTCATAGGCCCATTCATACATCCCGATGTGGTCTCGCCAGTCGTCGGGTGCGTTTAACGTGACTGCAATGAGATCCATGTTTTTTTTCGATGCTGAACTAACAAGGGTTCGACCAGATTTTGATGTGAAACCGGTTTTTCCACCTGTACAATATTTGTAATACGATGTAAGTAATTTATTTTTATTTTGCCATGCATAACTCCTCGTTTCTGCCTTATACGTTTGGGCTTTAGTTATCGTTTGAAACTGCTCGTTGGTCATAGCATATTGCATAAGTATAGCCATATCGTAGGCTGTTGAATAATGTTTATCTTCATCAAGTCCGTGGGGATTGGAGAAATGCGTATTGGTCATACCAAGCCACCGGGCCTTTTCATTCATCAGATGAACAAACCCTTCTACACTTCCCCCAATATGTTCACTTATCGCTATAGCCGCATCGTTTCCTGATCGCAGCATTAATCCGTATACCAAATCTTCCATTTTCATTGTTTCCCCTTGTTTCAAGTAAATCGAAGACCCGTCGATGTGTACAGCCCGTTTACTGGCGGTAACTGTTTCTTGCATTTTTCCAGATTCGATAGCAATAATGGCGGTCATGATTTTTGTAATACTGGCTATTGGCTGTTTTTCATGTGCGTTCTTTGCAAATAGGATTCGCCCCGAAGATTGTTCAATCAATACCGCATTTTGTGCCGATACGCCCGGTTTGGCTTGTCCAACCATTGGAAAGACAAGTATCGTAATCAGCACTGCCGCCATCCAGACACGTCGCATTATAAACATCCTCTCAACGGACATTGATTCTATACATCCATATGTACATAAATTAAAAGATATGATTCATTGACAAACAAAAAAACCTTACCATAAAAGGCAAGGTTTTAATTGTTATTATTTAGTTTCTGGAAGTTTGCAAAAAACAAATCGGCTTCTTCTCGTACATCTGTTTCTTCGATATTCTCAGAAAGTGGTGGAAGCTCCTCCAAAGATGTCAAGCCGAAATACGTTAAAAAGTCTTTACTTGTTCCAAATAAAATGGGTTTTCCTACAGTTTCTTTTCTTCCCCTCTCTTCGATCAGTGATCGAGACAAAAGCGTCTGGACAGGCCGATCGCTTTTAATCCCTCGTATTTCTTCAATTTCTGTTCGCGTTATCGGCTGTAAGTAAGCAATAATAGCAAGTGTTTCCAAGGCAGCTTGTGATAATTTAGTTGCATGGGGCGTATCGATCATCTGCTTAATATAGTGATGATGCTCCGGTTTTGTTGCTAGATAGAAAATGTCGTGCGATTCAATAATGGTTATACCTCGGTCATTGTTTTCATAATCAAATTTCAGCTTGTCCAAAATATGTTTAACAGTTGTCTTATCGATATTAAGAATGTGCGCTAACTGTTTAACCGTTACGCCTTGATCTCCGCTGGCAAATAACAATCCTTCTATAACAGATTTTAAATGACTAATCCCCACTAGTCTCCCCCCACATAATAGACAAATAGATCGGAAAAATGGGTTTTTTGTCTGCAAAATACTTGATTTTTTTTCATTAATTCTAAAACAGCTATAAAAGTGGCAACAATTCGTGGGCGCGAAGGGTTATCGAATAAGGCATCAAACCGTATACCGCCATCGGTTCGTTTAACAATTTGCAGCACGTTACGCATTTGTTCTTGGACGGAAATCTCCGTACGTTTAATTTTTGTATCCAGAGGTTTGTTCCATTCTTTTCTAGCCAGCATTTTACCTAATGCATGCAGCATATCATCAATGGAAAGCTCGCCTTTTTTAACCTTTTGTTTGCTCATATTATCGTTGATAAAGGTAGGCGGTCGTATGTAAATGGTCTGTCCCTCATGATCTTTGAGCTTTTGTGCTGCCTCTTTATATTTTTTATATTCGAGCAACCGCTGCACCAGTTCTTCTCGCGGATCATCCATATATTCATCCTCTGTTTCTTCCACTTCTTGATTTGGTAAAAGCATTTGACTTTTCAAGGCGAGTAGCGTGGAAGCCATAACAAGGTATTCACTAGCGATGTTAAGCTCTAAATGCTGCATGGCATGTATATATTCCATATATTGTTCAGTAATGTCGGCAACAGGAATGTCGTAAATATCTATTTCGTATTGTTGTATTAAATGTAATAAAAGATCAAGCGGGCCTTCGAAGGTAGGCAATTTTACTCGATATGCTTGATTCATGATTTTTCTCCTTTATCAGTTCTAATTCCGAAACAATTTGTTCTTTTACCCTAAAATAGAAAATGCTGTCCTATGGTAGAAGAAGTTGATAAGCGGACAGCCGTGAACTGATATGGACAGCAGGTAAAAAGCCAGCCGATCAATGAACAGAGCTGGCCTTTTAGATTTTATTCATTTTCATCCTGAATATCAAGTACTTCTTGACATTTATTAAAAAAGGAGTCGGTTAGTTCATCTCCACACACCGCATATTTTGTTTGGTAAAGTTTTGCCACTTCTTTAACCATTTGTTTGCCAACTCCGGTGTTACGATGGGAAGGACTGACGGAAATATGTTGAATGACCGCGTTAATATCATTATCTATTCGAACCCCTATAGCTCCGATAATGTCATCATCTTGTTTCCACAGAAAAAGATGCCATTCGGGATTATTTTCATATTCTTTTATCGTTTGCTGTAATTTTTTCACATCTTTCTCTTTCGGCATAAAAGACAATAAACCCATCGCTATTTTTTCCAAATTTTTTTTATAACGAATTAACATAATGACCCCTCGTTGAATCAGGATATGATGGCCAATTCCATTTGCATAAACACGCAAATGATTAGTATATATATTTATGCACACTTATTCCTGTTTGTCAATGAACCTGATACTTTTATATAATCCAATATTAGCATAAACATAGCGATTGAAAAAGTATACAGCGATGTTCATCCATTATTTATTTTCTAAGAATATTTTTCAATATAGTGTAGCCATCTGATTTTTTACCTTTGATCTGAAAAGGAACTAAATTAACTAAAAATAGCCATAGATTAAACAGCACCATTAACCAGATGAATGTGCTCGGCATGACATAAAACAACATAACCCAAAACAATGCAAATATTCCATTGAATAGAGGACCGCAAACGGCAATAAAAGCTGCTTCGCCTGCGCTGTAGTCTCTTTCTCTTTTACTATTTGCCATCCCACCTAAAAAATATACGATATTAATCGTCATATGAAATGAACGAATAGAAAGAGTTACAATCGGTTTACCGCTGCCAACCGTCAAGTGAATCTGGTCGGCACGCAGTAACCTCGCTCCGATAGCATGTCCCAGCTCATGCATAATCGTTCCCAAAGGAGCAATAATAAAAATAAGCAGCGCATAGACATATGTCATCGGAAAACCTTCCTATGCAGAAAATACTCTAACTTCCCGCATCTGATCACCATTTTTCATTTTCTTGACATGTTCCATTCCTTTTGTGACCTGTCCAAAAACCGTATGTACGCCGTCTAGATGAGGTTGTGGTTCATGTACGATAAAAAATTGGCAACTTCCTGTATCTCTTCCCGCATGTGCCATTGACAACGAACCTTCAACATGTTTGTGAGGATTCCCATCTGTTTCACATTTTATCGTATAACCAGCAGAACCCGTTCCATCCCCTCGCGGACAGCCGCCCTGACTGACAAAACCTTTGATCACGCGATGAAATGTCAATCCATCATAAAAATGCTCATTGGCTAACTTTTCAAAATTGGCCACGGTATTCGGTGCTTCATTTGGATAAAGTTCAAATTCTATTTTTTTACCGTTTTCCATGATAATATAGCCTTTTTTAGACATATTGACATTCCTTTCTATAGATTGAATCAATGTTATCGTATCACTTTAAAGGCAATTTGTCATATATACGGTAGATCATTTTTAACAACATCGGTATACGTTTCTCTTTTGACAACGAGCTTGTCTTGACCATTTTCGACAAAAACGACTGCTGCTTTTGGAAATCGGTTGTAATGATTCGCCATGGAATAACCGTAAGCTCCCGTTGAGAAAACCGCAATGATGTCGCCTGCTTCAACATTTGGAACTGGTAAATCCCATATTAACATATCGCCTGACTCACAACATTTTCCTGCTATAGAAACCACTTCTTCGGGCGATTTGTCTGCTTTATTCGCTACGACAGCTTCATATTGCGCTTGATAAAGTGCCGGACGTATATTGTCGGTCATCCCGCCATCTACTGAAATGTAAGTGCGTACATTTGGAATCGCTTTTTTTGAGCCTGCCGAATACAACGTAATACCCGCATTGCCTGCGATGGCTCTTCCGGGTTCAATCCATATTTCCGGCACGGGAATATCGATAGCTTTTGCACAGGTGTCAACTTTTGTTACCAAATCTTCTACATATTTACTGTACGGGAGAGGACAATCATTTTTCGTATACCGTATACCGAAGCCGCCTCCCAAATTCAATGTATCTGGAATAAACCCAAAACGTGCCTTCCACTCCGCAAACTTAGAAAAAAGGACATCTGCTGCTTTTAAAAAACCGCTTGTTTCAAATATTTGCGAACCGATATGACAATGCAACCCTTTTAGATGCATCCGTTGGTGATTGTAAAGTTGTCGAAACGCTTTATCTGCCTGTCCACTCTGTAAATGGAATCCGAATTTAGAATCCTCATTTCCCGTCTCAATATATCTATGCGTATTCGATTCAACTCCCGGAGTGACTCTCATAAGGACATCCATATGTTTATCATGTTTGTTAAGCAGTTGGTCAAGCAGATCAATTTCATAAAAATTGTCGATAACAATGCAGCCAATATCATATTTTATTGCCATGTCAAGCTCGTCTAAACTTTTATTATTTCCATGCATGTGGATTTTTTTTGTTGGAAAATCGGCTTTGATTGCTGTGTACAATTCCCCGCATGATACAACATCCAGGCTAAGCCCTTCTTGTTTAATGATTTGCAGCATGGCGACAGAAGAAAAGGCTTTGCTGGCATATGCAACTTGAGCGGGGGTGTTCATCTGATCAAATGTGTCTTTAAATGCTCGACAATTGTTGC
This sequence comes from Bacillota bacterium, assembly GCA_035301265.1. Classification (GTDB taxonomy): domain Bacteria; phylum Bacillota; class Bacilli; order Bacillales; family Amphibacillaceae; genus DATGUP01. Next base: position 404,070 of record DATGUP010000003.1, read on the forward strand.
GAATCATCGATACATCATAGACGTATAACGGAGTGCCATACTTGTTAGCCAAATCAATAGTATCAACTCCTCCTATTTCTAAATGCCCGTTTTGATTAATTTGAAAAGGGTAATGATCTACAAACATCGTTCATGCCCCCGTTAAAGATTCCAAACTAATGTCGAAAATCATAAAGTAAAGATACTTTAACATATGGAAGTCAAAAACGGAAACGATATATTTATTTCACCGGTTGTCTGTAGTCATTTTTAGGATGAACGATACTCGGTCGTGTATTTGAAAATGGAACAGGTATACGAAGCATCATATGCAGCATAGCTTTAGCGTTAAATGGTATAAAAGGCCATAAGTATGGTGTCTCCAAAGTTTTCAAACTGATCAAAAACAACATAAAGATCACAAAACCAATTAAAAATCCAGTTACACCAAATAATGCTGCCGCCAAAACAAGTAGTATGTTAACTAATTCATTCGCAACGCTTAATTCGTAGCTTGGGGTGACGTATGTGCCAATGGTGCTTATCGAAACATATAGTATCACTTCAGAACTAAACATGCCTACATCGACAGCTATTTCACCAATCAAAACCGCGGCTATCAGTCCTAATGCGGTGGCCAAAGGGGTCGGTGTATGAATAGCTGCCATTCGTAAAAACTTTATCCCTACAAGTGCCATAATAATTTGTACAGACAAAGGAATATTGCCTTCATCATCAGGACCAATGAATGATAACGATTTAGGTAAAAGTGCTGGATCCATAGCACCTAACATCCATAAAGGCAACAAAAATATAGAAGTCAGCACAGCTAAAAACCTTACCCAGCGGACAAATGTACCAACAGCAGGTGATTGTCGATATTCCTCAGCATGCTGTAAATGGTGAAACAAAGTGGTGGGCAAAATCACAACGCTAGGCGATGTATCTACTATGATCAATACATGTCCCTCTAATAAATGATTCGCCGCTACGTCCGGTCTCTCCGTAAGCCTTACCATAGGAAATGGATTCCAACCCCGCTCGATAATAAATTCTTCTACAGACTTATCTGCCATAGGTATACCGTCAATTTCGATTTCATTGATTTTTTGTTTAATCAAATGAACAAGCCCATCGTCAGCAACATCCTGCAAATAGCTTACGCAGACATCTGTTTTCGACCGTTCCCCTACCCTCAGCATTTCATGACGCAATCGTTCATCACGAATTCGCCGTCGAGTTAAGGCGGTATTTTCAATAATGTTTTCTGTATACCCATCTCGCGATCCTCTAATGACGCGTTCAGTATCCGGTTCTTCAGGTCCTCTTCCCGGATATAACCGAACATCAACAACAAAAGCTCGTTTTTCGCCGTCGATAAACAGGACAATCAACCCGGATAATATTTGATCGATGGCTTCATCCAACGAATGTATTTCGCTTACTTGTTCATGGACTAGTCGGTTTTTAATAATTTCCGCCAGCTTTTGTCGATGACTTTCGTAGTCGTTAATTTCAACTAGTTTTTTGATTATTTCTACAACGACTTCCGAATCAGTTAAACCATTTAAATAATAAATGTGTACCTTTTGCTTCAGAACAATTTCTTCACGAAAACCAACATCATAAGAAACATCAATTCCCAGCCTTTTTTTCATATACCTTTCAGTATCGGCTATGTTAGGCGAAATCGCTTGTTTGTTTTTCTTGTTCTTCATTGTTATACCGCACCACACTTTCATCATAATTATTGGACAAATATGAGCCATTGGAACAAGGAACCGATAATCTTACCAAACATAAGAGCCATTAAAAGCCACATTAATTTTCCTTCTACACCAATCCTTTTTGCTAATATGGGAAAAACATTTAAAACTTCAGCTAGCGCGGCTGCGAGCATACCGACAAAAATACCATGAAAGAGCCCCCAGACGAAAAGAAGTCCATTCGATTGGTCCCATGTTGTATTCGTAAAAGATAGATGAACACCAAATAAAGAACCAATGATCACACATGCGATATAAATTTTTATAAAGCGTCCAGACTTGGTCAATTGAATGAGTCGGGGAATAATGCCTAGGACGGTTAAAAAAGCGACATAGCCTGCCCCAACTGCCAAACCACCAGATAGCCCGATCACGATTTCTAGAATATTAACCAGCACTGTTTTAATCATTGAGCTTATTTTCGTAATATGTTGCATAACGATCGAGATCTTGCTGGTAGTTGAACATTTCAATTTCCAAAGGACTCGGTTCCTCATTAAATCGTTTTTCAAACCAATGGTTAAAAAACAGCAACATGCCGATTCCTAATCCAAATGAATAAGGAATTTGAATCCACAATGGCCGATCATTTTCTTTACCAGTCATAATAAAATGAAGTTTTTGTTGCACCTCTTGCATACTGACGTCGTAATGAAAATTCATGATCGTCATAGCCGTTCCGATAAACAAAATAATCCATGTAACAGACACAAGGAAAACAGATGGCTGTTTTTTTTGCTGACCAATACGAATGATCGTTTGTTCCGGTCCAATCAGTTGAAACGCCAAGTTAGGAAACACATGATTCAGACGATCTATAACAAGATAGCTGTCAATAACAATGGTGTCTTGGTCCTTTTTAATTAATCGATATACAGTCGTCTCCTCCAATTCTTTCTGTAGATCGGACACAGTGGATACCCAAGCGATATCCTTCAGACGGATGTGCTTTGCATGGGACATATTGATATTTTTTTTCATTCGCAAATATACCATTTGTTCCACGAGTGCCATCACCCTTTATATGTTGATATATCATTTAGTATGGATTAACCGGTGAAAATTTATCAATTTGATATCATAAAATTGCATCCTAACTAAAATAACTAAAAAATGGTTCTAATCATCATTTTTAATGATCAGAACCATTTGATTGGTTTGTATTTATAACGGTGTATGTTCTTAGCTGACATGTAAGCAAGTGTCTATTTTTCCTCTGTTGTTACAAATCCATTTTTTCTTTCAATTCTTCTAGTATTTTCTTTTCTAAACGGGATACTTGGACTTGCGATATGCCAAGCCGTGATGCTACTTCTGCCTGAGTTTTATCCTTGTAGTAACGAAGATAGACAATTAATCGTTCACGTTCATCTAAACTGAGTATTGTTTCCTCGAGAGAGATTTTCTCAAACCATATTGAATTTTTATCGGCAATCTGATCCAGTAATGTAATCGGATCCCCATCATTTTCAAATACTGTCTCATGAATCGAATGCGGCGACTTGGCAGCCTCTTCCGCATGAACAACGTCTTCTGGTAATATTTCCAATTCGTCGGCAATTTCATGAATTGTCGGGGAACGGCCAAGTTGTTTAGTTAACCGATCTTTTTCTTTACGTATCTTGTTGCCTGTTTCTTTAAGTGAACGGCTGACCTTTAAACTTCCGTCATCACGGATAAAACGTTGGATTTCGCCGATAATCATTGGGACAGCGTAAGTGGAAAAACGCACATCGTATGACAGATCAAATTTATCAATCGATTTGATCAAACCGATACTTCCGATCTGAAATAAATCATCGGGATCGTACCCGCGATTGATAAAGCGTTGAACGACCGACCATACGAGTCGCATATTTTTTTCAACTAAAATATCACGTGCTCGCTTATCACCGTTTTGACTTTTCCGAATATATGCTCTTACCTCGTCATTTGCTAAGGGTTCCTCTCGATTGTCATGCTTTACATGCACATCCATAACATCCCTACTTACAAACCGTTTTACTTTTGGCTAATTGTTTTGTCATATGGACGATGGTACCTTCATCGGGATGAGAAATAACCTCAACGGAATCCATAAAATTTTCGATAATGGTAAAACCCATACCGGATCTTTCGAGTTCAGGTTTTGATGTGTACAAAGGAGTTCTCGCTTCATCCACATCCCTGATGCCGACACCGTTGTCTTGAATCGTCAACTCTATTTCACCCTCGGCTAATACGCACGTAATAGAGACGAGATGGTTCGGTTCATTGTTATACCCATGAATTATGGCATTGGTAACGGCTTCGGAAACAACGGTTTTGATTTCAGTTAACTCATCCATCGTCGGATCCAATTGAGATACAAACGCTGCAACGGTCACCCTAGCAAATGATTCGTTTTCACTGACACTTAAAAATTCTAACGACATTTCATTTTTCATGAAGCTACCCCCAATCGGACTAATGCTAAGTCTTCGTTCTCCTCTAGTCTAACAATCTTGAACAACCCGGACATGTCAAACAAACGTTCAATCGATGGTGAAATAGAACAAACAACCATCTCGCCCCCCAGCTGCAGCACTTCTTTATACCTTCCCAAAACAACACCCAGTCCAGAAGAATCCATAAAAGTTACGGACTCTAAATTCAATATACAATGTTTGACGCCCGTACGATACATCTTCTCTTTCCATTCATGACGGAGCCTTTCTGATTCATGATGATCCAGTTCCCCGGATAGGCGTACGATTAACACATCTTCCTTCACAACAAAATGCGCATTTAAACCCATGTTTTCTCCTCCTTGCTTTTTTTCGTAAGCTAATCTTTCGCCATGACATTGATGAATTCCTGCTATATGACAAAAAGACAAATGATTCGTGGCGACTCGAAAAAATCAGTTCTCTTGCACCATTTCTCCTATGGCTCTTTTAAATAATGTCAAAAGAGAGGCGTGATGAACATCATGTGTTATGACGAGAGGTGTTTTTGATATGGTTTTTCCACCGCTTTTGACAACTAACTCACCTGCATGATCGCCCTTTTTTAAAGGTGGTGTTAGATTATCGCTTAGTTCAACCGAAGTCTCTATTTCTTTTGGTGATTCTCCTTTTTTATGGATCGTGCTGATCGGTTCAGATACAGCAATATTAATATGCTTTTCTTCCGCTTTTAGTAGTTGAACGTTGGTGATGGTTTCATCCTTTTCGAACAATTTTTTCGTTTCATAGTGATTGAACGCATAATCAAGCATATTGGAGATCATTTTGTTGCGCTCCTTCGTTGTTTCAGCACCCATGATAACGGCGATGACTCTCATATCATCTTGCTTTGCCGTAGCTGTTAATCCGTATTTTGCTTCGCTAGTATAACCGGTCTTAAGGCCGTCAACACCAGGATAAAACTTAACCAATTTATTCGTATTGACGAGCCAAAATTCATCCTCTTCTCCTTTTCGTAAATAATCTTCATAAATGGACGTATAATCGGTTATAGATTCGTATTTTAATAATTCCTGAGCCATGATTGCTAAATCATGCGCTGTACTGTAATGATCTTCGGCAGGCAAACCAGTTGTGTTTTGAAAGTGAGTGTTTTTCAATCCTAAGTCTTTAGCTTTTTCATTCATTTTTTTGACAAATGCGTCCTCACTTCCGGCAATCGCCTCAGCCAGTGCAACACTTGCATCATTACCAGATGCAATAGCAATACCTTTCAGCAAATCTTCTACAGACATTTCCTCGCCGGATTCCAAAAAAATTTGCGATCCGCCCATGGATGCAGCGTGCTCACTAATACGGACCGTTTCGTTTAAAGCAAGTTTATCTTGATCCAATGCTTCCATAATGAGTAGCAACGTCATAATTTTCGTCATACTTGCGGGAGGAAGTGTTTCATGAATATTTTCGTCGTATAAAATTTTCCCTGTGTCCTTTTCCATTAAAAGAGCGGATTTTGCATCAATAGCCAAATCCAGATCTTTATTTTCCGTTTCTTCAGCTGTTATGGGAATAGCTATTAGGATACAGAGTAATACACTTGTGAACAGTATATTCGTTTTCATCGTTTTACCTCCAGCGATAATATAGCAATAGGATTACCAAATATTGCATTTTTTATACTGTCGACAAATAAAAAAAGAGGCGGTTTAACAGCCTCACAATTAAAAAACACATTTGCTACGATTTTATTCAACAACATGGGCGGACATATTCAATGTTCAACAGTTTAACCGCACACAACAATCCAATACGTTCTCATATTAGCTCATTCGCATACATTTTGTGGTAACTAAACACCGTGTTGCATTTAGTTCTAACGCTTTTCCCACTTATGTTCTTCCAAAACATTAATGGTCGTATCACTAATGATATACAATATCAATGAAGAACTATGCCCTAGGGTGAAATGATTCGTACATATCCTTCAACCTAGAGCGTGTGACATGTGTATATATTTGTGTTGTCGATATATCTGCATGCCCTAACATTTCCTGTACCGCACGCAGATCTGCTCCATTTTCCAACAAATGAGTGGCAAAAGAATGCCTCAACGTATGAGGTGTTATTTTTTTCTTGATACCAACTTGTCTCGTTATTGATTTGAGTACCTTCCAAAAACCTTGGCGAGACAACGGTCGACCATGCTGATTTACAAATAGAGTGTGTTCACCGCGATTATTTTTTATGAGTTGAGGGCGCGCAGTATGCAAGTAATTTTCGACAGCTTTTTTGGCAACATTTCCGAGGGGAACAATTCTTTCTTTTGCTCCTTTTCCAAAACAACGGACAAAACCCATTGTTAAGTGAAGATCGTTTACCGTTAAAGTGATTAATTCTGTCACACGAAGACCCGTAGCATAGAGAAGTTCAAGCATAGCTTTATTACGAATATTGAGCGGAGAGTTTCCACGAATGGCTAGCAGAGCTTCGACTTCCTTTGGTGTAAGTATGGAAGGGAGTTTTCTTTCTTTTTTCGGTGTTTCAATATGAAGACTTGCATCGTGATTGACTAATCTTTCTCTTACTAGAAATTGATGGAATAAACGAATGGACGAAATCGTGCGAGCAACAGTTGATGGTGATTTTCCATCCTCTCTCAATTTATGTAAAAATCCAATGATATCTTTGCGAACGACTTCATTCCAATCCGTTTTTTGAGCTACCTTTTCAATATACTGCATGTACTGGGTTAAATCACGACGATATGATGCTAAAGTATTGTCTGCTAGCCCTCGTTCGATACGTATATAATGAAAAAAATCTTCAAAACCGGATTTAAGCATGTTTACTCCCCCAAACGAAAAAATAAATTCAAGCGGTCCATAAATTGCTGATCCTCCGTTTTAAAAACTTTTATCGAGCGACCTTTAGGCGGATCATATCGGCGATATTGCTCGTATTCGGCATGCATCATACGCAAACCAGTATAGAATAAAATGGTACATGCTATAAAAATGATGAATACTTTTAATGTATTCCAGATCATTTGCCCCATATGGCATGTCCCCTTTTGAACAGATACTATTAAATGATATGCCAAAAGGTGAGAATAATATACATGCCATTAGAAACGAGTTATGGACGATCATTATTAACCTAATATTCTGACACGGATTTGTATATAAGCCAGTCGCTGCTCATCAAACAGTTTTTATAGCAGCTTCCTGGCATTGTTTACAAATACCATGAAAAGTCAGGCGATGATCTTTTACTTGGAATCCCCATTCAGATTCTACGATTTTTTCCACATCTTCGAGTAAGTCTTCAACGATTTCTTCAACGGAGCCGCATTCAATACAAACAAGATGGTGATGAAAATGCTCTGCTCCTTCTTTCCGTAGATCATAGCGAGAAACACCGTCGCCGAAATTAATTTTATCGACGATTTTCAATTCGGATAGTAACTCCAATGTTCGATAAACTGTTGCTAGCCCGATTTCTGGTGCCTTTTCTTTTACAAGCAAGTATACGTCTTCAGCGCTTAAATGATCCTCTTCACGCTCTAACAGCACACGGACTGTAGCCTCGCGTTGCGGTGTTAATTTATAGCTTTGTGCATGAAGCTGTTTCTTGATCCGCTCAATTCGGTGTTCCATGGTCCTATCTCCCTCCCTCACCCCTATGCTTTTATTATACGCAAACAGAGAAACAGCTGTCAAAGTGTAATAATTATAAATTGCTATTAATAATTATTATTATTTAATACCAATTATTGATTTGTTTTATGTTTAGTTATAAAATGACTCGACGATTATTCTCATGGCACCTCCTGCAACATACGCTTCAAGCATCGCAGCAAAAAATGAAACACCTAATAATATAGTGAAAGTTGCTGCATATCTTCCCAACGGTTGAACGACAGGCTGGGGCATTTTTCTACTAAATAACTTCCCGAGTAAAGATAACGAAAAAATCATTGCCAAACTGCTAGCTACAATGTAAATCGGTATAATTAAGAAGTTTTGCGGTGCAATAGCCGTAGCTGCTAATAAAAACCCTTGAAACCCTAATTGGTTAACAATAAAACCGACTGAGAAGCCGACAACGAGTCCTTTCAAAAATAACAGCACCCAAACAAGTGGTAAACCAATAACAGACAACCCGAGAACGAATAGCAATAATAAGTATTTCATGTGATAGAGAAAACTGCTTTTTAATATTTCACTATTTTCGATATACCCCGCATCAATCAGTTGTCCGAAAAAACGCTCCAAATAAAAAAATAGATCTTGTTTCTGTACAAAACTCATACTGTTTACAATAATAGCGCCAAATATAACACCCGTTAAAAACAAAATAACCATAAAAATATAAATTGTCGCGTAATTTTTTACATGGCCTGTAATAGGGAGCTTTTTTGCATACATGGGAATCCTCCATTCTAAAAATACTATCGTTAAAAACTATGAAGAATTCCCTGTAAACATACTAAAATCTTGTTTATTTCTTTTTATATAGTTTATTTCAGAGCGATTCGTCCGTATTTCCCACCGCCACCAGCTTTTATAGGAAGTTCTCCTTCCCGCATTTTTATAATAGATTCTGCTAGTTTTTTCGGAATGACTTCTTGTAATTCTGCCAATGATGCATGATGTATGACATTCATTTCTGTCTGAAAACAATCGAGTAACTTGCGTAATGTTTTAGGCCCAAGCATCGGCAAGTATTCCAAAGGGACTTGATATAAGTAGGGTGGGCGTTCAACTCTTTCGCCGGAAATATCCGCGAGTTCATTGATACGATCGAACACACCTTTAACAATTTTAGTGGAACCGCATGAAGGACATTGGTCTGCTGTTGATGATGGGGTTGCAAAACAGTTACTGCAAACGGTCGTATAGTATTTTCCTAACTTTGGATTCATGCCAAAGTTTTGTTTAATATAACGGCCATTGACTTGGTGCAGTGCCCACTTGAATTCTTTAAATGATGGTTCTTTCATCATAATTTCTTGATATTCCCGAGCTATTTTGGCCAATGAATGGGCATCTGAATTCGTTAAAAATGTATAAATATGCAATTCTTTTATCTGGTCAGCCATTTGTGTATCCGCACTCAAGCCGAGCTCGATCCCGTCGATTAAATTCGGGTCGAATACTTCCGCAAGCGATTGATGTACACCTTTGCCGTAGAGACTTTTAAACGGGGTAAATACATGTGCCGGAATAAACAAACCGTGCAACTCTTTTACTTTATGCTGTAATTCTGTCGCTGTTCCGTAATAGCGTTGAGAGCTCAATGTAATATTCTTCATTTTCGTACTAAGCCATTGGCTAAATAGCACTATCATCTCAAGCGTCGGAAAGAAGCACAACACGTGAATCGGTCCATGACAATAGTTATCATAGATTTCGATTTCTGAACCTAATAATAGCGTGACATTTTCAAACTGAATGCCGCCATCAGGCCGTTCGTATGCTTCATTTTGTTCGATCAATTGTCTGATTTCCCGTTGCACAGCTGGAACATGGCTGTCGATCACTCCGATTAGATGAATCCCTTTATTGCGGCTAGATTCTTTGAGGATATTTGTCAATGTCAAGCTTTTAGCACCGGATATTTTAACGGGTTTATTATCCATGTCACATCCGATATGGATATGCATATCGGCAAAATAACTGTTCACGACTTCATCATCTCCAACATATCCAAATATAAAATGGCGTAATTTGTTTTGGCATCATGGATTCGCTTATCTTTAACGCACTGCTTCGCTTCTTCCAATGTGAGTTTGACGACTGCAACAAATTCATCGTCATCGCCGGGGACCGCGTGTTCTAGAATATGCAGTTGGTCCGCTAAGTAGATATGCATGAGCTCATCGGCAAATCCGGGCGATGTGTAAAACGATGTGATAAACGAAAGCTTATCGGTCGTATACCCCGTCTCCTCTTCCAATTCACGAACTGCCGTCGTTTCCGGATCTTCATTTTTCTCGAGTTTTCCCGCCGGTATTTCAATGAGCGACTTTTCTAATGGTTTGCGATATTGCTCCACAAATACAATGCGCTTATCTTTTGTAATCGGTATGACGGCAACAGCTCCCGGATGTTTGACCAATTCCCGTTTGGATGTTGCGCCATTGGGCAGTTTTACATCGTCTACTTGTAGGTTGATGATTTGACCATTGTATATTTCCTCGGTTCGTATCGTTTTTTCTTCAAATTTTTTCATTATTATCACCCAAGGTATATTTTAACATAGATTTACTGATAAAATGGTCCGAAATAGTTGTATTGTGCTGTGGATTTTCCATACAATGAATGTGAAATTAGAAGAGATGGGGGTTTATAAACATGAAAAAAAATAAGTTAGGAAAATCGGATATTTATGTATCCGAATTAACCCTTGGGTGTATGTCTCTTGGAACAGATCCAGCCAAAGCAAAAGACATTATCGATCGTGCTCTTAGTATGGGCATCAACCACCTTGATACAGCCGATTTATACGGTTTTGGCGAAAATGAAAAAATTGTGGGTCAAGCTATCAAGCATAGACGAGATGAGGTGATTTTAACGAGTAAAGTCGGCAACCATTTCAACAAAGAAACGGGCGACTGGTATTGGGATCCATCAAAAAAGCATATTGAAAACGGAATCAAAGACAGCTTGCACCGTCTACAAACTGATTATATCGATTTTTACATGCTGCATGGCGGAACGATTGACGATCCGATTGATGAAACGATAGCAGCGTTTGAAACATTGAAAAAAGAAGGATTGATCCGCGCCTATGGCATTTCCTCCATTCGCCCCAACGTGATTCGTGAATATGTAAAACGCTCATCCATTGACGCGGTTATGATGCAATATAGCCTGCTTGATAGAAGGCCGGAAGAAGCAATGCTCGATTTATTACATGATAATCATATTAGTGTGCTCGCCCGCGGCCCGCTAGCCAAAGGGATGCTTAGCAATACAGGTGATGAACAAATTAAGACAAAAGGTAAAGACGGCTATCTCGATTATTCATTTTCGGAACTTAAAGACATCCGAAGAAAGCTTATTGATCTCAATCGAGGCCAACGCTCTTTAAACGCCCTTGCCTTGAAATATGTCTTAAAACATCCAGCGGTTGCCAGTGCTGTCTTCGGTGCTAGCTCCGTCCAGCAAGTTGAAGAAAATGTTGCCCTTGATGCCGATTCCCTATCTGACGACACTTATAAATCCTTAAAAAATCTGACAAAACCGATTCGCTATACAAAGCATCGTTAAAGTTTATACTATTTAATATTGTAAATAAAGGCCGGTTCATAATTTTTTAAATATGTCCCGGATTAGCACAATGATAAATCCGGGATATATCAAAATTTCTCATTCGGCAAAATGGCCCCCAACAAGTTTATTGCGCTCCCGTGCTGTGCCGGCAGTTGTGTATGATACCGCTCGGAGCAGCGCGTTCGTTCCGTACTTTTTGCGAATGGTGTCCATGGCAAACTCGAGCTTCCGTTCCTTCGCGCGGTCTTTTGTAAATAGCTGCAATTGGATATGCCGATCTTCGTAGATCCTCTCTAATGAAACGGCGATTTGTCGGATTGTTTTTCCAGTGTAAAATTTACGAAATAAATGCATGCAGGCATGGTACATTTCCATAGTTATATTAGTAGGTGTTTCAATTGTAATGGATCGGCGAAAGCCTCCTCCACCTTCCGTTTTACTGTAGCCAATGCCGAGCACAATGGTCCGCCCTGCCTTTCGATCGGCACGCGCACGTCGAGCGACTTCTTCGCACATTTCAAGAATGACGCACGCCACGTCGTCTGGTTTGTGATAATCTCGAAGTAAAATTTGACTTTTTCCGTAGCTCATCTGAGATGCAAAAATCGGTTCTCTCAGTTCTGACAAATCAACGCCATTTGCATGGTAATATAGCTGATTCCCCATAACGCCAAATGCTTTTTCCAAACGTTCCAATGGAAAATGAGCTAATTGCCCAACAGTCATAATTCCCATACGGTTTAATCGTTTCTCCAGACGCGGTCCAATTCCCCACATCCGTGATAATGGCTGAATAGGCCATAATTTTTCAGGGATGTCTGCATATGTCCAGCGAGCAATACCATTTTTTTTGGCTTCCAGATCAAGGCATAATTTAGCCATGAGCATATTAGGACCAATACCGATAGATGCCGTCAAACCAAACGTATCTTTTAATTCTTCGGCAATAAGTGAGGCAACATTTTCAGCACTTTCCCACAACCGATCCGTCCCGCCCACATCTAGAAAGCTTTCATCCACGCTGTACGTATAGATGGCCTCTTTTGGCACATATTTATTAAACAAACGTGTAATTTCTGCAGAAACTTGTAAGTACAAATTCATTTGTGCCGACACTGTGACAATCTTTTCGTGATCTGGTATATCAAACAGACGACTGCCTGTGCGAATCCCGAAATCGTGTTTTAAAGCGGGAGTTGCAGCGAGCACAACGCTTCCTCGGCGGTTTGTATCGCCGACAACAGCCAAATACGCCGTCAGTGGATCCATTCCTTTGGCAAGTGAAGCACAGCTGGCATAAAAACTTTTCATATCAATGCACAAAATATTCCGATTAGGCAATGTATGGTAATCAATTTTAGGATGCATACACCTCACCTCCTTGACTGTCTTCTACCAGCATATACGAATAAATGTTCCCTTATCAAGTATTCGTTTTTTCCAATTAAAACTGAAATAGTGATTGAACGCGTCAACATCATTCATGTTTATTTTTCAAATTGACTTTTACAACAAAATCAAACACAATCAAAAAAAGGGGTAAAGCCTCTGATACTGACAGAACCGAAAACATCGTTCCGTGAGATGGCTAATGGCTACAGTTTTAAAAAAGATTGAACGTTTGCCCTATTGCAAGAGCAAATTCGATTATCAATGGGTTAACAAAATCATAATATTTAAGTTTCCAATTCAAAAATAATAAAATAGATTGTAAAGATTATGACAATATGGTGTTTCCTCAGAATGAACGAAAGCATGATACTGCCGTTCCCAAGGTTTAGCTTAAGAATTATTCAATTAATGAGGTGGTTTAGGCAAACATCTTAGCAGACAAAGTAATACAAGAACTTGATCACAATCATATTGTTGGAACTAGCAAACGAACAAAACGATCTTATGACTAGAAAAAGCTGTAAATGGAATATCACATGCAGTTATAAATATCGCAATTAGGAGGTTTAAACATGGAACTGATTTTTCTCGGTACCGGCGCCGGCATCCCGTCAAAAGAACGAAATGTTTCGTCCATTGCCTTGTCACTGCTTCAGGAAGCAAACAGCATCTGGCTTTTTGATTGTGGTGAAGCGACACAACACCAAATTTTACATACGACGATTAAACCTAAAAAAATCAATAAGATTTTCATCACCCATTTGCACGGCGATCATATTTTTGGACTTCCAGGTCTGTTAAGCAGTCGTTCTTTTCAAGGAGGTGATGATACGATAACCGTATACGGCCCAAAAGGGATTCAAACATTTTTAGATACAACACTTAAAACAAGTCATACAAGTCTAAATTATCCATTGAAGATTGTTGAAGTGGAAGAAGGACAAATTATCGATGAAGACAACTTTGCCGTGTTTTGTAAAAAACTAGATCATAACGTGACAAGTTACGGCTACCGGATCGTTGAAAAAGATAGGCCGGGCAAACTTTTAGTTGATAAACTGAAGGCAATCGGCATCCCACCGGGGCCAATATACCAAGAAATAAAAAATAATCCGGTTGTGCAAACACCGGAAGGAACGACTATTTTTCGCGAACAATTTGTCGGACCGGATAAAAAAGGAAAGGTCATTTCCATTCTCGGGGATACACGCTCAGCATACAAATATAAACATTTTGTCCAAAACTCTGATGTTCTCGTCCATGAAGCAACTTTTAGTAGCGAAAGCGAACAATTAGCCCATGACTATTTTCATTCGACGACAACACAAGCTGCGGAACTTGCTAAAGCAGGTAATGTCAAACAATTGATACTTACCCACATTTCATCTCGATATCAACAAGAAGATGCGCTACAATTGTTACACGAAGCGCGCACTATTTTTGCTAACACCGAGCTGGCAAAGGATTTTTACCGATTACCAATTAAATGAGAGGGAGGAATTAACATGGAATTACAAACGTTGGTAAATAAACAAAAAAAGTTTTTCCTAACCAAACAAACATTGAACGCTACATTTAGAAAAAAGCAGCTCAAAACGTTGAAAAAAATGCTTAAAACATATGAAGAGCGCATTTATCAAGCATTAAAAAAAGATTTAAACAAATCAAAACATGAAACATTAACGACAGAACTTGGTGTCGTTTATGCCGAAATTGACTTTGCCCTTAAACACTTAAACGAATGGATGTCACCGGAAAAGGTTCCCGCACCGATTACACATAAAGGAACAGAAAATATCATATACAAGGAACCGTACGGATCGGTATTAATTATTTCGGCATGGAATTACCCGCTTCAATTGTCAATCGCTCCAGCAATTGGTGCCATCGCTGCAGGAAACTGCATTGTGTTAAAACCATCCGAGCATGCCGCTGCCACATCTTCGTTACTAGCAGAAATGATTCAAGCTACTTTCGATGAAGCTTATTTTACAGTCGTAGAAGGTGAAAAAGACGTCAGCCAAAGACTGACAGAACTGCCCTTTGATTACATCTTTTTTACTGGAAACGCCCATGTCGGCAAAGCCGTTATGGCACAGGCAAGCAAACATTTAACGCCTGTCACGCTGGAATTGGGTGGAAAAAGTCCAGCGGTCATCGATAAGCATGCCAAGATAAACCTCGCTGCTAAACGGATTGCTTGGGGGAAATTTACTAATGCAGGACAAACATGCGTTGCCCCAGATTATGTATACGTGCACGAAAAGGTTAAAACAAAATTTGTGAAGACTCTTAAAAAATATATAATAGCGTTCTATGGAAAAAAGCCGCTGCAAAATAAAGATTACGTCAAAATCATCAATACGCATCATTTCGACCGGCTCCACCGATTTTTAACAGATGGAATGATCGTCCATGGTGGCAAAAGCGACCGGGACAAATGCATGATTGAACCTACCGTATTGGATAATGTATCATGGCAAGATGATGTTATGCAGGAAGAAATTTTTGGTCCTATTTTACCCGTCTTATCTTTTAGAAAACTAAACGATGTTATAACAAAATTGAAACAAGGTGAAAAACCGCTTGCTTTTTATTATTTTGGTAAAGATGAACGTACGCAAGAACAAATATTGGAAGAACTCTCTTTTGGTGGCGGCTGCATCAACGACACATTATACCATCTTGCCAATCCACATCTGCCTTTCGGTGGAGTTGGATCAAGTGGAATGGGAGCATACCACGGAAAGTATGGGTTCCATACATTCTCACACAACAAAAGCGTCATGAAACAAACAACTGCATTTGACATTCCGCTTCGCTACCCTGGTAGCCGCATCGGCCATTCACTTGTCAAAAAAATCATGGGCTAATAAATAATCATAGAAGGAGTTTCATTAAAAATGGTTCCGATCATCTGAAACTAGTGATAGGAACCATTTTTTAATTATTTTTATTTAGCAATGCTTCATGTCAACCTCAGTATTTGTAATCATCTAGAAAATCTTTTTGCAAGCTTGTTCTTGGCTGTTCATCGCTTGACATGCGATTGACATTCTTAAAAAGGTCTTTCCCGTACTTTTGCGATAAATTATCGACGACAGTGTGCAACTTTTCCATTTTTGCTTCTTTTTCATAAGTAAATAGATCTAATTGATGAGCGATATGCCGCTTTTCTTCTACATCCTGTAGCGTAATTCCCAAAAGGCGCAACGGTTCTAAATTCCAATGAGTTTGCAACAATTCATTAGCGATTTCCAATATGTCTTGCTTTGTATCTATATACGCATTTAATTTTTTTCTTCGCGTCATTGTTTTACGATCATGATATCTTAACATCAGCTGAACCGTACGCCCTGCAGCTTGCTTTCGTTGCAAACGCCGTGCGACATTATCCGCTAGCTCATTCATTAAGCATTGTATTTCATCTTTATCGGTTGTATCGTATGGCAATGTTTGCGAACTGCCAATGCTTTTAAAATCATGTACAGCATCTGGATCCACAGGACGTGGATCAATACCATTTGCTCGATTTTTTAACCGTTCACCGTTAATTCCAAGCACGTGTTTCAATTGGTATGCATCTGCCTTCGCTAAATCACCAATCGATTTAATATTGATCGCTCGCAGTTTCTCCGCTGTTTTGGAACCAACCCCGTACATCTTGTCAACGGGTAACGGCCATAGCTTTTGTGGAAGATCTCTTTTTCGCAAAATAGTGATGCCGAGCGGTTTTTTCATGTCAGAAGCCATTTTTGCCAAAAATTTATTCGGAGCAATGCCGATGCTTGAAGGTAAATCAAGTTTATCCTGAATATCACGCTGCAGTCTTTTCGCAATAGCCATAGGATTTCCAGGGGTTTCCGTGATGTCCATATAGCCTTCATCGATTGAAACAGGTTGAATAAGCGGCGTAATGGTCGCCATGATCTTGAATATCTCCTTCGAAGCGGTTCTGTACCGGTCGAAATTGGGGCGTCTGACAATTAATTCAGGACAAAGTTTTTTAGCCTTCCAAAGCGGCATAGTCGTTTTAACACCTTTTGCTCTTGCTTCATAACTGCTTGTTACAATGATCCCTCTTCGTTCTTCAGGATTGCCGGCAATGGCTAAAGGCTTTCCTTTTAGTTCGGGATTGTAGGCCATTTCAACAGAAGCATAAAAACAATTCATGTCGATATGGCATATGATACGCCCTTTTTTTGTCGTCATGACGGAACCCCCTTTGAAATACATGCCCTTCGCACTCGTTTCTGGACTATTCACTCCCTGCAGCTTCTCTTATAATCGCTGTAGTCAGTTGAGCTACTTTTACCAAATCATCAATTGCGATACGCTCATTCGTTGTATGAATTTCCTCATAGCCGACAGCAAGATTGACAGTCGGAATCCCAAACCCGGAAATGATATTTGCATCGCTTCCACCGCCGCTTTTTAACAGGTTGCTCTTAAGCCCGATCGATTGTGCGGCCCGTTTAGCCACTTCAACAACCGTATCGCCTGCTTCTTGTTTAAAAGCAGGATACATGATTTGAACAGATACTTCGGCGTGGCCGCCATATTTTTCGGCCGTTGTTTCAAATGCTTCTTTCATTTTGGCAACTTGTGCCTCCATTTTTTCCTTGACTAGTGACCTGGCTTCGGCTACGACTTCCACATGATCACAAACGATATTTGTCTGCTGACCGCCTTCGAAGCGTCCGATGTTTGCTGTTGTTTCCTCATCAATACGTCCGTGCGGCATGTTTGCGATAGCTTTGGCAGCAATGGTGATAGCTGATACGCCTTTTTCCGGTGCTAATCCAGCATGCGCTGTCTTTCCTTTAATTGTAGCAAAAATTTTAGCCTGGGTCGGTGCCGATACGATAATATCACCGACATCTCCATTGCTATCGAGTGCATATCCGTATTTTGCCTTGAGAAGAGATGGATCAAGTGCCCGAGCGCCCGCTAAACCAGATTCTTCACCGGCAGTGATGACAAACTGAACATCACCATGCGGAATGGCGTTTTCTTGTACAATCCGAATAGCTTCGAGAATCGCTGCAAGCCCTGCCTTGTCATCCGCCCCCAAAATCGTTGTTCCATCAGATGTAATATAACCATCTTTGATCATCGGGTTGATTCCATTTCCTGGAACAACTGTATCCATGTGGGCTGTAAAATAAATCGGATCGGCGTTTGCTTGATTCCCTTTTAAAAGGCAAATTAAATTACCCGCTCCATGACCGGTTTTGTCTTTCGAATCATCTTCAAAAACGTCCAGTCCAAGATGAGAAAATTTTTGTTTCAAAACCTGAGCGATAGTTGTTTCATGCTTCGTTTCAGAGTCAATTTGTACAAGTTCCAAAAATTCGTTAATCAGCCTATCTTGATTGATGTTAATCATTTATTGTTATGCCTCCTGTACAATTTTACAATGGTATATTGCCGTGTTTTTTTTGTGGACGTTCTTCTTCCTTATTATGCAGCATTTCCAACCCTTGAATCAATTTAATACGTGTCTCTCTTGGATCAATAACGTCGTCAACCATACCGAGCCCTGCCGCAACATAGGGGTTGGCAAACCGCGACCGGTACATATCAATTTTTTCCTCGCGCGTTTTCTCTGGATCGTCACTTTCTGCTATTTCTTTAGCAAATATGATATTAACTGCTCCTTCTGGTCCCATAACAGCAATTTCTGCATTCGGCCATGCAAAAACAAGATCAGCCCCAATCGACTTACTGTTCAAGGCCACATAGGCCCCTCCATAGGCTTTTCGAAGAATGACCGTTATTTTGGGGACCGTCGCTTCAGAGTAGGCATATAATATTTTAGCACCATGTCGAATGATACCGCCATGTTCTTGCTTTACGCCTGGAAAGAATCCAGTGACATCTTCAAATGTAATGATCGGGATGTTGAAGCAATCACAGAAACGAATAAACCGTGATGCTTTGTCGCTCGCATCGATGTCGAGACCGCCGGCAAGATATTTCGGCTGGTTGCACACAAGTCCAACCGGTTGTTCATTAATGCGAGCGAAACCAATCACAATATTTTTAGCAAAGTATTTATGTATTTCATAAAAACTGTTTTTATCCACGACTTGTTCGATCACTTGTTTAACATCATAAGGGCGCGTCGTCTGAAACGGAACGATCTCTGTCAAATCTGGTCTATATTCTTCATCAAGCGCATCTGGTGGTGGAATAGGCCTAGCGTGGCTTTTCTCTGTATTATTCGCTGGTATATAATCAAGTAAGTCGCGAACAATATCGAGAGCCTCTTCTTCGGTAGCCGCTTTGATATGGGCATTGCCGCTTTTTGTATTATGAATATGCGCTCCGCCTAAATCCTCAGTCGATATTTTTTCACCAGTGACAGTTTCGATAACTTTTGGACCGGTGATAAACATTTGTGACGTTTTGTCAACCATTATGACAAAATCGGTGATCGCCGGTGAATAAACAGCCCCACCGGCACTTGGCCCCATAATAACGGATATTTGTGGAATAACGCCAGAATAAATGACATTCCGATAAAATACATGACCATACCCGTCGAGTGAGGAAACGCCCTCTTGGATACGCGCACCGCCAGAATCGTTTAAGCCGATGAATGGGACACCGTTTTTCGCTGCCAGATCCATGACAGCGGCGATTTTTTTACCGTGCATTTCCCCGAGGGCTCCGCCATAAACAGTAAAATCTTGAGCAAACAAATAAACTGGCTTTCCATTAATCTTTCCGTATCCCGTAACGACCCCTTCCCCTTTTCCAGATGTATTATTCATGCCGAAATCTGTTCCGCGATGTTCAATGAATGGATTTAATTCAACGAATGTGCCATCATCGAGCAAATAGTCAATGCGTTCTCTAGCAGTCATTTTTCCTTTAGCGTGTTGTTTCTCAATGCGTTCATCTCCTCCGCCTAACTCCACTGCACGGCGTTTATCGTATAGCTCATTAATCTTATCAAATATATCCACTATGCATGACACCCCCCATCATGTTGACACAGCTCGATCAATACACCACCTGTTGCTTTAGGGTGGATAAACGCAATATCTGCGTTGTGTGCCCCTTTTTTCGGTTGTTCGTTAATGAGCGGTAGTCCTTCTGATTTTAAAGTTTCTAACCGTTGATGTATATTGTCTACTTCCAGAGCAATATGGTGAAGCCCTTCACCGTGTTTATCGAGAAAACGCTGGATGGGAGATGATTCAGACGATGGTTCTAGCAATTCGATACGCGATTCGCCAATTTTTAAAAAAGCGACTTTCACCATTTCCGATGGAACATGTTCTACCCCTTCTAACTCCAAACCTAAAGAATCAACATAGAACGATAGAATTGCATCTATGTGCTTCACAGCAATACCGATATGAGCTATTTTTTTAGGTTTAGTTAACTTTTTTTGCTCGGGGTTTACCAAATTCTCAATATAGTTTGCCAATGACTCAGTCGAGGATCCGCTTGTAAACACTTTTTGTATTCCATTTTTGATAAGAAAAGGAATGTCTTCACTCGGGATCACGCCACCACCAATGACCGGAATGTCTGCGGCACCACGGGCTTGCAAAGCTTCAACGACTTTTGGAAACAGCGTTTTGTGTGCACCTGACAACGAAGACAAACCGATAACATCAACATCTTCCTGAATGGCGGCTTGAGCAATTTGTACTGGTGACTGCCGCAATCCAGTATAGATAACTTCCATACCGCGATCGCGCAATGCTTGAGAAATAACTAATGCGCCGCGATCATGGCCGTCAAGCCCTGGTTTTGCAATCAAGACACGAATTTTTCCCATTTGTTTCCACTCCTTTTTCTAGCCTAGCCTGTATATTCACCAAATTCTTCACGCAACACTTGGCAAATTTCACCAACTGTTGCATAAGCTTTAACTGCATCTAAAATATAGGGAATCAAATTAGAATCTGTTCGAGCAGCCTTTTTTAGCGCTTTCAAATTTTTGTTAACTTCATCTTGGTCTCGCTCATTGCGAATTGTTTCAACGGCTTTTTTTTGCCTGTCTTCCAATGCTTCATCGACTTTCAACAAATCGGGGTTAAGATCTTCATCTTGTTGGAAACGATTCAAGCCGACAATAATTTCTTCACCACGCTCAATCTTTTTTTGTGTTTCATAAGCATTTTGATGGATTTCTCGTTGTATGAAACCGTCTTCGATAGCTTGGACTGCACCGCCCATTTCTTTGATTTGTTCCAAATAATGGTTTACATTTGCTTCTATTTTGTCAGTAAGCGATTCAATGTAGAAGGACCCGCCCAATGGGTCGACCGTATCCGCTACACCACTTTCATACGCTAATATTTGTTGCGTTCGCAGTGCAATTTGTGCCGATTCTTCGGTGGGAAGAGACAAAGCTTCATCACGGGAATTCGTATGTAGACTCTGCGTTCCGCCTAATATAGCTGCAAGTGCCTGTAGTGTGACACGTACAATATTGTTATCAGGTTGTTGTGCGGTTAAAGTAGAACCACCGGTTTGAGTATGAAAGCGCATCTTCCAACTTTTTGGATTTTTGGCATGATATTTGTCTTTCATAATTTTAGCCCAAATTCTCCGCGCTGCTCGGAATTTTGCTATTTCCTCAAAAAAATTGTTATGAGCATTGAAAAAGAAAGCCAGTCTCGGAGCAAATGAATCAATATCAAGTCCCACATCAAGCGCCGCATCGACATAAGCCATCCCGTTTGCAATGGTGAAAGCGATTTCCTGAACGGCTGTTGAACCCGCTTCACGAATATGATAACCCGATATACTGATCGTGTTAAATTTCGGTACATGTTTTTGACAGTAGGCAAATATATCTGTAATCAATCGCATGGAAGGCTTGGGTGGAAAAATATAGGTTCCACGCGCAATATATTCTTTCAAAATATCGTTTTGAATCGTTCCAGTTAGTTTTTCAAACGGGACACCCTGCTTTTCTCCAACCGCCATATACATGCATAATAAAATAGATGCGGGTGCATTGATCGTCATCGATGTGCTCACTTGATCTAATGGTATCTTATCAAACAATAGCTCCATATCTGCTAGTGTATCGATGGCAACACCAACTTTACCTACCTCTCCTTCAGCCATTGGATCGTCTGAGTCATAACCAATTTGCGTTGGCAAGTCAAAAGCAACTGACAGGCCGGTTTGACCTTGTTCGAGCAAATAACGGAAGCGTTTGTTTGTTTCCATGGCAGAACCAAATCCGGCATACTGGCGCATCGTCCATAAACGGCTTCGGTACATCGTTGGCTGAATGCCTCGTGTGTAAGGGAAATGCCCTGGAAAGCCTAATTTTTGTTCATAATTCTCGTCGATATCGGGAAAGTATAAACGTTCCACTTCGATGTCCGATGATGTTTGGAATCGCTCTTTTCTTTCCGGAAAGCGCTTCAAGACATTAGCAACCGATTTTTTCCAATTTTCCACACTCTTGTTTTGGTCGCGATCACTCATAAACAAACTCCCCCTTTTGCGTTTTAAAATCGCATATACGAATATTTCCCTTGTCCCCTTACTGATTTAACGATAAAATATACTTAGTTAATGACGAAGGAGGGTGTGACGTGGCTGCCAACAAAAATACAAAATCCATGTCAAAAAGAAAGTCAAAGCAAAAACGGAGAAGAAAAATTGCCATATACATTATGATTGTTGCTATGGCACTGACGACCATTACATACGGACTAGCGTTATTTATATAAGCACGGGACTAGTATATTTTTAAATGGAACCAGTCTTTCTTGTTCGCTCAGTCTTAACTACATCGCTCTTTTTAAATTGGCTTTTTATTTTCAAATATTCCTCGATTTCAAGAAGTAATCGAAATAAGTTAGCACGTGTTTCAAACGCTTCTCTGCTTTTGGGAAGCGCTTCCTTATTAAATTGTTCTTTTAGCTCCTGCAAATCATTCAAAAACAACACAGCTGTATTACCAGGGTGAACAGCTTTCGACAAGTTTTCAAAGAAATATGCTATTTTGGCTGCTACAGGATCTTGCTTTGGCAATTTGCTCACAAGCGGAAGCATCCGTTTCATAATGCTGAATTGCTTGGTGCGCATGTGAAAGTAATCTCTATACGGATGCTTATGACGCAACATATGGTTTTCCTTATCAATCTCAACTAAATCCAACGAACTTTGCAATAGATCTTCGGTCTCCTTCAGTTCCTTACCATCCCATGTATCATTTTCATTCCGTATGAATAAAGCGATCTCTTGTAATATAATTTGAAAATTGTGTTCCAACTGTTTTTGTTTAGCTATCAAATGTTTATCGAGACTGGGCATGTAAAGATTGAAAAGCAGTGCCGTTCCAATGCCAACCGATATCAACAGAAATTGATCTCCTAGAAATGACAATGGTATGTGTCCAGCACTGTATAAATTGAGTATAATGACCGAACTTGTAGCAATACCAGGGGTTATTTTTAACCAAACCGTCGTTGGAATAAATAACGCTAGCATCAGTCCGACAACGATAATATGATAGCCTAGCGTTTCGAAAAAAACAAATGAAAACAAGCTGGCTAAAATACATGCTAAAAAGCGATGCCAGGCACTTAAAACTGATTGTTTTCGAGACGGTTGAATACACAATATAGTTATGATACCCGCTGAAACAAAATTGGTTACACCAAGCAACTGAGCAATCCACATAGCACTGGGTGTCGCAATGGCCGTTTTAATGGTTCGATAGCCAATTTTCACAGTCAAAATCTCCCTCACATTATGCAAATGCTAGTACCGATCAAAATGAGGCTGGCTCGCTAAAATGTGAACCAGCCTCGATACGGGTATTATATTTCTTCGCAATGTTCTTCAAACATGTTTTGAAGCTTGCCAACGACCTCCATCGGTGAAAAGCCTTCAATATCGTGACGTTCCAGCATCGTTATTATTTTTCCGTCCTTCAGCAATGCAAATGAAGGCGATGATGGCGGATAGCCTTCAAAATACTCTCGAGCTTTTTCCGTGGCTTCACGATCTTGCCCTGCAAACACAGTGACCAAATGATCAGGGCGTTTATCATAATGTATAGCATTCGCCGCTGCAGGACGTGCAATGCTGCCGGCACAACCACATACAGAATTAATCATAACAAGCGTTGTGCCGCTGCGTTTGAAAGCGGCCTCCACTTCTTCAGGTGTCTTCAGCTCTTCATATCCGGCTTCTATTATATCTTTGCGGGCTGCATCAACGACATCGTTCATGAATAAGTTAAAATCCATGTAAACATCCATCCCTTTAGTTTATTGAAAGTTGAAACCTATGATCAGCTTATCAATTTTAATATGTGATTTCAATTCAAATATACTCGTTAAAAGGAGATGTTTGTATCTTCTGCTTGCAAATTAATAAATACTTATTGTATGTTCATTCATATTTTCAAGAATTTCCTTCACCCGTGCTAGAAAACGACCGCAAATAAGCCCATCCAAAATTCGATGATCGAGCGACAAAGATAGATTAACCATATCCCGTGCAGCAAACATGTCATTGATTATAACAGGACGTTTCACAATAGATTCAACCTGAAGAATAGCTGCTTGCGGATAATTGATGATTCCCATCGATTGAATGGACCCGAAGGAGCCTGTATTGTTAACTGTAAACGTTCCACCCTGTATATCATCATTGGTCAATTTTCCGGAACGCGCTTTTAGGGCCAATTCATTTATTGCTTTAGCAATTCCTTTAATACTTTTCTCATCAGCATGTTTAATAACTGGAACAAATAATTCTTGCTCATGAGCTATAGCAATGGATAAATGGATATCTTTTTTCTGGATAATCTTATCACCAGCCCACATGCTGTTCAACTGCGGGTATTCCTTTAATGCCTGGGCAACAGCCTTGACAAAAAAGGCAAAATAGGTCAAAGGAAACCCTTCGTTTTGCCGGAAACGATCTTTAACTTTATCCCGATAGGCAACAAGGTCCGTCACGTCTGCTTCGACGGTCATCCACGCATGCGGAATTTCATCCATCGATCGGACCATGTTTTCGGCAATTACTTTACGCACACCAGTCACAGGAACCTCTACATCCCCGTCGGATGAATCGGGTCGAGGCGCAGTTGTTTGACTAGATTCATGATGTTTTTCAACTGTACGCTGTTCTGAGTGCGATTCGATTGCTTTTGGTTCCGTCTGCTGTGCGATAATTTTTTCGATATCTTTCCGTGTAATGCGACCTCCTCGTCCGGTTCCTTCAACTTGGTTAAGATCAATGTCATATTCTTGTGCTAGCCGCAATACAGCCGGGGAATAACGTTTTTTCATCGATTGTTCTTTTGACTGCATATGGTGATCTTGAACTTCAGTTTGCGTCGTTGCAGTTGTTGATGTAACATCTGACTGCACATCGTTTTCTATTTCGATATAACACATTAACTCACCAACGGCCAATGTCTCGCCTTCCTTAGCTACAATTTCCTTGATGGTCCCGGTATAGGACGATGGTACTTCTGCGTTGACTTTATCGGTCATCACTTCAGCAATCGGATCATATTTATTGACGTGATCACCTTCTTTTACAAGCCATGAGTTAATCGTTCCTTCCGTTACGCTTTCTCCGAGTTGAGGCATATTGATTTTTTCATAAGACATGTTGCACCCCTCCTTTTCACGTCTTAAAACTCAGCCAAATCCCGCATCGCATTTTCCAGTTTTTCCGGATTGATCATAAAATATTTCTCCATTGTTGGTGCAAACGGCATAGATGGAACGTCCGGTCCTGCTAAACGCTGTATCGGGGCATCAAGATCAAATAAACAATTCTCGGCGATCACTGCCGCTACTTCACCGATAATGCTACCTTCTTTATTATCTTCAGTTGCCAATAAAACTTTGCCGGTTTTTTTAGCTGCTTCAATAATCGCTTCTTGATCAAGCGGATACACCGTACGTAAATCAAGAATATGTGCCTCAATGCCCTCATCTGCCAGTTTTTCTGCAGCCTGAAGGGCAAAGTGGACGGACAAGCCGTATGTGATAACCGTTATATCAGAACCTTCTCGTTTAACATCTGCCTTGCCGATTGGTAAAACATAATCATCATCTGGAACATCCTCTTTTAACAACCGATAGGCTCTTTTATGTTCAAAGAAAAGAACAGGGTCGTTATCTCGAATAGCTGCTTTCAGCAATCCTTTAACATCGTATGGAGTTGAAGGCATGACGATTTTCAATCCTGGCTGATTAGCAAATATCGCCTCGACTGATTGCGAGTGGTACAATGCCCCGTGAACACCGCCGCCGTATGGCGCACGTATCGTTATTGGACAATTCCAATCGTTGTTAGACCGGTACCTGATTTTCGCCGCCTCAGAAATAATCTGGTTAACCGCCGGCATAATAAAATCGGCAAATTGCATCTCCGCCACCGGACGCATTCCGTACATGGCTGCTCCGATTCCAACACCAGCAATCGCTGATTCAGCCAATGGTGTATCAAGAACACGCTCTTCGCCAAATTCGTCATAAAGTCCTTCTGTCGCGCGAAAAACACCACCTTTTTTACCAACATCTTCTCCTAATATAAACACTTTTTCATCGCGTTGCATTTCTTCTCTAAGCGCTGCTGTCACAGCTTGAATATACGACATTGTAGGCATTTTATCCCCCCTATGCTTCTTCGTATACAAATCGCAATGTGTCTTCCGGTTTAGCATACGGTGCATTTTCAGCATATTCTGTTGCTTCATTTACCACCCGATCGATATCGTCATGTATTTCTTTTTCACGAGCATCAGTCAAGACCCCAGCCTCTTTCAAATAAGAAGCAAATGTAATGATAGAATCATTTTTCTTCGCCTCATCAACTTCATCCTGCTCGCGGTATGTCCGGTCATCATCATCGCTTGAATGAGCTGTAAAGCGATATGTCATCGTCTCGATTAATGATGGACCTTCTCCATTAACCGCTCTTTCTCTTGCCGCTTTAACGACTTCATATACCGCTAGCGGATCATTGCCATCGACTGTATATCCCGGCATACCATAGGCCACGGCTCGATCGGAAACTTTTTCCGTCGCTAGTTGTTTCTCAATCGGAACGGAAATAGCGTATTTATTGTTTTCTACCATGGTTATTACCGGTAATTTGTGCACACCGGCAAAATTAAGCCCTTCATGAAAATCACCTTGATTGGACGAACCTTCGCCCAATGTAACAAAAGAAACGAACGGTCTCTTTTCCATTTTAGCGGCTAAAGCTATGCCAACAGCATGAGGCACTTGTGTTGCAACCGGTGAAGAACCTGTTAAAATACGATTTTTTTTCTGTCCAAAATGACTCGGCATTTGCCGTCCACCCGAATTAGGATCCTCTGCTTTGGCGAAGGCAGAAAGCATCAGCTCTTTTGCCGTCATGCCAAAAGCAAGGACAACACCCATATCTCTATAGTATGGAGCGATATAATCCTCATCTCTGTTCAAAGCAAATGCTGCACCAACCTGTGCCGCCTCCTGACCTTGGCAGGAAATAACAAATGGGATTTTTCCCGCCCGGTTTAAGAGCCACATGCGCTCATCGATTTTTCGGGCCATAAGCATTGTTTTATACATATCCAATACATTCATATCTGTTAATCCTAACGCTTCATGACGGTTTGTTGTCATAAAACCTCCTCCTTTACGAGTCAGCATCATTTATTTAACCATGAATTTGCATCCCATCAACAGCCATGGCCGCCTCGCCTATGACTTCTGATAATGAAGGATGCGGATGAACAGTTTGTGAGATTTCCCACGGTGTTGCGTCAAGAATTTTGGCTAATCCTGCCTCAGAAATCATATCTGTAACGTGTGGTCCAATCATATGGATTCCGAGGATATCTTCGGTTTTTTGATCGGCAACGAGTTTGACAAATCCAGTTAATTCGCCATACACCAAAGCTTTGCCGACCGCTTGAAACGGAAACTTTCCTGTTTTAATATTGAAGCCTTTGTCCTTAGCTTCTTTTTCAGATAATCCGACACTGGCTACTTCAGGGCTAGCGTATATACACCGTGGAACAGTTTTGTAATCTATTGGCAAAGGCTCTGCACCGGCGATATGCTCTACTGCCTTGATGCCTTCATGATACGCTGCATGAGCTAATTGCATTCCACCAATCACATCGCCAACGGCATAGATATGTGTCTCTTTTGTCTGGTAAAATTCATTCGTCTGAATATATCCATTTTTGACTACGATATCAGTGTTTTCAAGCCCGATATTCTTAACATTTGCCTCTCTGCCTATACAAACGAGCATTTTGCCCGCTCGATATGAATTGATTTCGTCGTCTTTTTTCACATCGATCTTAACACCATTGGATTTATCCAACGTTTCTGGCAGCACTTGGGCCGATTTGACAAAGACTACCCCTCTTTGCTGCAATTGTTTTTCAGCTTCTCGAACCACATCTCTATCTTCTGTCGGCAATATATCGTCTGAATATTCAATAATGGTCACTTCAACCCCGAAGTCCGCAAGCAGCGATGCCCATTCAATCCCGATGACACCTC
This sequence comes from Bacillota bacterium, assembly GCA_035301265.1. Classification (GTDB taxonomy): domain Bacteria; phylum Bacillota; class Bacilli; order Bacillales; family Amphibacillaceae; genus DATGUP01. Next base: position 432,437 of record DATGUP010000003.1, read on the forward strand.
CGCCTACTATAATGATGGATTGCGGAAGATTTTGCATCTGCAATGCTTCATCAGATGTCATGACATAAGTGCCGTCGATATCCAATCCCGGTAAAATTTTAGGCCGAGAACCTGTTGCAATAAGAACATGTTTAGAAACAACCATTGTATTTTCCTTATCATGAGCATGTTCAACCGATATCGTCCCGGGTAAAGGTGAAAAAATACTCGGACCAAGAATACGACCATAACCGGTGAAAACATCAATCTGGTTTTTGTTTATAAGCCCTTGTACGCCCTTGTACAATGTTTGAACAATATTGTTTTTACGTTCTTGAACACGGTCAAAACGCAATGTTGTAGTTTTCGTTTCGATACCATAATCACCAGCTTCTCTTGTTTGCCGAAAGACTTCAGCACTGCGTAGAAAAGCCTTTGTTGGAATACATCCGCGATGCAGACATGTCCCACCTAATTCGGCTTTTTCTACCAAGGCAACTTGCATACCGAGTTGCGATGCACGAATAGCTGCCGCATACCCACCAATACCACCGCCAAGGACAGCAAGATCATATTCTTTTGCCATTCGCTTGTGTCACTCCTTTAACGATTGCATCATTTTTAATCGCGAGTTTTGACAATTATCGCCGGCTCAACACATGATGTTCTTTAGGGAGAAATTGTCCACGCGATTGCCGCACAGATTCGATTCGTTCTTCAGCCATACGGTCTGCTGCCTTGTAAGTTGGAATATTGTCACGTCTTGCGATATCAAAAACTTTTTGCAAACTATCGTAGATCGTTTCTACTTTTTTCATCGCTCGTTCCCGATTATATCCGTGTAATTCATCGGCAACATTAATCACACCACCGGCATTAATTACATAATCCGGAGCATAGAGGATTCCTCTCTCATGAAGCATATCGCCATGTTTTGGCAGTTTCAACTGGTTATTAGCTGATCCAGCAATAACTTTAGCCTTCAGTTTCGGTATTGTATCATCATTAAGCGTAGCACCTAGTGCACAAGGGGCATAAATGTCGCACCCTACATCATAAATATCATCAGGATCAACAGCTCTTGCATTAAATGCTTCTACTGCTTTCTTAACCGCATGCTCATTGATATCTGTTACGATTAATTTCGCTCCTTCTTTATGTAAGTATTCACAAAGCGCATAAGCTACATTGCCGACGCCTTGTACAGCAATCGTTCTTCCTGATAAATCGTTGCTGCCGAACGCTTCCTTTGCCGCAGCTTTCATGCCTGTATAAATACCGTAGGCTGTTATCGGTGAGGGATTACCGGCTGATCCAGATGCACTGGATGTTCCTGTAACAAAGTCAGTTTCTAAATAAATTACATCCATATCATGTTCTGTTGTACCGACATCTTCTGCTGTGATATAACGACCATTCAAGCTTTGGATGTAACGGCCGAATGCACGGAACATTTCTGGATTTTTATCTTTTTTAGGATCACCTATAATAACCGCCTTTCCTCCCCCGAGATCGAGACCAGCAGCTGCATTTTTATACGTCATACCCCTTGCTAATCGCAAAGCATCTTCAATCGCTTCATTTTCCGAATCGTACGTCCACATTCTCGCGCCTCCAAGGGCCGGTCCCAAAGTTGTATCATGAATAGCAATAATGGCTTTTAAACCAGAGTTTTTATCTTGACACAAAACGAGTTGTTCATAATCCGCATTTTGCATATACGAAAATAATTCCACCGTAGATTCCTCCTTAGTGATTGAATTATTTATGATCATGCAATATTTTTCACGCACCTTAATGTAAGCGCTTTAATAATTTTTGCGCTTATGTGTTGGAAATATCTATGAAAAATATTGCAAGTTCGCTTTGATAGCAATACATCCGTTTTAAGAGTCAAGTCTTAAAATTCTCTATCATAGAATGTAGTTTCTATATCAGTGTGCGATTCCATATTTTATCTTACGTTATTCTGCACGTTTTGGCAATAATTTCTTTCATTTTATCTTTTTATAGCTATTTTGCTATAATAAATTTTACCATAAGCGTAGAAAAAGGAGACTAATCAATGATGCGTATTGTTGCCGTATTGCTGCTCGTTATTCCTGGATTCATAGCAGCTTATGGCATAAAACTCATGCGTGATTCTTTATTTAATGCTTATTTTCCTATATTTGTAAACAGCGGCGTGCAATTTATTATTGGTTTTATCTTATTTGTTGCAGGCATAACTTTTGTTGGCGGTTTCATCGTTCATCGCGATCGTAAAAAACAAAAAAATAAAATCAAACGAAGGGATTGAGGATGGACTATTAATTATTTCCCGTTCGTTTTCCTGTTTTGACTAGAATATGATATAATAAGCAACATCTAAATGCTTGAGGAGATATATACATGAAAGTGGCAAAGTTTGGTGGGAGCTCTCTAGCGAATGCTGAACAGTTCACAAGAGTAGCCTCTATCGTGAAAAACGATCCTTCACGAAAGTTTATTGTTGTTTCTGCACCTGGTAAACAATTTGAACAGGATATGAAAATAACCGATTTATTCATTCAATTGGGCGCCAACTTAGATAACAATGCTCATGTTTGCAAACAAATAGAGACGATTATGCAACGTTTTTTAAAAATCATAAAAGGACTAAAACTTCCTTTAAACATCGCAGGAGATATTAAACAACGGATCCATGCCGTTATAGAAAGCGCACAGCCAAAATTTGTAAAACGGGAAGCTTTAAAGTCGCTCGGCGAAGATTCTTCTGCCCGGATTCTGAGCATGTATTTACAAACATTAGGTCTAGATGCAACGTACTTAAGTCCAAAAGATGCTGGCATTTATGTTAGTAATGAACCAGGCCGGGCACAACTGATTCCGGAAAGCTATTCACAATTGTATACTTGGCGAAACAAAAAAGGAATTTTTGTGATTCCTGGTTTTTTTGGATACACAAAAGACGGCAAGCTGGCTACATTTTCAAGGGGTGGTTCAGACATTACTGGTTCTATTGTAGCTGCGGGCGTAAAGGCTGATTTATATGAAAATTTTACCGATGTAGACTCTGTTTATGTAGTTAATCCACAAATTGTCAATAATCCTAAAACAATCCATTTACTGACATACAAAGAAATGCGCGAACTTTCTTATGCGGGATTTTCAGTATTTCATGATGAAGCTTTAATCCCTGCTTTTAAAGCAAAAATACCGGTCTGTATTAAAAACACCAACAAACCAGATGCGGATGGAACTATGATTGTAGACCAAAAGAAACCGAGCGAGAAGTGTGTCGTCGGCATCGCGAGCGATACCGGTTTTTGTAATATTTTTATCAGTAAATTTTTAATGAATCGAGAATTAGGTTTCGGTCGACGTCTTTTTCAAATCTTGGAAGAAGAATCCATTTCTTTTGAACATGCTCCATCCGGTATAGACGACATGTCAATTATTATACGCGAAAGTCAATTAACTGATGAAAAGGAACAACTCATACTCCGCCGTATCCATGAGGAATTACAACCGGACTATGTGCAAATTCAACGCGACTTAGCTATGGTCATGATAGTTGGCGAAGGAATGATGAAAACCAAAGGAATCGCTCAAAAAGCAACAACTGCTTTTACAAGAGCCAACGTCAACATTGAAGTGATTAACCAAGGCTCATCAGAAGTTTCGATGATGTTTGGCATTCAGTCAAAAGATCTGAACCAATCTATTCGATCGCTGTATCAAGCCTTTTTTGAAAATTGAATTTAAAAAATATTGCTGTACATATGTTTGCACAGCAATATTTTTAATCCAGAATCAACTCGCTTTATATTCCAAACGCAATTTGTCGGCCACCATTGCGATAAACTCGGAATTCGTCGGCTTTGCTTTCGTTATACTAACAGTATAGCCAAACAAAGCCGAAATGGAGTCGATATTCCCCCGACTCCATGCCACTTCAATGGCATGTCGAATAGCTCGTTCAACTCTTGAAGCTGTCGTATCGTATTTTTTAGCAATATCAGGGTACAATACTTTGGTTATAGAACCAAGTAGCTCAATATCGTGATATACCATTGTTATCGCTTCTCTTAAGTACATATAACCTTTAATATGCGCTGGAACACCGATTTCATGAATAATATTCGTAATGCTTGCTTCCAGGTCCTTCTTTTTCTTTTCCTTTGTCGGCACATTGTGTGTGTTTGCAAATATGGGCTCATATCCTTGTACTTGGCGAACCCGGTCGGCTAAATGATCCAAATCAAAAGGTTTTAATACAAAATAAGACGCACCTAGATCAACCGCCTTTTTCATAACTTCTTCTTGACCAAACGCTGTAAGCATAATGACGTTTGGATGATGATCTCTTTGGCTTGTTCTAATCATATTTAAAACGGCCAATCCGTCTACATGCGGCATGATAATATCAAGAATTAATACATCAGGCTCAAGTTCTTCCAACATGTTCAGGCATTCTTTGCCATCATAAGCAATACCAATCACTTCGATATCATGCTGATTGTCAAAGTATTCTTCCATTAATTGCACCAATTCTCTGTTGTCATCAACGATACAAACCGATAATTTTTCCTTTTCCACTAAAAATCCTCCTTTTATATAACCTCTTCTCTCTTTGATACATATTCGACACAACTTTGAATTATCCTTTTTTTTACTTAAAAACTTTAGTTTATTTTATATGCATATCGATTTTCGTTGTTATTTGATCGTTTCATAAACATTGTAAACGTTTTTTGTGGAAAAATAGTTGATAAAAAAACTTGAAACAGAAATACATCCCGTTTCAAGTTAACCTGATTTATCCTGCTTTTTTATTTGGGTCGTAAATGTTAATACCTGCTTCTTCAAGCATCCATTCGATATGCACACCGTAGCCTGAAGTTGGGTCATTGACGAATACATGGGTGATTGCCCCGACAATATTACCGTTTTGAATGATGGGACTGCCACTCATACCTTGGACAATTCCACCGGTTTCATCTAATAACTTATCGTCGGTAATTTTGACGATCATACCTTTAGTTGCAGGGGATGTTTGAGATATACTGTTGACAATTTCAACGTCAAATTCTTCCACTTCCTCCCCTTCAACTACTGTTAAAATTTTAGCGGGACCTTCTTCCACTTCATGGGATAAACCAATCGGCATGGGCTCATCGCTAATGCCGTTGGATAACGATTCATCAAGCTTGCCAAACACGCCATACGGTGTGTTTTTCGTAATGGAGCCGATTTGATTTTCTTTCAGTGAAAATTTTGCCTGCTTCTCACCAGGCGTACCACTGTTTCCTTTTTCAATCGATGTGATGTTTGAGCGCATAATAGTTCCTTTGTGAATTTCAATCGGTTTTTGAGTATCCATATCCGATATGACATGACCAAGGGCCCCGTATTTTTTAGATTTTGGTTCATAAAACGTCATGGTACCAATTCCAGCTGCAGAATCTCTAATATATAATCCAATGCGGTATTCATCATGATTGCTATCTTTTATTGGCTTTAACGACGTTTCAATCGTTTCATTTCCGCGCTTTAAAGTGATTTCCAGTTTTTTGTTGTCTTTTCCAGCTTTTTTTACTAATGGTTTGACATCTTCCATATTTTTAATTTGATTGTCGTTGATTTTCAAAATCACATCGCCAACTTTTATATCGGCCTCCTCACCGGGGGAAATATTTGTGTCTTCATGTTTTACAAGATGATGGCCAACGACAAGTACTCCGCGTGTATGCAATTGTACACCAATCGATTGTCCACCTGGAACGATCTTTAAATCGTCGAGTACAGAAACATTAACTTTTTTAACCGGTAACCCTCCTGCTTCATACAACAGATGAGTGTTACCAGGTTTTTTAGCTGTAAATTCGGAAGTATCAACCTTTTGAACCACTTTTTCATCAGGAGCACTTTTAACGCTATAGTTTGTATCATCTGTATTCGGGATTTTAATCGATGATTGATCCATAAAAGTAACGATCTCATTAGGGATGGAAAGGTACTTTTGCAATGGTGTTAGAAAGGGAGCTGTTATGAATGCAAGTAAAAGGATAACACCTACGCATATTCGAACGTTATTTTTAAAATTCAATCCGCCACTCTCCTCTTTTCTAACCCATACCATATTTATTTCTGTATTCCTAATTTGACCGATCACGATTTATTTTAAACTGGTGAAACATAAGAAAAGATGTGTAACATTTCCTTTAGCAAGGTGTATAACCACATCGATGGTTGTTAAAGATAAAAAAAATCATTATTCATTTTGCATTTTATAGGCTGAAGCTAATTCAAGCAGTTCTTTAGCGTGTTCTTTTGCGGTTTCGGTCAATTTAGTCCCTGTAATCATCCGGCTTAATTCTTCCATTTTTTGCGTGTCATTTAGTTCAGAAACTGTCGTTGTTGTTCGCTCACCTTTTTGTTCCTTCGCAATCAATTTATGAGTATCCGCCATCGCCGCAACTTGTGGTAAATGGGTTATGCATAGCACTTGTGATGTTTTGGAAATTTGTTGGATTTTTTCAGCGACGGATTGAGCCACCCTTCCACTAACACCTGTATCGACTTCATCAAAAATGACACTGGTAACCCTTTGATGACTCGAAAAAATCTTCTTTAAAGCAAGCATAATTCGGGATAATTCCCCGCCCGATGCGACTTTCCCGAGTTCTTTCAATGGCTCACCAGGGTTTGTAGAAATTTCAAAATGAATATGATCGAATCCATTTTCATGCAGTTGTAATTGACCCTGGTTATAATCATACGGTTTGGTTTCAAAAACGACGGAGAAAGAAGCTTTATCCATATATAGCTCTTTTAGTTCTTTTTTAATATCTTCGGTTAATAAGCGGGCGCTTTCACGGCGAATATCGTGTAATTGTTTAGCCTCCAGAAAAGCGTCTTGCTCCATTTCATCGATTTGTTTTTTCAATTGAGAAAGATGTGAATCCTTGTTTTTAATTTGTTCGATTTCTTCTTCAATTTTAGCAGCATATTCTAATATGTCATTTACAGTTGTTCCGTATTTGCGTTTCAGTCGATTGATTTCATCCAGTCGAGACTCGATTTCATTTAATCGCTGCGAGTCAAAATGCAATGTATCGAGATAACTGCGTAGATCAAATGCCAATTCTTCAACAATATAATATGAGCTAGACAGCTGTTCTGCTTTATCTGAAATGGATTCGTCATATTCCTTTATATTTTGCAGGCTTTGCTGCGCCAAATTGAGCCAATCGATTGCTTTTTGTTCCCCGTAAAGCGCGTTGTATGCATCATGAATGCTATTGTAAATCCGCTCGTAATTCGCAAGTTGGCTTCTTTCTTGCTCTAGTTCTTCATCTTCATTTGGAACAAGTGATGCGCTTTCGATCTCATGTTTTTGAAACTCTAGAAGATCGAGTCGTTGGGCCATTTCCCGTTCATTTTCGTTTAGTTCTTCATACCGTTTTTTTAATTTCACTAATTTATCGTATAAAACAGAATAGTTTTCTTTAGCCTTTGTTATTCTTTTGCGATCGTATAAATCAAGCAAGTGGATATGTTGATCTCTATCCATAAGCGATTGGGTTTCATGTTGGCTATGAATATCGATAAGCACCTTTCCGAATTCTTTAAGAATCGCGAGCGTTGTCAGTTTTCCGTTAACACGGCAGATGCTCTTTCCATTTGAAGTTATGGAGCGGTTTAACACAATCATACCGTCTTCTATTTCTATTCCATATTCTTTACCCACATGATATACAGCATGATTATGATTGATCGTGAATAAACCTTCAATTTCTGCCTTTTTTGCACCGTGTCGCACAAAATCAACAGAACCCCTACCACCGGCGAGCAATTGGAGTGCATCGATAATGATTGACTTCCCTGCTCCCGTTTCACCTGTAAGGACGGTCAAACCTTCGTTAAAGGTCATATTGATTTCATCAATAATAGCAAAATTCCTAATTGATAGTTCCGTCAACATGCTTGATCACCTCAGAACCGCCTATAGCACATCGTCAATCATAATTGTAGATGGGCATCGTCGACTATTTTTTCAAGTCTATCAACGCTTATATCCGCACCTTCTTTATCTTTTTGCCAACCTAAATGTGCGAGAAATTCAACGTTTCCATCGCCACCGGTTATGGGGGAAAACGTTACATTATAAATTTGAAATTGCTCTTTTTCAGCAAAATGCAATACGTGTTTTAAAACCTGGAGATGGGTTTGTTTATCTTTGACAACCCCTTTTTGCCCAACTTGCTCTTTTCCGGCCTCAAATTGTGGTTTAATCAATATGATGACATCGCTGTTTGTTGAAAGTATAGACTTAAAAACAGGTAAAATAAGCCGAAGTGAAATGAAAGATACATCTACAGTTGCTAAATCAGGTGTACCGTAACAAAACATATCAGATGTAGCATAGCGAAAGTTTGTTCGCTCCATGACAACAACACGTTTGTCATTTCTTAATTTCCAATCCAATTGATTATATCCAACATCCACTGCATAGGAAAGTTTTACCCCGTGTTGCAAAGCGCAATCCGTAAAACCACCGGTTGACGCACCGACATCAATCATGATTTTATTACGAACAGAAATTTGAAAGTTCGTCAATGCTTTTTCAAGCTTTAGTCCTCCTCGACTGACATAAGGGATTAACTTTCCTTTGACAGTAAGCGGTATATTTTCTCCAACTTTCATGCCCGGCTTGTCAAGCCGCATCTGATCGGAGAATACAAGGCCGGCCATGACAAGACGTTTTGCTTTTTCCCTCGATTCAACAAGTTTTCTTTCAACTAATAAAACATCTAGCCGCTTTTTCTTCATTGTCATATCCCTTTATCATTCTTTATTTCCAACCGATTTACTGCTTTTCGGAAGTATAGGTAATTTAAGTGTATTTTGGAGAAAGGCGATGACTTTTCCAGAAACAAAAATAATGCGTGTTGATGCATGAATAGCCACTGCTTTGCCAACGGCTTTACCACCGACTGTAAGAGCTGCGACTAAACTTGTCAACAGAACATTTAAGATCGCTTGTACCGTGGAATGATCACCGTTTAACAGTGCGGCAATCTGCAAGACAACAACCGTTGATGCTGCTCCACTTACAATTCCTGATATATCGCCAATCACATCATTGCAAAAACTCGCAAATTTGTCGGCGTTTCGAATAATGATAACAGCTTCTTTTGCGCCTTTTACTTTTTCTGCAGCCATCGCATGAAAAGGCGCCTCATCGGCAGCCGTAGAAGCAATTCCTAGCATATCAAATATAATACCAATAACGACGATGAGCAGTACTATCATTAAGCCAACAAACCATGCGACATCATTTAAAACAAATGATGAAATGACTGAAAAAATAGCCGCTAGCACAAATGTGATAACGGCGATAGTTAAACTGAATTTGATCGATTTTTTAAAATATGGTTTCATGGCAGACTCCGTCTATTCACTCTGATATGTAAGAGGTAAGGAATGGTCATTTAAAAGGGCAAAACTACGGCTTAGGTCCAGTAGGTTTTCCCAGATGAATACCCCATGTTACCATGCGGGCGGTTCCCCTTTAAATTCATCTAAGCTTCGTCGCCGAAAGCTTGACTGGATTACCACTTAGTCCGTACTCTAATCCCTTTTAAATGTCTGTACGAGCAGTCTAGGAGATTTCCTCAACAGTCTTTGACCGTTTCCTAGCCTCTTTTGCAGTAATGATTTCATGGAGATAATCGTCATCCAACCTGGTGGCCACCTCAGGTTGAACTTAAAAAGCTCCAATCCCTCTATTACCACTCAAGGCAGGCTACGCTGCAAACAGGATGTCCCTTATCCTGTTGTGCAGGTTCATACCCCACTCCATGGTGTTCCTAGGCTTAGCAACAACCACAGAAATGGGCCTCCGCGGAAATCGGGTCAACGCCCACATGCCTTTGTGGATCGCCCGAAATCCTTAACTCCCAGCATTGACCCAAGGCTGGGCGCCTCAAGCCAACACAAGGAACTTCATCGATGTGCCCTTTGGCGGATTTTTAGGCCCGCCTTCAGAAACGGAGGACTGACTAGAATACTGCACCATTCCTTACTGGTTCAATTGTATCATATCACGATGTAAATTTCTATCCATCCTAGCGATCGCGTTCACTGAAGTAATCGGTTAAATCCATCAAATACGATTTTTCAGCACCTGCATTTTCCAAAGCTTTTTTCGCTTTAAAAACATATATATCTTTTTGTTTCTTTGCGCCTTCAATACCGAGTAACTTCGGATATGTGCTTTTTTGTTTGCTTTCATCACTTCCAATTGGTTTTCCGAGTTTCCGAGCGTCTCCAATCACATCTAAAATATCATCCTGCACTTGAAATATCAATCCGAGGTAGTAGGCATAATCATCTAAAAATTGAAGCTGGTCTTTCGCTGCCTTTCCGATATATGCCCCCGCCTTGATTGCGAATTTGAACAATTCACCTGTTTTAAAGGCATGGATGCGTTCTAATTGTTCAAGAGTGGTATGTTCGTTTTCAGCTTTTAAATCCAATATCTGACCAGCCACCATGCCTTTTGGACCGCTTGCTCGAGAAAGCTGATTGATGAGAAACACCTTTTGCTCATCATGTAAATGAGCATCAGATGCAATGAGCTCAAAACTATACGTGAGAAGCGCATCACCTGCTAATATCGCCGTTGCTTCATCAAATACCTTATGGTTCGTTGGCTTTCCCCGACGAACATCATCATCATCCATTGCCGGTAAGTCATCATGAATTAATGAGTATGTATGAACAAGCTCTAATGCTATAGATGTGCGGACAATTTTTGTTACATCTGTGCTGTATGCCAAAAAACTTGCAGCCAACAAAACAGGTCGCAGCCGTTTGCCACCAGATTCAAGTGAGTAAAGCATTGACTCTTTCAATCGTCTGGGAATAGCCAATTCACTTAGCAGGGAAATCATTTCATCCTCTATCATTCGTCTATGTTCTTGAATAAAAGCATGCAATCGATTTTGCACAATCATTCGTCCTCCTGAATGTTAAAAGGTTCCAATTCACCATGTTCATTAACAATTTGAGTCATTTTTTCCTGAACATGAATCAATTTATCATTGCATAGTTTAGATAACTGCATGCCTTCTTGATAATATTTAATCGCCTTTTCTAAAGGAACATCACCTTTTTCTAGTTTTTCCACAATCGACTCCAGTTTTTGCATGGCTTCTTCAAAAGACATTGTCTGTTCATCGGTCATGAATTCTCCTCCTCTACTGATAAAACTTGGCAATCGATCTTGCCATCAGCTAGATTAATCGCAATGACATCGTGTTGATTGACCTGCTCGGTTGAATGGATAATCGTTCCATCTTTTGTATAAGGAATGGCATATCCACGTTTCATCACTTCCAAGGGATTTAAAAGTGTCAATTTATCCACATTAGCCATGAGTTGATTATATTTAGAATCGATGAGTTGTTGCATTTGCGCATCGATTTGCTTTGAAAAGTTGTCCAGTTCTTTTCGTACCAGTTCTATTTGTCGTTTTGGATGTTGAGAAAACAATCGCATATTCAGGTGAGCTAATGCTTCTTCTTTTTGCTCCATTCGCATTGACATCGATTGTTTTAATCGCTCAACGTATCTGTCCAGCTCCTGTTCTTTTTGATTGATTAATTGCTCGGGATAGCGGAAAGCAAACGATTGTTTGATCCGGTTTAATGCATCGGTATAGTTTTTCATTATTAATTGTAGAGATCTCGACATCGTACGCACTAACGTCTGTATTTTATCTAAAAGCTCAAATCGTGAAGGAACCGCTAATTCAGCTGCTCCGGTAGGGGTCGGTGCTCGTAAATCGGCAACAAAATCGCTAATGGTCACATCCGTTTCATGCCCTACAGCGGAAATAATCGGAATTGCCGAATGAAATATGGCTTTTGCTGTTTTTTCCTCATTAAAAGCCCATAGTTCTTCAATAGAGCCTCCACCACGCCCAACAATTAGAAGATCGAAATCACCCTTTTGGTTCGCCCATTCAATCGCCCTTTTGATTGAATCGGCAGCATTTGGCCCCTGTACAAGTACCGGTAAGACAGTTGTAGCAACAATGGGGTATCTCCTTTTGATAGTCGTTATAATATCTCTTATCGCAGCCCCAGTCGGCGATGTAATCACTCCGATATGTTTCGGAAACGAGGGAAGTTCTTTTTTATGGCTTTTGTCAAAATAGCCTTGTTCTTGAAGTTTTTCTTTTAATTGTTCAAAAGCGAGATAAAGCGAGCCGATACCATCAGGTTCCATATGCCGTATGTACAATTGGTATTGGCCGTACGGTTCAAAAACGCCGACTTCCCCTTTGATAAGCACATGCATACCGTCTTCGGGTCGGAATTTCAAATAACGGTTATCGCTAGCAAACATCACGGCCTGGATTCGCGTTTGGTCATCTTTAATCGTTAAATACATATGTCCTCGGCTATGATGTTTAAAGTTGGAGATTTCCCCTTTAAGCCATACATTTCTTAAATGAGCATCTGTTTCGAGTTTGTGCTTAATATATTTAGTTAATGCTGTAACAGTTAAATATTTATTATGCAATGGTTTGCCGTCCTTTGGCTGCTTTGATAGTATTTTCCAGCAGCATGGTTATAGTCATGGGGCCTACGCCTTTTGGAACCGGCGTGATATATGAGGCCTTTTGTTTTACCTCTGCAAAGTCAACATCACCGGTCAATGTTCCGTCATTAAGACGATTAATGCCAACATCAACCACAACTGCACCTGGTTTGACATCACACGATCGAATGAAATGTGGTTGACCAACAGCAACGATAAGTATATCGCCACTTGATGTGAATTTTTGTAAATCCTTAGTTTTAGAATGACAATATGTCACCGTTGCATGCTCGTTCAGCAACATCTGTCCCACGGGTTTTCCAACAATATTACTCCGGCCGACAATAACGACATGTTTTCCTTCAAGTGATATATCTTCAGCTTTCAGCATTGTGATAATCCCGTGAGGTGTACATGGAAAAAATGTCTCCTGTCCCACCATCATACGTCCGATATTGATAGGATGAAAACCATCAACATCTTTATTTGGGTGAATGGATTCGATAACTTTATATTCACGAATATGTTCGGGAAGTGGCAGTTGCACAAGAATACCGTGAACCGAAGGCTTGTTGTTAAGATGTTCAACATGCTCAAGCAGTTCGGCTTCTGTCGTTTGTTCAGGAAGTGCGATCACTTCAGATATCATACCCGTTTCATGACACGCTCTTTTCTTTCCATTTACATACGATTGAGAAGCCGGATCATTCCCAACCATTAAAACAGTTAAACAAGGTGTAATCCCTTTTTGTTTTAATTGGACAACTTCATTTTTCAGTCGATGCCGATATTTTTGCGCCAATGCTTTTCCATCGATAACCTTTGCCGTCATATCTAAACTCCCCCTTTCAAGTTATGATTTTTGATAGAACACCGTTGACAAATTTGCTGGACTTCTCGTCACCGTAAATTTTGGCTAATTCTACAGCCTCATTAATGGAAACACCTGGCGGAATGTCATCGAGAAACATTATTTCATATGTAGCGATGCGCATGATCGTTTTTTCAACCAATGCAATGCGATGGATGGACCAGTTCTCCATATGGTTCATTATCGTTTCATCAATGCTTGTCTTATTTTTTACGACACCTTGAATGAGAGTGTTTAAGAATGAATCAGCTTCGACTGTTCCTAAATAACTTTTCATAGCCGATTGTGGGTCGATATCATTCATGTCAATCTGAAATAGTATCTGAAATGCTTTTTCTCTTGCTTCATGGCGGTTCATCAATTGATGGCTCCTTCTTGAGAATGTTGGAATACGATGAATAGCGGGTACCAATCTTCGTGCCCGCCTTCACTCTACAAATCATATCATGACCTAACACGTAATGCTAGATCAAGCAATGAATCATGTTAGCATTGAATGAAGAACATCCTCCAAGCATTCCCGCGAATGATTCTCGCTTATCTTTACTTTTGTTTTCTAGCCCAAGATATACATAACACTAAATTAGGTCAAAAGGAATCCCCTTTTGACCTAGTTGTTAACTTTTTTCGTCAGTTTCTTCTTGATCATCCATTTGTAAACCGACAACATGCACATTAATTTCATCAATATGAAGCGAGGTCATATTTTTCAAGGTTTGCCTGATATTATCCTGAATTTTTTGAGCAACTTTCGGAATCGAAACGCCAAAATTCAAGATAACATACAAATCAATTGCGATTCCATCATCGGTTAATTCAACTTTAACACCTTTACTATGTGTTTTCTTACCGAAGCGTTCGACAACTCCCGTAGCAAAATTCCCTCTCATTGCATATAATCCTTCAACCTCGGATGCGGCGATTCCAGCAATAACTTCTATAACTTCGGGAGCAATTTCGACACGACCCATTTCAGAATGTTCACTGACATTCAATAGTTGTTGTTCACTCATGTTTTTCACTCCTTTCTACTCGCTCCTCTTGTTCCTCAATTGGATAGTCATTTAAAAAATCCGTGTTGAAATCTCCTTTAACAAAAACATCATGTTCCATGATCATGCGATGAAACGGAATAGTGGTATCAACACCTTCGACAATATATTCATCCAAAGCGCGTTGCATTCGTCTGATGGCTTCGTCCCTTGTTGGACCATATGCAATTAATTTAGCGATCATGGAATCGTAAAAAGGAGGTATGCTATAACCAGGGTATACTGCTGAATCAACACGAATTCCCAATCCACCCGGCGGAAGGTACATGCTTATTTTACCTGGTGAAGGTAGGAAATGATTAAATGGATTTTCAGCATTGATCCTACATTCAATAGCCCACCCATTCATCTTGATGTCTTCCTGTTTAAGTGATAGTTTTTCATTATTCGCTATTTTTATTTGCTCTTTGATTAAATCGACACCCGTTACCATTTCCGTCACGGGATGCTCAACCTGTATACGTGTGTTCATTTCCATGAAATAAAAATTTTGTGTCGACCGGTCGAAAATAAATTCAACTGTACCCGCACCAACGTAATCAACTGCTTTTGCAGCTCTAATCGCCGCTTCGCCCATTCTATCTCTAATGTCCGAAGTTATTCCCGGCGATGGTGTTTCCTCGATTAATTTTTGCAAACGCCGTTGGATCGTACAATCCCTTTCACCAAGATGGATGACATTGCCATAGTTATCAGCTAGTATTTGAATTTCCACATGGCGGAAATCTTCGATAAATTTTTCTAAGTATATGCCAGGATTGCCAAATGCCGTTTCCGCTTCTTTCTGTGTGAGGCGCATCCCTTTGATCAGTTCTTCTTCATTTTTTGCTACGCGGATCCCCTTTCCCCCGCCGCCAGCGGTTGCCTTGATGATCACAGGATAACCGATCTCATTCGCTACTTTTTTCGCCATGGCGTCATCCTCTATCACTCCATCGGAACCCGGAACAATAGGTACATTTGCTTTTTTCATTGTTTCCCTTGCCACATCTTTCATTCCCATTTGTTGAATAGCTGCTGGATCCGGACCGATAAAAGTTATATTGCATGCTTTGCATATTTCTGCAAAGTCAGCATTTTCTGCTAAAAAGCCATATCCGGGATGAATGGCATCAACGTTTGTTAACGTCGCCGCACTCATGATATTTGTAAAATCAAGATAGCTTTTCTTGCTCGAGGTGGGGCCAATACAAATGGACTCGTCGGCTAGTTGAACGTGCAGTGCGTCTTTGTCAGCCTCAGAATACACTGCCACAGTTTGTAAACCCATTTCCTTACACGCTCGGATAATGCGAACGGCAATTTCCCCTCTGTTGGCAATTAGCACTTTCTCAATCATGTACAACATCCCCTTACTTGACTCTTACTCTAAATAAAGGCTGACCATATTCTACTAACTCACCGTTTTCCACCAATACTTCTGTGATTTCACCCGCCACTTCGGCCTCAATCTCATTAAACAGCTTCATAGCTTCTACGATGCAGACCACCGTGTCTTCCTGCACCTGGCTTCCCACCTTAACATACGGTTCGCTTTCTGGTGACGGAGCCGCATAAAATGTACCAACCATTGGGGAAACGATTTCATAGTCGTCGGTCGCTTGTTCTTTTTCTTCCGCAGACCCATCTGTATTTAACTCCGGTTCTGTCACTTGCTCTTTTGGTATGTCCAAATGCCGATCAGATTCATCTTCTGATTGCTTACCAATGTCATCGGTCGATGGGTTGTTTTTTACAGTATTTACAGTTTTTGCTTCAGATGATTTTTTCATAGAAACAGTCGTATCATTCGTTTCATAAACAAATTCTTCAATAGATGAATTATCAATTAGCCTTATTAGTTCCCGTATTTCTTGTATTTTTAGCATATCCGGCATCCTTTCATGTACAATATTGACAACATTTTTTCATTTCCTTTATAATATTTTACGATAAATACGATAAACGCATCAACCCTGATCCCCCGGTGACTCAATGAAGGAATCACGATACTTTCATAATCATTATACCAATAGTAGCACACGATTACGAAAAAAATTTTTACAACAAAAAGATGCCAAGTTTTCATACAATAACTTGACACCTTTTAGATCACAATCTTTAATTTTCCGTTGGCTGGTAATTAACGTTAACTTTTACATCACCAAACTCGTCTCGGATCATTTGCATGATATGAATCACTTCATCATCTGATAACTCATCAACTTTTACATGAACATGAACTTTATCATCTTCGGAACGAACCAAAACATCATCATAATCTTGGGCGGCCATAATAGATTCCTCCAAAATGGATTCTTTAGCCGTAATGTCATCCAATTGATCCATATTCTCTAACGCTTTGTTTTTCTCGTCTACTGAAGCTGTGCTCGATGTTACAATGCTTTCTAAACGATCTTTCGTCAGGCTTCTTTTATCTCGTATTTCCATTCGCATAGTTGTAAACAGTTCGTCTTGCCCTAAATTTCTCGTGCCGTCTACCTCTGTCTCCTCTTCATCGTCGGTATCGGCGCGGTCATTCGTCACTTCTCCGGAATCATCTTCACCTTTATCGATATAAGCAAATTCATCGTTTTTAGAAGTCATATAGTATACACTGAGCACAATCATCAAACTTAGCATTGTTAAAAGCCATACGGTTTGTTTCTTCAGCATATTCCAACCTCCTTATTTTTTTGGCTTCACCGACACCCTGTGAACAGGGACATCCAAAACACGAGAGATCGATTCAACAATCCACTCTTCGACACTTGGGTGATCCGCACCTTTTGCTATAACAAAAACACCCCGGACATCTGGTTTTTTAGTCTGAACCAATAACGGCACTTCTTTATCTGCTTGACGAACAAGAACGACGGTAGATTCTTGGGTACTGTCATCGACTTCCCTTGTTCCTCCGTTTGTATCTTCTTCTTCGGTTGTTTGCTGATTCGTAATCAGATCCTTTTCATACACTTTAACAGTCGTTGAGTCTAGATTAACAAGCACTTCAGCATCAGATACGCCTTGTATTTTATTCAACATGCTTTCCAAATCGGTTTCATAGCTCGATTCTAATTCTTCAACATCCGCTGTTAGCGATGATGATTGATTAACAGGCGTTTCCGTGCTTTCTTTAGGTACGATTTCTGTATCACTACTCGAAGAATTATCGTCCGATGACGAAAACGCATTGCCGATAATCAATAGCAAAAGCCCAATCAATCCAAAGATGATGAGAAAACTCGTCTTTTTTCCCATTTTTTTCGGTTGATGCGAATCATCTTTTGCCGATTGAAGAAAGTTTTTTAGTTTCTGTTTCAAGATGTCCCTCCCTCCCATATGACCGTAATTTTGTCACCACTGATTTCCCAAACATCTTGCAGAAGATGTTTTATCTCTCCTCCAATCTCATCTTCCTCACGATTTAAAGGTGTATTGGTGTTAATTGTAATGTCTTCAACAACTTTTACGGATCCCTCCTCATCCGCAGATTCTTCTACGTATACAATGACTTCGTCCAAGTTATCATAGTTAAAATCGCCGCTGTCATTAAATTCAAAATCGATTGTTTTAATGACCGCTTGGTGTTGTTTCAGCAAAGGTTTTTCCGCTATATCGGTGAGTTGGACAGCCATTTGTTCTAAAATATATGCATCTTGTGAAGCTTCTATTTCTTTTTTTTGCATTTTCAGCAATTTTTCCGTCTTGTTCAATTCACCTTGATCCTGATCCAACTGTGCTAAGGAAGCTTCTATCGTCTCGCGAATATTCATATCAAATAGATGGAATATCGGTTTTAAAAGAATTAAAATTAATATCAGACCGACAACGAATTTAATATATTTTTTCATCGACGTTGCTGGAATGAGTAAATCAATAATCGTGGCTAATAAAACAAAAATGATGATTTGACTGACCCATTGATTCAAGACATCCATTCAATCCCTCCTAGCGCAGGAGCAATGTCATATGACTTGCGATCACTATGATGACAATAGCGAGAAAGAACATGAGAGTTACAGTGAGTAAACAAGCCAAAATAAAAGTAATAAATTTGCTAATGGTATTAAGACATTCGATGAGCGGGCCTCCGCCAATGGGTTGTAATACGGCAGCTGCTACTTTATAAATGAATGCAATGGCAAAGATTTTAATAGCGGGAAATATAGCGATCAAAATAATAATGACTACACCAACAATTCCAACGGCATTTTTTAATAATAATGAAGCGCTCAATATCGTATCGGTAGCATCAGTAAAGGTCCGACCAACGACTGGAATAAAGTTTCCCGTTATAAATTTTGCCGTTTTCATAGCTACTCCATCTTGAACCGCGCTTGCTGCCCCTTGTACGGACATCACTCCGAGAAATATTGTCAAAAAAGCCCCAAGGACACCGATAGCGACCGATTTAAACAGATTAGCCAAATGAGTCACCTGGAAATTTTCATTCAAACTGCTAACTATATATAACAGAGCAGATAGAAATAATAACGGCATAATGAATTTAGACACCAGTACGCTGCTAAGATGAATCAAAAAAATAATGAGTGGATGAAAGAACGATACTGATGCAACTTGTCCAAACGTTGCCATCAATCCTAATATGAGTGGAACAAGAGCAATCATGAAACTACTCATAGTATCGATGGCTTCTTGGGCATACGAAACGGAGAGATAGAAACTGTTCAAGGCTAAAAAAATTAAAACTAAATAAACGACAAAATAAGCAATTTTACTTACCATTCCTTGCTCAAAGGCTGTATGCATGGTTTGTAGAATGGCTGAAAATAACGTCAAGAGCATCAACGTCCCTAACAACCGCCCATTGATAATAAGCTCATGAAATAAATATTCGAGAATGCCCACGATTGCTTGCTTCAAGGAAAATGATTCATGTCCTTTGATAAAATCACGAAGATTTGTTTTTTCAAGGCCGGAAATAAAATTTCCATAATCATGGACGATTTTGTCCCAGTATTGCCGAATCCCATCTAGCGAAACATTCTCCAGCATATCATCTTCGGCTTCACCAATCATATCAGTTGTTGGATCAGCTAAACTGATCGTTTGCTTAGCAAACAATGATATGAAAATAATCGATATCCCGACGAGCCATTGATATCGTCTCATTCACGACCATTTCTCCTTTCATGTCAAAGTTTATTTAGGCTGCGGGTAAAAAATTAATAATAGCCTCGATGACTGCTGTAATAATAGGGATGGCTAATAATAAGATAAATATCTTTCCGGCTAACTCAATTTTGGATGCGACAGATGAAAGACCGGCGTCTTTTGTTATACTAGCACCTAGCTCTGCAATATAAGCAATACCGATAATTTTTAAAATAGTCTTCATGTATACACCGTCGACGCTTGCTTTTTGACCGAGCGCTTCAATCAGCTGAATAATCGTTCCAATTTGGCGGATGACCGTCAAAAATATAGCAATCCCCGTTATCACGACAATAAAAAAGGCAAATGATCGATTCATATCTTTTAGTACAATGTATAAAATACTGGCAATTATTCCGAAAACGACAATATTGATAATCTCCATGCGCGATTACCCCTGAAACAGGAAAACAGATTTTATTTGTTGAAACAAATCAGACAAACTGTTCACAACGATGACAAGGACGATTATAAAACCAACGAGTGTGGCAAACTGAGCAATCTCTTCTTTTCCCATTTGTTTGAGGATGGTATGAATCATTGCGACAATAATACCTATTCCGGCAATTTGAAATAAAATAGATGCATCGGTGAACATAGATGGTACTCCTTTCCTCTTAAATCAAGAGAAGAACAATGAACAATCCGCATAATATCCCCAAACCTTTAGACAGTTTGGCATATTTCCTCTGTTTATCTTTAGCTTCTTCAAGTTCTCGATCTAAATGTGTAATAGCGAGATGAATATGCTTTTGTTGTTGATCAAAATCGTGTTGACCAAGCGTGCGACCAAACTGGTTGAGTATTTCTTCATCATTTGCTTCTAAGCTCGATATTTTTTTAAAATGACGTATGTTTTCCTGCCATAATTCATGTAAATCGCTATCCGCTTCCATTATCTGTTGACTCATAGCTTTAAAAAACGTTTTTGTTGGGTATGGAATTTGAGCGGCAATAAGAGCAAATGCCTCTTTTAAAGGGGACTGGCTATAAAGAATTTCTGCTTCGAGTATTTGTAAGGCATTTTTTAATTGTCGAATGTGCTTAGGGCGATCATCCAAATGTTTACTGACTTCGAAGCCTATCCCGGTTGTTGTGCTTATGAAAAGAAGTGCGCCAATCCATTTCACTCTGCAATCCTCCTGACTTTCGCACAATGGTTTCGCCATTTTGATTATAAACACCGCGAACATACCCGGCTCCTTTATATTTATCCAGAAGGACGAATCGTTCAAACACCCGTTGTTGAAAAAATACATGCAAGGATGGACGCTTTTTCAATTCGTTAATCGACCGTCCGTGAATAGTACAGATGACAACGACTCCAGCATTAATCGCCTCCATCATAGCTTGTACTTCTTCATGCGTGCCGATTTCATCAACGACTAAAATATCAGGCGACATCGATCGGATCATCATCATCATACCCTCGGATTTAGGACATGCATCCATCACGTCTGCGCGCAAACCAATATCATGCTGGGGTATTCCCTTAATACAACCAGCAATTTCTGAACGTTCATCGATAACGGCCACTTTCTTGGGACCGACGTGATTCCATCCTGTTGCAATCAAACGAACGATATCTCGAATCAGTGTCGTTTT
Organism: Bacillota bacterium; assembly: GCA_035301265.1. Lineage (GTDB taxonomy): Bacteria > Bacillota > Bacilli > Bacillales > Amphibacillaceae > DATGUP01. Next base: position 453,698 of record DATGUP010000003.1, read on the forward strand.
ACCCGTTTGCGGTGCACCGATAAATAGCGTATTTTTATAATCACGGCGGTGCATATAGGGAATGATTGGTATGGCACAGCCTATTTTTTCCTTTGCAATCCGAATGTTCATAAAAGTGATGTGCTGTATCGTCTTGACAAAGCCATTCTTTGTATTAACTTTACCAGCTAATCCAACACGATGTCCGCCTTCTATCGTGATATAGCCTTCTCTTAATTCATTTTCCATTCGATAAAGGGAAAATTCACTCAGTTGGTTTAGTACATACATACTATCCCTTTTATCCGGTTTGATGTGTTCCATCCATTCAGTATGGTGATCAAAGACAAGCTCGATTGGTCGGCCTAAACGAAAGCGAATCTCTTGCAATAAACTCCAACGTTTATCGATCTTGTATTGTACTGCTTGGCTTATTTGTTCCGGAAACAGGCGCAATATTTCTTCCACAGCACGTCCCTCGTCTTTACTAGTTTATAAATAAATGTATGTCTGCTGAGCCGTTTTATGACTCGCGATTGAACAAAAATAAAAAAAGCAGCCCTTTAAAAGGACTGCCTTTGCCTTGTTGTGGTATTACGTTTAAGCACGTGACACATAACTTCCATCAGTTGTATTGATAATCAAAACATCGCCATTGTTGACAAATAGAGGAACTTGTACAACAAAGCCCGTCTCCAATGTTGCCGATTTGGAACCGCCGCTTTGAGTATCACCTTTAATGCCTGGCTCGGTCTCAGTAACTTCAAGCTCAACGTTTTTAGGCAATTCTACACCAAGAATTTCACCTTCATAAGTCATCACAGAAACGGTCATATTTTCCTTCATGAAATTTAATTGATGCTCAATTTGACTTGAGGGAATTTCAATTTGTTCATAAGTGTTCATGTCCATAAATACATGCATATCGCCCGACGCATAAAGATATTGCATTTTTTTCTGCTCAATATGCGCTCTACTCACCTTTTCCCCAGCGCGAAACGTTTTTTCTTGAATTGTTCCACTGCGAAGATTTCGGAGTTTTGAACGGACAAATGCCGCTCCTTTTCCCGGTTTAACGTGTTGAAACTCCATAACCTGCCATATATCATTGTCCACTTCTATCGTTACGCCTGTTTTAAAATCATTAACCGATATCATGCAAAACTCTCTCCTTCCTGGATTTTATAACTAGAGCTGTATAAGTTGCTTATTTGCTGTCGTTAACCGTTCGTTACCCGTTTGAGTAATGACGATATCATCCTCGATCCGGCATCCACCGACATCAGGAATATAGATTCCCGGCTCAACAGTTACAACCATTCCAGGTTCAAGTTTTCTCTCCGTTCGATAAGATAAACTGGGGCCTTCATGTACCTCCATACCAAGACCATGACCTGTTGAATGACCGAAATATTCCCCATAACCTTTATCTTTAATATGATTTCTTGTCAGAGCATCTGCTTCTTTTCCTGTCATGCCAGGCTTAATACCTTCAATTCCGCACAACTGTGCTTCGAGCACTGTCTTATAAATGTTTTTCAATTCATCACTAATCTCACCAACGGCCACAGTCCGTGTCGTATCAGAGCAATACCCATTGTACAAAGCACCATAATCTAATGTAACGAGTTCACCGCTCTCGATCCTTTTATCGGATGCAACCCCGTGTGGAAGTGCTGAACGATAACCAGAAGCAACAATAATATCAAAACTAGACGATGTCGCTCCTTGCTGTCGCATAAAAAATTCCAATTCGTTAGCAATATCGATCTCTTTTACACCTGGCTTAATATAGCTCAAAATATGCTCAAACGCTTGATCAGCAATCTGAGCAGCTTTTTTCATAATGTTTAGTTCATGTTCGGTTTTGATTAAGCGCAGTTCTTCTACAATCCCTTGTGTCGGAACGAGTTCGACGTCGAGGGCATCCTTGTACAATTCGTAAGTAGCATATGTAACGTGTTCCTTTTCAAAGGCAAGATGTTTAATATTCAAATCATTTAATTGATCTTTTATTTCCTGTACAAGCGATCCTTGATGTTCAATAACCGTAAACCCTTTTGCTTGTTCTTTCGCCTGCTCCGTATAGCGGAAATCCGTTATAAATTGAGCGGCATCTTTAGAAATTAAGATGGCGCCAGCTGTTCCTGTAAATCCTGATATATATCTTCTATTGATCGGACTCGTGATTAATATAGCATCGGCGTTGTTTGCTTCAAGTGCGTGCCTTAATTTTGACAACTTCCCCATATTCCTCGCTCCTTTTCGCCATATTCTAAAAAAGCTCGTGCAGCCAAAAAATATCCCGATACGCCTAACCCTATGATTTGTCCACAACAAACAGGAGCCAAAAGCGATGTATGCCGGAATTCCTCTCTTTTATGTACATTGGAAATATGTACTTCAATTACAGGGACATGAATCGCTTTGATGGCATCGCGAAGTGCGATGCTCGTGTGCGTATATGCAGCAGGGTTAAATATAATTCCATCATACTCGTTTTCAGCCGTTTGAATCTTGTCAATGAGCGTTCCCTCGTGATTTGATTGATAACAATCAAGTTGACCACCATGTTTGTGGACAAAAGCTGTTAAATGTTTTTCGATTTCCTCTAAGGATATTTTTCCGTACACATCTTCTTCGCGTGATCCAAGAAGATTCATGTTTGGCCCATTGAGTAACAGAAGGCGTTTCATGTACCGTTTCATTCCTTTTCACTGTCGTTGGCGTATCTTTTAGTTTATCATAAATCATCGCATTTGAATAACATTTCTCATGTATTGAAGGTATTTTTTTGTTTTTCTTTCAAAATTGTATCATGGTAATCGTAAGAAATGGAATAGCCTATAAAGATTCCATATAAGATAAATACAGTTAACGTCGATACAATGGTGTGTATATCCATTGCGGATAATTGTGGGATATGGGGCAAAATCGGTTTGAACACATAAAACAGCATAAACCATAAAATCATACCATACGCAGCTCCCATCCACATCGAATTGATTTTTTTAAACAAACCGTAATAAATAAAAGCTGTTAAAATAGACAGAACACCAGCCATTCCAATGGAAACAATATCTCCGAGCCAATTGCCCGTCCAATCTGTTTTCAACCATGAACGAAGAAAAAATGTTTTAGGAGCTACTTGTGAAAAATTAAAGTAATACATCGATACTCCTAAAATACTCCACAATAAACCGCCAACAAACCCAGTAAAAAGCGATCTCGACAAAACTGAGCGACTATTTTGCCCCCATCCTCTATTGTTTTTAGACATTGCTATCGCACCTCCGCACATCTTTTCGCAAATCATTTGTCTGATTTTTCCTAAAAGAACAAACAGCGCATGACTAGTTATAATCCGATTTTTCTAGTAAGATAGAAATAAGGTTAAATAAATGTTTTTCTGTGTATATTTATACCCTTTTTAAGACATCATTATTAACAGAGGTTGGAAATTAAATCTGACATTGGTAAACAAATGATTGAAGAGGTATTGTATACCCTTTCAGAAAGGAGGAAGAGTGTGGGGCGCAATAAATTTTCCTTTGTCGTTTACATTATCATCGGTTTGGCCATTTTCGGTCTTATATCACAGCTCATTGGCAATCCGATGAACTTTTTCAAAGAAATTATTTTCATGATCGGAATGGCTGTAATCGTGTTTGCCGTATTTTATTTTATTTTTTTCCGAAAAAGAAGTTCCTCTAACGAAATGAAGAAATACAAGCAAGCGGTTAAACAATCAAAACGAAAATATAAGCAAAACAAAAACATTAAAACGAACCATAAAAGCAAACGACCGTCTGTCCAGAAAACGAGAAAGAAAATATCTAAACGCCCGACCCATTTACGCGTGATTGATGGAGGTCACAGATCAAAACGAAAAAAACGAGCTTCTAATTGAAAAGCTCGTTTTTATTTTGGCCAATGGCTTAGAAACCGGTTCGCGTAAACATATCCAGCATCGATTAATTGTTGTCTCATTTGTTTGGATACGTTCAATTCGGTTGCCCCAATTTTATTAACGGGAATAAAAATGATATTTTCCTTCTCTGTTTTTGAAATATACCGCGCATCGTGCGCCTGTTTCATTGTCGAGAATAAGGCGTGGAACATATCAAATGCGTGATTAATTTTTTGCTCTTTCATTTCAACGAACTCCGATAGTTTAATACCGAGGAGCGGACGTTCGTCTTTATTCCCGTCTTTTTCAAATATCCAAAGTGGGAAATTGCTCAGCAGGCCACCATCAACGATAATGCTTTTGCGAAATTTTTTTCCCGGCAGCCGTTTCGGCATAAAAAAGTAAGGAAACCCGGCGCTCATGCGAATCGCTGTTGCAACTGGAAACCTTTTTGGATCCATGCCGTAGATGCGTTTTAAATCGTCGGGTAGCACAATGAGTTTGCCTAAAGATAAATCGCTGACTACAACTTTAAGATATTCTGGCCTAATATCATTAAATGTATAGACGCGTTTGGCTGCCAGTTGGTGATATAGCCAATTTTCCAAAACGTTACCTTTGTATAACCCCATTTGAAAATATAAAAACAGCCATTTGCTGAAAGGGATTATTTTGCTTAAAGCAGGTGGATCGGCGAATTGCTTTAAATTTAATTGATCCAACAGCCGCTTTATATCAGCATATCCATAACCTGCTGCTACAAAAGATGCAATAATAGCCCCTGCACTTGTCCCGGCTACACGTTCTAACTCCAGATTGTGCTCTTCAAGGCTTTGTAAAGCTCCTAAAAAGGCATATGCCTTTACCCCACCACCTGAAAACACGCCATCTATTTTCATAATCCCTCTCCCGTATGCTTTTTTATCATATTTAAGCAAACGGTGAGGCAAATAGAACTGATTTATAAAAAATTTTACAGCTCATATTACCCTTCGTTTGTCTGTTGAATTTTTCTCAGCTCATCGATGCGGGTTTCATCACGTTTAAAATATTGGACCAAATCTCCAATACGATCGATCGAATTCCAACTTAAATGATGTTCAATCCCTTCAACGTCATCATATATTTTATCTTCATCAACACCGATTAATTCGAGAAATTGTTCTAAAAGATCATGCCGGTAAACGAGGCGTTCACCGATTTTCTTTCCTTTAGATGTTAATACAAATCCTCTATATTTTTCATAATCTAAATAGTTGTCTCTGTCCAGTTTTTGTACCATCTTTGTAACGGATGACGGATGTACATCCAAGTGCTCGGCAATATCGGATACACGAGCATAACCTTTTGAAGCAATTAAATTATAGATCAGCTCAATATAATCCTCCATACTCGGTGTAGGCATGCAAGACCCCCATTCAATCTTTTTTAGCCGGGCCAACTTTGTTTCACCTATTATCATACCGGAGATTGGAGGCCAAAACAAGCCTATATAAGGAAAAGAAGAACCAACGATCGCAAGTGGTTCTTCTTCAAACCGTCATTTCGTTATAATCCACACTTCAATTGAGCACCGCAGCTTGTACATGTATTACATCCGCCGATATCTTCCACATGACCCTCGCGACAAACCGGACACGTATCGCCGATTTCAGAGCCAATCGCGATATTTGTACTTTCTAATTCCTTAATGGTATCCATGAGCATAACACGATGCTGTTCCTGAGAAGCCTGACTTTTCTCCTGTTTGTCATCAGATGTGTTTTCTTCGGCTTTCAACGTTAATACTTGTGTGTCACGACTTCCGTCCACATAGACTGTACCGCCTTTTGCTCCACCTTTGTACAGCCGTTGGTATACTTTCTCTACTTGTTCAACAGTGTATCCCGCTGGGGCATTGACGGTTTTCGAAATAGAACTATCTACCCAACGCTGTATGACACATTGTGTGTCCGCATGTTCTTCCGGTGTCAAATCCATAGCTGAGACAAACCATTCGGGCAGATGGTCTGGATCGGCATCCGGATGCTCATCCAAATATTCTTGGACGATATCAGCTTTTACTTCAATAAATTTGCCTAATCGACCGCTTCTAAAATAAGAAAAGGAAAAATAAGGTTCTAAGCCAGTGGATACACCTACCATCGTACCAGTACTACCCGTTGGAGCTACAGTAAGTAAATGGGAATTGCGAATGCCATATTTCAGAATATCTTTACGAATATCGTCTGGCATTTGTTTCATATAACCTGTCTGGATAAAGGCTTCCCGCAACTTTTGCGTCTCTTCCTCTGTTTCACCGATCAAAAATGGGAAACTGCCTTTTTCTTTAGCAATTTCAATCGATTCCCGGTAAGCTGTTGTCGCAATCGTTTCAAATATTTGATCAACAAGCTCGTTTCCCTCTTCTGAACCGTATTTTGTCTCGCAATATATTAATAAATCGTGCAGACCCATAACTCCTAATCCAATGCGCCGTTCTCCGAGCGCTTGCTTCTTATTTTCTTCTAAAAAATATGGTGTAGCATCAATAACATTGTCCTGCATGCGGACACCGGTTCTAACCGTCTGTTTTAACTTTTCAAAATCGACACTTTTCATATCTTTGTTAACCATATTCGCAAGATTGACCGCAGCCAAATTGCAAACCGAATAAGGCGCAAGTGGTTGTTCACCACACGGGTTCGTCGCAACAACTTGCTGACCATAACTCTTTGCATTTGTCATGTCATTCGCATTGTCAATAAAGAAAATGCCCGGCTCTGCTGAATACGTTGCACAAATATTAATCAGATTCCATAATTCTCTCGCTCTAATATAGCGATAGGTGCGGACACCATAACCCATTTCCTCCCATTTTCGAACGTCGCCGACCTTGTGCCATTGCTCGTTGTATATTTTCATTTCTTCTTCTGTATAATTTTCCACATCTGGAAAGCGGAGTGCGTAAACATCGTCGTTTTCAACAGCTTCCATAAACTCTTTGGTTAAGCACACCGAAATGTTAGCGCCTGTTAAAAAGTCTGGATTATGAACAGTATAGGTACCGCCTTCCTTAAGCTTTTCCTCTGCTTCTTGAATAGCAGCCTTTGTAAAGCCACCGCGTCCCGGCATGTTTTTATAGTTGACAATACCTTGATACAAATCCCTTTCTGTTTCTGTCAATGGTTTGAATTTCAGTTTAGCCTGAGCCATTTCTTTTATTTGTTCATCTGTTGTGTTTTCAATGATATACCGTAAAATTCTAGGGTTTTGCATTTTGGAAATAATGAATTCAACGATGTCAGGATGCGAATCAACAAGCATGATCATCTGTGCTCCTCGGCGGCTGCCACCTTGTTCGACTAAATGCGTCAACTTTGCAATATCATCGAGCCATGATACTGATCCGGACGATTTGCCATTTACACCTCTAGCTAGTGTATTGCGCGGCCTTAACGTGGATCCGTTTGTGCCGACTCCGCCACCTCGGGACATGATTTCCATCACTTGTTTCCGGTGATCAGAAATCCCTTCGCGGGAATCTTTAATATACGGCATGACATAGCAGTTAAAATATGTCACATCTGTGCCAGATCCTGCCCCATATAATACGCGGCCTGCAGGAACAAAATTCAAATTCGCCAGTTCGTGGAAAAAAGCTTCATACGACTCCCGTTTCTTCTCTTCCGTCGCTTCCACATTTGCAAGACCGGTCGCAGTTCGTTTAGCAATTTGTTCATAATAGATTTCCAATGGTTTGTCAACGACATCCAGACTGCGTTTAATGATACCCGTTTGTACTTCTTCTTCAGTGTCCAGTACCGATACAAATTGTGGATCAACTTCGACTTCCGCTTCATTTTTACTCCAGTCGATTGTCTTAATAAACCCATATCCACGAGCGGGAAATTTCGGATCGGCTTTAACGGTCAGAACAACAAAATCTCCCTCCTTCAACGTTTTCTTTTCCGTATCTTTAAATGCATATCGATCAAGCATCACGAGTCGAGATACGCCCTTATGAGTAATGGACATATCCGGTGTAATCGGGTGGACTTGAGGGAATAAAGCAATATCTTGGTTAAGTCTATCTATGTCAATTTTTCTTTGCTCTTCTACAACAGCCGACATCATCATGCACTCCTTCTCACTCACTATTATGTATACTCAAATGCCTTCTAATATAACAATACCATATAAACACATAATAAAACAATATATAGTATTGAAAATAAAAATGAATACTATATATTGTGATTTGGAACAGAAAGTATCGCTTTTGTCAATCGTCCATAATGCATGAAATCAAAAGATATTGCAAGCTTTATAAAGGTAGCATGATTTATTTTACAAAATCAAACATTTTTCTCATATGCGAAGTTAACCACACTTTTGGATAACAGTTGACACGATCATATCAAACTGCAACTATTTGACTATAAACCACCGTCCAATGCCTTACGATAAACAATAGGTTTTGAAAATATATTAAAATCACATTATAATAGATGCGGAAAGAAGAAAACTTTTTGGAAAGTCGGGGGACAATATTATGACGTATGTTTTCACCATACTCATTATCTTAATCGCAGTCGGATTGTTCCGTTATTTGAGACAGCGCACCTTTTTAAAAGTTTTGACAGAAGAACAGTTTAAAGAAGGATACCGAAAAGCACAATTAATTGATGTGCGCGAACCACAGGAATTTGAAAAAGGTCATATACTCGGTGCGAGGAATATTCCGTTAACACAATTGCGGCAACGGCTCGCCGAATTGCGTAAAGACCAACCTATATATCTTTATTGTGCAGGAAGCTCCCGATCGACAAGAGCAGCCCATCTCCTTCATAAAAAAGGATACAAGGATATATGCCAGTTAAAAGGCGGCTTTAGAAAATGGACAGGAAAAATCAAAAAATAACTTATGATATATAAAAAAGATGGTCTGGAGGACTCTTTCCCTAGACCATCTTTTTGCTTAACTTTATCCATCTGACTTCATATAGCGCAATACCGGTTTTCGCGCCGCTGTTGTTTCATCCATACGTTTCACGACGGTTGTATGCGGCGCTTCTTGCACTAATTCCGGGTTATCTTCTACTTCTTCAGCAATAGAAAGCATGGCATCGATGAATCCATCAAGCGTTTCTTTTGACTCGGTTTCTGTCGGCTCTACCATCAACGCTTCTTCGACATTTAATGGAAAATAAATAGTTGGAGGGTGATAACCATAGTCTAGCAATCGTTTAGCTATATCAAGCGTTCGTACGCCGAGTTTTTTCTGTTTTTTCCCTGATAATACGAATTCATGCTTGCAATGCTGTTGATAGGGTAAAACATACGCCTCCTCTAACCGGCGCATGAGATAATTAGCATTTAATACTGCATATTCGCTTACCTTTTTCAAACCTTCTGCCCCCATTGTCCGGATATACGTGTAAGCACGTAAATTGATACCGAAGTTTCCATAATAAGGCTTAACCCTGCCAATAGACATCGGCCTATCATAATCAAATTGATAGAATCCGTCCTTTTCAACAATCAATGGTTTAGGCAAAAATGGTTCTAGCTCTTTTGATACACCCACAGGCCCAGAACCTGGACCACCACCCCCGTGCGGTCCCGTAAAGGTTTTATGCAAGTTTAAGTGGACAACATCAAACCCCATATCCCCGGGACGCGCATATCCCATAATGGCGTTTATATTAGCGCCGTCATAGTAGAGTTTTCCACCGGCTTCGTGAACAATTTCTGCCATCGTTAATATATCGGATTCAAATAAGCCGAGTGTATTCGGATTTGTCAACATGAGTGCTGCCGTATCATGGCCCACGACTTGTCTTAAGTCGTCTAAATCAACCAATCCCTTTTCATTAGTTTTGACTGTCACAGCTTCAAATCCTGCAACAGTGACCGATGCCGGATTTGTTCCATGGGCGGAATCTGGAACAATGACTTTCGTGCGATCGAAATCACCATTTGCTTCATGGAAGGCGCGTATCATCATTAATCCAGTCCATTCCGCATGTGCACCTGCAGCTGGTTGAAGCGACACCGCATGCATACCGGTAATTTCAGCAAGCGATGTTTGCATATCATACATCATTTCTAAAGCACCTTGCACACTTTTAGGACTTTGATACGGATGGATGTGACTGAACCCTTCCAACCTTGCCACATCTTCATTGATTTTCGGATTATATTTCATCGTACACGATCCTAATGGATAAAATCCTGAGTCCACGCCAAAATTGCGGTTCGAAAGCTCGGTATAGTGCCGCATGATTTCAAGTTCACTTACTTCAGGCAAATCCGGTGCTTCCTTCCGGATATAAGTATCATCAAGCCCTTCTGTCAAATCTGTTTCCGGAACATCTAATTCCGGCAGACTATAACTTGCTCGGCCTTCTTGACTGCGTTCGAATATGAGTGGAAAATCAGCTTTAACCATTGAACTCCCCCAATTCTTTTACAAATGTATCTATTTCTGCCTTTGTGCGAAGTTCGGTCACAGCCACCAACATATGCCCCGTTAATTCCGGATACGCGAGTTCCAAATCATAACCACCAATAATGCTTTTTTCCAGAAGTTTCTCATTAATAACCGACACAGAATCCGCGAGTTTTATGACAAACTCATTAAAGAACGGACCTGAAAACACCACGGGTATACCAATCTCTTCCATTTTTCGTTTGGCATAACGGGCTTTTTGCATATTCAGTTCAGCCATTTTTTTCAAACCATGTTTGCCAATTGAACTCATGGCAACGGCGCTAGCGAGTGCATTCAGCGCTTGATTAGAACAAATATTTGATGTCGCTTTGTCACGTCTAATATGCTGCTCCCTTGCTTGAAGTGTTAGCACAAAACCGCGACGGCCTTCTTCATCAGTTGTCTGGCCGACTAAGCGTCCAGGAATTTTTCTCATCAACGTTTTTGTCGTTGCAAAATAACCACAATGCGGCCCTCCAAATTGAGCAGGTATACCAAACACTTGTGTATCTCCGACAACAATATCAGCGCCAAATGCTCCAGGTGGTGTGAAATATCCAAGTGCCAATGGATTGCTCGAGACGATGAACATCGTCTTTTTTTGCTTGTTAACAACAGATTTTACTTGATGTAACGGTTCGATTTGTCCAAAAAAGTTCGGATATTGGACAACAACACTGGCAGTTTCTTCGTCCAATTCTTTTTCGAGCTGTACTAAATCCGTCAACCCATTTTTGTAATCAATGTCCACAATAACTAGACCGTGGGCTTTTGCATATGTTTCAATCACGGCTCGAGATTCAGGATGGATCGTTTTAGAGACAAGTATTTTTTTCTTTTTCGTTTGACCAGCGCTTAATGTAACGGCCTCAGCAAGAGCCGTCCCCCCGTCGTACATGGACGAGTTCGCTACATCCATACCGGTCAACTCGCAAATCATCGTCTGAAATTCAAATATAGCTTGTAATTCTCCTTGGGAAATTTCCGGTTGATATGGTGTATAGGCTGTATAAAATTCTGAACGAGAAATCACATGATCAACAACTGAAGGGATCAAATGATCATACACACCTGCGCCTAAAAATGAACTGTTTTGTAATAAATTTGCATTTTTATTAGCCATGTTCATTAATTCTTTTTTTAATTGCGCTTCATCCAATCCCTTTTTAAGGTTCAAACCGTTTTTCAAACGAACACCGTCCGGAATATCGGCAAACAACTCTTCTGTCGACTGGATGCCAATAGTTTCCAGCATCGCTTCTTTGTCAGCTTCTGTCATGGGTAAATAACGGAAATTCATGATTCACATACTCCTCTCTATGGATTCTTTTTTAGAAATGGGGTTTCTATTACTTTGGCCGCGAGTTTCCGTTTGCGCACTTGAATGGTGAGTTGACAGCCTACATCCGTATAAGCTGATTGAACGAGCGCCAATCCTATATTTCTTTTTAATGTCGGTGCCTGTGTTCCAGATGTGACAAAACCAACCTCCTTATCAGCAAACAAAACCGGATAACCATGTCTCGGAATGCCTTTATCAATCATCTCGATACCGACAAGTTTCCGGTTTGAACCATTTTCCATTTGTTCCTGTAGCTTATCTCTACCTGGAAAATCTGCATCTTTAGCTGGCTTGATTGCAAATGAAAGCCCTGCTTCAACCGGTGTAATATGCGGGGACAATTCGTGACCGTATAATGGAAGGTTAGCCTCAAAACGCAATGTATCTCTAGCGCCTAGCCCAACAGGTTCTAATCCTTCACTCTCTCCCGCCTGCAAAATGGCATTCCACAAATCCAAGCCATAATGTTTATCAATATAAATTTCAAAACCATCTTCGCCTGTGTAACCAGTACGAGATACAATAGCTTCAGCTTGAATATTTGTAAAATAGACAGGATTTTCAAAATGGAAAAATTTAATGGTTTCCAAATTGGTCTCTGTTAACTTTTGTAATATCATTTGGGCTTTTGGACCCTGTAGGGCAAGCTGAACAAAACGATCGGTAACATCAGCGATCGTTAACGCATTTGTATCATAGTCGTTATGTTTGTCTAGCCACTCGATGTCTTTTTCTGTGTTCGCTGCATTCACAACAAGCAAATAATCATTTTCCGCTAGTTTGTAGATTAAAAAATCATCAACCGTTCCCCCATCTTCATAGCACATAAATGTATATTGCGCACGTTTCGGTGTTAATTTAGCGACATCATTGGTGACAACCTTCTGTAAAAACTCTAAACTTTTAGAACCTTTAACGGCGATTTTACCCATGTGTGATACATCAAACAGCCCCGCTTTAGTACGGGTAATTTCATGTTCATGTTTAATTCCTACAAACTGAACAGGCAACTCCCAACCGGCAAAGTCAATTGTTTTAGCATTATATTTCTTATATTCTGGAAAAATAGCTGTCCTTTTTAATTGCTCCAATCTTTCCACTCCCTTAAAAAGTGTTCGATATGAACGAGATGAAAATAGAGACTCCATGGTTGAAAACGGATTCAAAAATAGGCGAGCATTTCCTTGCAGATGCTTACAAGCGAAGCACTTTTCAAAGTTCAATCACACAAGGCGCTTTCTCTCTGAGAGATCCGCTAAAAAAGCTTCTGTAAGCTCCCCCGCTTGCTTGCCTTCATTCGCTCTTATGAAATAAAGACAGTTGGATAAACTATGTACAGTTGTTGAGTCACTATCTAGTTTATTTTTTCATTATACCATATTTCCTATTGAAAAAATAGCCATAGTATCGCATATCAACTGATAAAGGATGTGTGCAAATGGTACAGATACAAAAAGATACAACATTTATTGATCAATTGACAACAACTCTTTCCCAGGAAGGTCCCTTTTCCTCATGGGATCTGTTCCGCATGGCTTACGAAGCAGAAATGACAACAATGGTTACGGATTTTCATGGTCTGCGCTCACTCGAATATTTACCACACATTGAGTTTTTACCGCATCAAATCGATTGTGCCCATCAAGCTATTGAAAAAATGAATGGTCGCGCCATTCTCGCCGATGAAGTCGGGCTTGGAAAAACAATTGAAGCAGGACTTATTTTAAAAGAATACATGGTCAGAGGACTCGTTAAAACAGCGCTCCTTTTGGTCCCCGCATCATTAGTCAATCAGTGGGTTCGTGAATTAAATGAGAAATTTTTCATTCCCGCTATTGCTTACAAAAAAAATTATCGTTGGCAAGATTATAATGTAGTAGTTAGCTCACTCGATACAGCAAAAAAAGAAAGGCACCGTGAAGCGATTCTCAACATCGATTACGATTTTGTTCTGGTCGATGAAGCCCATAAATTAAAAAATCATCGGACTAAAAATTATGCTTTAGTTCAAGCGATTAAGAAGAAATATTGTCTCCTATTGACGGCCACACCTGTACAAAACCGCCTTATGGACATTTTTAACCTTGTATCTATTTTAAAACCAGGTCACTTAGGGAATTATGATTCCTTTTTAAAACAGTATGGAAATGATCGAAAAAAAATCAAGCAAGACAAGTATTTAAAGCAATTAATCCAAAAAGTAATGATACGCAACACGCGAAAACAATCGGATTTAACGCCATCAAAGCGACATATTGAAACCGTTTGGGTCGATTTTACAGATGAAGAACAATACGTTTATGATCGGTTGGAAACATCCATAGAAGGTATTGCGGCATTTACCAAACTAACGTTATTACGTGAAATATGTTCATCACGCGAAGCCTGTTTTTTATCCTTGAAAAAAATATACGAAAACAATAATAAGCCTTCAACTCAACGACTGATCAAGAAGATAGAACAGTTGCCTCACCACGCAAAAGCGCATAAACTGGTTGAATTGATCAAACGATTCGATAAAGAAAAAATAGTCGTTTTTACAGAATATCGAGCATCACAAATTTATTTGCAATGGTTTTTACATCAGCATCGCATCACAGCTGTCCCTTACCGCGGTGGATTTAACCGTGGAAAAAAAGATTGGATGAAACAACTTTTTCAACATCGCGCCCAGGTAATGATCGCAACAGAAGCAGGAGCTGAAGGCATTAATCTACAATTTTGTAATGTTATGATTAACTACGATCTGCCATGGAATCCCATGCGCCTTGAACAACGCATTGGTCGTATCCATCGTTATGGCCAAAAACAAGATGTCTATATTTTTAATATGGTAACCCGACACACTGTGGAAGAACATATCATGTCGTTATTGTATGAAAAAATACACTTATTTGAACAAGTCATCGGACAATTGGACGATATTCTTGCCGATTTAGATATTGATAATTTGGAAAGCGAAATCAAAGCGATTTTTTCAGAATCTGCTTCGGTTGGCGAAGCAAAAATCAAGTTGCACAATCTTTCATCGGTTATTCAAGCTGCTAACGAGGTGCATCAACATGGCTATTAAACAATTGCACGACTTTTTAAAGAATTATTTTTTAGCTCATCATTGCGAGATCATCCATGATGGAGGCGACCGTTTAACGGTTCAATTAACTGAGAATATGGACAAAATCTTGATGAACCGACCGTTTTATTGGCATTATATGAAAAAAATGGGGTATACGGGTGAGCCACAGCAAATAACTTTGATTACCAATCCTACTGAACCAAATGACAAAGGAGAGCACATTCATTTCGGCAGCCCTCGCTTACAGCAAATATTGAATCATCTCAAGGAAAAGGAAAGGTTTACACGGCTTTTTCAACATGTTGAAACTCATAAACAGCATGCTCTTTATCCATGGCTTATCGTCAACATGAAGATAAGCTATATCGGCAAACAACGCAAAGACGAAATGCTATCCATCGGTCTCCATTTAATCAAAGGTATCATGAAATCAGATATGATGAATGTTTTAAAACAAATCCCACTGCAAATGACGATACCGGACTACTGTTATACTATTTCTCCCATGATCAGGTTGAAAAGCGGGTTTCGCCGCATTGAATCCGTCGTTGAAGATTATATTCAAAATCAAACGCACACATGGGCTGTGGAATCAACAAATACACTTGAGGAAGAACTGGCGTTATTAAATCATTTTTATACAAATATGGAAGGGTGTGAGGAACAACAGGCACAAATGAAAAAAGAAAAGGAGGAAATTTATGAACGATTATCGCCCTCTATCCAGATCCAAGTTGTAAACGGGGGATTGTTCTACCTTAAAGAAAGCAGGATTTAAACAAGCCTGCTTTCATTTCTTTGTTCTAAATATTTTTAAGGCAAAAGGGAGGATTCCAAACCAACGGCTAAAAACAGAATGATGCATAGAAGTCGTTCTTTTTCTTTTGTTAGCCGCCGGTTTGTCGATATAAGAAACAAATGTCTCGGTCATAAACTTTAAATAATCGTTTACAGACAAAATCAATCACCTCTTTTTAGGATATTATATTCAGCATGTACTATAATTCTTTCGCTTATTCTTATGCAGTCACAAATTGACGAATTTCTCGGGCGATGTTATCAATAGATCTGCTATCTGTATTAATCGTCACATCTGCATATGCTTCGTACAAAATTTGCCTGCGGTTATATAAATGTTTTCTTGTGTCACAATCTTGATTCCACAATGGCCTGTTTCGATCATATTTCAATCGTTGTAAAATTTCTTGAAAAGAGGCTTGTAAATAAACAACTATTCCTGTATAATACATATAATCCAAATTTTTACGAACCTCTACAATCCCCCCTCCTGTGGATACAACCCGATCTTCGCTTGGAATGCCTTGTAAAATAATGGATTCATACGTGCGAAAGGCTTCTTCACCCTCGCGTTCGAAGATATCTGCTATGCGACCGTACGTTTTTTCGACGGCCTCATCTGTATCAACAAAAGGTATATGCAAAAGATCGCTCAATCGCCTGCCGACAGAAGTTTTTCCACTTCCCATAAAGCCGATTAAATAAATGGTTTTCATGTTTTACACCCTTTTAAATAATGTTTTGACACATGATTTGAAAGGAGGTGAAACCACTGAACAGCGCTGAAACTCTCTCCGAAAAAATTTTGACCTCCGCAGTTTATTCACTAGCATCAGATATCCACTTTTACCCATTTTCTGAAAAAACAAATATATTTTTCCGCATCAACGGAATACGCGTTTTTCAAACATCCATATCAACAACTAAATATCAATTGCTTTTAACGTATTACAAATTCACAGCTGGTATGGACATTGGCGAAACAAGAAGGCCACAAAATGGCACCATCACCTATCAAACAAACAGTAAACGATATGCATTGCGACTATCAACACTTCCAATTAATCAGATGGAAAGTATGACGATCAGGATACTGCCTCAAGAAGACAATTATGCACTGGAAGACCTTTTTCTATTCCCACAACAACTTGAACGTATTAAATCGTGGATGACCCATCGAAGCGGCATGATATTATTCACAGGACCAACCGGAAGCGGTAAAACAACGACATTATACGCACTGCTCGAATCGCTTATGAAAAATAATGCTTATCAGACGATTACACTTGAAGACCCTATAGAAAAAGATATCAACAATATCTTGCAAGTACAAGTGAATGAACAAGCTGGTATTACGTACCAAACCGGTTTAAAAGCAGCTTTACGTCATGATCCAGACATCATTATGATCGGCGAAATACGCGATGCATACACAGCGCAATTTGTCTTAGAAGCATCTATGACGGGACATCTTGTATTAAGCACGCTCCATGCTAAAAATGCATTAGGAACCATTTACCGCTTGCTCGATATGGGAATTAAACGTACGGATCTACAACAATTTTTAATCGCCGTTGCCGCTTTAGACCTCTTGACTATTCAAGCTGCCAACACAAATAAAAGAAGGGCAGCTATCCTCGAGCTACTTGATGGCACAACATTAGAACATATCCTCAAACAAGATAAGCTCCCTGCGTCAAAATATTTCCATACTTTTAATCATTTACGAAAGAAGGCATACGCATATGGATTTATATCTGAAGAAACATTTCATGCGAAAGCGTAAATCATTATCCAGCGAGTGGCAACTACGTTTTTTAAACCGGCTATTTCGTCTGTTGAACAACGGTTATACCTTGAATGAGGCTTTGGAAGTTATTAAATGGGACAAAGCGATGGCCTCGACCGCCGAGCGAATCATCGTTCACCTTAAAAATGGATGGCCATTTGATGAAGCTTTAGGCAAAGAACAATTCGATGATAGTCTAACCTCATACCTCTATTTTTCCCGAGCAAACGGAAATTTGAAAGGGAGTATTGAAAAAGCGATATTATTGTATGAACAACGCTTCAAATATATAAAAAAATTTCAACAAACGGTCCGTTATCCGCTTATACTGCTTGTTGTTTTTCTCATCCTTATATTTTTTATCAAACAAGCAGTCCTTCCTTCTTTTGCTGAATTATTCTTTGCCGGCGGACATGCATCCTCTTCTATTTCCGTCTCCCTTTTTGTATTCGATCTAATCATTCAATGCTTTTTAGCTTCTGTGCTTTTAGTCATTGTGACAGCTATTCTATGGAAATATATAAAACATCAGCTAGAAATCGCACAACAGATAGCCATTTACCGAAAAATCCCCTTTTATCGGCAGTACAAACAGATGAAAACTTCATTTTATTTCGCAACACACGTCAGCTCCCTTTTGAAAACCGGCGTGTCGATGAAGGATATTCTACACATGCTTTCAGCGCAGAACCGTCTCCCCATCTTATCTCATTATGCCAAACAAATGATCGATGAGTTGTCAAAGGGCATGCATATTACACATTTATTAACTCAATTGGACTTTTTGGATAAACAACTATCTAACATTTTTCAGAAAAACACCGATGTTGGAGAATTGCAAAAAGACTTAACAATGTTTGCTGATTTTCTAACTGAAGAGCTAAGTCGAAAAATAAAAAAATCCATCACAATGATGCAACCTGTTTTCTTCATTATTCTAGCCGGTTTTATTATTACCATTTATATCATGTTGATGTGGCCGATGTTTCAATTAATTAAAACAATTTAAAGGAGATGTAAAAAGATGTCCCATATGTTTAAAAACCAAAAAGCGTTCACATTGATCGAAATGTTGATTGTGCTCATGATTATCTCAGTGTTAATCATATTGATTATACCGAACCTAAAAGATAAGGGAGAAGATGTATATGATAAGGGATGTGGTGCGCTTGTTAGTGTCGTACAAGCTCAAGCCGATGCGTATTATATTGAAAACAGCCAACATCCAACTTTAAATGATTTGCTTAAAGATAACTACATTACAGAAGATCAACAAACATGTCCTAATGGAAAAACATTAACGATTGATGATCAAGGAAATGTATCGTCTTCTGGTGATTCATAATGATAGCTAAAAATGGCTTTACATTACTTGAAATTCTTGTCGTCCTCAGTATTTTGTCCGTTCTCATTTTGCTCAGCACTCCGTTCAATGCCAATATGCTAGAAGCGAAACGGGAAAACGAATTCTTCAAACTGCTTAAATCTGATATGCTTTATGCTCAAAGTTTAGCATCAGCAACAGACAGTGACGTCCTAGTTAGCATGTCTTTCGATGCGGAGAATAATCGCTATTCCATTATAAGAGACAGGACAGTTCAAAAACGATCATTCCCTGACGACTGGATTTTAGATCAAGACTATATATTTTATTTTAATCAAAAAGGAACGGTTCTAAATCCCTACACTCTTAATTTAAAAACGTCGAATGCCAGATACCAAATAGTTTTTCCGTTTGGAAAAGGGCGTGGTTATATTGAGGAAAAATAAAGGGTTTTCACTCATTGAAGTGATGACATCGTTTAGTATTGTTCTCATGCTCATTTTAACGTTGCTCCCTATTGTTTCCTTGTTGAATAAAGAACGTGATGTTTTAAATAAACGCAGCCTGATCAGCATCAGGCTGCATGATACGCTTCAGGATTATATTCGACTTGAGCATGTGACACCAGATACACGTCAAACGACAGTTGATGGAACAGACGTACACTATACTTTTACCGACGAAGGTGAATATGTTAAAGGTTGTGCCGAGTGGAATAATATCAAAAATGAAACAGAAGAGGTTTGCTTATATGGTTATCCTGAAAAATGAGAATGCATTTACCTTTATATCCCTGCTCGTTAGCATGGCGATTTTATTCATGGTAATCCCGTTTATCGGCTATTTAATTAAATCTCTTGATATATCTGATAATTATGAAGCTCTTTCCGTGCGGCAATTTTTTTATTATATGCGTGACGAAGTCGCTAATGCCGTCGGGTATTCTGTGAAAGATAATACTTTGACACTTGAATTAGCAAATGGGGATCGTGTGGTATTTGAACACGAAAATCAACAGATACGGCGAAAGCTTAAAGATGGTATCGAAATATATTTATATGATGTTCATGATGTCGTCTTTTCTCCACATAGACATGGTATTCATCTGTCAATAGTGTCATTAGAGGGGGAACATTATGAAAAAATTATCGTTTTCTATCCATGACCAACACGGTTTTTTTCTACCATCAATTTTATTTGTTACTACACTGGCCCTCGTTGTGCTGAGCGTTTCTATACAAATGTATCGAAACGAACTTGAAATTACCCACAACCAGATCGAACAGCTGCGAGTCGAAACGTTATTACAAATGGGAAGAGAACAATTTATCGATGATCGGAATAAAAATCAACTTAAAGTAAACCCTGTTGTATATTCATTTCCTCACGGGGAAATTGAAATTCAATATTTACAACTGGAAGAAGATCTATATCAATTGCATAACACGATTTCAACAATAGATGGGTTTTCCTACACTATTTCCCATAAACTCGATTTTAAAACGAACTAAAACGACCAATTATGTATAATTTTTAACAAAAGAAACATCGCCCTTCTTTACCGTCTCATTTCTACTATAATAAAAGTAGGTGAGGCTTTAAAAGGAGGATGACAATGGATGAGACGTTGAAAGTAACGAGTGTGTTAAGTGATCCAACACGTTTTCATATTTACCAATTTATCATTAAACACCATAGTGCCGTTAGTGCAGCCGAGATATCTAAACGATTTGATATTCATCCGAACGTAGCACGGCTGCATTTGTCTAAATTGGAAGATGTACAATTGATTGAATCCTTTACACAAAAAACAGGTAAAGGCGGTAGACCAAGCCGGCTTTATAAACTTTCCACTGAAGCGATCGATTTGCATTTTCCATACAGAGATTATAAGCTTCTTTCCGCGGTTGCATTAAAATCATTGATGGAACTTGGTGAAATCGGTCAAAAGGCACTATACAAAACGGGACGGGAATACGGCGCTAAACTCATGGAAAAGCATTACACAACACCTTTATCTCGTGATTTAACAGTCCAAGAAAAAATTCGTATTTTAGAAGACGCTGGAACTGTTCTAGGCATGTACCCGGATTTTGAATATGATAAAAGCAATCAACGAATACTATTCAAGATTAATAATTGCCCATTCAAAGAAGTCGCATCAACCAATGAAAATCATACTTTAATTTGCAATATGCATACTTCGTTTTTAAAAGGGATGTTTGAAACATTGTTTGCAAACATTGAACTAGTGGAACAAGAAAACATGTTTCAAGGCTGTGCAAACTGTCTATATGTGGCAAAACTAGGTAATGTTTCATCTAATTCGTTTACAAGGTCATAGGAGTCATTTATAATGGTTATGATGAGTCTTCTGGAAGGAGGAGTATGACAATGGATCGGATGTTCCGGATGCTTGGATTCTGGACTGGCATATTCACTGTCATGTTTTATGTTGGGGATATGCTCGGCGTCGCTTTATTATTTCTTGTACAAACTGCATTTTTCCTGACAGTAGGCTATTTAAAATTATCCGAACGCATGTATATGTATTTATTTGCAGCCTATTGTACCTTGTTTTTTGTCGGATTCACATGGTACTCAGAATTTATTTTGGTTCCTGGTTTCGGACAGTAAACCAAAATTCCGCTTCCATACCAATAAGTTAAAAACTTGTCACTTATTAGAACATTTGCACCAAAGACATCGCAGTGAAACTCATTTTCGCTGCGATTTTTTAGCCCATATAGTCCATTTATGTTAACGCGTATATAAAAAGCTATCCTATAAGTCGTAAATCAACTTATAGGATAGCTCATTTGCACTTTTCAAGCCTTGAAGAAGCCGTTTAAAAGCCCTCAAAAAGAATTTCCAACATTTTATTCGAATGGAGAACAGTGTAGTTATATATTTTGCAATATTTAGTCGCCTTCATCTTGTTACAAGTTCTAATAAAAGCTTCGCGCTCGGCTCATTTTAAATGAATTTTTGGAGGGAATCTTTTTCCTTGTTTCAGCTCGCGTGCTAAGATGATCTTCGTTCAGCATAGCCCCGTTATGGTGCATAGTATTTAGCACGTTTGTTATGTTCTGCTTTATCTGCGTTTTCTCGCCGCCTCCGATTTTCTTTTACGGCGTACGCTAGGTTTCTCATAATATTCACGTTTGCGATATTCAGACAATGTACCGTTTCGCGATACGTTACGTTTAAAACGACGAAGAGCATCTTCCAGAGATTCGTTTTTGCGAACGCGAGTTGTATTTGACATACCATATCCCTCCCTCCGAAGCGCATAAACAAAAATATAGAAGACATATGTATTTATATGTCTTGCTTTATTATATTATATTAGGGATTTTCGGTCAAATGCATCGTTTATCGAAATTGATTTTCATTGTTTTCTAAAAACAAATTTAAATGATTACTCGATATGTATTAACGCATTCAAAATCCCGGGAGCTAACCCGGGATACCGTTTATACATTCGCAGATTTCATATTTTTATTTATCGCATCGTCCATAACCCGAACAAAAACTCCTTCATTGACTGGGTAGTCGGCTTTAGTTATTTTGACACGCACAATCTTACCTATTAAATCAGGTGTCCCTTTAAATTGTACTTTTAAATAATTATCGGTATATCCAACGAGCATATTCACATCATTTTCCGCATGCTCTTCAGGGATCACTTCAAGCACCTCATGTTCATAATGGGCTGCATATTCTTTAGCCATTTGATCTGATAATTCGATCATTTGTCGCACTCGTTCATGTTTTGTCTCATTATCGATCTGGTTTGTCATACGCGCCGCCGGTGTGCCTGTGCGACGTGAGAATGGAAAGACATGGAGTTCAGAATATCCGATATCTTTTACAAACTCATATGTTTCCTTAAACTCTTCATCGGTTTCTCCTGGAAAACCAATAATGACATCTGTCGTAATAGCAAGCCCTGGTAAAGCTTGTTTTACTTTTTCAATTTTCTCTTTGTAATAAGCGGTAGAATATTTCCGACGCATACGAGCAAGAACTGTATCTGAACCAGATTGCAACGGAATATGCAAGTGACGGACAATTTTTTCTGATTTGTCTAATATATCGATGACTTCATCGGTAATTTGGCTTGCCTCAATGGAAGAAATACGGATGCGCTTCAATCCATGTACTTTTGTTTCTAAATCTTTCAAAAGACTAGCAAAATTATAGTCCTTCAAATCTTCTCCATATCCCGCTGTGTGGATGCCTGTGAGCACAATTTCTTTATAACCGGCATCGACCAGCTGTTGTGCCTGAGCAAGAACATTTTCTGGTTTTCGTGAGCGAAGTAGCCCTCGAGACCAAGGGATAATACAGAAAGTGCAAAAGTTGTTACAGCCTTCTTGAATTTTTAGTGAGGCACGCGTTCTGTCTGTAAAAGTTGGAACATCCATTTCTTCAAATACGCGGGTTTTCATAATATTGGAAACGCCGTTGACAGGCTGCCGTGTTTTCTGATGTTCCTCTATATAATCGATCATTTTTTTACGGTTTTGTGTCCCGACAATGACGTCGACACCGGGAATCTCCATAATTTCACCAGGGGATGTCTGTGCATAACAGCCTGTGACACAAACAACGGCTTCTGGGTTTTTTCTTACCGCACGGCGAATGACTTGTCGACTTTTTTTATCACCGGTATTGGTAACCGTACACGTGTTAATCACATAAACATCAGCCATACGATCGAAGTCAACACGTTTATAACCATGCTTTTTGAACATTTGCCAAATACCTTCTGTTTCATAATGATTCACTTTACAACCCAATGTATGAAATGCTACCGTTGGCACGACTAACCCCCCAATTCTTCTAAATGGTAACTGATACTTGCCAAAACATAAATAGAAGCCGTTTCTGTCCGCAGTATACGCGGACCTAGCCTAACCTTATGGAAACCAGCATCGGTTAGCATTTTCGCTTCATCCGGTGAAAAACCGCCTTCTGGACCAATACAGACAAGGATACGTTCTCTGTTTTTTAACGTTTGCAAAACAGAACTCAGCGAATGAAATGTCGATGTTTTAGCTTCTTCCTCATACGCATACAATTTGATGTCGTATGCAACACTTTCATCGATTAATTCTTCAATAGTCATGGGTGCTTTTATATAGGGAATTTTATTTCGGTGGCTCTGCTCACTTGCTTCCTTGAGGATTTTTTCATACCGTTTCATTTTTTTTACCGTTTTTTTATCATCCCAGACAACAACAGAACGTGCAGCTCGAAACGGAATAAAACCGTCAGCACCAAGTTCCGTTCCTTTTTGCAAGACAAATTCAAATTTATTACTTTTTGGAAGTCCTTGAGCAATCGTTACTTGTACAGGCAGCTCTGCGGACCGTTCAAGCCAGCGGTAAATGATTGCATGAACTTCATTTGGACCAACATTTTGCAATATACAAATAGCAGCCTGTCCATTCGGATGATTGCAAATGATTTGATCATCTTTTTTTAAACGCATAACACGTGCTATATGATGCGCATCATCTCCTGTAATGATAACTTTATGGTCCATCCAGTTTGAATCAGGGACAAAATAACGTTGCACGCTAAGCACCTGCTTTTTATTTCTTTTGGGCTACTATGGCGACCCAATCATCCATTTCGTTAACTTCTATCAGCGTAAATCCATGTTCTTGCAAAGTTTCTTGTACGAGAGCTCTTTTAGAAATAATAATTCCCGATGCGATAAAAAGGCCGTTTTTTTTCAAGTTATCCCAAGCATCGGCGACAAATGGAACAATGATTTCCGCTAAAATATTGGCCACAATGACATCTGCTCTTATATCAACACCATCTAACAAATTGTTTTGGCGTGCTTTTATGCTTTTTTCCATATGGTTCAATTGGGCATTTTGTCTTGTACTGCTGACGGCGACATCGTCCAAGTCGAATGCATAAGCCATTTGGGCACCCAACTTGATAGAAGCGATGCTTAAAACGCCCGATCCACAACCAACATCAAGAATAACATCGTTTTGTTGAATATGACGCTCCAGCGCTTGTATGCATAACATCGTTGTCGGATGAGTGCCGGTGCCGAATGCCATACCAGGATCCAACTCAATGACCATTTCATCCGGTTTAGGATGATAATCTTCCCATGTTGGAACAATGATGATTTTCTCTGATATTTTAACGGGCTTATAGTATGTTTTCCACGCTGAAGCCCAATCGGCATCCTCTATTTCTCGATAGGTCCATTTGTTTTTGCCTAAGTCGAATCCATATAAAGCAAGATTTTCGACTTCTTGTCTCATCTTCTCCAACTTGCTGTGTAATTTGCTATCAGATGGGAAGTAGGCTTTAATATGCACCCCTTCTTGTGGAAAGTCAACCGGATTGAGTTCATAAATTTCGCCGAAACGGCCTTTTCTTTCTTTTTGTAAATCTGCTGCATCTGCAATCATTGTCCCATCTGAACCCATGTCACGGAATATATTTGTGATAGGTTCAACAGCTTCGTTTGTTGTATGGATGCAAATTTCTATCCATTTCACATTATACCACTCATTTCAGTTGCTTATATAACAGTGAAGATTATCAACACCGTCAGTCACTTTTAAACGCTTTTTTAAAACGTTGGAAGAAAGAATCATCTTGTTCTTCTGTTGCTCGATTACCTTCAATTTTATTGAATTCTCTGAGCAATTCTTTTTGCCGTTCAGTTAAGTTTGATGGTGTCACAACACGAACTTGGATATGTTGATCACCATGTCCGTGACCGCGAACATTAGGTACACCCTTTCCCTTTAGACGGAAGGTTTTCCCTGTCTGTGTTCCGGCAGGGATTTTTAACATTACTTTACCATGTACAGTTGGAACCTCGACTTCATCACCGAGCGCAGCTTGAGCAAATGTTAAAGGTAATTCACAATAAATGTTATCGCCATCTCGTTCGAAAAAGTCGTGTGGTTTGATTTGAACAACGACAAACAGATCGCCTGGTGGCCCGCCATTTTTTCCTGGCTCGCCTTTTCCTGCTACACGGATTTGCTGACCTTCATCAATTCCAGCTGGGATTTTGATGTGTATCTTTTTATGTTTTTTCACTCTTCCGGTACCGCCACATGTGCGGCATTTTTCTGAAATGATTTCACCGGTTCCACTGCAATAATGGCATACTCTGCGGTTTACTACCTTGCCAAAAGGTGTGTTATGTTCTGTATTTAATTGACCGGAACCATGGCAATGGGAACATGTTTTGGCTTTTGTACCAGGCTTGGCTCCTGAACCGTGGCAAGTATGACAATTCTCTTCTTTTGGAATCGAGATGTCAGTTTCCTTTCCGAAAATGGCTTCTTCAAAATCGAGCACAAGTGTATATTGTAAATCTGCTCCTTGCTGTGGAGCATTAGGATCACGACGGCGCCCACCGCCAAAAAACATATCGAATATATCACTAAAGCCTCCAAAATCCTCTGCACCACCAAAGCCACCAAAACCGTCAAAGCCTTGGCTTTGCTGTGTACCAGCATGCCCAAAACGATCGTATTGCGCACGCTTTTGTTCATCGCTTAACACTTCATACGCTTCTTTAACTTCCTTGAATTTTTCCGCAGCATTCGGTTCTTTGCTAACGTCAGGATGGTATTTTCGTGCAAGTTTACGGTAGGCTTTTTTGATATCGTCTTTCGATGCGTTTTTATCAAGACCGAGTATATCATAATAATCACGCTTCGCCACTTGTTGATCACTCCCCGACACACTATTGCGTAGGTCTAATCTTATCATCAATCGTGCATCAATAGCAAACAGACGACTTACAAGTGAAAAAGTCAAAGTCAAGAGGGTCCTGACTTTGACTTTTTTCTGCTCTTAGTATTTGTTTTACTTTTTATCGTCTTCGTCGTCGACTTCTTTGTAATCAGCATCGACAACGTCATCGTCGTTTTGTTTCTTGTTTTGTTCTCCTTGTGCAGATTGAGCATTCTGTTGCATCTGTTCATATAGCTTGGCAGACAGAGTCTGCACTTGTTTTTCTAATTCTTCTTTTTTCGCCTTGATTTCTTCGATGTCGTTACCCTCAAGTGCTTTTTTCAATGCATCTTTAGCTTCTTCTGCTTTTTGTTTTTCTTCATCGGATACTTTATCGCCAAGATCTTTGATTGTTTTATCCGTTGTGAAGATCATTTGATCAGCTTCGTTACGCAAATCAACTTCTTCACGGCGTTTTCTATCTTCTTCAGCATGTTCTTCTGCTTCTTTGACCATGCGTTCAATTTCTTCTTCGGAAAGACCAGAAGACGATTGAATAGTAATGGATTGTTCTTTATTTGTGCCCAGATCTTTTGCTCGAACATTTACGATTCCATTGGCATCAATATCAAATGTGACTTCGATTTGTGGTACACCGCGTGGTGCTGGTGGAATATCGGTCAGTTGAAAACGACCTAAGGTCTTATTGTCTGCCGCCATTTCTCGCTCGCCTTGCAAGACGTGAATATCCACCGCTGTTTGATTATCGGCAGCAGTTGAGAAAATTTGTGAGTGGCTTGTTGGAATGGTTGTATTGCGTTCAATTAATTTGGTCGTTACACCACCCATTGTTTCAATACCTAAGGATAAAGGGGTCACATCAAGCAATACAACATCTTTAACATCACCTTGAAGCACACCGCCCTGAATAGCTGCACCTAATGCGACAACCTCGTCTGGGTTAACGCCTTTAGAAGGCTCACTGCCGATTTCTTTTTTAATCGCTTCTTGTACTGCTGGAATGCGTGTTGAACCACCGACAAGAATCACTTTATCAATGTCACTAGCTGTTAGATCAGCATCCGATAAAGCTCTGCGTGTTGGCGCCATTGTTTGTTCCACAAGATCGGATGACAGCTCTTCAAATTTAGCACGTGTCAACGTCATTTCCAAATGTAGCGGGCCTGACTCACCAGCCGTAATAAATGGCAGCGAAATCTGTGTCTGTGATACGCTTGATAACTCTTTTTTAGCTTTTTCGGCTGCATCTTTAAGACGTTGTTGTGCCATTTTATCTTGTGACAAATCGATGCCGTTTTCCTTTTTGAATTCTTGCACCATATGTTCTATGATCACATTATCAAAATCGTCTCCACCAAGACGATTGTCACCTGCAGTTGAGACAACTTCGAATGTTCCATCGCCGATATCTAAGATCGATACGTCGAACGTCCCACCGCCGAGATCATAGACGAGAATTGTTTGATCTTGATCGTCT
This sequence comes from Bacillota bacterium, assembly GCA_035301265.1. Lineage (GTDB taxonomy): Bacteria > Bacillota > Bacilli > Bacillales > Amphibacillaceae > DATGUP01. The sequence continues at coordinate 481,626 of DATGUP010000003.1, forward strand.
TTGTCGATACCATAGGCAAGCGCAGCCGCCGTAGGTTCGTTAATGATGCGTTCGACTTCAAGACCGGCAATTCTTCCGGCATCCTTTGTGGCTTGCCGCTCAGCATCATTAAAATAGGCTGGGACAGTGATGACGGCTTTTTCAACTTTTTCACCTATATAATCCTCTGCATACGATTTGATATGCTGTAAAATAATCGCTGATACTTCCTGGGGTGTATATTCTTTATCTTCAATAGTTACTTTATAATCGGTTCCCATATGACGCTTGATAGATTGAATAGTATTCGGGTTTGTAATCGCCTGCCGTTTGGCTATTTCTCCGACTTGGCGCTCACCGTCTTTAAATGCAACAACCGACGGCGTTGTTCGATTACCTTCGGGAGTTGGAATAACAACAGACTCCCCGCCTTCCATGACAGATACACATGAGTTTGTTGTTCCAAGGTCGATTCCGATTATTTTACTCATGACTATGTCCTCCTTTACAACACAACTATTTGTTTACTTTAACCATTGCAGGTCTAATGACACGATCTTTAAGTTTATATCCCTTCTGCAATTCTTCAACAATGATATTTGATTCTGTCTCCTCATCTTCGGCCTGCATGACAGCATGATGTAGATTCGGATCGAATTCTTGGCCGACCGTTTCCATTTGCTCAACACCTTGAGCTGCCAATGCATCGATAAGCTGTTTGTAAATCATTTCCATGCCTTCGACAAAGTTTGCTGTCTCATCTGTCACCTCAACCTGTAGTGCCCGTTCGAAATTATCAATCGCCGGCAACAGTTCATTAGCCAAATCTTGTGATTTATATTTACGTTCAGCTTCCCTTTCTCTTAATGATCGCTTTTTATAATTTTCATATTCGGCCTGTATTCGCAACATTTTGTCGTAAGTCTTTTCTTTTTCTTCCTGAAGGCGCTCCACTTCCGCCTGTAATCGTTCAATTTCTGCTGTCAGCTTTTTGATTCTCTCTTCTCCAACATCATCTTCACACTGCTCTTTCTCTTCATTTGTTTCGGATTCCTGCGAATCAACATTCGTTTCATTTTCATCTGTTTCTGTCAACTTATTCTGATCATGTTCATTCGCAGAATCGGCCACTTCCTCGTTTTCGTTTAATTTTTCATCCACTCGAGCCACCTCCCTCAAACCATTAACCACGATAGACTATATCACGAATTCTTGTCAAAAAACAATAATCTGTACTCAAAAAAACAAAAGATTTAATATCTCCTTAAACAATCTTTTTCCTTAATCAATTGTTTTTAAACCAAAAATGGAGCATATCTGACATTTCATTTGAGACAGCGTGCAAAAGCGTTATAACTTTTTTATATTCCATCCGCGTTGGCCCGAGTAACCCAATAGCCCCTACCTGTTCCTCTCCGAGTTGATACGATGTTGTGATCAAACTAAAATCCTTAATTGCATCTAATTTATTTTCATTACCAATGGTCACTTTTATTCCGTCAGAAGCATCTTTTAATAATTCAGCAATTTTTTCCTCATTTTCTATCATCATATAAAATGAACGGATTTTTTCGATATCATTAAACTCTGGCTGCATTAAAATATTAGCTTTACCGCTGATGTATAATTTTACCGGCTGTTCACTGAAAAATGCCGCCCTTAAGTATTTATATATTTCCCTAAAATCGCGAACGTATGTCTTCATTAAATCCTTAACTTCTGAATTTAGCTTTTCCGGTATTTTTTCTAACGGAACATCATATAAACGATCATTGAGGATATTGACGACTTTTTCTAGATCGGATGCATTTATTTTGTCAGGGATGGAAAACGTTCGATTTTCAACATATCCTGTATTTGTTACGAGAATAACAACCGCTGTTGTTGGTGACAATGTAACGATTTGCAATTGTTTGACACGTGTTTCAAACATTGCGGGGCCGAGAATAAACGAAGTATAGTTTGTTATATCTGATAATATCTCGGCAGACTTCTGAACGATTTGTTCAAATTCAAAGTAACCTTCTTTTATGATATCTTCAATCATGTTGATCTTATCGTCTTTCGTAGGAAAAGGGATTAAATGATCAACATAATAACGATATCCTTTTTCAGAGGGCACTCTTCCAGATGACGAATGGGTTTTTTCAATATAGCCCATTTCTTCAAGGTCTGCCATGACGTTTCGGATTGTTGCTGGACTGTACGACACATTGTCCTTTTTAGAAATCGTTCGTGATCCCACGGGTTGTGCGGACTTGATGAAATCATCAATAATGACTTGCAAAATCAGCATCTGTCGTGCTGTTAACATGATGATCACCTCTATTAGCACTCTAATTAGTCGAGTGCTAATTCTATTTATAAATTATCAAAACGATCATCTATTGTCAACGCACGCATTCTATATCTGCATCATCTAATAAAAACTGTGCAAAAACATTGTTTCCAAACAAAATCCCTTGTTCTGTTAAATAAATGGCTTCCTCGTCTTCAACGAGCCATTCTTTTTGCACTAATTTTTCAATCGTCGCTCCGTATATCGTATCAAGAGGAAAACCAAATTTTTTCTCGAACATTTTCTTATTAATCCCTGAGATCTTTCGCAACCCTAGAAATAACTCTTCCTCGATTTGTTCCTTGAGTGTAATGTTTGTTGTATGTAAGATAGGCTTACCGTCCGCCATCGCTTTTTTTATATAATGTGGTAACGGTCGGATATTTCCTGTCCGTCTCCCCGGCAAATACCCATGAGCCCCTGCTCCAAAGCCGTAATAATACTCGTTATTCCAATAAGTCAAATTATGCTTGCTCTCGTAACCGGGCCAGGCAAAATTACTAATTTCATATTGTTTAATCCCCTTGTTATTCATGGCGCGTTTTAAGGCGGCATACATTGCCACTTCCTCTTCCTCAGGTGGACGATGCAACTTTCCTTTTTTATACCGTTGATAAAAGATTGTTTTCGGTTCTATCTGTAACGCATATGCAGAATAATGTGGTAAATCAAATGCCAATGCTTCTTGGAGTGTTTGTTCAAAATGGTCAAGTGTCTGATGGGGAAGTGCATAAATCAAATCGATGCTAATATTAGTAAAACCGTTTTGTTTTAAGCGATCAATCGTTTTATATACATCCTTTACTTGATGTGATCTCCCGAGTTCTTTTAACATGTGATCATCAAAAACTTGGACACCGAGTGACACGCGATTGACACCAAAGCTTTTCAACAAGCGCATTTTTTCTTCAGCAAACTCACCAGGATTTGCTTCGATCGTAAATTCGTCACAATGACTAACATCAAATTTTTCATCGATTATTTCCATCAAAGAACGAAGTTGTGACATGTTCAGAGCAGTCGGTGTGCCCCCGCCGATAAATATCGTTTTCACTTTATTCTTTCTTCCAAAAACATTTGTATTGATTTCATTTTTTAAAGCAGCAATGTACTCCGTTGCCGCCTTTTCATTATAAAAAAACTTAGTAAAATCACAATAATGACAGATTTGCTGACAGAAGGGAATATGTATATAGACAGATTGTATCATTTACCTTCTCTCCTTAATATGATCTTCCACAGGTGGCATCAAAAAAGAAAACTTTGCAGCCGGAAAAGCAGCAAAGTTCATTTCTATTCTTTAATCTTCATCCATTTGCAACACAGACATGAACGCTTCTTGTGGAATTTCAACAGACCCAACCATTTTCATTCGTTTTTTACCTTCTTTTTGTTTTTCCAGCAATTTCCGCTTCCGAGAAACATCGCCACCATAACATTTTGATAAAACATTTTTCCGCATCGCTTTGATCGTTGAGCGAGCGATAATTTTGTTACCGATAGCAGCCTGTACTGGTACTTCAAATTGCTGTCTCGGAATAAGATCTTTTAATTTTTCCACGATATGTTTACCGCGTTCGTAAGCGAAGTCGCGATGGACAATAAATGATAATGCATCGATTTTTTCCCGGTTAAGTAAAATATCCATTTTAATCAGATTTGATGGACGATAGCCGATCGGTTCATAATCAAATGAAGCATAACCTTTAGTATGAGATTTAAGCTGATCAAAAAAATCATAAACAATCTCTGACAGTGGCATATCATAGATAACATTGACGCGAATATCATCCAGATATTCCATATTGACAAATTGCCCTCGTTTTTGCTGAGCAATTTCCATAACTTTGCCGACAAAATCATGCGGAACCATAATTGTCGCTTGTACAAATGGTTCTCGTATTTCTTGAACATGCTGTGGATCGGGCATCATCGATGGATTATCCACTTCAATCATCGTTCCATCTGTCTGTTCTACTTCATAAACAACGCTTGGAGCGGTTGTAATTAACTCTATATTGAATTCTCGTTCAATTCGTTCTTGAATGATTTCCATATGCAAAAGACCGAGGAAACCACACCGAAAACCGAAACCGAGAGCCTGAGATGTTTCAGCTTCATATTTCAATGAGGCATCGTTTAATTCAAGGCGTTCCAACGCTTCACGCAAATCATTGTATTTGTCGGAGTCAGTCGGGTACAAACCGCAAAATACCATCGGATTGAGCGGTTTATAACCGGGAAGCGGTTCGCTCGCTTCTCGATTGGCATGTGTGATTGTATCGCCAACGCGCGTATCGCTAATATTTTTAATTGACGCTGTCAAATAACCAACATCACCGACTTCAAGTCGTTCTTGTTGGACAGGCTTAGGCGTAAATACGCCGACTTCATTGACTTCATATGTTTGTCCAGTCGCCATCATTTTAATTTGATCACCGTTTTTAAGTACGCCCTCTTTAACACAAACATAGGCGACAACACCGCGGTATGAATCATACAGTGAATCAAAAACTAAAGCTTTAAGCGGTGCTTCACGGTCTCCAGAAGGCGGCGGAATCGTTTCGACAATGCGTTCAAGAATTTCCTCGATTCCGATGTTGTCTTTAGCTGATGCTAGGATGACTTCATCCTTATCGATCCCGATGACTTCTTCCAATTCTAGCGCCACTCGCTCAGGGTCAGCGTTTGGCAAATCGATTTTATTAATGACAGGAATGATTTCCAAATCGTTATCCAATGCAAGATAAACATTGGCAAGCGTTTGCGCTTCAATCCCTTGTGCTGCATCGACCACAAGTATCGCGCCTTCACAAGCCGCAAGGCTTCTCGACACTTCATATGTAAAGTCAACATGGCCAGGTGTATCAATCAAATGAAATATATAGTCTTCACCATTCTTGGCGGAATAATTTAGCTGAACAGCATTCAATTTAATCGTAATGCCTCGCTCTCTTTCCAAATCCATGGCATCTAAAAATTGTTCTTTCATCTCGCGTTGTGTTAATGCTTTTGTGTTTTCTAATATACGGTCAGCAAGCGTTGATTTTCCATGATCAATATGCGCGATAATGGAGAAGTTGCGCACATTTCGTTGTTTTTTCGACATGTATGTTTCCTCACTCCTACGAAACATTTACCTCTTTTATATAAACTCAACTAGCATAGATTATAGCAATTGCACATGCTACATTCAATGTGAAAGATTGTAGACAAAAATAAGACGTCATAGCCGACGTCTTTAAAAATCAAATAAGTTTATTTAAAAAACAGTTGAGCAATTTGATATAATATTTGAACAACAAGGTCATAAAAACGTGTCACAATGGCTTCCATTGAAGCAGCTGCCTTCTGTGTGAAGTGAGCCGATGATGCACCAGCATCGACCAAGTGCTCGTCAACCATCTGTTCTTGAGCGAGCGGAGCGCCTTGGTTTTCCTCCGTGTCCGTGATTTCTTCTGTCTCTATAGTTGCTGGTATCTCTTCACTGTCAATTTGTCCGCGGTCGATACCAACAACAAGACCCGCTAAAAAAAATACGGTGATCAATAATAGGACAACAAGCGAACGCAAGGTTTATTCATCCTCTCCCACATTTACATTAACTTCTTCTGCATCCCAATAAAACTCACTGAAAATTTCTGCCAATATATCGGCTGAGCGATAGAGCTCCTCCATGTCGTTTCCTACACCACCGATCTCAATCGTTAACGCGTTTTCCGATACATCTTGGTTGTATATTCCATTATTGCCCGAGCCGCCTTTTGTTATAACACCTCTGCTCAAACCGGGATAGGTTTCTTCAATTAAATCGTTTAGTTGGGTAGCCAGAGCGAGATTATTTTCATATGTATCATGTTCCTCACCGACAACAAACATTATTTTTGCATACGTTTCGCCTTCCATTTCCATCGTTGTATGTTTTCTAGACATGCCGTCACGGTGGATGTCAAAAACAAAGTTCAAATGTTCATTTGTCGAGAATGCTTCTTCAACAACTTGCCTTGATGCTTCATAGGATTGTCCATATTCCCAATCTTTTTCATTTAAAACATCCATAATATCGGTTTCATCAACAATTGCACCAATTCCATTGACTTCCAAACTTTCTGCCAAACGTTCGCTTATTTTGGTCACATTCACTTCATCGTGATGGGCTAGATCTGGGTCATCTATATCAGGTAAATGTGGTAAAAATGATTCGCGGTTATGCGTGTTATAAATGAAGACCACTTTCTTCTCCGCCGTATCCGGTATACTTTGTTTAGTTTGGTCATCTTCATCCGTTTCTTCTATAACAGCTTCGCGCTCACGCAAAACATCTTCAAGAGGTGGGGAAGATTCAATCGGCAAGTTAGTGTAATCCGTCCCTTTACCAGCTACAATAATACGATTACCGAAAAGCGCGAACCCGGGAATTTCTTGTCCCAGAAGACTTCTTGGATCATCCGGCCTCATGCTTGTAGCCATCTGAAATAACGTTTTAGACAAACCGGGAGGCGACTCATCTTCTGGAAAAGCGTGGCGAAAACTCCGATTTTCTAACCCTAACAAATATAAAAATATCGAGCTGTCGATTTTGCTTGTCCAATTCGTAATGGTATTGGATGATATTCGATATGCCGGTTTAATCGTCGTTAACAAACCGATTGCAACAAATAAAATAATCACAACGACAATATACATACCACTTTTAGCATAAAAGAGATGATATATCTTTCTATTCCGATTTGGCTTGATCTTCCACTTCATGGTTCCACCCTTCCCCTCGAAGCTGTTATCTATTAAAAACGTATGTTACAGCTCCAAAAAGTAGAACCATTTATCCAATCCAAATTAAAGGCGCATCAATCTACTAACCAATAATAGATATAGATAATGTGCTTTATCGTGTATAAGAACCTAAATTATCGACCGTTACTTTGTCATGCATGGCTGCGTTGACACCTGAAGCTAGAAGATTTGCCATATCCTTCATAAAACCATCTACTTCCTTCGGTGTAACCATCATATTATGCCCGATCGGCGTCAATACATCTTTGATCAGTGCCCGTTTTTCCTCATCTGACAACATTCCAACCATTCCTAGAAAAGTTTGTCGCTGTTTTTCATCTGGTATATCGTCTTTATTAAATTGTTTTTTACCAAAAGAAAACCCTGTCGGCGCGATTGTTTTTGCTGGCCTATCTTTTTCACGCCACTCTCTTCCTAAGTGTTTCAGGAGAAAGTCGATAGTATCGCTTGTGATTGTGACCGCATCGACAACCGTTGGAACTCCGACAGCCAAAACGGGAATACCTAAAGTATCTTGGCTCAATTCCTTACGCTTGTTTCCCACGCCTGAACCAGGATGAATTCCGGAATCGGATAACTGAATCGTTTCATGAATCCGCTCGATAGAACGGGATGCGAGCGCATCGATGGCAATCACAAAATCGGGACTGAACTTCTCGATTATGCCAAAAATAATATCGCTTGTTTCAATACCCGTAACCCCCATAACACCAGGAGTAACAGCGGCAACTGGCCGGTACCCTTCTGAAACTGTTTCATATCCCAATTGAAATAAATGGCTTGTAACAAGAACTTTCTCTGTAGTCATTGGGCCAAGAGCATCTGGTGTGACATGTCCATTACCCAATCCAACGATCAATCCTGTCCCATTTTTCGGAATATTATTTTTATCTAATAACCGGTCCAACTCTTTTGCAAGAATAACTGCTGCATCTTTCTGCTTTTTAGTATCTTGTTTTTTAACACCATCGGCATAAATAGTAACATAAGCACCAGGCTTTTTATTGATTAATTCACTGCCTTCAGATGTGATATCTACATGGGAAATTTTAATATTGTTTTCCCATCGATCTTTTACGGTTACACCTTTTACACTGTCTTTAGATTTTCCTTGTTTTTCAATATACATATCTTTAGCTTCAACGGCGAGGTCCGTTCTAACTTGATAAGTTTCCATACAAATCATCCTTTCTTTAAATGCGTTACTCATATAATTCACAAATCAAGTGAAAAAATGCAAAATCAGGTTCCTATTTGAAATGCTGATGCGCCTTTGATAGAATTATCTTGTTCATAATTTCTGGAGGTGACGAAATTGGCTAATATTAAATCTGCGATTAAACGCATAAGAACCAACAACAAAAAGCGTGCATTGAACCAATCGTATAAATCCGATATGCGCACACAAATCAAACATGTTGAAAAACTAATCGAAGCAGGTGATGCAGAAGGGGCAAAAGCAGCTTTCCATAAGGCATCTCGTAAAATTGACAAAGCTATTCAAAAAGGGGTCATCCACCGGAATAACGGAAACCGACATAAAGCCCGTTTAGCACAAAAAATGAAGTCTTTAGGCGCATAATAAAAAAACGATCCAGTCTTAGGATCGTTTTTTATTTGCCTATCGAATAAATTAAATCATAAAGCAACATTTCAAAGGCCAAGTGTTTATCCATTTTCCCTTGTTTTATAACACTATCTTTTTCGGTTAAAATGTTCAATATATTCTTTAATTCATGCAGCCGAAAGCTTTTTTCTCTATTTCCGGCTATTTTAACAACATATGGATGAACGCCTAGTTGTTTCTGCATTTGTACAGGACTATAGCCTTTTTGTTTTAACCGTTTAACATGGAGAATATTGCGGAACTGAAAAGCTAATAAACCGATTAGAGCAAGAGGATCTTCCTTCATTTTTGCTAAATCTCTGTAAATCAATATCGCCTCATGTAAATCGCGTTCGATAACCGCATCGACGAGCTTTAACGCCGTGCCGTCCATAGTATGTGATACAAGGCTATTGACAACATCTTTAGTAATGGTTCCTCCCTTTCCAACATACAAGGACAGTTTGTCAAGCTCATTCTGAACCATGTATAAATCTGTCGACAGTTTTTCTTCCAATATAACGAATGCATCTTGAGCAATTGTAACCTGCATGCTATCAGCTAAATGCTTAAGCCATTGTCGTAAATCGCTTGGTTTTACCGGTTTGCATTCAGCAATAGTCCCTTTCTTTTTTAATTGTTTACTTATTTTTTTCCGTTCATCTATTTTCTCAAAATATCCGATCATCATAATGACCGAATAGTCAACCGGGTTGTCAAGATATGTTTGTAACTTAGCTAGATCATGTGAAAATGGAAGCTTGTCCGGCTTTGTTTGCAAAAAGACTGGGTTTTCAGCAATGATCAGTTTTTTATCACCAAAGAACGGGTATGTTTCCGCATCGCGCACGACATCTTGAATGGGCACTTCTCTTAAATCATATGTCGAAACATTTTCAACGTCTTCAACGGGCAAAAGCGCTTTTTTAATCTGTTTCTTTAAATGGTGAATGAAATAATTTTCCGTTCCATATAATAAGTACACTGGTGAAATTTGCTGCTTCTTTATTTGCTGTAAAACATCCATATACGATGCCATTTCGCTTCACCCCAAACTATGTTATTTTCATCGTAAGGTGATGAAGAGAAAATGGCAAGAAAAATATTATGAGGGGGACTTGTCTTCCCCAACTTTTAACGCCAATATCCCCCTCTTATCTATATAAACGTTTAAAATGCAGGCCTAGGAACTGCCTTTTAAACGGTATTTACACGTTAGTTTGGCGTTGGTGTGATCAAAATATAGCTGTTAACTCTTTCAAAAACTGAGATTGGTTAATGTTTTATGAACTTTTTTCATTAAAAGTGGATTTTTTCAAGCATTTATTTTATACTTAAGTTGTATAGGAGGGGTAAACGTGAACGAATTTGAAAAAGATCCACAATCCAAAAATAACGATGTCGTTGATTCCATCAAGGGATTCGGTTTTTCCTTTCTGTTTTTTGTTCTCATTTTTGCCATCGGTACCATTATCAGTGTTGTCAACAGCTAATTCAGCAAAAAAGCCGAAATACCCCAATTGCAACGGTTTGTATAACAAAATGACAAAATAATGATTAAAGAAAGAGGCTGCTATACAGTCTCTTTTTTCCTAATTTGTAAACATTGTATATATAGTTTATGGAAGATATTTAAAAAATGTGCCGGATTCCGCATACTGGAACCGATACTGAACCGCACCGTGTGTATCCGTGCGAAATATCTGCACCCCTGCTTTCTTCAATGTATCTAGAACATCGCTTGCTGGATGGTTGTACATATTATTTCGTCCAACCGATATAAGAGCGACTTCCGGTTCGATCCGATTTATAAACGCCGGATCGGTAGATGTTTGGCTGCCATGATGACCTACTTTTAACACATCGATCTGCAAATCTGGATATTTCTGCAATATATTCTTTTCGACTTTTTTTCCCGCATCGCCTGTAAAAAGCCATTTTTTTCCACCAATTTCCGTATAAATGATAAGTGAATTGTCATTGGCTGAATGCCAATCTTTTTCCGGAGAAAGAATATAAAAAGAATACCCACCGATAGTCATTCGTTCGGCATGATCAACACGTTGCAAACTTTTGTCTTCTTTTTGCAATACGTGCACCATGTAATCTGGAGGTTCATACAAACTGCTGACAAAAATCTGATCAACCGACATCTCTTCAATGAGATAAGGTGTACTCCCATCATGATCCATATCCTCATGGGAAAGAAAAACAGCATCGATTTTAGCAATCCCTCGCGAATACAGATAAGGTTTTATAATTTGCTGATATACTTTATCTGTCGGATTGTTTTCGGAAAATGAAACTTGAGCACCAGCATCAATGAAGATGACCCCTTTGCGATACGGCAATTCAAGGACATAAGCATCACCCTGACCAATGTCCAGCATGGTGACCGTTCCAACAGGTGAAAAATACGGTCTGATCGCTAATAAAACAAGGAAAACAGATATCAAGATACCATTGTAAAAAGCGTGTCGCGATTTTTTTACTTGTAAATAATACATGAATGCAAAAAATAAAATATAATAGATCACAATAACGGGAGCAGATAATGCACCTAAGATCATTGGATAAAAAGCCATTTGATCAACGAGCTCAATAAACGCTATAAATAACCGGTGAATGGGGACAAACAATTGATCAAACAGATTAACAATAAATGTCAAAGGTGAAAATAATAAAAGCAAAAACATTGATGGTATAACAAACAATGTAAAATAAGGAACAATGACTACATTTAATAAAATAGAAAGAGGATGAAAGGTGGAAAAATAAGCTAACTGCAGCGGTAATATCATCATTTGGGATACAAAGCTAATCTGTAAAACAGAAAAAACATACGACGTACTTTGCGACAGCCATCTTCTTGACAAAAGAAGGCCGAACGTGACGAGAAAGGAAAATTGAAAACCGATATGGTAAACAATATATCGATCAACAGCTACCAGAAGAATAAACACAATACTTAAAACATCCATTGCAGTTATACGCCACTTCAATTTGTTGAATATAAGAAATAGCAAAACTGTTGTACTAGCGCGGATAACAGAAGGCTCACCCCCGGCCAAAAAAGCGTAGATCGGCAAAAAAAGTATCATGAGCCATTGCGCTTTTTCTCTTGTCAACACATTGGACTTAATCAAGATAAAATACACTAAAGCTGTTACGAGACCAACATGAAGTCCAGAAATCGCTAATAAATGGGATAAATTCCAATCTTGAAAAAGATCAATAATATCTTCATCAATATGAGAGTCATCTCCGAGCACTAAGGCATAAAACCATGCAGCAGTTTCCGGGCTAACACGTTCATTTATATATGTCTTTAACTTAGCTCGCAAAGCAAAAATCTGTGCCAGTTTTGACGCTCCATGACATTGAACATCTTGTTTAGAATGAAGAATCATTTGGTAGGAAATTCCTTTTGATAGCAAATGCTTTTGGTAATTAAATTGACCTGGATTTGTGCTTGATTCAGGAATCTCAAGATCGCCCTGAACAGCACATGATGCCCCATGCTGTAATCCCGGAAACGGCTTCACCGATTGGTCATCCTTAAAAAACACGACAAGTATTTTTTGATTGGACTGGTACGGTTGCAAGACAAAATCGAACGTTTTCGATCTGTCAATGATAGGACTCACAATCTCACCCTGTATGGAAGAATCTATGTGAGGTATCTCAGCAGGAGGGGTAAGGATAGGAATATGATAGTAAAAAAAGAGGAAACAAATCAAGGAGAAAAGGATGGGGAGCTTCCCGAGCCGCTTCATAACATATAGACTGAGCAGTACCCAAAAAAACAAAATACAACATAAATAACTCTCAAAGATCACTGCGATCCCGCTGGCTGCAGTTGCTAGAGCGGGAATATGCCAATATCCTTTCACAATATTCACCCATTATGTGTTAAAGGTTTATATTAAACAATGCTTCTGCCTCTTTCTTAAAATTATCATAATATGTATTATCCCTCGTGTGTGATTTTAACTCAGCAAGCAACCGTTTGACATAGGCTGCTTTTTCATGTGCCTTCATATCCAATGCAACATGCGTTAATTTAACTTTTTTCACCTTGACCCCGGCCTCTTTAAATAGCTCTACAGCATATGGATGATTGCGATAATCTTCCGCATAATACACTGCTTTAATACCGCTTTGAATAATCTGTTTACAACATTGCAGGCAAGGAAAATGTGTCACATACATTTCTGCTTTTTCAGTTGGGACACCGAATTTGGCACATTGCAACAAAGCGTTTGCCTCGGCGTGAACCGTCCGGACACAATGTCCATCGATCACATAACAACCTTCGTCAATACAATGCACACTTCCGGAAACACTGCCATTATAACCACCGGCGATTATACGTTTATCTCTGACAACAGTTGCCCCAACCATCAATCGCGTACATGTACTTCTTAGTGCAAGTAAATGGCTCTGTGCCATAAAATATTGGTCCCAGGAAATCCTCTCCATCACGATTACTCCTTTATATTATATTTACCAATAATGCGCCAATCCTCTATGGAATTTGCACATCTTCTTTTATATGATCAAGCGTTTTCTCACCAATCCCCGATACTTCGAGCAAATCTTCAAGCGTTTGAAAATACCCGTGTTCTTCTCGGTATTGAATGATGGCTTCTGCTTTAGACGGACCGATGCCGTTTAATGTTTCAATTTCTTCCTGTGTTGCTTCATTGATGCGCATTTTAGCAGGCTGATCATCCCTAAGTCCATCCGCTTCTAGCTGGCTGTCATCACCTATTTTTGGTATGAAAATGACCATTTCATCATAAACTTTTTTCGCAAGATTGACTGCTGATTCATCAGCATCTTCCGTAAAGCCACCTGCCATTTCCAATACATCGTGAACACGAGATGCAATCGGAACATCATAAACACCAGGTTTTATAACTTCTCCCTTAACATCTACAATCGCGTATTCATCGTTTGATTCGTCTTTTCGCTCATCATCGGATACATCCGTTGTCGAAACCTTTGTGAATTCTTCCGTTTCATCCTTGTCAATAAAAAAGATAATAATAAACATGGCAAAAATCGCAAGAAAAAATGCACTTTTTTTGAGGAGGTTAACCAATGAGGGTCACTTCCTTATATAGAAGGTGGAAGGGGAAATGCAGCAGGTTATTTATGTAGCTATTATAAAGCGTTCGCTTAGTTTTGACAAATTTGCTTAAAAACTAAAACTTAATCTTTTTGAACTTTTTTTCGATGATAATAAAAATTTGCTCGGCTATTTCCATTGAATTTTTTATTTTTTGTTGGATACGGACTGTGAATTCCATAAATCCTAAAAAACAATGCTGAAGCTAGGATTCGCTCGCTTATTTCCCCTTCCCCCTTATGCGGTACCACTCATGCATGCGACTATGAACATTAAAGAACAATTTAACAGATCATAAAAAGCATCGTGCTGATTGTCGATACATCTCTATATTACCCTTTCTGGACCGCGCTTAAAGTTAGCCGCGGAGCATCACCCCAGAGACGTTCCAAATTATAGTAATCGCGTTCATCTTGATGGAATATATGACATACAACATCATCAATATCAATCAAAACCCAACGCGCCTGTTCCAACCCTTCCATGCGCTTGATGTCAATTCCGTTTTCAGCCATCGTTTCTTTCAATGCCATAGCTATAGCTTGTACCTGTCGTTCATTAGTACCATGACAGATTAAAAAATAATCAGCTACTAATGATACATTCCGCATGTCCAATGCGATAATATTTTGACCCTTTCTATCATCACAGGCTTGGGCTAGTTGTTGTACAATTTCCTTACCGTCCATATATTAATGCCCTCCATTTACATATTTCGTTAAATCATTATACGCATAAAAAGTGTCCGGATAAACCATTGCTTGTTTGTCTATCAAGTGTCGAATCGTATTGCGAAGAGCAAGCCAAGTTGCTTCGCATAGATCGCGCTGTGCAGCTTTTCTTACATTGTCTACACCGGGAAAATCTCTTGCCGGTTCAATGTAATCAGCCAAAAAAATTATCATATCACATGTTGTCATACCCGCTCTTCCAGTTGTATGATAGCGGATAGCATTCAACACTCTTCGGTCCGTTATACCTTGTTCTTGCTCCATTAATAAAGCACCTACAGGACCATGCCAAAGTTCGTGGTGAAATGTTAGTAAGTCATCTGGTAAATCGCTGTTTAAAATCCAATGTTTAAGTTTGCCCGGTGGATCATTTTTTGCGACGTCATGAAGAATCGCTGCAAGTTGAACCGCTTCTTGCGGTTCGTTGTAACGTTCGGCTAGTATTTGAGCCGTTTCAGCCACACGCATGGTATGCGCAAATCTTTCTTCTGTTAAACGCGACTTGACAAGAGCAATTGCTTCACTTTTATTCATATAACCGTTTCTCCTTGATATATTTTTCTACTTTTTCCGGTACCCAATATTTAATGGACCAGCCATTTTCTAATCGTCTTCGGAGCATGGTTGACGATACATCGATTTCAGGAACATCTACCTCAACGATTGGAAATGTAGTTTTCAACGTATATCCTGGCCGCTTAACACCGACAAACGTCACCATTTCCATCAGTTCGTTTATTTTATACCAATTGGGTAAATAGTCCACCATATCAGCACCAATAATGAAATAAAATTTCGTATTTGGATACATCGCTTTTAAATGAACCATTGTATCGATCGTATATGATTTTTCTCGACGGTTCGCTTCTACTCGATTCAGTTTAAAATATCGGTTGTCGGCGATTGCTTTTTCCAACATGATCACCCGATCTTGAATTCCCGATAACGCCTGTTGTTTGTGTGGAGGTTTATACGTCGGGATGAACCATATTTCCGCTAAATCCATAGCTATACGGACTTCTTCAGCTACGATCAAATGTCCAATATGTGGGGGGTCAAATGTACCTCCAAGAATTCCGACATGTTTCATAATATTCTCCTTCATGGCAGCTCGATTTGTTTGTTATCAGTCGATTCTTTGTACAGGACAATATTCTTGCCAATAATCTGCACTAATTCCGAACCGGTATCAGTAGCTAATTTTTCCGCCACGACTTCTTTGTCTTCTAAACAATTTTGAAGAACACTCACTTTGATCAACTCACGTTTTTCTAAAGCATCGTCTATTTGTTTAATCATATTATCAGTTACACCTGTTTTGCCAACTTGAAAAATCGGTTTAATATGATTAGCCTGGGCGCGTAGAAATCGTTTTTGTTTTCCAGATAACATTTTGTCATGCCTCCAATTTTAATTGCAATTGATCTTCGCAGCCACTTACAGAAACGGATGTGCCTGTCCATAGTTCAAATGCAAGCTGAGCCTGGTATAAAAGCATCGTATGGCCAGAAAAGATCTGTGCACCAGATAATTGCGCCTGTTTTAAAAATGCTGTTGTGAGCGGACGATATACAATGTCACTTGCAACACTTCCTGCTTTTAGATTATGACAAGAGATAACAGTTTTTTCGGTATTTGGGTACATCCCTACCGAAGTTGTCTGGATGATCATGTCATAACGATTCAACCGTTTCTCCACATGTTTTAGCGTATTGATCACTGTTTGGGTCGGCTTTTTATTAAGGTCAGCAACTATTGCTTCGGCATGATCAATCGTGCGGTTTGCCATGTCAACATAGCGAAATCCTTCATCTGTTAGAGCATCATAAATAGCTCGAGCAGCTCCGCCGGCACCGATGAGCACAATGTTTATCATTTTATCCGCAGCCAAACGAGGAAAATATTTTTTAAAAGCACGTATATATCCTCTTCCATCTGTATTATAACCTTTCCATTTTCCATTAACGTTAACGACAGTATTGACCGCACCAATACGTTCAGCCGCTGGATCCAAACAGTCTAGAAAAGGGATGATCGTCCGTTTGTAAGGCACTGTTACGTTAAATCCATCCACCTTTTGCTTTTTCAATTCGGCAAGTTTATTAGATATTCGGCTCGGTTTAGTTTCCCAAATCGTATAACTTCCCGACAAACCCGATCTTTGCAAAAATGTTTCATGAATCCATGGCGATAACGAGTGACTAGCAGGATAGCCGATTAAACCTAAGCGATACCCCATGTATACAACCCCCCTATACTAAAGCTTTTCGCAATGTGGCTGGGATTCCTTCGGGTGTATGGGCTTGAACAGTCAGATGGCCATCAACCATACTCACCCACCCTAATCCCGGAAAAACGATATCTGTTTTACCATCCTTAATTTTATATGCTTCAGCCGTCAAGTCAGGCCACGTGTTAAGTGTCCCTTGGTTTGGTGGAGATAATAAACCGCCTTTGTGCTTTGCATATAAATCATCTGCTTTTTCTAGCTTTGTTCGATGAATCGGCAGTTGATTAGAAAAATAACAAACAAATGACTGTTGTAAACCCGTTAAAAAGTCTAAACGGGCCAATCCACCAAAAAATAATGTCTGTCCGGGATTAAGTTGATAAATCCGCGGTTTGATTTCTTTATCGGGAATGATTAATTTCAAATCCGCCTTTGATACATAATGAACGAATTGTTTTCTGTTGACGATTCCCGGAGTGTCAACCAAGAACGATCGTTCATCGAGTGGAATTTTAATAAATCCAAGCGTTGTTCCAGGAAAGTAACTTGTTGTAATCGCATGCTTTAAGCCTGTCGATTGCTCAATCAGCGTATTGATAAATGTTGATTTTCCTACATTCGTTGTTCCAACAATATAAACATCTTCTTGATTGCGAACATTTTCTAATGCCTTTCCTAATTCAGCGATCCCATGTCTTTTAGTAGACGAGATAAGAAACACATCTAAAACTTTGATGCCACTTTCTTTTGCCTTAGCGCGTAGCCAATTTTCTAACTTTCGTTTATTGATCGATTTTGGCAGCAAATCCACCTTATTAGCTACAAGAATAATCGGATTATCCCCTGTAATACATGGCAAACCGTTTATAAGTGTACCATCTACATCAAAAACATCAATAATATGAACAATCAGGCCATTGGTTTTTCTGATCGATGCGATCATGTTTAAAAAATCATCGTCCGCAATCGACACATCTTGAACTTCATTGTAATGTTTAAGTCGAAAGCAACGTTGGCATAAAACATTTTCTCTGTTGAGTGCCGATTTTGGTGTGTAGCCTACGCTCTCTTTATCCGTTGTTTGGATACGAACACCGCAGCCCCCGCAATATATATGGTCCACTGTCATTCCTCCCAGGTGATTTTTCCTCTTTTACGAAAATACGCTAAAATTCGGCGCTCGATTTTCCGGTTAATGCGTGTCACTTTTCCATCAGTCTGGACAATCGGGGCAACAAGTATCGTATAAAAACCAGCCAAATTGCCACCAAGCACATCAGTCAATAGTTGATCTCCAACTACAACAATTTCTTCTTTAGCTAAGTTCATTTGTTTTGCCGTTTTGTTAAAAGCACGGCGCAATGGTTTGCGGGCACTGAACACAAATGGGACATTCAATGGTTCGCAAAAGGCTTGCACTCTTTTATGGTTATTATTTGAAATGATGGTCACTTTAATCCCATATTCATTCATTCGTTTGAACCATTCGATGACATCGGGTGTTGCATCTTTGGCATCCCATGCTACGAGCGTATTATCCAAGTCCGTTATAATTCCTTTAATTCCATGTTCCAACAATTGTTCTGGTTGGATATCAAAAATACGTTTTACAAATTTATCTGGTAGAAAATATTTCAGCACAGTTGGCACCTCTTCGTACATCACAAAACTTTGTGTTTATCTACCTTCATCCTATATGAACTTGCTATATTTATAAAGCGATAAAATGTTGTTTTAAATACACAAAACATGCTTTATTGCCGAAAAAGCGTTCGACAAATTCAGTTACATTTCGATATGTGGATAACTTTATCCACACTTTCCCCATTGATTTATCAATAATTAACACCAAAATTTTTGATTTGTGCACAAAGTATACACATCGACATGTTGATAATTTCTACCTTGTATACCCTACTGTTTCATGGTAGATTATTAATAGCATTGAACTTGATCAAAGACACGAGGAGGGCTCTATTCGATGGAACACTTATCAGATGAGCTATTGCTTGAATCTTATTACAAAGCAAGTGAATTGAACCTCAGCCCTGATTTTCTTTGGTTGATCGAAAGGGAAATTTATAGACGAAATTTGACACTTGAAGTAAAAAGTTCGTAAACACGAATACATACAACATACGTCAAACTTCCCCTCTAAAAGCAGTAGGGGTTTTTTTATTTTTCCGAGACATTTTATGTTACTGATCACAAATTTCATAAGTATTGGAAAAATATATATCATTTCGGAGGGGCTCGTTATCCCAAATGTTTTGGGCTCACAGGCCACGCTCCGATTATAAGAATGAACATCATCTTTATAGATTTTACGTCATTAACCTACAATGACAATAATGATGAAGTAAATCACCATAGCGATTAAGCCAATCGGTACAGCGAATTTAGCATATTCCAAGCTAGTGATTTTTAATTTTCCAGCGGCGATAATATTAGGAATGTTCCCTGGTATGAGCATCCCACCACTGATAATCAACCCGAGCATAATATCCCTGATCATTGTTTGTCCCATATCCGGACTAATTTCCGCTGCAGCCAGTGTCGCATTATCTAAAACAGCAGAAACCATGTTGATCCAATATAAAATCAATGGGTTTAAATCTAATAAATATTTTTCAATAAACGGCTGGAAACCAGCGCCAAGAAAAGTTAACGCCATGACAAATAAATAAATTTTTAAACTGCGTATAATAATTTCCGGATACGATTCCTTTTCTGATGCATCTGATTGCTCTTCTGAAGTAGCAGTCGATTCATCTGAGTCATCTCGCGATTTAACCATAAATGCCGCTAATAAACCAAAAACAACTACACCCGGAATCACATATATACCGATTAATTTTAATAAATAGAAAAAGCTTTCATCTAATTTATTAACTACAATCGTTGAAAGTGGCTCACCAAGCGGTGTTAGAGCAGCCCCCATTCCTATTGCAAAACAGGCGAGGATAACAAGACGAATTTCGGATTTTCTGTCCATTTTTAAAACACCTACAACGGCAACCAAGATGATTGCTGCAATAATGGCGGTAATTAAACTGGATATAAGCCCCATAATGATAACGAATAACGCAATAAACAGGCGGTACGGCATCGCATTGCTTATTCCCAATACTCCCTTTTCAATCGGCTTTTGAAACCATCTGAACAATAACCCAGCAATAAGGACGGCTAAAGTAATATTGATCGGATGTATTAAAGCTTCTTTCAGCAGTTCCCAATCCAGCACTTGACTTACAAGAACAGATGCAATGCCCATAATAAATAAAAATACTTCAAGATTTCGTTCCACGAATTTTGTAAAAGGTAAAAAAAGGACAAGTATTAAAATAATGGTCAATCCAATAATCATTTACAGCATCCTTTCCATCTTTTTATGTCATACAAAAAATCAGATCCAGTCCGCCTGTTTATTATTCATGTCACTATCCGCCATGTTTCATGCAAAAAAAGCCTGTTACGTGTGGGCATAGTAATCCCTTGGTGACAGGCTCCTCCAAAAAAAACAAATATTAAACTGACAAATGTATGTGAACAGGTTGTATTATAACATTACACAATTGATTTTTCCAGAAAAAAACGATGGCTTATGAAAACATTGTTATCAAAAAATCTATTTTTAAATTTTAAAATGAACGAACGAATCTTGCCTCCAATATTTTGGCTAGTGGACAGACACAAAACACTTTCCTCCTCATAAAAATGATGTATAGGCAAATGCCTTACGAGGAGGTGTTTAGGTTTGTCCGGAATTTTAAGCGTTCTTGCTTTATTGATTAAAGAAGCGATGTTTTTTGTATCCTATGTAAAAAATCATGTTTTCCCACAGCCACTCTCACCTAAAGAAGAAGAAAAGTATATCATCGACATGCAAAACGGCAGTGAGGAAGCAAGAAACAAATTAATTGAACATAATTTAAGATTGGTAGCACATATTGTGAAAAAATTTGAAAATACCGGGGAAGATACTGAAGATTTAATATCCATCGGTACGATCGGTTTAATTAAGGGAATCGAAAGCTTTTCGCCAGACAAAGGAACAAAATTAGCCACGTATGCTGCCCGTTGTATTGAAAATGAAATACTTATGCATTTGCGAGCTCTGAAGAAAGTCAAAAAGGATGTTTCGTTATATGATCCGATCGGGCAAGACAAAGAAGGTAATGAAATCAACTTGATGGATATTCTAGAAGCTGAAAACGAAGATGTTATCGAATACATCCAATTGAATATGGAAATAGCTAAAATGGAACAATACTTTTCTGTTCTGGACAGCCGAGAAAAAGAAGTGATCGTGTATCGTTATGGTTTAAATGACCATAAAGAATTGACGCAAAAAGAAATTGCTAAAAAGTTAAATATTTCCAGAAGCTATGTCTCACGCATCGAAAAAAGAGCTCTCATGAAAGTCTTCCATGAGTATTTCCGTAAAGAACGGAGAAATCAGTGAATGCTCAATAGTAAATCTTTTGCCCATTTCATCATGAACGCTAATAGTATCCCGATCACTGATAATAAAACAACACAAGCAAACAGACTCCCCTGAAAACGTCCATTGCCTCTCATACTTACCTTCCAAACATGTTAAAACACCGAACACAGACCGATTATTTTTGACTGACACAGCTCATTATATGATTAATGATGCACCAAGATCCTCCCCCGCCTGTAAATCCATGTTTCTCTTTTGCGATCACACAATAACATGGACTTACAGGTTTGGGGAAGGTGGATGCCATTAATCGATTATTGTCATTATTAATGTTGCAGCATGATTAGCTGCTTTATTTAGAAACGTATCAAATGAGATGGATGATTCTTTGCCTGCAATATCTGATAAAGCCCGGATGATGACAAATGGAGTAGCATATTGATAACAAACCTGTGCCACAGCGGCAGCTTCCATTTCCGCTGCGATCATTGTTGGAAATTTCCGTTTGATAAAAGCTACACGATCTGGATCGGCCATGAATGAATCGCCCGTTGCAATGATTCCTTCCGCATAGCCTACATCCAATTGTTGAACAGCCTGTTTAGCTCGATCGATGAGCGTTTTGTCGGCTTCATACATGGCAGGCATTTGCGGGACCTGTCCATATGCATAATCAAATGCAGTGGCATCCACATCATGGTGGACAACATGAGTTGACACAACAATATCACCGACGTCCAGCGCTTCGGAAAATCCGCCGGCAGATCCTGTGTTGATTACATAGGACGGTGAAAAACGTTCATGCAGGATCGTTGTAGCCATCGCAGCATTCACTTTACCTATTCCTGATTTCAATAAAACAACGTCCTTACCCTGCAATTTCCCTGTTATAAACAGGCAATTTGCAACTGTCAATTCCTTTTGATCCGTTATTTTTTCCTGCAATAATGCCATTTCTTCATCCATAGCACCGATAATACCGATTGTCATGCTGCAAGCCTCCCAAATTTTAATATTCCACATCAACTTCATTTAATATTTCAACTTTAATCGGTTTCCATCCTTCGTGTTTAATCCAGGATAGATATACACAGTAAATTTCTGTTTGCTCTCGATTGGAAACAGTCGCTTTTACTTTTTGTTCACCGTCATTACCAATCCAATGTGTTATCATCTGATCTTCAGTAAGTTTTGTGGCATAACGGATTGCCTCCTCCATTTCCCTCCAATCCTGAGATGCTGTATCAAAAACGACAGTGTGCGGTTCTTCCTGCTCAGTACCAATCGGCTGCCAATTTCCCGTATACGCCTTAACCACATTGTCACCGTCTGAGGATTCAATTGGTTCTATTTCCACACTTTCATTATCCTCTATCTCCTCTTTCTCATCAGGTTCATCCATCGCCATATCGCTTGATATACCATTATCTGATGATTCTTCATTGTGTTCATCTGCCGCCTCGTCATATTTTCCTGTTACAGCGCTGTTTTGGGCTGAGCCTTTATCGTCAAGCACTTCATCATCGCGGCCGAAAATCCAAATACAGATTAAAACAACTAGTAGGATGATACCGATCACTAGTAAAATGGACAGCGCTTTGGTATTTTTTCTCCGTTTCTTATATTTATCAACTCGTGAATATTCATTAATATCATTCATGCTTGTCACTCCCAAATACATGATTATCGTAACATATTTAAATGTAACTTTCGTTATGGATAATATGGGAGTAGAATCGGTAATATGAAATAATAACTATCCATTCAATCAGAAAGGGTAAAAGGAACATCCTATTGTTATTCAAGACTTCAATTTGTTCTTCCAGATCCTAGAATTAGTTATTCTAAAACGGATTATGATGCAACACTTATGCGAATGAAAGATGACTACATGAAGAATGGTCAGTTAAAATCTAGATACAATGTTCAAATCGCAACAGAGGGTCAATATGTGCTTGCTTATGATATCTTTCCAAATCCAACGAAACACGCGCTTTGATTCCTTTTTTAGACAAAATTGAATCGTATGTTTTTCACAATAAAAATGATAAAAACACTATTTATTATGAAATAAAAAACGGTCAGAACCAGTATTTTTTACTGATTCCAACCGTTTCTACCTATTTAAGCCTAGTTTTGTCCCAGGCTCTTTTGTCTTATTCTACTTTGATAATGTTGACGAGAATTTCACCGCCTGGCGTTGCCACAGATACTTCTGAACCCACCTCTTTACCCAGCAGACTTTTTGCCATGGGCGAATCATTGGAAATCTTTCCTTCAAACGGATCCGCCTCAGCACTACCTACAATAGTATACGTCTCCTCCTCGCCATCTGGCAGTTCTTTAAAAGTGACCGATTTTCCTAAAGTAACAACATTGGAATCTTTATCATCATTTTCTATAATGACGGCATTGCGTATCATTTTTTCGATCTGTGAAATACGGCTTTCAACGAAAGCTTGTTCTTCTTTTGCCGCATCATACTCGGAGTTCTCGGACAAATCGCCGAACCCTCGAGCAATTTTTATCCGTTCAACGACTTCTTGCCGCCGTTTTGTTTTCAAATAGTGCAGTTCCTCTTCCAGTTTTTCTTTCCCCTCGTGTGTCATATAATAGCTTTTATCCGTTGACATAAAAAAACACTCCTTTATCTCTCAATTTCCTGATATTAAAAAAGCATGAATTTTTAACTAAATCGATAAATGAAATGTATTATTCATTACTATGGCAGATTTTGTTTTAATTTTCAATACTTTTTCCAAAAGCAGCTTACTCCGTTATGGTTAAGAAAACGTTTACCAATCGATTCGACAACAACAATTTCTAAATTTCCTCCACTTGTTAATCGGCCATATTTACGCCTCCGTATCTGAATGTTTGACACTGATTGCTAACCCATCACCTATAGAAACGATTGTCGTAGTAAAATCAGGTTGCTGAACAAGCCAGTTATTATAGCTATGCATCTTTTGAGCAATTTTTTCATAACGGGCATGGGGATTAGCTGTTCCAGCAACATACCCTTTAAACAACACATTATCAGAAATGATCACACCGTTTTTTGCCAGATATGGGCTAGCGAGTTTAAAAAAGTTTTGATAGTGGCCCTTAGCCGCATCAATTAAGATCAAATCGAACGGTGCTTCCTCAGGCCTTGTTTGCAATATATTTAGAGCATCTCCATAAATCAAACGAATCTGATTTTGCATCTGCATGTTTTCAATGTTTTCCCTTGCTTGTTTAAAGCGCATCGCATCGCGTTCAATTGTTACAATCCACGCGTTTGGATGTGCATCAAGCATCATTAAGGCAGAATAGCCTATAGCAGTTCCAATTTCCAGAATACGCTCTGGTTTTTGAATGCGGACGAGCTGCATTAAAAAATTCATACTCAGCGAATCCATAATAGGTATGTTATCACGTGCCGCTTGTTGTTGCAGCCGAATAGCCCACGATTTTGGTTTTGGCAACATGTCTGTTAAATAGCGTTTAAGTTGAATTTCCATTTATTTTCACCACATCCAAAATAATAACAGGCAAAAAAACGGAAAATGTGAGAAGAAATCACACTTCCGCAAATGGCTTGGTTTTCTATATCGATTTATTTACAATCTATCATTCATGAATGTGTTCCTGCTTTAGTTTTACATGTTCATCGTGTGTTTTAGCAAAAAAAATGTTTCCGTCTTCATCATGCAGGAAGTATTTATTGTCCGATTCCTCGGGATGTACTGCTGCATCAAGTGAACTTTCCCCGAAATTGGCAATCGGACCGATCGGTAAGTCGTCAATTTGATACGTATTATACGGTGATTCGACTTCCAAATCTTCCAAAAGCACTTTATCTTTATGTTCGCCAAGTGCATATAAAACGGTCGGATCTGTTTGCAGCTTCATGCCTTCTTCAAGACGATTGTAAAATACACCGGCAATCATTTTACGTTGTTCTGCTGATCGTGCCTCCATTTCTACAAGCGATGCCATAGTAAAAGCTTCGTGAACAGTCATATCACGTTGTGAAATATCATCTAAATACTTGTCCATAACGGCTTCTGTTTTATCGAGCATCGTTGTCACAATCGTGTCCACGTCTGGATTTTCATCATAGTATTGATACGTTGCTGCAAACAAATATCCTTCTAATGGAGATTCAATCCCATTTTTCAAAATCGTATCAGACAATATGGACGGATATTGATCGATGAGGGATTCAATATACGCTTGATCATTAATTTTTTTCAGAAAGTCTTCCTTTGTCAAAGGTAATTCAGCTGCATAAATTTCAGCTATCTCTTCGACTGACTTACCTTCTGGGATCGTAATAGTATAAATTGGATCAGACTTTGTTTTTCCATTTTTTAAGACTTTGATCACTTCATCAATTGTCAAAGATGGTGTAAACGTATATTCACCAGCTTGAAAATCTGCTTCGTTTTTAAATTTAGTATAAAAACGGAAAACGCGCGCATCTTTGATCACGCCATTATCTTCAAGAATCTTGCCGATCTCCGCTGATGATGACCCCATAGGTATGTCCACCTTGATGGTTTCCTCACTATTTGGATCGACGGGTCCAAGAGCAGATTTAATATATAGATATCCCGAAATGCCGCCAACAATAAGGATGAGAATAAGCGAGACAATAATGATAGCGACAATTTTACGCACAGTTTGCGCCTCTTCGCTTCGGGATATCAAATCGTTTTTATAATGTTTTTTCCAGGGTTCTTTTCGACCAGACATCGAGCCTCCCCCTCTCGTCCGCATTATTATACTAAAAAAATTAAAAATATGCTAGACATAAATGGGAAGGGCTTCATTATAACTAAGTCAATCGGTTCGAATCAGGACTGTTTATTATCATCATCTGTCAAAGTATGAAGCATTTCTTCGACCATATCCCATTCTTCATCCGACTCGATCGGAAACAAGGATAAGTCGTCTTCTTTTGATGTTTCTTCATACCGAAAAGCGTAAACTTCAACTTCATCGGCCTCTTTCTGCTCGACCGGAATAACTGCGATATACGATTGTTCTGTCTTATCTACATCAAATGTAAACAGAACTTCGAATAGGTGTTCTTCTCCATTTTCATCGGGGATGATGATGCGCTCCTTGCTTTCCAATGCCACTAGTATCGCTCCTTTATATCTTTTTGATCCAAATAACTTTGTAATATCATGACAGCCGCTATTTTATCAATGACTTTTTTTCGTTTTTTTCGACTCATGTCCGCTTCCAGAAGAACTCGCTCGGCAGCCATTGTCGTCAAACGTTCATCCCAGAGCACTGCCGGTATACGATGGACCTTTTCAATATGCGCAGCGTATTTTTGAGCCATTTCACCACGTTCGCCGATTGTACCGTTCATATTTTTCGGCAACCCTACGATAGCTTTCCTTATTTCGTGTTCTTTTATAATGGCACATAAATCGTCGTCAGCGGAAGTTATATCTGCTTCGTTCCAATGAATTGTAGTCAGACCTTGGGCTGTCCATCCAAGAGCATCACTGACCGCTACTCCGATCGTTTTTGAACCAAGATCTAAACCGATCATTTTCATACTATTAATCCTTTTGTTTTTGTTCTAGATAAAATTTTACTAATTCTTCGATCACTTCATCGCGTTCAAGTTTACGAATCAAATTGCGGGCATCATTATGCCTAGGGATATAGGCGGGATCACCGGATAGTAAATAGCCCACAATCTGGTTGATTGGATTATAGCCTTTTTCCTGGAGCGCATCGTACACTGTAAATAAAATTTGTGTAATATCTTTGTCAAACGGTTCTTCCGAAAAATTGAATTTCATCGTTTTATCGATTGAACCCATTGTGACACCCCATTCCAATTTGGCATTTATTGTTTATTTTACCATGTTTATACCATTATATCATTGTTGTTTTTCATGTTTTGTCAAGTGTTTTTGCACATATTGATTGGCATACTGTAGGGCATCATTAATTTTATCCGGTTCTTTACCGCCTGCTTGAGCCATATCGGGGCGACCACCACCGCCACCGCCGCAAAGCTTGGCCGCATTTTTAATCAAATGTCCAGCATGTAGACCTCGCGATGTTAAGTCTTTAGAAATACCGGCAACTAATTGGACTTTCTGATTGTTTTCGGCTGCCAACAAAATAAGGCCTGATCCCATCTTCTGTTTCAGTTCATCGACCATATTACGCAACTGATTCATGTCTTTGGCCTTAACTTTTTGAGCCAATATCTTGATGCCATTTACGGTCTCAGCTTGATTTAACATAGCGGTAGCTTCCATATGAGATAATTTAGCCCGAAGAGATTCATTTTCTTTTTTAAGCGCTTTGATCTCTTGATGCAAACTGTCGACTCGTTCAGGAATATTTTCTTCGTTTGTTTTTAGACTATGTGCAGTAACGTGTAGTATATTCATTTTTTTATTGATAAATTCATAGGCTTTTTTACTTGTAACTGCTTCGATCCGACGTGTGCCGGCACCGACACCTGTTTCATTCACAATGCAGAACAAGCCGATTTCCGCTGTATTTTGCACATGGCAACCTCCGCACAATTCAATACTGTAATCACCAATTTGCACAACTCGAACGATTTCTCCATACTTTTCACCAAATAAAGCTAATGCACCCATTTTTCTAGCATCATCAAGTTTTTTATAATCGATCACGGTGGGCAGGGAAGCCCAGATTTTTTCATTGACAAGCTGCTCGATTTGTCTTAACTTTTCTGTTTCTACCGCTTCAAAATGTGAAAAATCAAAACGGAGTCGATCTGGTGTAACGAGCGATCCTGCCTGATTGACATGATCACCAAGCACATCCTTTAATGCTTGATGCAGCAAATGGGTCGCTGTATGGTTTTTCACAATAAACGTGCGGAAATGCTCATCAACGATTGCTTTAACAGACTGGCCTACAGTCAATTGTCCATCTTTGATATTGATTTTATGAATGTGCTGTCCTTGCGGTGCTTTTTGGACATCTTCAACATAAGCTGATGCCGTGTCGGTATAAATCCAGCCATGGTCTGCTACTTGACCACCGCTTTCAGCGTAAAAAGGTGTCTCATGCAATATCATCCAGATGTCATCGCCAGCGTTTGCAGTTTGAACTTGTTCTTGTCCGTTTAGTAAACCGGTAATCGTTGTATCTACTTTCATCCGCTCATAGCCAACAAAAGTGCTTTCAGCCTCCAATGAACTGAGAACATCATCTTGAATCTGCATCGAATCGACTTTTTCCCGAGCTTGTCGTGCGCGTTCGCGCTGTTTTTCCATTTCCTGTTCAAATTCTTTCTCATCAATGGAAAAACCTTCTTCTTTTACATATTCTTCCGTTAGTTCTTTTGGAAATCCGTACGTATCATACAGCCTGAACACTTCTTTACCTGGGAATACATTGCTTCCTTTCCGTTTTTCCTTTTCTATGATCGAGGTTAAAATCGCAAGCCCATCATGCAATGTTTCGTGAAACCGATCTTCTTCTGTTTTAATAACACTGGCAATGTATTTTTGTTGTTTGGCAACTTCTGGATAAAAATCTTTCATTATATCGGCCACTACTGGAACAAGCTTGTACATAAATGGTTCATCAATGCCTATATGTTTTGCAAAACGAACTGCCCGTCTCAACAATCTGCGTAAAACATAGCCTCTTCCCTCATTTGAAGGCAGCGCATGATCACCAATAGCAAATGTGACCGTGCGAATATGATCAGCAATCACTTTAAAAGCTGTATCCTGTTCAGCAGATTTCCCATACACACATCCAGAAATGTCTTCTATCCGACGAATAATCGGCATGAACAGATCGGTTTCATAGTTTGTCGGCACATCTTGGATAACCGATACGATGCGCTCAAGGCCCATCCCCGTATCAATATTCTTTTTTGGAAGCGGTGTGTACGTATCGTCTGGATTATGGTTGAATTGAGAAAACACAAGATTCCATATTTCTAAGTAGCGCGCATTTTCACCACCCGGATATAGCTCAGGATCATTTGGATCATTTCCGTACGCTTCACCACGATCGTAGAAAATTTCCGTGTTCGGCCCACTCGGTCCTTCACCAATATCCCAAAAGTTTTCTTCAAGCCGAATAATGCGCTCTTCTGGCAACTTAATATCATTGAGCCATATGTCATAAGCTTCATCATCTTCCGGATGGACGGTAACGGAAAGACGTTTCGGATCAAAACCGATCCACTCATCACTCGTTAAAAATTCCCACGCCCATTGTATCGCTTCTTTTTTGAAATAGTCACCGATGGAAAAATTACCAAGCATCTCAAAAAATGTATGATGTCGTGCTGTATAACCGACATTTTCGATATCATTTGTACGAATCGCTTTTTGGGCATTTACAAGCCGGGGATTAGTCGGCACAATACGCCCATCAAAATACTTTTTCAAAGTAGCTACACCGCTGTTGATCCAGAGCAAAGTCGGATCATCTTTAGGAATAAGTGATTCGCTCGGTTCGACACGATGTCCCTTTTCCTTAAAGAAATCAAGAAACATCTGTCTAACTTGTGCTGACGTTAACTGTTTCATAATCGCTTTCCTCCATCGATAAAATTTTCCCATATAAAAATCCCGTCGCTGCGTGCTGCAGGGACGAGATAAGATCGCGGTACCACCCTCATTATGAACAAGCGTTTGTTCATCGCTCTGCCATGCTAACGGTTTGAAACCGACGGGGGTTAGCCGTGCTCCAGTTTAGCATTCCATGGCTCAACATTTAGGATTTCTCTCAGCCATAAGGAAATCCCTCTCTGAAAATGGAGGCCCATGTACTCGGAACCTTCAACGCTTTATCGCATATGTAACTTGATCGATATTATAAAAAACTTTTTCGTAAATGTCAATCGACATGCCGAAATGCCAATATATGCACGACGATCACTTTACAGACAGTTAACACCGGAACGGCCAAAATCATTCCGATGGCTCCTCCTACCTCGCCTCCGAGCAAAAGGGCAAATATAATCGCAATCGGGTGGATGCGAACACTGCGACCTACAACATAAGGGGAGATTAAATTGCTCTCAATTAATTGAATCGCAAAAACAGCGATAATGACAAATATGACGAGTTTTCTCGACACGGTTGCAGTAATTAAAATAGCCGGAATCGCCCCGATGATGGGGCCGAAGTAAGGGATGATATTAGTCAAACCCATAATAATAGCTAACAACAAAGCATAATTAATGTTTAATAAGTGAAATACAATCCATGTAGCCAAACTGACAAAAGAGCTTACAATAAGCAACCCGCGAAAATAACTTCCAAGACTTTCATCAATGGCGCGGACAATCTGGGCTGTTTGCCACTTATATTTTTCGGACATCCATCGTCTAATCCATGATTTGATTGTTTCATAATCTTTTAAATAGTAAAAAACGAGTACCGGAATAACAGTTAAAAAAACAAGCATATCAAATACTTTTGTAAAGAGACCGACAAGCTTTGTTAGCATGCTGTCCATATATGACTCCAGCTTATGAATCAGTTGATCCATTTTATCGTGCACTGTTTCAGGTAAAAACGCGGTGCGTTCGTACAGTTCGTACACCGATTCTCTATACATGTTAATGAGCTGGGGCAATTGTTCGTTTAAATCGCGCAATTGCATAACAGCGATCGGATATACGGCATAAATCAAACACGCGATACCACCAAAAAACAATACATAAATAAGCAAAATGGCAATGCTTTTTGGGAGATTGATTTGCTCCATTTTTTTAACAATCGGGTGAAGAATATAGGCTATAAGACAAGCTACCAGAAACGGAGCAAATAACTTCCAAAGAAAAGAAAAAATCGCTTTATAGACAGGGAATAATTTAGCAGCAAAAAATAAAAATAAAATGCCAATAATGCTTATGACGCCCCAATAAAGAAAAGAAAGCCGCCGCTTTTGGTCCATATATTTGCACTCCTTGGGCTTGCATCCATCAATGAATGTCGCTATTCGACTTTCCGTTCTTCGTCAGTAAAAAAATCATCCAAAGAGCTTAATGAACCATCGGCTTCCACTTGATGAATCGTTAGCTTATTATGGAATACGGATATTTCAATAAAGCAATTCCAACAATAGTATTGTTGGGCGCCAATTTTCCCTATATCTTTTCCATCGCAATTCGGGCATTGCAACATACTATAAAACTCCTTTGATCATATCATAATAAACTATAACGGTAGGTTTGCCCGAATATTTGACAATTATACATCGTTTGGCACAATCGGTTGCCTACATAAAATCATAAGGCGATATTTGTTCCTCATCTTTTTCACGAACAGTTTCATTTGGCACCCGCTCCAGCAACTGCTCTTTAAGAGAGGAGTATCGCTTGTTTGTATTCTGTGTATAAACCCCTTCTAAAAATGCTGTTTGATCTCCGCACAAAATAAGCGCTTTTTGACTACGCGTAATCGCCGTATAGAGTAAGTTTTTCTGAAGCATGCGGTGATGCGCCGTAATAATCGGCAAAATGACGATTGGAAACTCACTACCTTGTGCTTTATGAATAGAAATACAGTAGGCATGCATAATTTGATCAAAATCTTGACGTTCGTAAACAACTTCCTTCCCATCAAAGGAAAGAACGAGCTGTTCGGTATTTTCTTTATTTTCTTCTTCCATAAAAATGGCGACAACTTGACCAATATCACCATTGGATATACCATCTTCTGGTCGGTTGACTAATTGAATCACTCTGTCACCGACTCGATACACTTTGTCATAGACTTTGATTTCACGTTTTGTTGCCGTTTTTGGATTAATAAACTGCTGTAGATGCATGTTGATGGCATTGATTCCGTTCCGTGAGCGATACATCGGAGCAAGCACTTGAATATCATTCGGCTCGATTCCTTTATCTAAAGCCTTTTGAAAAATGTTAATAAGGCAATCCATTATTTGATAATCTTTACATTTGATAAAACTAAAATCGCGATCATTTTGCAAAGACGCATGTGTACACCGATCATATTTTATGTCGTGTGCGAGCTTGATAATCTTCGACCCTTCTTTTTGCCGGTATACATCGTGCAACCGTACATAAGGAATAATGCCAGATGCCAGCAAATCACTCAACACTTGTCCTGGACCAACCGATGGGAGCTGATCTTCATCACCGACTAAGAGGATTTGCATATCATTAGGTATAGCTTTAAACAAATGGTTCGCCAACCAGATATCGACCATAGAGAATTCATCAACAATTAAAAATTTGCCTGTCAGTGGCTCATGCTCACTTTTTTCAAAACGATCCACTCCATTCCAGCCTAACAGTTTATGTATCGTAGAAGCGGGCAATCCAGTTGACTCGTTCAACCGCTTAGCCGCTCTTCCTGTCGGTGCTGTCAAAATAAATGGGTAATCTTCTTGATCATCATAGTCCTCTGGATCAATGGATACATCGTGAATTGCTGCATAGGCTTTTAAAATACCTTTAATGATAGTTGTTTTTCCAGTTCCAGGGCCGCCAGTTACAATCGTGATTTTGGAATGAAGCGACTGATTGATGGCTTGAAATTGATCTTTGCCGTAGCTCAAAACTTCTGCTTCTTCGATATCCCCGATAATCTTCATCAGTTCAGCCAAATCTGTTTCAAAGGCGATTGGGGTGGCAAGAATACGCTGGATGTGTGAGGTAAACCCGTCCTCAGCGTAATAGAGAGAAGGCAAATAAACGCGTCCTTGTTGAAGAA
Source organism: Bacillota bacterium (assembly GCA_035301265.1). Taxonomy (GTDB): domain Bacteria; phylum Bacillota; class Bacilli; order Bacillales; family Amphibacillaceae; genus DATGUP01. The sequence continues at coordinate 514,599 of DATGUP010000003.1, forward strand.
TGATCGTTTTATCATTGTTCAACTGCTTTATTCGTTCTGTAACTGCCTCCGCAGTCAATTCTCGATCTGCTAACAAATTCAACACTTGTTGAATGCATTCGTTCAACGGCAAATAAACATGGCCTTGTTTAATGCTGTTTTGAAGTACGTAAATACATCCGGCTCCAATCCGATTCGGATGGGTTCCCGGTAAACCGTTCTGCCTAGCTATGTTATCTGCAGTGCGAAAGCCAAATCCATCGATATCAAAGACGAATTGATACGGATCTTCGTACAATGTTTCGATTGCTTCGTCTTTGTATTGTTGATAAATTTTTTGCGCCGTCTTCATGCCGATTCCATATCGCGCCAGATGAATGACGACCTGTTCAAAACCTTGGTTTTCTTGAAGGACTTTGACTAGACGTTCGGCCTTGTCTTCTTTCAATCCAGGTACATGTTTTAACACACCGCGATCGTTTAATATTTGAGATATGGCATTCTCGCCTAAAATATCGACAATCTTTTCGGCTGTCTTTTTACCAATGCCATGAAAGAGGTCACTTGAGAGATAAGCGATCAGGCCTTGCTTCGTATCCGGAACAAACGTTTCATATGCATGGATATGGTATTGCCATCCATACTTGGGATGCTTTTTTAAATCGCCATAGAAGTAGTATACTGTTCCGTCTTGCAAATGAGGAAAGTAACCTTTTGCAACGATTTCTTTATACTTATAATGCTCATTCGTTTCGTGTATTTTGATTTTGGCAATCGAAAATTGTTCTTGCTCATTATGAAAAATAGTGTGTACGTGTTCACCTTTGATATATTTTTGACGATCCGCTTGATGGGCTAATCTATCCGATTGCATACATATAACCCCACGATCTCAAGCTTTATCTTTTTTTGTATATGCTTTTATTTTCCGCTTGCCATCTGCCGCTAACATATGATCAGGCTGTATTCGCAAGGCTTCTTCAAAGTGATGGAGAGCTTCATCGTAATGACTGTAAAACGAAGCAATAACCCCTAGATTATAATGGGCATCGCTATGATTCGGATTTTTTTTGACAACCGTTTGAAATATTTTTTCTGCATCGTCGATCTGATTGTTTTTAGCAAGCGTAAGAGCGTATTGAAACATGATATTTTCATCATCCGGATCGAGCTCAGCGGCGCGCATGAAATAAGGAAGGGCCAGTTTATCATATCCTTGGTTTATTAGTGACATGCCGAGCATGAAGTAGGCGTCACCTTCCTCCAAGCCGTACTGAATAGCCTTTTGGAACTGGGCTTGAGCTCTATGATAGTGCGATTGTTCATAATACACATTGCCCAGTCCATAATAGGCTGTTGCAGCTTGATCATCGAGTGCAATTGCTTTTTCAAAAAAACGCCGCGCGCGCTGCCAATCTTTCATAAAGGCTAACAGGTTGCCAAAATTGATAAAACTAACTGGATCACTCGGGTTCTCTTCAATGTTTTTTGCAAGTAATTGAGCCGCTTCTTCATAATCTTTTTCTTTTAACATTTTGAGGACGTTTTGATCCATAATTATTCACCACTGTTATGAAAGAAATGTCAGGATAGCAAACTGCATGTTCATGGATATAATTGTTTACCCAACATACTCAAGACGTTGGTTATTTTTAATCACTTCATCGATTGTTCCACCACCTAAACAGACGTCACCTTTGTAAAAAACAACGGCCTGTCCAGGTGTGATAGCTCGTTGTTTTTCATGGAAATCAACACGCACTTTACCATCGTCGATGACGGTTACGGTTACATCGCTATCCTGTTGCCGATAACGGAATTTAGCCGTACATGTCAGTTTATTTGTTATCACATCCTGATTGATCCAATTCACATCGGTGGCGATTAGGGCATCGGACATTAATTTGTCATTAGCAAACCCTTGTTCAACATACAAAATATTATCGTTCAAGTTTTTACCAACAACAAACCACGGTTCACCTGCGCCACCAATCCCCAATCCATGCCGCTGGCCGATGGTATAATACATTAGCCCGTCATGACGACCTTTTACCGTTCCGGATAATGTTTGCATCTTGCCGGGTTGAGCCGGTAAATATTGTTTTAAAAATTGTTTAAAATTCCGCTCGCCGATGAAACAAATCCCTGTACTATCCTTTTTATTAGCAGTGGCTAGCCCATAATCTTTAGCGATCGCCCTTACTTCTTGTTTAGTCATATGACCGAGCGGAAACATGACTTTTGCCAATACATCCTCACTCAGTTGATTGAGGAAGTACGTTTGGTCTTTGTTTTCATCCACGCCGCGGAGCATTTCATACCGGCCGTTTCGATAGCGCACTCGTGCATAGTGACCTGTTGCTAAATAATCAGCCCCAAGCGAGAGGGCATGCTCAAGAAAGGCTTTAAATTTGATCTCTTTATTACACATGACATCTGGGTTTGGCGTGCGCCCTGCTTTATATTCATCAAGAAAATACGTAAATACTTTATCCCAATACTGTTTTTCAAAATTAACGGCGTAATATGGAATATCCAACTGATTACAGACTTTGACAACATCATCAAAGTCTTCCGTTGCGGTACAGACGCCGTTTTCATCAGTGTCATCCCAGTTTTTCATAAAGATACCGACAACATCATATCCTTGCTGTTTTAATAAAAGTGCGGCAACAGATGAATCGACGCCTCCACTCATACCAACCACTACTCGTATATGTTGGTTATCCTTCATAGACTTCACCACCTTTAAGTTGTTAAACGCCTGATGATTTTGGCAACTCGCTCGGCAGCAACTTTTACATTCGTTTCTGTATTCGCAAGGCCAAAGCTAAAACGGACAGAATTGAGCGTGCGCTCATCTGCTTTACCAAACATCGCTAACAACACATGCGATGGTTCTACAGAGCCTGCTGTACAAGCACTTCCACTTGATGCGGCAACACCTTCGAGATCCAGATTAGCTAGCAATGCTTCAACTTGCGTGCCTGGGAAACTAATATTGACAATCGATGGAACCGAATGGTCTAGATCGCCGTTAATGTTATAATCAATCCCATTGTTCGATAATGTTTCCAAAAATAAGGATCTAAAGTGAGCATATTGTTGTGTTCGCTTATCTCTTTGCATTACGGCAAGCTCGACTGCTTTTTGAAAACCAACGATTCCAGGAAGATTTTCTGTTCCTGGTCGACGTTTTCGCTCCTGTTCCCCACCGAATTGAATCGGATTGATTGGAACATGATCAGCAGCATACAAAAAGCCAACACCTTTTGGTCCGTTAATTTTATGCGATGCGACACTCAACATGTCAATTGCTTCTTCCTGGACATTTATATCGAGCAATCCAAACGCCTGCACCGCATCGGTATGAAAATAAGCTTGGTGTTCTTTGAGCAAGCGGCCTATCGCCGGAATGGGCTGTATCACACCCGTTTCATTGTTAACATACATAATCGATACAAGTATCGTTTCATCGGTAAGAGCCTCACGCAGGTCGTTAAGAGAAATTTGACCGTTTTCGTAGACCGGTAAATAGGTCACATCGAACCCTTTTTTTTGCAAAAATTGCACAGTATGAAGTGTTGCATGATGTTCTTGAGCTGTTGTAATGATGTGGTTCCCTTTGTCCTTATTGGCCTGTGCCGCACCGAGTAATGCTAAGTTATTTGCTTCTGTGCCACCGCTTGTAAAAATAATATTTTTTGCATTAACAGACATACTTTTGGCTATGGAATGCCTGGCGTCATCCAAATATTTACGAGCTTGTCTGCCAAATGCATGAACGCTTGATGGATTGCCGTAAACATGGCTCAATACCGGATTCATCACTTTAAGCACTTGTTTATCCACCGGTGTCGTTGCTGCGTGGTCTAAATAGATGTGTTCCATATATCGTCTGTCCTTTCTTTTCTACACACTAAATATAAAACATATAAGCCTCCTGTTTTTCCGTATGGTCGTGATCCACCAAATCTTTCAAAGTCGTTGTATCGAGCACATCTTTTACTGCATCTCGAACACGCATCCAAAGGGCTTGTTTAGCGGGATCCTCATCCTCAATGCCTTCAACAGGAGTGATCGGTCCTTCCAACACTCGAATCACATCGCCTGCTGTAATTTTTTCCGCCGGTTTTGTGAGCAAATACCCTCCATAAGCCCCGCGGATGCTTTTGATGAGACCTGCATTCCGAAGAGGAGTTGCTAATTGTTCCAAATAATGTTCTGACAGCTCTTTTCTTTGCGCAATTGTTTTTAGTGACAATGGGCCTTCACCATGATGTTTAGCTAATTCGATCATCATGGTTAGACCATATCTTCCTTTTGTCGAAATTTTCATCGCTGCACCTCTAATAACCTTACAAAAATCTTCTCCAATCCTTATCGTATTATAGCATGAACAAGGTCCTTCTTGCATTTTATCGCTATCACATTTACGCTTTATTATATGATCATTCCCGATAAAGGACGATCCTAATGACCTATAAACCACTTGCTTATCGTATGCGACCGACACATATCAATGACATCGTTGGTCAAGAACATTTGGTCGGAGAGGGTAAAATTTTAAATCGCATGGTTCAGGCTAAACGCTTAGCTTCAATGATTCTTTTTGGCCCGCCTGGAACCGGAAAAACATCTATGGCATTCGCTTTAGCAAAGAGTTTAGGCATTCCCGTCAAAATGCTCAATGCAGTGGTGAACAAGAAAAAGGATATGGAAATCGTTGTTGAAGAGGCAAAAATGACGGGAAATCTCGTTCTCGTTCTTGATGAAGTTCATCGGCTTGACAAAGCAAAACAAGACTTTCTGCTTCCTCATCTCGAACGCAATACAATAACGTTAATTGGATGCACCACAAGCAATCCATATCACTCCATTAATCCCGCTATTCGTAGCAGATGTCATTTGTTTGAGCTGCATCCATTGGAGGAAAAGGATATAAAAGAAGTAATCCATCGTGCATTAGAAGACAAATCAGCGGGATTTGGAAATCAAAACGTTCATTTAACTAAAGATGCGCTCAATCATTTTGCTTCAAGCGCCAATGGTGATTTACGTGCTGCATTAAACGGTCTTGAGTTGGCAGTTGCTTCAACGCCGCCTGATGATAATGGGACGATTGTCATTAATTTAAATATAGCTGAGGAGTGCATGCAGAAAAAGAGTTTTTTCCATGACAAAGATGGTGATGCCCATTATGATGTTCTATCCGCTTTTCAAAAATCAATCCGTGGCAGTGACGTTGATGCAGCACTGCATTATTTAGGTCGCTTGATCGAAGCTGGCGATTTGGACAGTATAGCAAGACGCCTCGTTGTCATCGCCTATGAAGACATCGGCCTTGCCAATCCGCAAGCAGGTCCGCGTGCGCTTTCAGCCGTACAAGCAGCAGAGCGTCTCGGTTTTCCAGAAGCAAGAATACCGTTGGCAGTTGCCGTTGTTGAACTAGCCCTGTCCCCCAAATCGAACACAGCATACAAAGCGCTTGATAAAGCTCTTGATGATATTCGCAATGGTGAAAGTGGTGAAATTCCTCCCCATTTAAAAGATGCTCATTATCGAGGGGCAAAAGAAATTGGGCGCGGAGTCCATTACAAATATCCGCACGATTACAAAAACGCATGGGTCAAACAGCAATACTTGCCAGATTCTATAAAAAATAAAAACTATTATCAACCAAAAGAAACCGGTAAATTCGAACAAGCGTTGAAGCTAGTTTATGAAAAAATTCAAGCAGATAAACACAATAATAGATAGGTAACGTATATTTCCTTTTTCAAACGGCCAAACTAACTAACGAATAAAGCAATCTATCGTCCGTTAATCGAAAAAGGAGATGAACAAATTGGCTAAAGTTAGACAAGATGCTTGGTCACACGAAGACGACCTGTTGCTAGCCGAAACTGTATTGCGTCACATACGGGAAGGAAGCACCCAATTGAAAGCATTTGAAGAAGTCGGCGATCAATTAAATCGGACTTCAGCTGCCTGCGGATTTCGCTGGAACGCCGAAGTAAGAAACAAATATATCAATGCTATTGATCTGGCAAAACGTCAGCGAAAAGAAAAAAAACGAGCGGCAGCCAAGAAAACACAAATTGCGGGAAAAATGGGACCATCAGACGCATTGGAAGGAGCGCACAATCATTCACACCGCAATGTTATAAAAGAAGATGCAGCATCAGAGCTTACATTGGACAGGGTCATTCAGTTTTTAACCAAATTGAAATCGGACTATCAGCATGCTAATCAATCGAAATCAACCTTAAATAAACTGGAAGAGGAAAATGATACGCTGCAACATAAAGTCAATGATTTAAAAAAACAACTAGAAAAAACCGAACATGAACTACAAACGATCAAAGAAGACTATCAAGTGTTTATGCAAATCATGGATCGCGCTCGAAAAATGACCGTCTTTCCAGATCAAGAACCAACGAAAGCCCCGGCTTTTCGCATGGATAAAAATGGCAATCTCCAGCAAATTGCCCAAGGTTCGAACCAATAAAAACATCATGTCGAATAAAAGCACCTGCAGAATGCTTATCTGCAGGTGCTTTGATTATTTCCGAACTTCGTTTATCATCATACAATAGCAACGAACCGAGAAGAGTTTTCTCAGTTCACCAACTATGTACAATCCCAATTGTGCCGTCAATTATAAAGTTTTGAACCCGCTCTCGGCAGGTGGGTGCCCTGTTCCATATCTTCTTGTGCTACCTCCTACACATGAGGCGTGCACGCAACATGGAAACGCCAGGCTCCCTTGTATATAGGTGTTCGGTCAAAACGATTTTTAATTGACGTACACATCAGGATTGCTTTCGATATTGTAGGTTTATAATATCATACCGATTGCTATTTTTCAACACTCATTTCTGTCACGTATTCATTACAAATGTTACGATTTCATAACGTTTTTTATTGGTTCGTATATTCGGTTTCAATGTTTAATGACAATTCGTCTAATTGTTCTACATCAACCTGCCCAGGCGCTTCCGTCATTAAATCAGAAGCGGAAGCTGTCTTCGGAAACAAAATTGTATCGCGTAAATTGGATCGGCCAGCCAACAGCATGATAATTCGATCTAATCCAAGTGCAATGCCTCCATGCGGTGGCGCCCCATACTCCAAAGCTTCCAACAAAAAGCCGAACCGTTCTCTTGCCGCTTCTTTCGATAATCCCAATACTTCAAACATCTTCTCCTGCTGTTCTCGTTTATAGATTCTTAGTGAACCGCCGCCTAATTCATAACCATTTAGTACGAGATCATAGGCATTGGCATGCACCGCGGTCGGATCAGTATCCAGTTTGGCCACATCAGCTTCAACCGGCATTGTAAAAGGATGATGTGCGGCAACATAGCGACCGGCTTCTTCATCATATTCCAAAAGCGGCCAGTCGGTTATCCAAAGGAAATGATATTGGTTATCATCGATCAAATCTAATTCTTTACCGAGTTTTAGCCTCAATGCACCGAGGCTGTCTTGAACAATGGAAGTTTGATCAGCGCAAAACAGAAGCAGATCCCCATCACTCGCTTCGGCACGTTCAAGCAGATTGTTTTTTTCCTTGTCGCTCAAAAATTTAGCGATCGGACCTTTTGTTTCGTCGCCTTCAATTTTAAGCCATGCCAATCCTTTAGCACCGTAAATTTTAACAAACTCAGTCAACTCATCTATAGCTTTTCTAGAAAAATGTGCAGCTTGACCCTTTACATTTAGCAGACATACACGCCCTCCTGCTTCAACAGCATGACGGAAAACCTTAAATGAAGAATTTGCCACAACATCAGAGACATTAATCAACTCCATGCCAAAGCGGGTATCCGGTTTATCAGAACCATAGCGTTCCATGGCATCGTGATATGTCATTCGCTTGAATGGTAATGGTATATCGACATTTTTCACTTTCTTCATAACGTACGCCATCATTTTTTCCGTCATATCCATAATGTCATCGCTAGACATAAACGATGTTTCGATATCAATTTGCGTAAATTCTGGCTGCCGATCGGCGCGCAAATCTTCATCACGAAAACAACGAGCGATTTGATAATATTTTTCAAAGCCGCTCATCATAATCAATTGTTTAAATAGTTGCGGAGATTGCGGTAATGCATAAAATTCACCGGGGTGTACGCGGCTTGGAACTAAGTAATCGCGTGCCCCTTCTGGTGTGCTTTTAGTTAAAATAGGCGTTTCCATCTCTAAAAATCCGTTGTCATTTAAAAACGTCCGAATCGCTTGAGTTGTTTGGTGGCGCAACTTGAACGTTTCTTGCAACTCAGGTCTTCTCAAGTCAATATACCGATATTTTAGTCGCAAGTCTTCGGATACGTCTGTTTTGTCTTGTATAAGAAAAGGAGGTGTTTTCGCCTTGTTTAATACGGTAATACTAGTTGCAGCTACTTCGATATCACCTGTTTTCATATCCGGATTAATCGTTGAATCATCGCGTTTGACGACTTTACCCGTTACTTCAACAACATACTCACTCCTAACTCCATCTGCAACGGCTAAAGCTTCTTCTGAATGCTTCGGGCTGAACACGACTTGCACAATACCTGATTTATCGCGTAAATCAATAAAAATTAGCCCTCCCAAATCACGGCGTTTATGTACCCATCCCCTTAACAATACGGTTTCACCTAAATTCTCTTTACGCAAACTTTCTGATAAAGTACGCTCAGTCATGGCCTTTACCTCCTTTAAACAGCTCCTTCATCTTATCGGATAACTGATCAATCGGAATTTCCATTTGATCACCAGTAGCCATTTTTTTCATCGTCACAACTTGTCGGGATAACTCATCCTCTCCCAAAATAAGCACATATTTAGCTTGATAACGATCAGCTGCTTTTAGTTGTGCCTTCATTTTGCGCCCTTGAAAGTCTTTATCGACTTGGATGCCGTTTTTACGTAATTCGTGAATCAATGACATCGATTGTTTTTCGGCTTCGCTACCAACAGCAACAAAAAAGCAATCCAGCCTTTTGTCAATCGGGATAGACTTTCCCTCTGCTTCTAACGCCATGAGCAAGCGTTCCAATCCCATTCCAAAGCCAATTCCGGGGGTTTTTGGGCCTCCCAGTTCTTCGACAAGCCCATTGTATCGTCCGCCACCTGCAAGTGTTGTGATAGCGCCGAATCCATCCGCCTCACTCATAATCTCAAAGGCTGTATGATTATAATAGTCCAGTCCCCGGACGAGGTTGCTATCAACAACATAGGAAATGCCCAATGCACTTAAATATTCTTTTACCTTATCAAAATAAATTCGTGACGACTCATTTAAATAATCTAGAATAGATGGCGCATTGTGCATCGCTGGGTGATCCCGATCTGTTTTACAATCCAAAATACGCATGGGATTTTGCTCCAAGCGCACTTGACAATCGCTGCACAATTCTTCTTTATATGGTGTAAAATGACTGATCAGCGCTTTACGATAATTGTAGCGACTTTCTTCATCGCCAAGCGAGTTAATAACGAGTTTTAACGATTCAACACCTAATTCCTTATAACAAGTTAAAGCTAAATCAATCACTTCGGCATCAATAGCCGGATCGTCACTTCCTAATACTTCTACACCAAATTGGTTTAACTCACGCATCCGTCCCTGCTGTGGCCGCTCATAGCGGAACATCTCACCAAAATAGTATAGTTTCACCGGTTGGTTAGGCGAACCGTACAATTTATTTTGTACAAACGCCCGCACAACTGGGGCGGTGCCTTCCGGTCTCAATGTAATGCTCCGGTTACCTCGATCTAAAAAAGTATACATTTCTTTTTGTACAATATCAGTAGAATCTCCCACTCCGCGTTCAAATAATTCCGTATGCTCAAACATCGGTGTGCGAATCTCTTCATAATGATATCTATGACATATATTTTTAATGGTTTTTTCTACATATTGCCATTTCCTTGTTTCTTCTGGCAATAAATCCATTGTTCCACGCGGTGCTTTGATTCTCATAAGAATAACCCCCTTTGGAAGTTTCATTCATTATTCCATATGATATAAAAAACCCCGCCCCCATTAATAAGGGACGGGAGATACCCGCGTTGCCACCCTGTTTGATGTCATATGACATCCACTCGGAGCAGTTAACGCCTGCTGTACGGCTATGCCTACTGCGATTTCAGCATAGCACCTCAGAAATGTCTTTCATTGACTCGTTCCGGGAAAATGCTTCCAGCCTATGACATTTTCTCTCTTTCCGGATGTGTGTCAACTACTTTTTTCGTCATCGGATTTACCATCCATTATTTGTAGTGGAATATATATTAGCCTTAAAGTCAAATAATGTCAAGTCCGATTCACTTTTTTTCTTAGCTGGTTGACCTCGCCAAGGGAAATGCCTAGTTCCTCAGCGATTTCCATGTGACTCAAATCCCCTTCCAATTCCAAAAACCGATGAAAATCAACGCGAAAAATATCGTGGTTTACTGCAGATTGCCAGTGTTTTTCACCAAAACGCAACGGACAAAACCTCCTTTGATTTTAAATAGTTTTGCCACAAATGTGCATTTTTATTAAAATAAACAGCAGAATATTCAGGGGAGGGAACTTTCGTTGCGCCTTATACATTGGCCTTTTTTAAGTTTGTTCTTAACTTATATTGCAATGACATCAACTGTAAGTGCTAATCACACTGCCGTTGAGACTGAACATACACAATCAGAAATAAATTACGGTCAAAACGACACGGATGAACTACAGCCTATTTTCAAAGTTGAGAATGGCGTGGGTGAAATGAAACGGGGCGGTTCGGTTAAGACAGATATTTTTGAACTTGAGTCGAATATAGCCAACACGAAAAATGCACAAGACAATGTAAATCCGAAAACCATTACGATTCCACATGACCAAGTGCATATACGCCAAGGTCCTTCAACAGATTATAAAATCAGTCATTATGTAGACAAAGGCACAACATTTAAAGTGACGGCTGAATCCAAAGATTGGTATGCGATTCAAAATGATGATATTTCGAAAGGTTATGTCTACAAACCTTTTATTGAGGAAACAACCCATACAACTGCAAATAGCCTTTCATCTAAAACGATCGTTATCGATGCTGGGCATGGCGGAAAAGATGCGGGAGCGATCGGCTCAGCTGGATCACTGGAAAAACATTTCACCTTGCGCACATCCAGAGCTTTAGCCGAAAAGCTAGAGATGCTTGGCGCAAATCCAATATTGACACGCAATGGTGATGAATATATGACATTGAGCGGTCGAGCGAGCTTGTCCAACACATTGGAGACAGATGCGTTTATCAGCCTCCATTACAACAGTATGCCAGAGCTTCCCAATGCCCGGGGCATCAGCACATATTATTACCATGATAACGACGAAAGGTTTGCATCATACATCCAGGAAGCGTTAGTTGTAGAAACAGAAGACCGGGATAGAAATGTGTCGTTCGGAAATTTTCAAGTTATTAGGCAAAATATGCAACCGGCTGTCCTCATCGAATTAGGATTTATCTCCAATCATAAAAGCGAAGAGCTCTTGCTTACAAATGCATATCAAAGCAAGCTTATCAACGGGATTATTAGTGGGTTAGAAAAATACTTTACTTCACAGTAAAAAGAAGGCTCTTGTAAGCCTTCTACCACTTACCGATCTTTACTATCGATGATCAATGTGACCGGTCCTGCATTTGTGAGACGAACGTCCATCATTTCACCAAACTGACCGGTCTCAACCGGCACATTATGCTGTTTCACGCGTTGATTAAAATATTGATACAGTTCGTAAGCATAGTCAGGTTTTGCCGCTTGGAGAAAGTTTGGCCTCCTTCCTTTTTTTGTATCAGCATAAAGAGTGAACTGAGAAATGGATAAAATGGCTCCTTTAACATCTATCAGCGAACGGTTCATCTTTCCATTTTCGTCTTCAAATATTCGTAAGTTGACGATTTTGTTGACCAAATAATCGACATCTTCTGTTGTATCATCATGAGTGACACCTAGAAGCACAACGAGCCCATGATCAATACGGCCGGTCGTTTGCTTCCGTACTGTGACACTGGCAGCTTTTGCACGTTGAATGACTGCTTTCATGTTGATTGACTCCTTTTTTATTATGAATAAAAGATTTTTTGGATAAAATGCTATCACTGTCATGAAGCGCACTTGATTTATTGTAATGTGCGAGTCACAGTATAAATATCTTTAATTTGTTTAATCCGTTCAACAATTTTTCGCAAATGGTTTGTATTATGAATAAGAATGGTAATATGGATAAGAGCTCTTTTATTGCGATCAGATTTGCCATTCACTCGTATAATGTTTGTTTTCATTTCATTGACGGCCTGAAGAACTTCATTGAGCAAACCGCGGCGATCATAACCGGAGATTTCCAAATCGACGTGGTACTGTCTTTGTTCGTTTTGCTCACGCTCCCATTTGACATCAAGGAGACGCTCTTTCGCTTCTGTCGATTGGATATTAGGACAGTCGGTGCGATGAACGGATACGCCTCTGCCTTTGGTAATATAACCGACGATCTTGTCACCTGGAACAGGATTACAACACTTAGACAGCCGAACGAGCAAATTATCAACGCCCTCAACTCGCACGCCAAAATCTTGTTTAGACAGTTTTTTATCTTCGACATCGCTTTTTATTTCTTCAATGGATTCTGACAAATCTTGCTCTTTTTCCCGTCGTTTGCGAATTTTATCTGTCAACCGTGTCGCAATCAACGCTGCCGTTATACCTTGATAGCCAACAGCGGCGTACATATCATCTGCGCTAGAAAAATTAAACTTTTCGTAGACACGCTGCAAGTTTTCTTCTGTCAACGCTTCTTTCGGATCGATGTTTAAAGCTCTTATTTCTTTCTCGACCCATTCTTTACCTTTTATAATATTTTCCTCACGGCGTTGTCTTTTGAAAAATTGCTTAATTTTGTTTTTTGCTTTCGATGTTTGCGTAATATTCAACCAGTCTTGAGACGGTCCGTATGAGTGTTTTGACGTCAACACTTCTACGATATCGCCGTTTTTTAAAGGATAATCGAGCGGCTCCATTTTTCCATTAATTTTCGCCCCGACGGTTTGATTCCCTATTTCAGTATGAATCCGATAGGCAAAATCAAGCGGCACCGATCCGGCAGGCAATTCAACGACATCGCCTTTAGGGGTAAATACGTAGACCATATCGGAAAAAAGTTCAACTTTTAAAGATTCCATAAATTCCTGGGCATCATGGGCGTCGTTTTGCCATTCAAGAATTTCTTTAAACCATGTCAATTTTCGTTCAATTAATTTATTATTTTTGTTCAACTGTTTTCCTTCTTTGTATGCCCAATGCGCTGCAATCCCGTATTCAGCAATCTTATGCATTTCTTTTGTACGAATTTGTACCTCCAGCGGATCTCCTTTAGGGCCGATGACAGTCGTATGCAAGGATTGATAAAGATTCGGTTTAGGCATGGCTATATAATCTTTAAACCGGCCTGGCATCGGCTTCCAGCATGTATGGATGATTCCGAGTACAGCATAGCAATCTTTGATGCTATTGACAATCACTCTTACCGCTAACAAATCATAAATTTCGTTAAATTGTTTATTCTGCTTCATCATTTTCCGGTAGATACTATATATGTGCTTAGGCCTGCCCGAAATACTCGCTTCAATATTTACATCATCCAGTTGTTTTTGTATTTTATCCATTACATCTTTTATATAACTTTCACGTTCGTCTCTTTTTTGTTTCATTAAATGGACGATTCGATAATACTGTTGCGGGTTTAAGTAACGCAAAGCAATATCTTCTAACTCCCATTTGATTGTGGAAATGCCAAGCCGATGTGCTAAAGGCGCAAATATCTCCAACGTTTCATTGGCAATTCGCCGTTGTTTTGCTGGTGGATGATGTTTCAAAGTGCGCATGTTATGCAGACGATCAGCTAGTTTGATCAAGATGACGCGGATATCCTTTGCCATGGCAACAAACATTTTTCGATGGTTTTCAGCCTGTATAGCCTCTTTCGATTTATATTTAATCTTGCCCAATTTGGTCACACCATCGACAAGCATTGCTACTTCACGGTTGAACACTTCTTCCAGCTCATCTAAAGTGACATCTGTATCTTCTACAACATCATGCAAAAATCCGCTGGCAATTGTTTCGGGATCCATTTGCAAGTCGACGAGCATACCAGCAACCTGAACAGGGTGGATAATATATAATTCTCCAGATTTTCGATACTGTCCAGCATGGGCTTTTTCGGCAAATTCGTAAGCTCGATGCAGAAACAACGTATCATCTTTTTCCAGATACCCCTTCGCTTTGTTGATTACATCATCTATTGTTAACGTTTCATCTCTTCCCATATAATCACCTGTATTCGATGGATTAAATCATGACGCTCATTTCTTATTAGTATCGAAAATTTTCGGATAAATGTAAAGGAATAAACATCTCGATTATACATATTATACAAACGCCCACTATTTTGCAAAAGCAAATAAACAGGTCTGACGATGGAATCGCCAGACCCCCATTTGTGAACATGTTGGGTCAGTAGGTCATTAGCGAGAGAACATCATAACCTTTCAATCTCTCCATCCCATTTAAGTAGGATAGCTCAATTAAAAACGCACAGCCAACCACGATACCTCCAAGTTGCTCGACCAACTTTATACTTGCTTCGATCGTACCGCCTGTGGCAAGAAGGTCATCAGTAATGAGAACACGTTGGCCTGGTTTAATAGCATCTTTATGAATTGTCAGTACATTTTTGCCATATTCTAACCCATAATCCACTTTAATCACTTCACGAGGCAACTTGCCCTCTTTCCTGACTGGTACAAAACCGACTTCTAGAGCATAGGAAACAGGACATCCGATGATAAACCCCCGTGCTTCCGGACCGACTACGATATCAATTTCTTTTTTGCGGGCAAACTGCACAATTTCATCAACGGCTGCTTTAAACACTTTTCCATTATCCATAAGTGGTGTAATATCTTTGAATTGGACGCCTTTTTGCGGCCAGTCTTCGACAATTTTAATATGTTGCTTATAATCCATGGCTTACTTCCTCCTTGAGCGCCGGCGTATGTCCTACACAGTTTAAAAGGTAATTTTTTAGTTCGTTGTATGTTGAATAGTATAATGTTTTCTCTATTTCCGCCTGTTGCAGCCGTTGTTGATACAGTTTAGATTCTCGTAAATCTTTTTTACTGGGGCGTGGATTGATTTGGATGATACCATTATTTATTTTAACAAATTCTAATTCGAAAAACACCTTTGCCATAAACAGAACGCGTTCCTTCGACCACGACTTGACAGTCATGATTTTCTTCAGTTCTTTGTGCAAATCAAGTGTTCTACGTTTAAATAACAACGCATAAAACCATTTGAAATCATCCCTATCTGGAAAAGGTTTCATGTAGGCACCATCAGTCACTCGAAAACACATGTGAACATTCATCGGACGCACATGATGCATAATTTTTTTAAACACGGATAGATCGGGTGGTAAATCGATAACAAACAGTGTATCTGATTTTGGCATGCTGCTTGGTTCCATGGCATAAGAAACAAATGTCGTTCGTACAGGCAGGGGATTGATGGGTTCATTTCCGAGAATTAATCCTCTCTCGTTTTCATGAATAAAGTTTGTAAAATCAACCACTTTCTTTCCGCGATGATCAAATAGTTGCCATTCGTCAATCTTTAAATCGTGCATAACAATTTGGACGATTCTGTTACCGTTCCATTCATTTATGTTTAACTCACCAACGATGGATACGTTTGTTTGTTTGGTAATGAATGGATATAAATGGCCCATGCCAAATCCTATCGCTTCTAAAACGGTTTGATCTTTTTTAAACTTCAATTTCAAATGTTTATTTTGACTGCCAATCTGCCTTGTTTCCGATGGAATGTCTTTCAAGTGGAAAATCGGTCTTGGGTTTTTGATACCAAATGGCGCTAGACGCTCGATGTCATCTGCTAGTTTTTCATCTAGATCAGTAACGGAAACAGTTTGACAAATATCGATCTCCTGCCTCAATTCATCCGGTGTTAATTCTTCCATAATCATTAAATCCAGCTCGTCTCGAACCTTTTCAATATTGTCCAGCGGCAGCGTCATCCCGGCTGCTTGGGAATGGCCACCGAAACGATTAAAAAGATGTCGGATGCGCATGCCACTTTCAAATATATTAAACGATGGGATGCTACGTGCCGATCCTTTTGCTTCTTGAAGATCCTCTTTTATGGTAAGAACAATAGCCGGACGGTCATATTCGCGGACAAGTTGAGATGCAACAATTCCAAGGACCCCTTCATTCCAACCTTTCTTAGCAACAACGATAACCCCTCGATCCTTATCCACCATTTGTTCTGCTTCTTTCACAATTTGTTTAACAAGCCGCTGGCGCTTTTCATTCAATGCCTGTATCATCTCTGCCATTTGTTCTGCTTTATTTTCATCTTCGGTCATTAATAGGTCGACAGCCAGATCAGCGTCCTGCAATCGACCAACAGCATTGATTCGCGGGGCGATTAAAAAACCGACGTCTTTTTCCGTCGTATGTCCATCAATACGGCAAACACGTTTTAAAGCTTTTAAACCTGGGCGTTCAGTTTTTGTTAATGTTTTTAATCCATGATAGGTTAATATTCTGTTTTCGCCAACAAGCGGAACGAGGTCGGCGATTGTTCCAATGGCAACTAAATCGAGTAAATGGTGTGGAAAATAACCAAGCAGATATTCAGCAAATTTAAATGCTACACCTACACCTGCCAATTCTTGAAATGGATAGGCTGGTGAAGATTTTGGGTGGACAATCGCAAAAGCATCTGGAAGTGTCTCCTGTACTTCATGGTGATCCGTAATAATAACATCAAGGCCGTGTTGATTGGCCCACATCACTTCATCAACGGCACCAATACCTGTATCGACGGTTATGATCAATGTGAATCCAGCTTCATATGCTTTGCGGAAGGCGGATTCGTTAGGTCCATATCCTTCGCTAAACCGGTTTGGTATGTAATAATCACAATCAGCTCCTAACTCTTTCAATGTATGCAATAAAACAGCTGTTGAACAAATTCCATCTGCATCATAATCTCCAAATATAAGGATTTTTTCATGATGTTCAATAGCATCGTATACTCGCTCTTTTGCTTTTTCAATCGTTGCCAGATTAGCAGGGGAGTTTAAATCAGCTAAATCTGGCGATAAAAACTTTTTTATATCGGCTGGTTCTGTCACACCACGTTGCGCTAAAAGTCTCATGATCATCGGCGATATATGCATACCATCATTCATCGATTGCGGTATCGTTGGTTCGTCTAAAAAGTTCCATTTCATTTTACTCTGTAACATACATTCACCCCTGACCCATTCATTATACAAGAGGTCATTACAGGTCGCAATGTATGGATACATGAGCCAGATCGCTTTTCTTTACGTTTATTCCAATTAAAACAAAAGATGCTCTCTTTCTCATTGTCAGAAAATATAAACGTATCCCTTGCCGATAGACAGCAAGGGATCGTGCATACACATTTATACTTGCGGTCCTTCCACACGTTTTTTCTTCGTGAAGTTCACCGGTTTTTTCTTAATCGTTCTACCGCGCCATACAAGCCATAGGAGCGCTGCAAGGAACAGGGACGAATATGTTCCAACGATTAATCCGATGGTAAGCGCGATAGCAAAACCCGTAATGGATTGTGCACCAAGGAATAAAAAGGCCAAGACCGCAACCAAAGTCGTTATCGATGTATTGATGCTTCTTGTAAATGTTTGCAACAAACTTCTGTTGACGATAGCAGCAAGCTCTTTAAAAGTTTTAACCCGTTTTTTCTTACGCACGTTTTCTCGAATCCGATCAAACACCACAATTGTATCGTTGATCGAATAGCCGACAATGGTTAAAATGGCTGCAACGATCGTCACATCGAATTCCATTTGTGTGATGCTGAAGACAACTACCATGAAAAAGGCATCATGTAGTAATGCAAGAAGCGCCGTTAATGCAAAATAAAATTCAAAACGGAAAGTGACATAGATTATCATAAAAACTGAAGCTATCGCAACGGCATAGATCGCATTTTTGACCAGTTCTTGTCCCACTATTGGTGAAACAACACTCACACTTGGCTCGTTGCCATACTGATCGCTAAAGTAATTTTTAATTTCGGCTATTTTATCTTCCGGTAGTACAGTATCAAAACGAGCGGTCGCTCTATCGTTTTCATCTCCCGAAATAACAATCGATGTTGTTTCGAGATCAAGATCGTCTAAACTTTCCTCAATCACATTGGTTGTCAATGTTTCATCTGCTATGATTTCAATACGGGAACCAGCGGTAAAATCAATCCCTGGGTTCAGCTGAAACAAAGCGATGGATACGACGCCGAGTAAAACCATGATTGATGATACAACAAAAAATTTTTTTCGGTGACCTACAATATTGACATAGCGATTAAAAAATGTTGGCTCCACATCGTCTTTTGATTGTGCAATATCCTGGATCTCGGCTTGTTTGACTCCGAACCAACCAGGACGACGGTTGAGTACTCGGCTTTTCACCCAAAGCCCTAACAACAACCGAGTTCCATATACAGCCGTCACAAACGAGACAAGAATACTGACGATGAGCATCGTCGCAAATCCCTTAACAGAGCTAGTTCCAAAAATGAACAAAACCACTGCCGCCAGAAGCGTTGTAATATTTGCATCGAATATGGTCATTAATGAATTTTTCGTTCCAGCCCTAAATGCTGCCATTATTGATTTACCGGCTCTGATTTCTTCCTTAATCCGTTCAAATGTGATGACGTTTGCGTCCACTGCCATCCCCACACCTAAAATAAGCGCCGCGATGCCGGGTAATGTCAGTACGCCATTCATTAAATTAAAGACAACTAAAATCAGATAAATATATATCGCTAAATTAACAGCCGCAATGACCCCGGGAAAACGGTAAACAGCCAGCATGAATAAAAAGCCAAGGCCAATCCCAACGATACCTGCAAAAACCGTTTTATTCAACGCCTGCTCTCCGAATTGTGCACCAACGGAATTGGAATAGAGTTCGGTCATATTGACAGGGAGGGATCCGGCATTTAAAATATCAGCCAAATATTTAGCTTCATCAACTGTAAACGGGGGACCATTAATTTGGACATCAGTTGTATTTAACGTTTTTTCAACAGCTGGATCTGAAACAAATTTAGAATCAGTTTTTCCGACTTCTTTAGCGTAGCTATCCCCTTCTTCAAAATCCATCCAGATGACCAACCGATTGTCCGGCGGTGTTTTTTGTTTTATTTCAGACGTCACTTCAGCAAATTTGGACGCATCTTTCAGTTTCAATGTAACAACGGGCTCATTTGTTGTTGGATCGAAATCCTGTTTGGCACTTCCCTCTTTGATATCCGTTCCGTCAAGCAGTTTGTTGTCGTCGACATCGCGGAAGGAAAGGCGTGCAGATGTCCCAATCATCTCCCGTGCTTCTTCTTGATCTTCTATCCCAGCCAACTGAACGCGTATACGGTCCTCGCCTTCGATATCAATATTTGCTTCGCTAATGCCTAGACGATCAACCCGATCATTTAATGTCTGAACAGTCGATTCCAACAGATCTCGTGTTAACTCTTGCTCTGTATCAGCGGGTTCAACTTCATACAAAATTTCAAATCCGCCTTGGAGGTCCAAGCCAAGATTGATGTTTTTTATGATGTTGGTCACGGTCATTCCGGCTAATCCTGCAAACAGGATGACAATTAAGAAAAAGGCGATGATTTTACTTCGTGTTTTCATTTTCTACTGCCTCCCTTGCTGTTTCGCGGGCGTGTCATATCAATCTATTTATTCTTCATCCTTTGTCAATGCTGCAATCGATGCCATCAAGTCATCATCCTGGTGGGCTGTGGACGCCAAATAGCTCATATACTCAGCCGTCCCGAGATGAAAGATATCTTGGACTATTTCATATAAATGTTTTGAAGGATTACCTTTCCAAACTTTTTGAACAAGACAATTCCAAATATCTTCTTCTGTTACTTGAGGATACCCTAATGAATGAAACTCACTGACTTTACACGAAAGCGCCGGCTGTACATCTGTTTTCCAGTCTAACGCCCTCTTCAATCTTTCCAACGCCGCTCCCCCCAACTCGTCTTGCAGCTTGTCATGCTTCGTCCACTCAGATGCATATATATCATTGTATATGAAAATTTATTTTTTGAGAAGGTAGGTCGCGCACAATGACCAAACAAACATTTATAAAAGGGACGATCATACTGATTATTGCGGGCATGATCACGCGCTTTCTCGGATTTATCAACCGTCTTGTCGTCGCTCGCATGATGGGAGAAGAAGGGGTAGGCCTTTATAATATGGCTCTGCCGACGCTATTTCTCATCATAAATTTGGCCCAAATCGGACTGCCGATCGCTATCTCCAAGCGGGTTTCTGAAGCGGAAGCCAAACATGACCAACAAAAAGTAAAACAAATTCTTGTCATTTCCCTTATTATAACCGGAATAACAAGCGTTATTTTTACAATCGGCATGATTCTTGCAGCCCCTTTTATTGCTTCCACTTTATTGACAGATGAACGGACCATTTTTCCGCTTTTAGCCATTAGTCCGATTGTCCCGATTATCGCCATATCTTCTGTTCTAAAAGGGTATTTTCAAGGGAAGCAAAACATGAAACCACAAAGCTTTGCACTCGTTATCGAGCAGATCGTCCGGATTTCGTTTGTCGCTCTTATAATCAAATGGCTGCTATCACGCGGTATCGAATATGCAGCTGCCGGAGCGATGTTCAGTGTAATTCTAGGTGAATTAGCATCGCTTATGTTTATGATTTACATATTCAAGCATAAAAAAACAGTCAAAATCCGATACCGCTTTTTCACTTATTTAAAATCAAGCAAACAAACTATCCGCGAGTTATTTTCCATTGCTTTACCGAGCACGGGAAGTCGTCTAATCGGCTCTCTATCCCATTTTTTGGAACCTATCCTTGTAGCACAAAGCCTGGCTATTGCAGGGGTTACGACAACACTTGCTACAAAACAATATGGGGAATTGACGGGATTTGTCTTACCTTTGTTATTCTTGCCAACGTTCATCACTAATTCTTTATCGATTACATTGGTACCTTCTATATCAGAAGCAGAAGCCAAGCAAAACTATGAACTGATCCATTATCGTATTCATCAGGCTATACGCATATCATTTGCCTCTGGAGCGATTGCCACAATCGTTTTGTTTCTGTTTGCCGACTCAATTTTATCATATATGTACGGAACGGATCATGCCAGCTCCTTACTCGTATTGATGGCCCCTTTCTTTATTCTATTATATATCCAATCACCTCTACAGGCAGCATTACAAGCTCTTGATTTAGCTAAACCAGCAATGTGGAATAGCCTGTTTGGGACAATCGTCAAATATGTCGTTTTATTTTTGCTTGCTTCCAATCCTAGCTTCGGTATCATGGGTGTTGCCATTGCCATGTGTATAGCGGTTGTGCTCGTCACGTTACTGCATTTAGCATCATTAAAAAAAATCATCCACTTTTCCTTATCCGTTAAAGATTTAGTCAAGATGATTGTTTTACTCATATCCACATGGATAGCGGGAAACGGTCTTAAACTGATCTATGAAGCAATCGCCTCCAATCTATTGATGTTTGTACTAACATTGTTCATTTTAGGAAGTATTTACCTATCCCTATTGTTTATTCTCCGTTTCATTACTAAAGAAGAGCTGCAGCAATTGCCTTTGATTCGCAAATGGATATGATCAGCTGTCTTTGTTAAAACGGATCTTCTAATTTTTTATTTTGGTGAATAAACTGCACTAAGCGGACAATCTTTTAGGAGGATAATAGACATGGGGAAACAACAAATGAAAGCTTTATTATATGGGTGGATAAGTATTTTCGGTCTCATGATATTGACGAGTTTTGTGCTAGCCATTTGTTTGAAATTTTCGTCTATGAGTGCGTCCGTTCTATCATGGACAACGCTTATTGCCGGACTTCTCTGTTCCTTTGCCGGCGGATTGATTGCTGGGGCAAAAAGCATGAAGAAAGGTTGGATTATCGGCGGATTAACAGGATTAGGATTCAGTCTGTTTACATTTATCGTTCAATATTTAAGTTACAATCAAGGCTTTTCTTTGGAGCAATCGTTACATCATCTCGGATTTGTTCTGTCCGCGCTTATCGGAGGGGTAGCTGGTGTCAATATCAATCGAACAAAAGTCGCCTAGCTAAAAGGGTCAGGCATTTCAAAATGTCTGACCCTTTCTCTTTTCAGCATTGTAGAGAAGCACTGTAACAGCTTACTCGTCTATTTTTGATTTGTTTCATTTTTTACATCGCGTACAGCGGAACGATCATATGTGATCTTTGTTCCATCACCTGTTTTTAATACTACCGTATCCTCATCCAATGCATGGATTTCACCATGCATACCGCCAAACGTAACGACTTGATCCCCTTTCTCCAAATTCGCCTGCATTTGCCTGATTTGTTTTTGGCGTTTTTGCTGCGGACGAATCAAAATAAAATAAAAAATGGCAAACATGAGAATAATCGGGAGTATCCCACCCCATAAATTCGCGTCCATGGGAAACGTCTCCTTTCACTAAAAACTTTTCGCATCAGGTTTATTCAAACCGTATTGTTCAAAAAATGCTTCTCTAAAATCGCCAAGCCGATCTTCTTTAATAGCAGTTCGGACTTGCTTCATTAAGCTTAACAGAAAATAAAGGTTATGATAAGTCGTAAGCCTAAACCCAAATGTTTCATTGCATTTCACTAAATGCCGTACATAAGCACGGGAATAATTTTGACATACATGACAAGTACAGTTTTCATCGATCGGCCGAAAGTCTCGTTTATACCGAGCATTGCGCACAACAAGTCTTCCCTGTGATGTCATGCATGTCCCATTGCGAGCGATTCGAGTCGGCAACACACAATCAAACATATCAATGCCGCGCATCGCCCCATCGATCAGCGAGCCTGGCGACCCCACTCCCATTAAATACCGTGGTTTATCACTCGGCAGAAGCGGTGTTGTAAATTCTAGCATTCGATTCATGACGTCCTTTGGCTCACCTACGGATAGTCCACCAATAGCATAGCCGGAAAAATCGAGCGATACAATATCTTCAGCACTTTGCTTGCGTAAATCTTCAAATTCACCGCCCTGTACGATACCAAATAAACCTTGTTCATCGTTTCGGCGGTGTGCTTGAAGACAACGTTCTGCCCATCGTGATGTCCGCTCCACCGATGCCTTCATATATTCATACGTCGAAGGATACGGCGGGCACTCATCAAAAGCCATCATAATATCTGAGCCTAGCGCATTCTGAATTTGCATCGCTTTTTCTGGTGATAAAAACAATTTTTCTCCGCTCAAATGATTACGAAAATATACGCCTTCTTCTGTAATCTCACGCATATCGCTGAGACTGAACACTTGAAAACCGCCTGAATCCGTTAAAATCGCCTTATCCCAATTCATAAAAGGGTGTAAACCACCAGCTTCTTCTATAATATCTTCGCCAGGACGTAACCATAAATGGTATGTATTCGCTAAAATAATATTGGCATTCATTCCCTTCAACTCTTCGGGACTCATCGTTTTAACTGTTGCCAACGTCCCCACCGGCATAAATATGGGCGTTTCGAAAGAACCGTGGGGTGTATGAACACGCCCAAGCCGAGCTCCTGTTTGCTTACATGTTTTTATCAATTCATACATAATTGGTGGCATATCTATTCCTTCCTCTTCTGTCTAAATAATTAGCATGGCGTCGCCAAAACTGAAAAATCGATAACGCTCTTGAATGGCCTGTCTATATGCTCGCATCGTCATATCTTTACCGGCAAAAGCACTGACAAGCATGATCAACGTTGATTTTGGCAAGTGGAAGTTAGTAAGCAATCCGTCGATCGCTTGGAAATCATATGGGGGATAAATAAAAATATCGGTCCAGCCACTTGTTTCGACAAACGTTCCATTATGATCTCGGACAATCGTCTCCAATGTCCGAGCCGACGTTGTTCCAACCGAAATAATACGACCATTGTTATGTTTGACTTTGGTAAGCGTGTCCGCTGTCTCTTTCGACATGTGGTAAAACTCAGCATGCATTTGATGATCCTCAATGTGATCCACATTGACCGGACGAAAAGTGCCGAGCCCAACATGAAGTGTAATAAAAGCAATTTCTACACCCATTTGTTGGATGTCATTCAACAGTTCGCGCGTAAAATGTAAACCAGCTGTAGGTGCTGCCGCCGACCCTTTTTCTCTGGCATATACCGTTTGATAACGTTCTTTCTTCGGAAGTTGTTCTTTAATATAAGGAGGAAGCGGCATTTGACCAAGCTCATCGAGGATCTCATAAAAAATACCGTCATAGGAAAATTTAAGTAAACGTCCCCCGTGATCTTTTGTTCCTATACAAGTAGCACAGAGTTTGCCATCACCGAAAATAAGCTGTGTCCCTTCTTTTATTTTTTTTGCTGGTTTCACCAACACCTCCCAACAATCATTTTTTGTTTGATGAAGCAACAGTATTTCAACCTTTGCCCCTGTATCTTTTTTGATTCCATAAAGCCTTGCTGGAAGAACGCGCGTATCATTTAAAACGAGACAGTCCCCTTCTTTTAAATAACATTGAATATCAGGAAATTGTCGGTGCTCAATTGTCCCGGCTTGTCGATTTAACACAAGGAGCCGCGAAGCACTTCGGTTTTCCAAAGGTGTTTGCGCAATCAGTTCTTCAGGTAAATCAAAATCGAAATCTTCTACTCGCATAATAATCTCCTTAAGTTATTAGCGTAAGCGATTCAATATG
The DNA here is from genome assembly GCA_035301265.1 of Bacillota bacterium. GTDB lineage: Bacteria > Bacillota > Bacilli > Bacillales > Amphibacillaceae > DATGUP01. Next base: position 539,463 of record DATGUP010000003.1, read on the forward strand.
AAAAAAATTAACGATAGGACAATGCTTATAATAATGGATGTCATAATCGGAAAATAGAATGTTACATTCCCTTTACGAAAACTGATATCACCAGGCAATCTACCAATAAACGTCCAGATCATACCGATGAGAAGAAAAGCTATACCTAGCACTATAAACAGTTTACCCGGATTCATGTGTCATCATTTCCTTTTAAACCAAAATGTTCATAAGCCTTAGGTGTTACGAGTCTTCCTCGTGGTGTTCGCTGAATAAAACCGATTTGCAATAGAAATGGCTCATAAACATCTTCAATCGTCTGCGGTTCTTCACCAATGGTAGCGGCAATTGTATCCAAACCGACTGGCCCTCCTTGGAAACCGTTGATAATGCTTTTGAGTAATTTATGATCAATATGATCAAGGCCAGCTTCGTCGACTTGTAACATGTTTAATGCTTCACGTGTTGTTTCTAAGCTGATTTCCTTTTCCCCTTTAACTTGCGAGATATCGCGAATCCGTTTAAGCAATCGGTTGGCGATACGCGGTGTCCCTCGGGATCTTTTTGCAATCTCAGTAGCCGCTTGTTTGGTTATCACTGTTTCGAATATGTTTGCTGATCGCTCAATAATGGCACATAAATCAGCTGCCTCATAAAATTCCAGACGGCTTAACACACCGAAACGATCTCTTAATGGTGCTGAGAGAAGACCTGCTCTCGTTGTAGCCCCGACTAGTGTAAACGGCGGCAAATCGATCCGAACCGAACGTGCACTCGGGCCTGTCCCTATCACAATATCGATGAAAAAATCTTCCATTGCCGGATACAAAATTTCTTCAACCGAACGCGGCAGCCGATGTACTTCATCAATAAATAACACATCACCAGGCTCAAGCGAAGACAATATCGCGGCTAGATCACCAGCGCGCTCAATTGCCGGTCCTGATGTGGAGCGAAATTGGACATTCATTTCATTAGCGATGATTGCAGCGAGTGTCGTTTTACCCAACCCTGGCGGCCCGTACAATAGCACATGATCGAGCGGCTCATCACGCATTTTTGCGGCTTGAATAAATATACTTAAATTTTCCTTAACGTTTTGTTGACCAATGTATTGTTTTAATGTTGTGGGGCGAAGACTGAGTTCAACAGATGCATCCGTTTGCTGTAATTCACCTGTGACCATTCGCTCTTCCATTATGATGCCCCCTGGTTAATTTTTCATGAGCAAGGCAAGGGCCCTGCGAAGCATAGCATCTGTATCCTGAATATTTTCCTTTTGTAACTGTGGAAGGATAGCTTTGATTTCACGCTCGGTATACCCTAATGCTACAAGTGCCTCTTGGGTCTGTGTAATTTCCGCTTTAGCGTTTTCGGAAATAGTCCTCTCATCATTTGACAATGAGACCATTGATGTCAGCTTTCCTTTTAAATCAAGGATAATTTGTCTAGCGGTCTTTTTTCCTACACCTGGAAAACTTGTTAAAAATTGTTCATCCTCGCGTTCAACCGCAGTTACAAAACCGGGAATATCGACTGATCCTAGTATAGCTAGCGCCCCTTTAGGGCCGATGCCGGAGACTGAAATCAATTTTGTAAATAAATGTTTTTCGTCTTCACTTTGAAATCCGTACAGAACTTGTATATCTTCACGCACATAATGATATGTAAATATTTTTATGTCTTCGTTTAATGATGATTGAAATACAAATGGATCGGGGCAGATGATTTCATAGCCAATGCCACCTACATCTACAATGACAGCTTCATCTTGTATGCTTGTCAAATTGCCTCTTACATAAGCAATCATGCTATGTCACCACTTTTCATCTGGTACCTTATTCTAACATAGTTTTTGTACAATCGCATAATAAAAGTCGAACATACAATCAAAATATTAGGCTATGGAAGAGAAAACTTCCATTCACCTGAATGGAAGTTGCACATCTTACTCACGAGTTTCCAAATTATGATAAATATCCTGAACATCTTCATTGTCTTCCAACGTTTCGATCAAATTCAACATTTTTTCTTCTTCTTCCTCATCAACTGTTGTCATCGTCTGCGGGATGAACGTTACCTCCGATTCTTCGAGTTCATATCCGTTTGTTCGCAAATGATCGCATACGGATGTAAAGCTGTCTGGAGACGTGAAGATTTCATACGCATCGGCGGTAACCGTTATGTCATCAGCTCCTGCCTCAATCGCCTGCAATGTCATTTCATCCTCATCAATGGAGCCATCTTTATTCAATATGACAATATAGCCTTTTCGATCAAACATAAATGAGACACTGCCATTTTCCCCGAGGTTACCACCATGTTTATTGAAGGCATGTCGCACTTCCGCAGCAGTGCGATTTTTGTTATCCGTTAACACTTGTATGATAACGGCAACCCCTCCAGGGCCATAACCTTCATAGATCAATTCCTCATAATGTGCGCCATCAAGCGTACCTGTTGCTTTTTTAATCGCTCGCTCAATATTGTCATTTGGCATATTATCAGCTTTTGCTTTTTCGACGGCCGTTCGAAGCGCCGGGTTGGCTTCCATGTCGCCTCCGCCATTTTTAGCCGCAACGTATATATTTTTAGCGTGGCGCATGAAAATTTTACCTCGTTTAGCATCTTGAGCATATTTTCTGCGCTTGATATTGCTCCACTTAGAATGACCAGCCATGAGCATTCTCCTCTCATGAAATATCCTTTATTAATATATCAAAAAACAATCGCCGCATAAAGCCGCTTCTGTTTATATCCTACACCTCACCTATATCTTGAGGTTACCATATTCTTGCAAAATTTGGCAGAATCGCTTCGGTATGAGCGAACAAAAAACCCTTGTCGACTGACAAAGGGTTTTTATTCCGTTTTAAAAAAGTTTTCCAAGTATCGGTTGATATATTGCTCAACACCCGACCGATCTTTACCTGCATTAATATCGCGCATATGATCCCAATATTTATCATCGGTATAGATAACGACATCCTTTTCCGGAACAATTGTTTCGACTTCCTGGCGAATATCAGCGATGATTTGATCATCGCTATCATGGTATTCATTGAACATAACGGCTACAACTACCCGATCATCCATCGAAGCTGTCTGGGCGAGATTAACCTCTTCATAATTCATCACACGTTCGGAAATTTGTTCTGATTCCTCGTTAGTAAAGATATCCGAATAATTTCTCTCTTTTTGGCCAGCTCCCGGTCCGCGATGGCGGTATTTAGGATATTCTTGAGCATTATCTTGTCCCATTCGTTTATTTCGTTCTCCATCTGTTTCATAGCGAATCGGTTTTGTATGTGGTTTTTCTTGATTCGGGTAGGCGTCATTTCCATTGGTTGAACATCCCATCAACAACAGAAAGAACAAAAACCACGGCATGATATATTTCATATAAAAACCTCCCTTACACCTAGTTTGGTTTAGGGAAGCTTTTTTATGCAGCTCGTAAAAAGCCAAATGTTCATTGATCAAAAGACGGGCGTCTAAACTTAGGCAGTGGCTCGCGTTTATGTGCCGTCCGTGTATGCATCATTTCAATGCGTTCTTGATCCTTTTTTGGTATTTCCATCCCTTTCAGATAGGCATCAATCACATCGTACGCTACTCCCATTTCCGCCTCATCAGTTTGACCTTCCCAAAGATCTGCGCTAGGTTGTTTATAAACAACGTCATCCGGCACACCTAAAGCTATAGCCATTTCCCGCACTTCTCTTTTTGTAAAATCGATAATAGGTTGAATGTCGACGCCGCCATCGCCATATTTTGTAAAATAACCGGTGTGCCATTCAGATGCATTATCGGTACCAACGACTAAATAATGATAATGCGTGGCTAATGTATACAATGTACTCATTCTAAGCCTTGCTCGCAGATTTGCAGCCGCTAGTTGGTCATTTTCCGGACTAAAATCACCTTTTTGACGAATCATTTTTGCAATATGGCTGTACATCAATTCTTGTGTTTCCGTTAAATCGATCGTAACATGATCAATCCCAGCGCCCTCAACCACTTTCCTAGCATCTTCCATATTCGCATGGCTTGTGTTGATCGGCATGATCGCTGCTAATGAGCGATCAGGACAAGCGCGTTGGATAAGGTAAGCCACAACGGCAGAATCCAACCCGCCGCTTACACCAACAATTAAACCGTTAGTATTCGTTTCGTCAACTTGTTTTTGCAACCATTGTACGATGGCATTAATTTCCTGTTCCATCATGTTCGCCCCTTTTTAAACTTTATCCCATATTGATTGTAGCATGTGCGTTGTGCTATTTAAAAAAATTGCAATGTTTTTCCTAATCTATTTCAGTTTCGTTACGCAACATGTCAAAAAAGAAAATATTAAATCACTCTTTACGGACACAACTGGAATTATAATGAAAAATGTGCTCTCCCAGTATAAAAGAAGAAAAGAGACGATTGTGTTCATCATCGTCTCTGTTAATAATGGTTATTCATTTTTCGGTTCATTCCCATTGTTGCGATCGTCAAACATCGGGAATTGTGGCGGTGTTGGATTGGGATATTCATAAGTCGTATTCTTGGCCAAAGCAGGATGCATAGCTGTATGTGGCATGTTGGCATACGGTGGCATATGATTATGATCGAATGTTTGGGGATGTTGTGTCAACAGATTTGGCGGATAATTTGACTTATGCGGCGCAGACGATTGACAGCCGTAATTTGTTTTCCCTTGCGCATAAGACGGCATTGGAGGCATTTCCATATTTTGTTTTGGCTTATGCCAACTGTTCTGTTTCATATAGACATTTGACACAGGGGGATGCATCATACATTCACCTGCATCCATTGGGTTCATCATGGGCATGTATCCAGGCGGAACGTATGGCATAGGATAGCACCACATCGGCATCATCGGTACTTGTTGTGGATGGTGTGAAGGAATCATCGGTGTATGGAGTGCCATGTCGTTTATACTCGGCTTTATCTTTTTTGTTCCCTCGTATTGTTTCTCATGTTCGTTTATCGTCATCTCTTTCGTATATTTCTCTGCTGGTTGTTTCAGTTCATACCCGGCTTTATCACCGCCTTCTGATGGTGAATCTTCGGTCTTATGCTGTATGTGGTCAAAAGGTGATTCGTGCGATCCTTGACTATGATTGAAATGCTTAACAGGCGCTCCATATGGCGCTTGTGGCAGGTGTTTAGGCCACTCCGCGGTAACATCTTTCGGCTTATGCGTATCATCTTCCTCAATCACCGGCATCGGTTTAGGAGATAAGTTCGTATACGGTTTTTCTGTTTTCTCTTTTTTCTCCTCTTGCATAGGCACCTCTTTCGCTTTGACCGCTTTCTGTGTGCTCGGTATTTTTATTTTCATGCCAGGCATGATCATATCTGGACTCGATAATTGTGAATTCACTTGTTCGAGCTGTTCAAAATCCACACCATGTTTTTCTGCGATATCCCAAAGCGTATCACCTTTTTGTACAACGTGAATTTTCAAGTTCATTCAAACTCCTTTCATTTCTGGGCAGATTACTCTTTAACAACATATGCACAGAAATGACAAAAGTTGAACTTAAACAAGTATGAATTTTTTCATAAAAAGTGCCCACTAAATCTATCGTGGGCAGCCGTTTCAATAATCTATTCAATAAATTCAAATTCAAAACCTAACAATCGAACAGTGTCTCCGTCTTTAGCACCTCGTTTTCTCAATTCGTCATCAACTCCCATGCCGCGGAGCTGTCTAGCAAAACGCCGAACAGATTGATCGCGTGTGAAATCGGTCATTTTAAATAACTTTTCAACTTTTTCACCCGACAAAACAAAAGCCCCATCGCTATCGCGAGAAATTTCAAAGGGAGGTGTTTCTTTTTCATGACGGTACACAACGGTCCTCTTTGCACGAGCTGTTTCCGGTTCTGCTTTTGGAATCTTATCAAGCTTGTCAGCAATAGCATATAACAGTTCCTGAATACCTGTCTTTGTCAACGCTGAAATCTGATAAACCGGGTACTTCTCCCTCAATTGTTCGTTAAAACGATGCAAGCGTTCTTCTGCCCCTGGCATGTCCATTTTATTAGCAGCAATGATTTGTGGTCTTTCCACTAATCGAGGGTCATACGCTTTTAACTCTTGATGAATTTTTAAAAAATCATCATAAGGATCTCTACCCTCAGCCCCACCCATATCAATAACATGAACGAGGACTCTCGTACGCTCTACATGCCGAAGAAACTGGTGACCCAGTCCAACTCCCGCATGAGCACCTTCAATCAACCCTGGCAAATCGGCCATAACGAAACTGCGCTCATCGCCCGTTTGCACAACACCAAGGTTTGGGGCAAGTGTTGTAAAATGATAATCGGCAATTTTCGGCTTTGCTGCACTAACAATAGACAGAATAGTTGATTTACCCACACTTGGAAAACCGATAAGACCGACGTCAGCAATAAGTTTTAATTCTACTTTTACACGCCGTTCCATGCCTGGTTCGCCTTTTTCAGCAATCTCCGGCGCTGGATTACGTGGAGTCGCAAAGCGGATGTTTCCTCGCCCACCTCGTCCTCCCTTAGCAATGACGACCTGTTGAGCATGGGTTGTTAAATCAGCAATGATCTCTCCCGTCTCTTCATCCATCACTGTTGTGCCTGGGGGAACTGAAACAATGAGCGGTTCAGCATCTTTCCCATGCCGACCCTTCGACATGCCATTTTCGCCACGTTTAGCCTTATAGTGCCGGTTATAGCGAAGATCCAGCAGCGTATTCAACCCTTCATCGACTTTAAAAATCACATCACCACCGTTACCACCATCTCCGCCAGCAGGACCGCCCTTTGGGACATATTTTTCGCGACGATAGGCAACAAGACCATCTCCACCATCGCCACCTTTTACGTATAGACTGACTTGATCGACAAACATTTTCTCACCTCTTGTGCTTCGGTATCGTTAAAACGCATGACATGCTTGATTCATCCACATCTATTTGCTGCAAAGGAAAAGGCGCCTGAATGGTTTGCAAATGATTTTCTAATCGTTCCGGGCAGGTGAAATGACCTTGAAACGCGATACGGCATTCCAAATCGTCCGCAGCGGTTAACATGACAGTTAACGTTCCTTCATAAAACACATTTTGCTCTATATGTTTTTTCACAAGTGCCATTACACGGTCACATTGATTCGTCAATGGTACATCGATTGATTCTAAATTCGCATAATCTATATGTATATCGTATGTCAACTGAATATTCGTATGTATCCCATTAAACTGGATAAGCCATAGAGCGAACGATGGCGCGTTTAAATTGACTAACTTTCGTTCCTTATTTAATTCTTTCACATATTCGTCTATTTTCTGTTTTACTTTGTCAACTTGCCCTAATGTCGCATAACCTTGAATGATTTGCAGATGGTTCATTAAATCATGGCGGTATTGGCGTAATATGGCTAAAATATCGCTATCTTCCATCCCCATCCCCTTTCGTTATTATGGCGATTATACCAGATATTTTAGGCTATGTTGAGTTGAATGAAAAAGATCCGATTCTTTACAGTCGAATCGGATCTTGATCTGAATATCTTTATGCTTCCTGTGCAACGGGATAAACACTAACCTTTTTACGATCACGACCAGAACGTTCGAATTTTACAACACCATCAATCTTTGCGAACAATGTATCGTCTCCGCCACGGCCAACGTTTTTACCAGGATAAACTTTAGTCCCGCGTTGACGATAAAGAATCGATCCCCCGGTCACAAACTGTCCGTCACCGCGTTTAGCCCCGAGGCGTTTGGATTCAGAATCACGACCATTTCGTGAACTGCCAACCCCTTTTTTCTGCGCAAAAAATTGCAGATTAAGACGCAACATGCCACACACCTCCTACTCACTCATCGTAAATTTTTATAAATTGACCATAGTCGCGCTCTATCGTTTCCAAAGCGACAAGCATTCCTTCTAGAAGCAACTGGACTTTTTCCATTTGGCTGTCTTGTATTGTGTCTGGAATAGATACATGAAGGTAGCCCCCTTCATGTCCTTGCTCAATATCCAGTTCGACATCACAACATTTCATAACAGCGTTGATTGTGCCAAAAGACACAGCCGATACACCGGCGCATACTAAATCATATCCGTACGGTCCGCTGTCGGCATGTCCGGTCAGTTCAAAAGCAGCTATTCGATCACTTGATCGAGTGACGGTTACATAGATCATATACCAATGTCCTTATGCATTGATCTTGTCAACGACCAATTTTGTATACGGCTGACGATGGCCTTGCTTACGATGGTAGTTTTTCTTTGGTTTGTATTTAAAGACTGTGATTTTTTTCTGACGTCCATGCTTTTCTACCTTGGCCGTTACATTCGCCCCTTCGACATATGGGGATCCGATTTTGACATCGTCACCGCCAACAAAAAGCACTTTGTCAAAAGTGACTGTTTCATTCGGTTCGGCGGCTATTTTTTCAACGTAGATTTCCTGTCCTTCTTCTACTTTTAACTGCTTACCGCCTGCTTCGATAATTGCATACATCATTTGCACCTCCCTGATCACTAAGACTCGCCATACAGGTATCCACACACTGGATTTGTAACCTGTTCTGTGCGGTTGTAGCACTGGTGCTACGTTAAATAACAAAAATACTATATCATGCTTCGCCATGCATGTCAATGACACATTCAGTCATTACGCAATTTCATCAGCGATATCACCAATTGTCAGATCATAACGCCTTTTCTGAAAAAAACAATACAGGCAATCATTTTCATCCATCGTCTTACGTCTATTGCCTGGATACGTTACATAAATAGCATGTTTTTTTTCACGTCTGAATTGAGCAAAAACATCCATTAATGAAGCATGATGGGAAATAACGATTGGGTCGACTACTTTGACAACATTGCCATTCTGGTAACGTTCGAGTAAAAAACGGATAAATACATAATACCTTCGTTTCCATTCAACGCGGTTTTCCGCTGCTAAAAATAAAGCGATGCAAAAAGCACTGAGTGAAAACGGCATGAAGAAGAGAAAAACGCATGCCAAAATAAAACTCAAGAAGATCGACAACAAAATAATTGTCTGATGAGCGGTCTTGTACGGCAGCCAATACGACAACAAAAGAAATAAAAATTTACCCCCATCTAATGGCCATATCGGTATTAAATTGAAAAACAAAATCAATGAATTATAATAAAGCGCCATTTCTAATATGGATGAAGGGAGAAAATTCAGTAACATTCCAAGAAAAAGTATTAAGTAAAGAACAATATGTTGAAAAGGCCCTGCTATGGTAACGAGTAACTCCTCATAAAGCGGTCTATTTCCGTATTCATCTGTTTCCATCACCCCTCCAAATATCCATAATACAATTCCCTGGATACGCCATTTGAACAATAGGGCCATCGAATAATGACCAAGCTCATGAAATAAAACAATACAAAAAATGATCAATAATTCGACAAAGGTCCCTGTTAAAAAAGCAATCGCAATAAACAACATGAGAATTGGATGCAAATGAATAGGGGGCAAGGATTTACGAGCGGTCATCAACTTGGATCACCTGTACCGGATCGATGTATTGATTGTCTTTCTCAATGGAAAAATAAAGATGACTGTTCTCTTGTGTACTGACAAAAGTTCCTAACCGTTGATTGCTTTGGATAGACTGGTACAGGTGGACATCGATGGATTGTAGATAACCATATGTTGTAGTGCTGTTATCGGCATGTTGTATGACAACTGTTTTATTCGTCTTGCGATCATTTCCTGCAAACGTGACAACGCCGTCCTCGAGTGCAGTGACTTCAGTCGGTTCATCAGCCGCAATCATGACACCGTATCCATTGGCTTGAAACGATTCACTTATAGTACCATCGACCGGAAGGGCTAATCCATCTGGATCATTTGAATCCTCCGGTTGGTGTCCTAAGGGTGCTCCAAATGTTTCTTGATACCATTTATTTATACGAGCAAAAGGGAATTCTCTTGTCAACGCAGTGCTTGTCCAACTTTTGGCAGTAGAAAAAAACGGCATTTCTGTTTCTAATATGAATGCCGCTGCCAAAAACAGCAAAACCGATAAGATTCCTTTTACAACGTATCCGGCCAGCAGTGAGGATTTTGACGATTTGGAGGTAGATTCCCCGGTCACAAGTGGAAAATAACCATGCTTTTCCTCATCATTTGGCAGGACCGGATTTATCTGTTTGAAAGGCTCTTCTTTGGACCAAAATCCACGCGATTTTTTACGCCGTTCAATCGATTTGCGTACATGTTTAATCTTTTTATTCATCTTCACACAGTCCTCCACCACACCTTTTGTACAAGTGTATGAGGACGAGGGTGAAAATAGACATAGAAAAATCGAGACGGCCATTGAAGACATTCATCGTCAAATGGTGATGTTTGCCGTTACAGTCAAGAACCGATACCAAAAAATTTCTTAACTTTTTGGAGCATTCCTTTTTCTTCTTCCAGCGATTGTAGCGGAACTGTTTCGCCTAAAATTCGTCGGGCAATATTTCGATAGGCAATCGATGCTTTAGAATGGGGATGAAAGGCAACAGGTTCACCTTGGTGGGCGGCTTTAATCACTGCTTCATCGTCAATCACAATCCCGAGTAAATCGATAGAAAGCACTTGCACGATTTCGTCGATATCCATCATATCACCATTTTTCATCATGTGCTGACGAATTCGATTGATGATCATTTTTGGCGGATCAATTTCTTCATTTTCAAGCAGGCCGATGATGCGATCGGCATCACGTACACTTGATTTTTCCGGTGTGGTTATAACAATCGCTTTATCGGCACCGGATATGGCGTTTTGAAAACCTTGTTCAATACCAGCCGGACAGTCAATGATGATGTAATCGTAATCGTGTTTCAGCTCAGCAATAATCTGTTTCATACCTTCCGCTGTAACCGCTGTTTTATCGCTCGTTTGGGCAGCTGGAAGCAATGCTAAATCGTCAAATCGTTTATCTTTGATCAGTGCTTGTTTTAATTTGCAACGCCCCTCAATGACATCAACAATATCATAAATAATACGGTTTTCCAGCCCCATGACCACATCTAAGTTTCGAAGACCAATATCTGTATCAATTAAACATACTTTTTTATCCATAAGTGCTAAAGCTGTACCAATATTAACAGTTGTTGTCGTTTTGCCAACGCCGCCTTTTCCGGAAGTTATGACAATCGCCTCACCCATTAAACATTCTCCTTTCAAAAGCGCTGAGATCTTTTCGCATTGTTGATAAAACTTGCAGCCGGTCAATGATGATTTGATCGATCTTCTCATCAATAAAACCACATTCCATATAAACGCCTTCACTATCGTAATCTGGTGCACGACTAATATAATCAGCAATGCGCAACTGGCTTGGCTTCATATAAGATGCGGCAATGATAGCTTTTCTGTCGCCACCGGAACCAGCATGGGCAATTCCAAATAGATTTCCCATAATATAAATATTGCCAGTTGAAATAACAAGCCCACCCGGATTCACATCACCGATTAAGAGCAAATCCCCTTTTATATCGAGAACTTGCCCGGATCTTATCATACGATTGACGATCTTTACTTCGCTTTCTTCTTTCCATGCCAAGGCCTGCTCTTTATGTATGACGTTGGATTCAATCTTTTTAACTTGCAAATTACTATTTGTTTCTATCAGTTCGGTTATATCCGTTTGTTGTTCGTTATCCACATAACGGTTACCAATTTTAACCGTTACCGGGACAGGTTGTTTATCATTTGTTCGTTCACTTTCAACGATTTTTTCGTGAAGGTCAGCCATTGCCTCATGAAACGAACATGTATCCTCGATAAAAATATTCAACCCATCCCTTGTCCCCTTTATCGTTACACGCTGTTTATTAGCAGACACGTGTTTTCACCTCGTAACGTACCGGATTCGTTCAAAAATAAATAGGAAAACTCAATCATCGACCGGCAAGCCCCGATCCATCAATTGAATGTTGGCTTCCCCACTTTAGTAAACGTTTTGCCATAACAGGATATAAGACCATTAAAAATACTAAGTTCGCCAAAACGGTAGGTAATAAACGATAGATCATATAGTTTTCCAGCGCTATATCAGCCATTCCAATTATATGAAAAATGATATTGATCATCACATCGGCAATCAAAATGGCGAGTGTTCCTTGCATAAGGGCAACATAAAAATTGGCATGGAAAACATTTCGCAAAGCCCGGACGACATAAATACCGATCCCATAGCTAAACATGTATACCCCAAGGATTCCCGTATACGCAACATCAACCAAAAGGCCAAATAAAATGCCATAAATGACCGAAAAATATGTGTTTTCTCGATCATAAAACATACTGATCAAAACAAGAAAAACTAATACCCAATGCGGAACGATAAATGTATGACCTGTGGCAAGGGTAGTCGGCAAAACATCGATGGCAACGCCTTCTAGTATCATAAACAGGAAGAGAAAAAAAGGCAAATACAAACGTTTCATTCCCTTTCTTCCTCCTCACTGTTGTTTTCCATTTCTGCATCACCGTTCATAACCCGTTCAACCACGATAACATTATCGATGTCATACATATTTGCTGCAGGTTCCACAAGCGCTATGTTTGTTAAACCGTATTGATCAGGTGCAATTTCTTTTACTTTTCCTATTGGCAGTCCTGCCGGAAATATGCCACCAAGGCCCGATGATACGACCATTTCTCCTTCTTCAATTTCTTTATCGGATTCATCAATGATTTTAAATAACAGCGAATGGGTTTTTCTATCATATGATTCAATTAACCCGAAAACATCGTTACCTTCTTCACGAGCTATAGTGGCTGAAATGCGATTGAATTGGTCAATACCCGTGAGCAGCTGCACGGTTGATGTGAAGGAAGATGCGCTCTGGATTTTTCCAATCATGCCGTCGGCTGTGATCACTGCCATATTGTCTTCTACGCCATCCATTGTTCCTTTGTTAATGGTCACCTGTTCCACCCATCGTTCAGGGGAGCGCGCCACAACCGTTGCTTGAATAGGATTAAAATCCCTCAATGAGTTTGTTTTATCCAAAGTTTTTCGTAATTCTTCGTTTTCTTTTCTTAATTCCTGTACTTCATAAATCAAGTTTTTGTATTGGGCTAGTTTTTCTTTAAGCAATCGGTTTTCGCTATACGTGTTTTTTAGATCATCCAAATTAGAAAAAAAGGATGTCACCCCATTGACTGGGATATGTACAGCAGTTTGCGCCCAGCCGACCATATCACTGACGAATTGCTCGGCTGTCGTCTGGTTATCACGATCACTTAAGGAAAACCCGATTAATGTCACAACGAAAATAATACCTATTAGTAAGATAAACAATCGCTTCTTCGTGAAAAATTGCATACATACACCTACTTACTCGACTGTGGGACGTGAAGATACATTAGGACGTGTGCGAAAATGTTGAATATAGTCCAATGATTTACCGGTTCCGATCGCTACGCTATCCAATGGAGCTTCGGCAACAAATACCGGCATTTTTGTTTCATTGCTAATCATATCATCCAATTTTTTAAGCAGCGAACCACCTCCCGAAAGCACAATACCTCGATCCGTGATATCAGCAGCTAATTCGGGAGGCGTTTTCTCGAGTGTATGTTTCACTGTATCAACAATCGCATCAACAGTGTCCTTTAAGTAATCTGCTACCTCATATGCGGAAATCGTAATAGTTTGCGGCAAACCTGTCAAGAGACCGCGTCCGCGAATATCGATTTTAATATCTTCGGTGACTTCACCCGCTATGCCAATATCCAGCTTAATTGTCTCTGCCGAACGCTCTCCAATCATTAAATTATAATGTTTCCGTACATTTTGAATAATCGCCTCATCCATATTATCTCCGCCCGTTCGAATAGAACGGCTAGTGACAATTCCACCTAACGAGATGATAGCCACTTCTGTAGTGCCGCCACCGATGTCAACGACCATGCTGCCTGTTGGCTCCCAGACAGGAAGCCCTGCGCCGATAGCCGCCGCAAATGGTTCGGCAATGGGGTAAGCTTCTTTTGCACCCGCTTGTTTTGAGGCGTCAATAACAGCCCGTTCTTCAACCATTGTTATGCCTGAAGGCACGCATATCATCACATTTGGCTTCCTGGCAATAAATGAACGCTTGCGCATAGCCTTTTTAATAAAATATTTCAGCATAACGGCGGTTGTCTCATAATCGGCGATCACACCGTCGCGCATCGGTCGGATTACGGAAATATTAGCAGGTGTTCTACCGATCATATTTCGGGCCTCATGTCCAACCGCTTCAATCGTACCGGTTTCTAAATTTTTGGCCACAACAGACGGCTCTCTTAATACTACACCTTTACCTTTAACAAAGACTAAAGTATTTGCCGTGCCCAGATCGATACCTAAATCTTGTGAAAAACTGAATTTTGCCAAATAAATCTCCCTTTCCATCGCCAATCTCGCGTTGTCTGTAGCTTTACTATAACGATTAATGGTATGTGTTGCAATACAAGATAACAGCAACAAATACCCTTTTTCTTAATCCACCTTAAAAGTGACACGACAATACTTCTACATATATAAGTATAATAGGCGCCATTTTTCATGAAAAGCTGAATTTCCTTTCTTTAATACATGAAAAAAATGGCGCCGACAATTTGGCTCGTCTATACAATTATACGAAAAAAATTAAAAAATAGATAGTGTTTACAGATACCCTTTTTCTTTCAAGGAAACAAATTTTCGATCACCTATGATTAAATGATCCAACAGATGAATGCCGACAAACTTTCCGGCTTCTGCCAACCTTTTTGTAACGTGAATATCTTCTTGTGATGGTGCAGGATCACCCGAGGGATGGAAATGGTTAAGTTCATTTCAGGTAAGTTCAGCGTATTTTAGCTAACACTTAATTTTCTTGTTTTAAGCTAAAGATTTATAAAAAGAAAAAGTGTACGCTCAGCGAAATTTTATACAGAAAAAGCTGAACGTACT
>DATGUP010000004.1:0-122436 GCA_035301265.1 Bacillota bacterium
TGTAGTGCAATCATGATACTACACTTTAATTTTTGGGAATTATTTTAAGTGTCGATTATCTTTTCGAGGTTTTTCGGGTCTTCTCGAAGCAAATGTGTAGCGCTATAAACCTATATGTATAAAGGGTTTGCGGGACATAGCACTACACAAGCACACTCAAAATTTTCTTGTGTAGTGTTGTGTAGTGTCGATTACTCCAGTTTTTTCCAAAACCGGTGTTTTTGTGTAGTATTTGTGTAGCATAGAAAAATATTCATCTGAATTCATTCGAATTCTACACGGAAAGGGTAAAATAGAAAACCGCCCAAAACATTGATTTATCAACGTTTATGGGCGGTTTTCCGAATGTGTTAATTCTTTAAAGTTACACGCATTGAGTGCAAGAACGTCCCAGGCAGGATTCGAACCTGCGACCTACAGCTTAGAAGGCTGTTGCTCTATCCAGCTGAGCTACTGAGACATTAATATATGGAGCGGGTGATGGGAATCGAACCCACGTCATCAGCTTGGAAGGCTGAGGTTTTACCACTAAACTACACCCGCATTTAATTTATATGCCTTTATCGAAATGACCAACGGACAAAGATTATTATATGCATGATTTGTATTTTTGTCAATACGTATACGCCATAACTTGGAAGATAAACAGTCATAGCATCACTGCCATGACTGTTTCCAGAATTGATTATTTTTCCGACAAGGAGAAGCGAGCGGATAAGTCGTCCACCCGATAACCGGTTAGTGTATAAAAATGAACACGAACATCATGAAAATCTTCCCATTCTACAACCGCATATGTTCGTTCTGTACGATTTCTCGGCAAACGAATACTACCAGGATTTATAAATAATTGACGACCAATTTGCTCGCATCCTGCTATATGGGTGTGTCCAAAACAAATAATATCGGCTTGCACTTCCTCTGCTCGATATGACAATGTATGCAGGCCGCTCTTCACACGGTATAGATGTCCATGCGTAATGAAAAAAGATAGCCCGTGTATAGAGGTTGTTTGTTCATTCGGAAAACGCACATCATCATCACAATTCCCAGCTACTTTTAAAAAGCCACTAAGCTCGGGAGCATCCATGTCTAATTCTGAATCCCCACAATGTATCATATGCCGTGTAGAAACTTGTTCTTTTATATTCGACAATTCCTCAGTTAACCCATGACTGTCACTTGTTATCAACACTTTAACCATATGGCGAACCCTACCTTTATCCACTGATCGTCTTAAGCCAATTTTTTAGTCGATTAAATGCATTTTTTCGATGACTTATCTTATTTTTTTCCTCAGATGGTAGCTCAGCCATTGTCTTAGTATAGCCTTTGGGAATAAAAATAGGATCATAGCCAAAACCGCGATCACCCATCGGTTTAAATGCAATCGTACCTTCACAAGAACCTTCTTTAAAAATGGTTTTTTCATCAGGCTGAGCAATGGCAAGTACACAAATGAATCGCGCTGAACGATTATGGGGAGGTATATCCTGCATTTCACGAAGAACTTTATCAACGTTTTCCTGATCGTTTGCGTATTCGCCAGCATAACGGGCTGAATAAACACCAGGTTTACCACCGAGTGCATCAATGACTAATCCTGAATCATCTGCAAGAACCGGCCGTTTGAGATGATTAGCGATCGCTTCAGCCTTCAATGCTGCATTTTCACTAAACGTGTCGCCTGTTTCCTGAATATCGGGAATGGATTCTGAAAGTTCCAGCAGTGAAATAGCCTTCAGTCCATATGTATTAAAAAAATCTTTGAATTCTTTCATTTTACCCTCGTTTTTTGTCGCGACAATAATGGATTTCATGTTGTGCCACCTTGATGATTAGCTGTTTCTCCAATATGTTTTGTCCATTCACCTAATATTTCTTTCTGTTTTTCAATAATCGTTTGTATACCATGATTTGCCATTTCTAGCATCGTTAACAGCTGGTCATTTGTAAACGTTGCTTCTTCTCCAGTTCCTTGGATTTCTACAAATTCTCCCGAACCGGTCATGACAATGTTCATATCAACAGATGCTTGCGAATCCTCGGCATAGTTTAAATCCAATACTTCAGTTCCATCAGGCAATACCCCGACCGACGTAGCAGCAAGAAAATCGGTGACAGGCATTTTTTCAATCGTTTTATTTTTTATCAGTGTACCAAATGCAAGAACAACGGCGACAAATGCACCGGATATCGATGCCGTCCTTGTACCGCCATCGGCCTGGATCACGTCACAATCAACCCAAACCGTTCGCTCACCGATGTTATTTAAATCAACGACAGAACGCAAGGCCCTCCCGATCAGCCGCTGAATTTCCATTGTCCTGCCGGATACTTTACCTTTGGATGATTCGCGGATATTACGCTGTTCGGTAGCTCGGGGAAGCATGGCATACTCAGCGGTAATCCATCCTTTACCTGTCCCGCGCATAAATGGAGGCACCCGATCTTCAATGCTTGCGTTACAAATCACCTTTGTATCGCCTACTTGAATGAGCACCGATCCCTCCGGATGTTTTATAAAATTTGTAATGATATGCACTGGTCGCAAACGGTTCATGTTTTCTCTATTGCGTTTCATGCTTCTTCCTCCTTGTTCCAACTTACAGCTTAACATATTTTTCACCAAAGCGATACATTCATACATCTAAACGTAAAGAAAAAGAGGCTAAAACAAGAGCCTCTACATTACATTTTTTCTGTAGGGATAAACATCTGTTTCGTGACCGGTTCCTCGTAAACTTCTCCGCTTTCATTCATGACTTGTTCCACATTTTCGACATTCACTTGAACTGCATCGACTTCATCCCATTCCGTCAATGTTCGAACGAGAGTTTCCATAACTTCATCTGAAACGATAGACTCTTCTGTATCTTTTAATATGCCATCGTTAAACATAAGTTCCAATACACCGTCTTTTAGTTCCGGTTTTTCTGTAAGCAGTGTATGAGTATTAAACACATGCAGCAAATTCGAATTATACCCTGGACCCTCAATTAATGTCTCGACAATCGCGGCATATCGATCGTCGTCATCCATTTCAACATGTTGTGTTACAGGGACAAAGTAATTGTTATCATTATGGACAGCTGGATAATACATCGTCACCGCCTGACTGTTAACGAGATCTATTGTATCTATCCCCAAAATATTGATGCCATTTGCCCGTGAATATCCATCGCCAATAGGAGTGCCATCAACCGGCATTTCTTCTTGCATTTCACCGTTAATCATTAACTGAATTTGTTCTACACTATCGAACTGTGTTAATGTATACGTCATTGCTTGTAATATTTTTAATTCATCGTCGGCATCATAATCGGTAAATTCTTCAGACAGATCGACAACCATCGTCCCATCTTCCTGTAAATCAAGCCCAAGCACCTCCGTTCCCTCAGGCAACACCGCTTGAAAACCATTTGGTAACAACGAAGTCACCGGTCCCCCTCGCACTAAGTATTCTAAAGCTTGTGTAGCTACCTCTTTATCTTCCTGCGCCGGTAACTCTAATATTTGCGGAGCAACCATACCGTCTTTATCAAGTAAAAACAATTGCCTTTCGACCATCTGCGTTGATTCATCCGCTGCCTCATCTTCTTCATCTGGGGCATCGTTTTCGTCTTCCTCTTCGGCTATTTCCTGATCTGTATCACCTGTTTCATCATCATTTTCTTTGCCATCCTCGCCATCGACGACTTCTTGATCATCAGGAGGATCCATTTCCTCTAATGATTGTTCACCTTGAAAACATCCGGTCAATACGATTATTAAAAAAACTGCAAACGTCGAAAACCACATTCCCCGCAACCGCATGCCATTCCCTCCTACGATGGTTTGTACTATATGTATACGAGCTATTTGTAAATTTAGACCACACAAAATACGAATTTTCTTCTATATCAATACGCACCAGCTTCATTAAAATTAAAAAAGAACCCCATAGTGCAATGGAGTTCTATACTAATCTATTACCGCTTTATGAATGGTTAAATCCGGTATGTGTATACCCGAACGATTAAAAAGCGTTTTAGCAATTTGAGCGAACATATGTAAATCCCCAGTTGTATAAAATTGATGTTCGGGTTTGCTTACATTTTTCGCCGCTAACTGATGTACTTCTAAAATGGTGCTCGTTTCTCGTGCTGTTTCTTCACTTGAGGAAATAATCGCTATATGTTCGCCCATTACATTTTGAATGACGTTCTTTAAGAGAGGATAGTGCGTGCAGCCAAGGATCAGCGTATCCATAGAATGGTTTTCCATGAGCGGTTTGAGCGCATGTTTGACAACTCGATTAGCATACTGTCCCGACAGAATCCCTTGCTCGACCAACGGAACAAAAGTAGGACATGCAAGAGCTTGTACAGAAATTTCCGGTTTAATCTGCTTCAATGTATTGTGGTACGCTTGGCTGCGAATGGTTCCTTCTGTACCTATGACACCGACATGATTCGTCGTCGTTGACTTAATGGCCGTTCTTGAACCAGGTTGAATCACGCCTATTACTGGAATATCCAGCTTTTTTTGAAGATCCGTCAATGCGAAAGCTGTTGCTGTGTTGCAAGCAATAACAAGCATTTTAATGTTTTTTTTCAACAAAAATCGGGCCATTTGCCACGTAAACTGCCGTACCTCATGTTCCGGCCTTGGCCCATATGGACAGCGCAGGGTATCGCCTAAATATATCAATCTTTCGTGGGGTAACTGCCGCATTAATTCTTGGGCGACTGTTAAACCGCCAACGCCCGAATCAATGACCCCTATGGCTTGTTCCAATCAAATCGCCTCTTTTTCTGTTAACGATCGTGATGTTTCATTCGGCTCAAACAATTACATATTGAACCTCTCTTACTGCTCTTTGTTTCAAGCTATATTTTAACATACAATCAAAATAAAGAGTAACAATCGTTTACTGCAAATTTTTCAGCGTATTCATCGAGTTTACCGGTTTTATAACTGTTCTGATTTGACCTTGTTCTCATTCGACAAAGAGAAGTGAGCGCTCATGCGTATAAAACATCGTCTCTCCTCTTTTATATTTTATAAATAAACGCCAACACCTGGTCCAAAAGGTATGCCTAAAACAACAAAAGCTAATAATAACAAAATCCATATGGTAAGAAATGTGAAACTGTATGGAAGCATTAAAGCAATTAATGTTCCTATACCTGCTTGTTTATCGTATTCCTTCATAAACGCTAAAACAATAACAAAGTAAGGATTCATCGGCGTGATAATATTCGTTGACGAATCAGCAATCCGGTAAGCTGCCTGTATAAATGCCGGGTGATAACCAAGAAAATAAAACATTTTTAAAAAAATGGGTGCTTCAAGGGCCCATTGTGCTGATCCACTAAAAATCAGTAGATTCAAAAGGGCTGTGAACAATACAAAAGCAATAATAATACCGATTCCTGTCATCCCAGCTGATTCAAGAAAAGATGCTCCGGTTACTGCGATCCACGAGCCGATATTCGTCCACTCGAAATAAGAAATAAATTGCGCTGCGGCAAAAACTAATACAATGAAACTAGACAGATCACTAACTGCATTACCTAACAGCTGACCGATCGAGCGAGTGTTTGCAATCTTTTTTGTCGACACTCCGTAAACAACAGCAACAGTGATAAAAAACAGCATAATGATAGGTACAATGCCATCGATGAACGGTGAAGGAATAAGCCCTCCTTTTTCGTTTCGCAAAGGCGATGATGGTAAAAAAAGAACAAACAACAAAATGGTCATATAACCGACAGCTGCAAAAGCTGCGTTGCGCAATGCGCGTTTTTCAATGGGTTGAACTGCTTTAAACTCATTTTGAGCGTGACCTTCATATTTGCCGAGCCGAGGTTCGACAATCTTTTCAGTAACCAAGACGCCGGATATCGAAAGGATAAAGACAGAAGTTAACATAAAGTACCAATTATCAACCGGCGTTACAGTGACTGTTGTGTTGATCGATTCCATTACTTCTAAAGAGATGGTTGATAGTACGGCATCGGTATTGGACACAATGATATTTGCTGTAAAGCCTGCGCCAACGCCGGCAAATCCCGCGGCTAATCCCGCCAAAGGATGACGCCCCACATTGTAGAACACCATTGCTGCCAGTGGCGGTACGATAATAAAAGCCGCATCCGCTGCAAGGTTTCCTAAAATGCCCGTAAAAATGACGGCATAAGTGATCATTGATGGCGGGGCTTTTAAAATAGTGCTTTTAATAAACGTTTCTAATAACCCAACTTGGTTCGCTAGTCCAATTCCAAGCATCATTGTCAAAACAATGCCAAGAGGTTTAAAACCAACAAAATTATCGATCATAGATGTGAGCATGTATTGTAATCCGTCAGCCGAAGCAAGATTTTTTATCACAACCTCTTTATCCTCGCCAGGCATAATGAAAGATACATCAAATAAAGAAATGACCCAAGATAAAATGATCGTTAACCCAGCTAATGTAATAAACAGCATGAAGGGATCAGGTAACTTGTTTCCAATCCGTTCAATCCAGTTTAAAAAACGGGTTACTCTTGTATGATTCATCGAATTTGTCTTGGTAGACATCGCGTTATCACTCCAATTAACATATACACCGTGTGAATGATTACAATCTGTTTATTTATTTCTTGCGATAAACGTAATACCGCAATCCTCTCACATCAATTGCTTTTACGGCTCTGAAGCTCATAGCGAAAAAGCATCCGTTCGAAATTCTTTCCAACACATGAGTACCACCTTTTCTTAAAATGTATGGTCTAAGCGATTGCTGTGTAAAACGTATTTAGTCATCATTTATAAAATAAAAACTCTCCTTAGTATGTATCATTTAATGATATTACATCATGTAACCGGATAGATACAAATTTAAAAATTTAACGACAGGTCATGGACGGATCGAACGAACAGAATAAAATGTTTTGGAGCGTAGTTGGGCTGAATGGTTTAATTATCGCTGCACTGTCATCTCATTTGTATAACATCATGATGATTGACTTTACACTAAAAAGGAAGTTAGATTCAACAATCTAACTTCCTCTTACTTACTTCTTTCTAATATTATTAAATCGATTGATGTGAATCAAATGTCCTTCCTATATTCCCTTTCAAATTGGCTATAGCATACCATTTTGACTTTGAAATTCAATCGCATTTCTTCAGACAATAGTTTACCTAATTACTATAGTGCATTTTCTTATGAACGATGTTTTTCAAATGTTCAATGACACTAGGATTCTCCAAGCCAGTTATATCACCAGAAACAGCTCCAGTTGCTACAATTTCGCGGAGCAAGCGGCGCATAATTTTTCCACTCACCGTTTTTGGCAGTTCAGTCACAAAAATAATCATGTCAGGTTTAGCGATTCGACCAATATGATGAATGATCGATTGCTCGATTTTGTCATGTAATACTTTTGTTTCCTCGTAGTCTTCATCAGTTCGGACGAACACATACGGAACATCTCCCTTAATATCATCTGGTACGCCGATGACCGCTGCTTCAGCAATCCCCTCAACTTCTAAGACAGCACTTTCCATCTCCATTGTACTCAGACGATGCCCTGAAACAATGATAACATCATCTGAACGGCCGACAACCCAAAAATGACCATCCGCATCAACAAGAGCTAAATCACTGGAAAAATAACTCCCTTCTACTTGACTATAATAAGAAGCATAATAACGTTCTGAATCGTTCCATAATGTTCGGCAAAGCATTGGGAACGGTTTTCTGATGATTAAATTCCCAAGTACCCCCGGCTCAACTTCATTCCCGTTATCATCAACAACTCTCATATCCGCACCTAAAAATGATATGCCTGCTGATCCTGGTTTCATTGGTGTAAGCCATGCTGCATTGGCAAGTGGACAACCAGCTGTTTCGGTTTGCCCCCATGTATTATTAAGATAAACCTTCTCTTTGCCAAGCACCTTATATGTCCAGTGCCAAGTTTCTGGATCTAAGGGTTCTCCAACAAGTGAAATAACATCAAGACAAGATAAATCATAATTTTTCAGCGGGGCGTCACCTAAACTTTTTAACATACGTAAGATCGTCGGGGCCGTAAACCATTTATTCACTCGATATTTTTCAATCATTTGGTAAAAGCGATCATTCGTTGGATAGTCAGGCGCCCCTTCGTAGACCATTGTCGTTACGCCGTTTGCCAATGAACCGACAACTCCCCAAATGTGCATCGTTAACCAACCGATATCAGCTGAACACCAAAAAACATCATCTGCTTTATGATCCATATGGAATTTTGCATAAATGTAGTTTTGGATGACAAATGCCATCGCCGAATGGACAACCCCCTTTGGATTACCCGTCGTGCCGCTTGTATAAAAAACAATACCTGGCTCATTGGCTTCTACTCGCTCAGGTTCACACTTGATGCTTTCTTTTTTCGTCAGTTGATACCACCAAAAATCACGTCCTTTTTTCATTGGTGGATTTGTTCCAAGCCGATCAACGACAATAATAGCCTCCGTTGAGGGAACAGCAGATATAACGTTGTCCACTTTTTCTTTCAGTGTGATCGTTTTACCACGGCGCTGAGTCGCATCAGCTGTAATAATAATTTTTGGCTTAAAATGAATCAAACGATCTTTTAACGCTATCTCGGAAAAGCCGGAAAATATAGCATTATAAATGGCACCAATCCGGAAACAGGCAAGAATCGCAATAAACGACTCGGCGAGATTTGGTAAATAAATGGCTACACAGTCGCCTTTTGTCACTCCAAAAGATCTCAATACATTAGCAAAGCGATTCACTTCAGAAAGCAGCATATTGTATGTGTAAAACTTAGCATCGCCGTTTTCACTTTCCCAAATAAGCGCTGTTCGATTACCTGCGCCATTTTCAATATGCCGATCAAGCAAATTCACACATGGGTTACTAACACCGCCGACAAAATATTCGAAATCCGGCAGTTCGCCTTTGATCACTTCTTCCCATGGTTCATACCAGACCAATTCTTTTGCCACCTGCTCCCAAAATGCAGCCGGATTTTTTTGTGAATCGCTAAGCAGTTTTTCAAACGCCTCCATACTGCCAAGATCAGTTTCACGTACCTTTTCTTCTTGTGGATAAATAAGCGCGCTACTGTTGGCAACTTGTAAAATACCTTTTAAATCCATATTCAACCTCCTCATGTTTGGTCAGATATTTTGAATGTTTTTATCGTTCATTGAGATAGTAACCAATTCATTTTAATAACAGAAATTTCCGTTAAATTTGTGAAATAAAAATGATTTCTTTATTATGTTTATTATAATTAATTTGTTAATTAATGTAAACGCTTTAGTGAATCAATTGGCTTTTATGCTTCATCTTTAACGGATGTTTTAATTCAAATTAACATCTGTAAAAGGAAACTTAAGCTAATAAATAACATCTAGCCGTGGTTTACAAAAGTAAATGAGAAGATTCTTATTATTTCCGTCATAAATAAACCATTCGCTTGAATTGAGGGAGCTTACAAAAGTAGACACTAACCTGTGACTCTAAGCTATGAACCTTGATATATAACTTTTCAAACGGCATCAAAACGCTGTGTTGAACGAAATAAAAAGACTTACTTAATTTAAGTAAGCCATTATTCAATGTTCTACAACTGCACCTATTTGCGACATGAATGAATCAACTCTTGAATAAACATCGCTTTGGCCTTTGTGTAAGCAGGTCTGCCGAATTTATATGCTTCTAGGGATATTGTTCATGATGTGTTTTGGCTTTCAGATTCGGGTCGATGCAGACAACCTTGTCGTTGGCTAACCGTAACGATACCTTCACGTGTCCTAGAGAATATGCGCATGCTTGGCATACCCACAAGAGGAAAAGGGCGTTCATGGACAAGGAAACGTGGTAAATGTCCTCACCGCATTACAGCGACTTACATAAACTATAGTGACTAAATAATTTCCGGATCATATGCAGCTCTATCTCAGCAAGGAGGGGGTTAACACTTGAAGGACAAAAAGAAGCATTCAACGCAATTATTGACTAAACGTGAAAAAGAAGTATTCGATCTTTTAGTGCAGGATAAAACCACAAAAGAAATTGCCCAAGAATTATTTATATCGGAAAAAACTGTCAGAAATCATATTTCGAATTCGATGCAAAAGTTGGGTGTCAAGGGGCGTTCACAAGCTGTTGTGGAGCTTATACGCTTAGGTGAGATTAAGCTCTGAACAAAACCGACTTTCCTTTGTGGAAGTCGGTTTTGTTTGTCTACTTCTTTAAAGATTTTCCTTTGCGAAATATATTAATAATGATCTGCTTGAAATGTTAATTGAATGTCAACCTCACCATCAGGATGAACAATAACTTCCTCAAGCAATACTTTAAAAACGTGATGCAAATCCTTGTTTATATTTTCAAAGGATTTAAAAGCTTTTTTGATGTCATCGATCTCTACAATATTTGTTTCTTCATTCTGTAAAACAAATAATTTATGATTTAATACATTCATTTCATTTTCCATTGACGCTTTTTTTCTTCTAATTCATCCTTGTCGATTATTTCCTCCGACTTCGTTTTATTTACCTTGATCTTGTCTGATCTTTTTGGTTATCTACTTGTTTAAAAGTTTTTCCTTCATCGTCTCACTTAAAGGTAATGGTTTTCCGGATGCCGGATTCACATGTACCATGCGCCCGCGTCCTGTCAAACAGATTTCATCTTCATGATTCAACGCCATATAATGCATATCAAACGATGTGTTGCCGACATGGTTCACCTTAACATACAAATCAATCGTTTCGTTAAAGAAGATTTGCTTATGGTAATCGCATTGTAAATCGGCTACAATAGGGATTCCTTCGCTTGTCGATGTATCGCCGAATAAACCGATGTTTTGTAAAAATTCAATCCGAGCCTGCTCAAAATAAATGAACGGTGATACGTTGTTCATATGCCCGAACATGTCCGTCTCCGAAAACCGCACCTTAATCGGAATCGAAAATGAAAACCCTTTCCGCCACTGTTCTAAATCATCAATGTAAGCGATGGATTTCAATGGCCTTCTCCTCTCCTATACCATTTTATTTATGTTAAAAATGGCCCAGCCGAAACCCGGCGAGGGCCATCAACTTTATAAATTATTATCACTACCAAAGAAATTTTTAAACGACTGAAGGGTTGTTGCCCGGTTCATCGCTGCAATCGATGTTGTCAATGGAATACCTTTTGGACAAACTTGGACACAGTTTTGTGCGTTGCTGCAGCCTTGAATACCTCCTTCCCCCATCAAACCTTCCAAACGCTCGCTTGCATTCATAGCTCCTGTCGGGTGGGCATTGTATAAACGCGGGAGTGATAGTGCAAACGGCCCGATAAAATTCGATTTATCATTCACGTTTGGACAAGCTTCTAAACAAACACCGCAAGTCATGCATTTGGATAACTCGTAAGCCCATTGCCGTTTCTTTTCCGGCATGCGCGGACCAGGGCCGATATCATACGTGCCATCAATCGGAATCCATGCTTTGATTTGTTTCAAAGCATCAAACATCCGTTCACGATCAACAATTAAATCGCGCACAACAGGGAATGTGGACATCGGTTCTAAGCGAATGGGTTGTTCTAATTCATCGACAAGCGTTGCACAAGACTGTCGAGCGGTGCCATTAATAACCATCGAGCAGGCACCACACACTTCTTCTAGACAACTCATATCCCATTGAACCGGTGTTGTTTTTTCCCCATTCGCATTGACTGGGTTTTTGCGAATTTCCATCAATGCTGAAATAACATTCATGTTTTTTCGGTACGGCACGCGAAATGTTTCCTCATATGGTTCCGAATCCGGGCTATCCTGGCGAGTTATAATCAGAGTAACTGTCTGTTGCTCATCAGTTGTTTGCTCATTTTGCTCAGCTATCGCCTGTTCAGCCATTTTATATAACTCCCTCCACTTCTTTAATGTGCTTGTGTGTAATCGCGTTTACGGGGTTTAATTAATGATGTATCCACTTCTTCATAGGAGAAATCAGGACTGTTTGTTTCCTTATTGTATGTGGCAATCGTCGTTTTCAGCCATTCTTCGTCATCACGATCCGGAAATTCTGGTTTGTAATGAGCCCCGCGACTTTCATCCCGATGATACGCACCAAGCGTGATCACCCGGGCCAAATGTAGCATATTCTTCAACTGACGCGTAAACATAACCCCTTGGTTATTCCAACGCGATGTGTCATTGAGATTGATATTGTTCCAGCGTTCCATAAGTTCTTGGATTTTTTCGTCTGTTTCTAACAATTTATCATTATAGCGAACAACCGTTACATTATCCGTCATCCATTCGCCGAGTTCTTGATGAATTTGATAAGCGTTTTCTTCGCCCTCCATCTTCATAAACTCTTCAAACTTTTCTTGTTCTGCTTTTTCATAGGAATCAAATAGTGTAGACGGCAAATCTTCGACATGTTTATCGAGCCCTTCGATGTACTCAATTGCTTTCGGACCAGCTACAGATCCTCCATAAATAGCCGACAACAAGGAGTTGGCACCTAAACGGTTGGCACCGTGCTGCGAATAATCACATTCACCTGCAGCAAAAATACCCGGAATACTCGTCATCTGATCGTAATCGACCCAAAGGCCGCCCATCGAATAATGGACAGCTGGAAATATTTTCATAGGGACTTTTCGCGGATCTTCTCCGACGAATTTTTCATAAATCTCGATGATTCCTCCGAGTTTAATATCCAGCTCTTCCGGATCCTTATGCGATAGATCGAGATAGACCATATTTTCTCCATTAATGCCAAGCTTCTGGTTGACACAAACATCAAAAATTTCCCGTGTTGCGATATCACGTGGCACAAGGTTCCCGTATGCTGGATATTTTTCTTCGAGGAAATACCACGGTTTTCCATCTTTATACGTCCAGATTCGACCACCTTCACCCCGAGCCGATTCACTCATCAGACGCAATTTATCGTCGCCAGGAATAGCGGTTGGATGGATTTGGATGAATTCACCGTTGGCATATTTAGCCCCTTGTTGGTACAAAATACTAGCCGCAGAACCTGTATTAATCATCGAGTTAGTCGATTTGCCGAAAATAATTCCCGGACCGCCTGTTGCCATAATAGTTGCATCAGCTGGGAAAGCCTTAATTTCATGCGTCGAAAGGTTCTGGGCAACGATCCCTCGGCCAACGCCATTATCATCGAGAATAGCACCGATAAATTCCCAGTTTTCATATTTGGTAACGAGGCCTTCAACTTCAAAACGGCGCACCTGTTCATCCAAAGCATATAACAATTGTTGTCCTGTTGTTGCACCCGCATAGGCCGTTCGATGCACCTGTGTTCCACCAAACCGACGGAAATCGAGCAACCCTTCAGGTGTCCGATTGAACATAACACCCATGCGCTCCATCAAATGGATAATTTTTGGTGCAGCCTCACACATCGCTTTCACAGGTGGCTGATTGGCTAAGAAATCACCGCCATAAATCGTATCATCAAAGTGAAGCCACGGCGAATCCCCTTCCCCTTTTGTATTCACCGCGCCATTAATACCACCTTGAGCACAAACAGAGTGAGAGCGTTTAACCGGAACGATAGAAAACAGTTCAACAGGTACACCTGCTTCAGCTGCTTTAATCGTTGCCATCAATCCGGCAAGACCTCCGCCAACGACGGCAATTTTACGATTACTCATAATCAATACTCACTCCTTCTTTTTCATTCGCATTGCATTTTTCCAACCATTGGTCGATGTCTGTGTACGATTAAGCGCCGTAGGCAAATGAGATCAAAGCTCTGATGCCAACATAGCTTAGCGCCAGAAAAACGATTAACGATACATATGTACTAATTTTTTGTGATCGGGGTGATTGAGTAATGCCCCAAGTGACAAAAAAGCTCCATAATCCGTTGGCAAAATGGAAAGTTGTAGAAATGACACCGACGATATAAAACCAGAACATCCATGGATTGGATAAAATGCCTTCCATCAAACCATAATTCAGTTCGGCATTTCCCATTCCAATTTGCACGCGTGTTTCCCATACGTGCCAAGCGATAAAGACAAGTGTTATAATACCCGTCACCCGCTGCAAAAGGAACATCCAATTGCGAAAATAACTGTAGTGCCGTGTATTGTTTTTCGTTACAAACACAATATAGACACCGAGTATTGCGTGAAATAAAATCGGCAAGAAAATAATAAACGTTTCCAAAACAGCGCGAAACGGCAGATCATGCATAAATGCTGCTGCTTTGTTGAAGCTCGCTTCCCCATACACAGCAAAATGATTCACCACTAAGTGTTGAATCAGAAAAATCCCTATAGGAATAACCCCCAGCAGCGAGTGCAGCCTCCTATAGAAAAATTCTCGATTTTCTGCCATGTTTTGCCCCCCTCAGTTCTGAAATGATGTTTGTTTTGTACAAGTTTAAACAATGGAGCAAAAATTTTTTCAAGTATGCCCTTACACTGTTTAAAAATGTACGATTTGTGACAAGTTTATTGTACTTCTTCCAAGAGATACCGTCAAGAAAAGGAGATTGGCGGCTATTGAAAAAGTCATCCGTTTTCCTTCTTTGGACAAAAAGAACTTGCAAAGCCACGTTTGAAACAGGATAATAAAGGCAGCTGACAATTTTGTGTAGAAAACCTATTGAATGGAAAGGATGTCATCAATGGCAAAACGACAAAAAGATGTGTCGGTTGCAATGCTAGACGATTTACATACATCAGGTGCTGGATACGATATCCTGAGATATATCAGTTTGCCGGGAATCCTGGGAACAGAAGCAAGCACACTTTTATATTTTATGGGGAAGGATTTAGCTCGCAAGTTGAAGCCGGAATCGCTCCACGATGTCTATTATACTTTTGAAAAATTAGGATGGGGCCGCTTGGATTATGTCAAAGAAAAGCGCAAGGCATTTGTTTTCACTTTAATGTCCGATGCTGTTGTGCGTCGATTAAACGCTCCTATAAATACCGAATTTCGTTTGGAAGCAGGATTTTTAGCCGAATCGATACAGATGATTAAAGAACAACCGTGTGAATGCAAAGAAGAAATAAACAATAAAATCCATCAAGTCGTGTTCACCGTCTTTGTCACGGAGAGCTGATGAAAAAATTAAAAAGTACAGGCCATAGGGCTGCTGTACTTTTTTACATTATTGATTCAAATAATCATTAATATTTTTTGCCACATTTTTCGGAATGCCTAATTTCGTTATATCCTCCAATGATGCTTGGCGGATGTCTTCTATCGTTTTAAAATGTTGCAATAGTAACTTTCTCCTTTTCTCACCGACTCCAGGAATTTTGTCCAGTTCTGACTGAAAAACGCTTTTTCCGCGCAGCTGGCGATGAAATGTAATGGCAAACCGATGCACCTCATCCTGGATGCGTTGAACGAGATAAAAAGCTTGGGACTTCCGATCTAGAGGAACGACACGCGGTTCTTCACCATATAAAAGCTCACTCGTTTTATGCCGTTCATCTTTAACGAGTCCGCACAACGGAATATCAAGCGAGAGCTCATTTTCCAAAACATCCCTCGCTGCGCTCATCTGCCCCTTCCCACCGTCAACAATGATGAGATCAGGTATCGGTAAACTGTCCTTCAAAACACGTGTATACCGTCTGCGAATCACTTCTCGCATCATTTCATAATCATCGGGTCTATCGACATTGCGGATTTTATACTTTCGATATTCTTTTTTATCCGGTCTTCCGTCAATAAAAACGACCATAGCCGATACCGGATCGGCCCCTTGAATATTGGAATTATCGAACGCTTCAATCCGGTGTGGTGTTTCAATATTTAAAACATCACCGAGCCGTTCAACAGCTAAAATCGTTCGTTCTTCATCGCGTTCGATCATTGTAAACTTTTCTTTTAACGCTAGTCGAGCGTTTTCCATAGCCAGCTCAACTAATTCCTTTTTGCGGCCTCTAAACGGAGTGTGTGCATCGATTTTTAACAACTCTTTCAGCAACTCGACATCGGTGCCGATAGGGAGCAAAATCTGTTTCGGCTTCAAATGATGCTGATGCAAATAGAAGCGGCCAATATAGCTTATAAACGCTTCTTCAGGATCGTCAAAAAACGGAAAAATAGACACATCACGTTCGATCAGTTTGCCTTGTCTAATAAAAAAGACTTGGATGCACATCCACCCTTTATCGTAACTGTAGCCGAACACATCTCGATCAATGCGGTCATTCAAGGTCATTTTCTGTTGTTCCATGACAATTTCGATATGTTGAATTTGGTCGCGTAGCTCTTTTGCCCGTTCGAAATTGAGCGCTTCACTCGCTTTTTGCATATTCTCTTTTAAATGATTTTTAATGCTTTTATGACCTCCTTGCAAAAACGAGGTGATTTGTTGGATGATTTTTTTATACGTTGCTTCAGAGGGCGGGTTGTCGCCACATGCTAAACATTGATCCATATGGTAGTACAAACACGTCCGCCCCGGGGGATTATTGCACTTACGCAACGGAAATAACCGATCAAGCAGTTTTTTCGTCTCCCTTGCAGCTAAAACGTTCGGATAAGGTCCGAAGTATTTCCCCTTATCTTTTTTCACTTTACGAGTTATGAGCAGTCGAGGGTGCCTTTCATTCGTTATTTTCAGGTATGGATAGCTTTTATCGTCTTTTAACATGACATTGTATTTCGGATCGTATTTTTTGATCAAATTCATTTCCAAAATAAGCGCTTCAATTTCTGATGAGGTGACAATATATTCAAAATCATCGATTTCCTGCACAAGCCGCTGCGTTTTTTGATCGTTTGTTCCTGAAAAATACGACCGCACCCGATTTTTCAACGCTTTCGATTTGCCAACATAAATAACCGTCCCGTGTTTATCTTTCATTAAATAACATCCCGGTTTAGCTGGTAAAACCGCTAGTTTATTTCTCAGAACTTGTTTCATCATCTATCCCATTCCTTGTCTAAAACATTACAGGAGAAATGAGAATCCCTTGCCGCCTGAGCAACAAGGGATCTTTCATGGCTTCCTTCATGTTTTATGACGCGTGTTTGTTGATTAAATCAACCAGTGCTTCTTTAGGTTGAAAACCAACAACTTGGTCGACCACTTTACCATCTTTAAATAAAAGCAGTGTCGGAATACTCATCACACCGTACTGACCGGCTGTTTCCTGATTTTCATCCACATCTAACTTGACGATTTTAACTTTATCGCCCATCTCATCATCAATTTCTTCTAGGACTGGGGCTATCATTTTGCAAGGTCCGCACCACGGTGCCCAAAAGTCGGCTAAAACGAGCCCTTCTGCTGTTTCGGAACTAAACGTTTGATCCGTCACATTTGTGATTGCCATGTCTACTCCTCCTCATTATTTTCTTTTTTGAGTATATCATCGATAGTATCTACATTCTAATACTTTGCTTATACACCATGAAAGGAACCGGTTATTGAAAACCGGTTCCTTTGCAGGGATCTACGATTGTTTTACTTTTTTGAGCTCTTCTGTTAATTTTGGAATGACTTCGAATAAATCGCCGACGATGCCATAGTCAGCAACATTGAATATATTTGCTTCAGGATCTTTATTGATGGCAACAATAACCTTTGAATTTGACATACCAGCTAAGTGCTGGATAGCCCCGGAGATACCAACAGCAATGTATAGATCAGGCGTCACAACTTTTCCGGTTTGACCAATTTGCAAGGAATAATCGCAATACTCTGCATCGCATGCTCCGCGCGAGGCGCCGACAGCTGCTCCTAATACTTCTGCTAGTTCGTATAGCGGTTTAAATCCTTCGGCACTTTTTACACCGCGACCACCAGCAACGACGACACTTGCTTCGGACAAATCAACACCGTCGGACGATTTTTTAATCACATCTTTGATAACTGTGTGTAAATCTTTGATGTCGACATTTTTCGTTGCTATCTCTCCAGAACGAGATGCATCTTTATCGAGAGCAGGAATATTATTCGGTCGAATCGTCGCGAAAATAATACCGTCTGTAATGACTTTCTTTTCAAAAGCTTTACCTGAGTAGATAGGTCGAGTGAATTCCACTTGATCGTCTGTTACATCAATCGCTGTTGCATCTGAGATAAGACCCGTATCCAATTTACTTGCTATTTTCGGTGTTAAATCTTTACCGATCGATGTATGCCCCATGATAATACCATCAGGCGATTCATCCTTAATAACAGCCATGACCGCTTGACTATAACCTTCTGATGTATAATGTTCAAGATTTTCATGTTCAACGACGACGACACGATCGGCTCCATAATAAATCATTTCCTGTGCTTGACTGTTCAAATCGCTGCTGCCGCAAAGAACGCCGACAATTTCGCCGTTAGCATTTATTTTTTTAGCCGCAGCAATCGCTTCAAAAGTCACGTGACGCAAAACGCCATCTTTTATTTCTCCAATGACTAACAATTTATCCATAAACGTTTCTCCTTTCCGTCTTAAAATCTACAAGACTTTTGCTTCGTTTTTGAGTAAATCAACCAATTCTTTCACTTGATCATCCAACTCGCCTTCTAGAATTCGGCCGGCTTCTTTCTCTGGCGGTAGAAAAACGTCGATTGTTTTTGTCTTTGCTTCGACATCATCTTCATCAAGATCCAAATCATCGATTTCCAATTCTTCCAACGGTTTCTTTTTTGCTTTCATAATTCCTGGCAAGGATGGATATCGCGGTTCATTAAGCCCTTGTTGACAAGTGAACAGTGCGGGGAGTTGTGTTTCAATTTTTTCTACATCCCCTTCGACATCTTTGTCGATCCGTGCTGTATCCCCGTCGATTTCAAGACTTGTAATCGTTGTGATACAAGAAATGCCAAGGCATTCTGCAAGCCGTGGACCTACTTGGCCACTCGCCTCGTCGATGGCGACATTTCCCGCCAAAATTAAATCGTATTCTTTATCCGAAAAAAACGCTTCCAAAATTTTCGTCGTTGTGTATTGGTCCCCGTCATCGAGATCATCTTCGGTATTGATTAAAACGGCTTTGTCAGCTCCCATAGCTAGAGCTGTACGCAGTTGTTTTTCCGAATCCTCATCTCCCACCGTGACTACGGTTACCTCACCACCATGTTCATCACGCTGTTTGATCGCTTCTTCGACAGCGTATTCATCATACGGATTAATAATAAATTCAGCACCATCGTCTTCAATCTGGCCATCAGATACAGTGATCTTTTCCTCTGTGTCAAACGTTCTTTTTAACAACACATAAATGTTCATGGATAATCCCCCTTCATGCTATTTATCTTTAAAATGAGGCGTGCGCTTTTCAATGAAAGCTTCGATGCCTTCTTTGGCATCTTCTAAGCCAAATATGTTGCTGAAAGCTTCAGCTTCGCGTTGTACACCTTGAGAAAATTGCTCTGTTTTGGCATACGGTATGAGCCGCATGACCTGATTGATACCTGGTCTGCTTTTGGCAGCGATTTTTTCCGCCAATGTCATAGCAGCTTGAACGACATTTTGTTCATTGACGACTTGATTCGCAAGTCCGAGTGTGTAAGCTTCCTGGCCCGTGATAGGCTCGCCAGTCAAAATCATCTCATATGCCTTCGCTGAACCGACATAATGCGGCAAGCGTTGTGTTCCCGCAAAACCTGGAATAATGCCAAGCGTCATTTCTGGCAAGCCGAGCTTTGCATCTTCAGAAACAATGCGCATATGACAAGCCATAGCCAATTCTAAACCGCCGCCAAGAGCCGCACCATGAATAGCTGCGATGACTGGAACCGGAAAATGTTCGATTCGATCAAACAACTCTTGTCCTTTTTTAGCAAGCGCTTCATAATCAGCTGCATGTTGTAAAGTCGTAAATTCTTTGATATCGGCTCCAGCCGAGAAAAACTTCCCCTCACCTTTTAAAATCACAGCTTTTACCGTCTTATCTTGTTCAATCGTATCGAGATGCTGGGAAAGATCATTTAATAGATTAGTAGATAATGCATTGGCAGGCGGGCTGTGAATCGTTAGCAAAGCTAGGCGTTCTTCGATTTCCATGTTTATCGTTCCCATGTTTATTCTCCTTCCTCTTTTTTCACGGCTAATCCGTTCATGATCAAATCATGCACTTGTGAAGCTTGGTTGATTAAATCGTATTTTTGTTCTTTCATCACCCAATTGGTGACGATTTCATCGATTGTACCAAAGATCATTTGCCGAACGAGCGGCGGATTGATATCATTGCGAAATACCCCTTCTTGTATTCCTTCTTCTACAATCTTATCGATGACCGTCAAGTAAGATTTTAAAACGTTGTTGATCTTTAGACGCAACGATTTATTCGACTGCCTTAATTCCAGTTGTGTCACAATGGCTAAGTAATGGTTTTCGGCCAGCTGTTGAAAATGCATTTTTATTAAAGTGTACAATCGGTCTGAAGCATTCTGTTTCTTATCAATGCTATTGGCTATTTGTTCAATGAACTGACCCATTTTTTGTTCAAAAACAGATATAAGTATGTCTTCTTTATTTTTAAAATAAAGATATATTGTCCCGTCGGCTACACCAGCTTTTTTGGCAATTTTTGCGACTTGTGAGGCATGATAGCCATTTTCCGCTATCACTTCAACAGCTGCTTCGATGATTTGATTGTATTTTGGTTTGTTTTTTTTCATGTCGATCTCCTTACGTTAAGACAAAAATGAATGAATCATCATTCACCTTTCATTGTAAATGGTCTTTGTTTTTATGTCAATATCGTTGATTTATTTATCCACACCCCATGAGTTCGTACTGTCAGATGCCTCATTCCCAATTTCAGCGAGTTTACGACGTAAAATTTTACCGACAGCTGTTTTAGGAAGTTCATCATGAAATTCGTATATCCGCGGCACTTTATAAGCAGCAAGATGTTTGCGGCAGAAGCGATCCAATTCTTTTTCAGATAACTCGACATTCGGTTTTGGAACGATAAAAGCTTTGACAGTTTCCCCTCGATACGAATCGGGAACACCGACGACCGCAGCCTCTTGAATTCCTTCATGTTCGTAAAGGATCTCTTCGACTTCGCGTGGATAAATGTTGTAGCCACCTGCAATGATCATATCTTTTTTACGATCGACGACGTAAAAGTATCCGTCCTCATCCATATAACCAAGATCACCTGTCAAAAGCCAACCATCTTTTAATACGTGCTCTGTTTCTTCAGGGTTATTCCAATAGCCTTTCATAACTTGCGGTCCTTTAACTGCGATTTCACCGACTTCACCAACGGGCATTTCTTCCCATGTATGCATATCGACTATTTTGGCATCTGTATCCGGCCACGGAACCCCTATGCTGCCATTTACACGCTTAGACCATAAAAAGTTTGCATGTGTTACAGGAGATGATTCTGTTAAACCGTAACCTTCTACGAGACGTCCGCCTGTTACTTTTTCAAATTGCTCCTGCACCTCATATGGAAGCGGAGCTGAACCGCTAATACAAGCTTCGATTGATGAAAGGTCATATTTTTGCAAATCAGGATGGTTTAACAGCCCGATATAAATCGTCGGCGCTCCAGGAAACAAAGTCGGCTTTTGTTTTTCAATCGTTTGCAACACTTCCTCCGGTTTGAAGCGCGGTAAAAGAATCATTTTAGATGCGATGACCATCGACATGTTCATCACAGTTGTCATTCCGTAAACGTGGAAAAACGGAAGCACACCGAGAACAATTTCTTCGCCGGTTCGTATTTTATACAACCAAGCTCGACACATTTGTACGTTAGCAACCAAATTGCGATGCGTTAGCATAACCCCTTTTGGATGACCTGTTGTTCCCCCTGTATATTGCAACAAAGCTAAATCTTCCGACGGATCGATATCAACTGCTTTATATGATGCCTCCGACTGTTGCATCACCTCGGTCCATACATGTGTATTGTCGGACGGTTCGACTTGAACAACAAGATTATACTGTTTTTTCTGAATGAAGGGATAAAATAAATTTTTAGGAAATGGTAAATAATCTTTAATGCGTGTAACAATAACATGTTCGACATCCGTTTCTGCTTTAACATGACTAACCCGAGGCAATAAAACATCGAGACAAATAACAGCCTTTGCACCAGAATCTTTGAGCTGATACTCCAGTTCGCGTTCAGTATATAATGGATTGGTCTGAACGACGACAGCCCCGATCATAAGCGCGGCGTAGTAACCGATAACTGATTGCGGACAATTGGGAAGCATTATCGCTACCCGATCGCCTTTTTTGATGCCGATCGACTGTAGAAAATGGGCCATTTTTTTCGTCTGAAAAGCAAGTTCATGATATGTCATTTCTTTCCCCATGAAGTGAAGCGCTTTCTTTGTAGCGTAACGTTGCGCACTTTCGAGCAAAAAAGCATGCATCGGCTTATCATCATACTGAAGTGTTTTAGGAATCGCTTCCGGATAGTGTTTATGCCATATTCTTTCTTCCATCTTCAACTCCTCCTTCATAACTAGTCTCTTCCCATTATACCGTTAATTTCCTTTTATTTAAACTCATTTGTTGTTTTTTTAAGAATATTAAGCGATTAAACATAGCTGGGGATATGATCAAAAAAAGAGTAAAAATAAAACACCGACTACGAAAAAAAGAGCTGCCACACCGATTAAAATTTTAGCTAAAAACCCGAGTACATCCATTTTTTCCCTCTCCTTACCTATGTTTGCACCTAAACAACATACGAAGAACCGCTTGAACGCGAACTGAGTCGCTAGATTGCACCAGCCAGCTTCCTAGTTAACAGTAAAAATAGCCGACCCCAAACATACCCCAGCTCATGCTCTGTTTGCCAAGCCCCCCTGTTACGCTACAGCTCTATCATCTCGCCTGTCTTTATTGATGGACAAGCAATGCACAATGATGCAAAAGTGCAGTGCTTTTTTAAGCAGGTTTATCAACTTAATGTTAAAACAGTAACTCCACTTCCCCCTTCTTCGGCTGTTCCCGTTCGAAAGTCTGTAATTCGCTCGTGTTTTTCGGCAAATGTTTTCACACCTTTTCTTAACGCACCAGTTCCTTTGCCGTGTATGATGGAGACGTGTTGATAACCGGCTAGCAGCGCATCGTCAATGTATTTATCGAGCGTTTCTAAGGCATCTTCATAACGCTCGCCGCGCAGGTCTAATTCAGGGCTAACATGATAGCTCTTTCCTTTCACAGTAGCCATAGGATTTTCCGCAAGTTTTTGCGGTTTTTCGATCAATTGTAAATCGGTTCGTTTTGCTTTGACTTTCATAATACCGACTTGTACGCGATATTCGTCATCGCTAATTTTTTCAAGAACGGTTCCTTCTTGATTAACTGTCAACAATTTAATCGTATCGCCAGGTTTTAATTTTGTTTTCTTTTGCGATTTAACATCCGGTGTTGATTGTTCTTTTTTGGAAATATTTGGCTTGGCGTCTTCCAGTCTTTTTTTCGCCTCGATCCACTTATGCTCTTTCAATGAATGAGCTGTTTTCATCTGCCGAATATCTTCAACAATCCGGGCCGCTTCATCCTTTGCTTTTTGCAGTGATTTTTCCGCCTTCTGTTCAGCTTGCTTATACAATTTCTCTCGTTTGTCTTTGAATTGTGCCCAAGCTTTTTCAAGATCCCTTTTTAACTTCTCGCTTTCATATAGAATGCGCCGAGCTTGCTCGTACTCTTTTTCCGCTTGTTTACGGGCAGTATCCAGTGAAGAAATCATGTTTTCAACTTGTTTTGAATCCATGCCAAGATAGCTTTTAGCTTGATCGATGATCGATGCATCCAATCCGAGTCTTTTGGATATATCAAATGCATTGCTTCGACCGGGAACACCGATAAGCAAACGATACGTCGGCTCAAGCGTATCGACATCGAATTCGACTGAGGCATTGACAACGTATTTACGGTTATAACCATACGCTTTTAGCTCGGGATAATGCGTTGTCGCAACGACACGTGCATTTTTGGCAATGACTTCATCCAAAATCGCCATGGCCAGAGCCGCTCCTTCTTGTGGGTCAGTTCCAGCACCAAGCTCATCAAACAAGACGAGTGATTGATCATCTACCTGCTGGATGATCGATACGATGTTTGTCATATGTGATGAAAAGGTGCTTAAGTTTTGTTCGATAGACTGTTCATCACCGATATCGGCAAACACATTTGTAAACACGGCCATTTCACAACCATCAAGTGCGGGAATTTGTAATCCGGATTGAGCCATCAGCGTGCACAGTCCGATCATTTTCAATGTCACGGTTTTCCCGCCAGTATTTGGACCGGTGATGACGATCGATGTATAATCTTTACCAATTTCAATATCATTGGCGACGACTTCGTTTTCAGGTAGAAGGGGGTGACGGGCTTGCTTCATCTTGATTATACCGTTGTTATTTAATATTGGCATAGCCCCTTTCATATTTCGGGCTAGTTTAGCACGGGCGAATATGAAATCAATTTGTGCTAACGCATCGATATTTTGCTCTAAATCGGTCCTATGGTCAGCGATCGCTTGGCTTAGCGTTTGCAAAATGCGTTCTATTTCTTGTTTTTCTTGGCTGCGCGCTTCTTGGAGCTGATTGTTCAAATCAACGACTGCTTTTGGTTCCATGAACAATGTCGCTCCTGATGTCGACTGATCGTGGACAATGCCGCCGACTGTTGTGCGATGTTCCTGTTTAACCGGAAGCACATACCGGTCATTACGAATTGTAATGATTGCATCGGATAATACGCTGCTCGACGATTTAATATAACTTTCCAATTTATCACGTATCCGGTCTTCAAATGATCGAATCGATGAACGAATGCTATGCAATTTAGCCGATGCGCGATCCATCATACGTCCATGATCGTCAATGCAACTTTTAATCTGGGTTTCCAAATCGCGAAGAGGAGTGATGTTTTGCGCAAGTTTTTGTAAAGTCGGCAACTCTTCGTCTAATTTTTCAATAAAAGCTTTCGCCTTCCTGCCGCCATAAATCGTTGTGGCGACATCTAAACATTCCAGTTCATTCAATATTCCGCCGATGACAGAACGCTTCAAACTAGAGCGAATATCGGTGATTCCACCTAACGGAACCATTTGATTAAGTCGCAAAACGCGAACCGCCTCATCGGTCTCGGCATGTAATTTTTTGACTTCATGAAGATCTTTCGATGGGGAAAGCCGAGTGCACAATTCTTGCCCAAGCGAAGTTTCAGCCTGCTTTTTTAGCCGGTTCACGATTTTATCAAACTCCAGCTTTTGCAATGTTTGTTCATTCATGTCAATCGGCTCCTTTATCGATTACTTGTTACGATTCAAAAAGGCCTTCAACTGTTCTAACGGCCACGTGTTAATCACCGTGTCTTTATGAATCCAACCTTTGCGCGCGGTTGCTATGCCGTAATCCATATGATCAAACATCGAATAGGAATGGGCATCGGTATTGATCGCCAGCTTTACACCTATTTTTTGAGCAGTTTGAGCCCATTCCGCCGAAAGATCTAGGCGGTTAGGATTAGCATTGATCTCCAAAGCTGTATCGGTTTCTTTCGCTCGCATGATGAGTTTTTCCATATTAAGACGGTAACCTTCCCGTTGTCCGATCAGCCTTCCAGTCGGGTGGGCAATCAAGGAAACATAAGGGCTGTCCATCGCCGCATACAACCGTTCCATAATTTTTGCTTCGGGTTGGTTAAAGCCGGAATGTATAGCTGCAATCACAAAATCCATCTCTTGCAAAAAATCGTTAGAAAAATCAAGTGTCCCATCTGGCAAAATATCCATCTCCACACCAGCAAAAATGTGAATATCGTTGTATTTGGCATTTAGGCGAGCGATTTCCTCTCGTTGCTTTAGCAACCTTGTTTCATTTAAACCATCCGCCACGCGCAAATATTTGGAATGATCAGTGATCGCCATGTACTCGTATCCATTCGCACGTGCGTTGTTCACCATTTCTTCAGGTGACTGTGCTCCGTCGCTCCATGTCGTATGCATGTGCAAATCACCGCGAATGTCTTTGATATCAATCAAATGAAGCGGGCGCCGCGCAGATTCGATCTCACCTGTATTTTCCCTGATTTCCGGTGGGATATAATGCAAGCCAAAATGATGGAATAATGCTTCCTCACTCGGAAATGTTATTGTCTCTTTAGTATCTTCTTTTTCAACTCCGTATTCATTAATTTTTTCTCCCCGCGCTTTGGCCAACTGCCTTATCGCGACATTATGGTCTTTAGACCCAGTAAAATGGTGCAGCATCGTAGCAAAAGCTTCCGAACGAACGAGACGAAAATCAACATTCACATCGTAAACATCTGCCAGCACGACCGATACCTTCGTCGTCCCTTTGGACACCACATCTTTGATCCCATCCATGCCTAACAAAGCATCGCGCACTGCTTCTGGCTTTTCCGTAGCAATAATATAGTCTATATCCTTAATCGTCTCACGCATCCGACGTAAACTGCCGGCCCGAGAATACTTATCAATCGATGGGATTCGGTCCAACTCCTTTTCGATTTTTTCTGCAACTGATAACATCGTTGCGATCGGTAGCCGTTCCGGGCGTTTTCCAGCATCTGCCA
This sequence comes from Bacillota bacterium, assembly GCA_035301265.1. GTDB lineage: Bacteria > Bacillota > Bacilli > Bacillales > Amphibacillaceae > DATGUP01. The sequence continues at coordinate 26,531 of DATGUP010000004.1, forward strand.
GCGCCGTGAGAATATTTTCGACCGTTTTTTTTCCGAAACCTTCTAATTGCTCGACCTGCCCTGATTCGCACGCTTTCTTAAGCGACTCCGCATCAGTAATATGAAGCGACTGGTATAATTTGGCAAGCTTTTTCCCGCCGAGGCCAGGCAATTGTAGAAGCGGCACCAATCCTTCTGGCACTTCCGCTTCAAGCTGGGTGAGCGTTGTAGATTGACCTGTTTCTACATATTCTTTTATCACTGCACCCGTTCCTTTACCAATGCCTTTTAGTTTTGTTACATCATCAATTTCCGCAAGTGAGCGCACATCCCTTTCAAGACTTTGAGCTGCTTTACGATATGCTGACACTTTAAACGGATTTTCTCCTTTTAATTCCAACAATAGAGCAATCTGTTCCAACAGCTTAATGACATCTTTTTTATCGATAGACATGTTACAACCCGCCTTCAATCATAATAGCCAAACAACACAAAGTTTTCCACATCCGAAAACCATAACGTCTTTAATTTTGCCGAAAGATAGGGGGTATGCTCGATAATGAATAATGCAAGCGGCGAATCAGCGATCCAAGCTTGGACGTTTTCAGCCGGTGTAAGCGCTAAAATCGACAAAACGATGAAAATGATCAAATAGACTTCCAAAAATCCGAGCACGGCCCCGAGAATGCGGTTGAGGGAATTCAAAACGGGTAAAGACGCTACAAAATCGAGCATGGAGGCAATTAATTGCAAAGCGAGCTTCGCAACAAAAAAGATCAATGCAAATGAAATAGCATTATAGAACGCCGTCTCTAGCGGTAACGCGTTCAAAAACACCGCCCAAGCGCTGTCGTTGGATAATTCTGGGTATGGAATCCATAGTGAAAGTTTGGATGCCAATTGATCGTAATAAAGGACAGCGACGACAAAAGCGATAATAAATCCTGTCAAATGCAACACTTGTAAAATAAAACCACGTTTCAGCCCCATTAACAAACCAAAAATAAGCAATAAAAATAAAATGATGTCTACCATTTTCTACTTGTCCTCTTTCCGATTCAGTTTACCCACTAACGTAGCATAGTCTTCCTTCAATTTTAAATAATCGTTCATCGCATTCACAGCCGTTAAAACGGCCAATTTCGTTGTATCCAAACTCGGGTTCATATCGTGTATTTCCCGCATTTTTTGGTCGACAAGACTTGCTACAAGACGGACATGCTGCGGCGATTCGGTGCCGATGATGGTATATGGTTTATTGTAAATATCAACTGTTATTCGTGTTTTATCGTCGTTTTGGGTCACACGGATAACCCCCTTCGTCAAAACTGACTGCTCACTATCATTTTACTATTTTTCCAGATAAATAGTCCACTTAATATTAACATGAAGAAATAGGTTTAGGAAGCGTTGGGGCTATAAATGATTTCCCTATCCAACCTTCTCTGCTATAGTGTATAGAAGAGATTGGAGAGATGCATTGTGTCACAAAAAACATACACTTTTTCACACCGTACAATTAACGAGATGAAGTATTTTTATCGAGATGTTTTGACCGATGCACCACAGGGTGCCGTTTTTCGAGCGAAAACAAAACACGCCGTCATCACCGCCTATAACTCAGGGAAAGTTCTTTTTCAAGGCAAAAAACCACAAGCCGAGGTAGAAAAATGGACCGATGCCACTATCGAATCCGAAAATGTCAACAAACCAAATCATGCATATACGCCTCCAGTTTCCTTGTATACAATGAGCCATATCGGATCTGACGAGGCCGGAACCGGTGATTATTTTGGTCCGATAACGACTTGCTGTACGTTTGTCCCACAGGAAAAAATACCTTTGCTCAAGGAATTAGGTGTACGCGATTCGAAAAGCATTGCGGATACAACGATCCGCCAACTAGCGATGGACATTATAGCCTGCGACATCCCGTACACCCTTTATGTATTACCTAATGAAAAATATAACGACTTGCAAACGAAAGGCTGGTCTCAAGGAAAGATGAAAACAATGCTGCACCATTATGCTATCCAAAAACTGCTCAAAAAAATCGGTACCGCCCAACCGAAGGGCATTTTAATCGATCAGTTTTGTGAACCACGTATTTATGCAAAACATCTCGCATCCGAACAGGAAACGATGACAAAACATACGTATTTTATAACGAATGCAGAAAAACACTCGATCGCTGTTGCTGCCGCCTCCATCATTGCCAGAACACGTTTTTTGCAAGAAATCGATAAGCTATCCGCAAAACTTGGTATCTCACTTCCTAAGGGAGCGGCTAGTCATGTCAATGAAACCATACGAACAATCGTTGATACAAAGGGAAAGCATGCTTTAAACGCTTGTGCGAAAGTCCACTTTGCCAACACGAAAAAAGCGATAGGATAAGCGATTCAGCCAGCTGCGATTATAAAAATCAAGGCCCCAGAAGATACCTGCGCCGGGGCCTGTTCGATCAGGAACGGATATAAGAGCGATGGGTCTGGTTAACCGCATCAACAATTTTCCCGTGCCAACTATCAATTTCCTCATCGGTCAATGTTTTCTCTACATCTCGGTAAACGATATTATAGGCGAGTGATTTTTTACCTTTTGGAAGATGTTCTCCTTTATAAACATCAAACAAATGGACCTGTTCCACTAACGGTGCACCTTCTGTTTCTATCGTTTGTTGCACATCGCCCGCTTGGACATCATCGTCTACAATAAAAGCAATATCCCGTGAAATGGATGGATATTTTGGAATCGGTGTGTACGATGATTGCGGCGTATGGACAGCTAATACTTTTTCCAGATTGATATCAAATACATAAGTAGATGGCAGCTCTTTTTCTTTTGCAAGTTTAGGGTGAATTTGGCCGATAAATCCAATCGTTTCCGCATGCCACTTGATCACAGCACATCTGCCTGGATGCATATCTTCCAATCGAGCTTGCCTAAATGCAACCGGAATCTCTAAAAAGCGGAACAAGCCTTCGATAATCCCTTTGACGACGTAAAAATCGACCGGTTTTTTTTCCTGTTGCCACGGATGATCGATCCATAAACTGGTTAACGTACCTGAAAGCCGCTCATGCTCCATCGGCTGTTTGGTCAATGGGTCTTCTTGGGATAAAAACACTTTGCCCCATTCATAAAAAGCCAGATTCGATGAATTTCTTGCTGTATTATAAGCCACAACGTTGAGAAGGCCAGGCAAAAGACTGAGCCGTAAATATTTATGGTCCTCGGTCATCGGCATCGCTAACTCGACCGGTTTATAGCCTGTTTCACTTATTTCCGGACTCACTAACCGATTGGCTGAGGCGTTATCAACCAATGAATATGTGATCGTTTCGGTTAATCCAGCACTTTCCATATACCGTTTGATCGCACGTTTCAACCGTTGGCGTTCGGTTAATCCGCCGGCTTGGATTTCACCTTTGGGCATCGTATAAGGTAATCGGTCATAACCATAGATGCGAGCAACTTCTTCAAGCATGTCTTCAAAAATGGCAATATCATTTCGGCGTGTTGGTATCGTAACTTGAAAATATTCGCCTTTTTGTGTAAATGTGAAGTTTAATTTATTTAAAATTTCCGCTGTTTCCTCTGGTGTGATCGATGTGCCTAGCCGCTTATTGATCAAGCGATTATCTATTTCTAACTCGGTTGCCGATCGGTCTAATGCATCAAATTCGACAACGCCTGATAGAACGCTTGCGTTTGCATATTGTTCTAGCAATCGGCAGGCGCGAAAGCCAGCCGCTTTTACTCGATTTGGATCCACCCCTTTTTCAAAGCGGATGCTCGATTCACTGCGCAAGCCTGTTTCAGTTGCCGTTTTACGCACCGTAAACGGATCAAAATAAGCGGCTTCTAGTAAAACAGTCGTTGTGCCGTCATGGACTTCAGTATTAGCACCGCCCATAACTCCCGCTAAGGCAACCGGTTCTTTTCCATTCGTAATGACTAAATGCTCACTGGATAATCTGCGTTTTTGATCATCGAGTGTTGTGATCGTTTCACCATCTTTAGCGCGGCGCACTACAATGCTATCGGAACCAAGCCGATCAAAATCAAATGCATGAAGCGGCTGACCATACTCTATAAGCACGTAGTTCGTAATATCAACAACATTGTTAATCGGCCGGATACCAGCTGCGATTAAATAGTTGCGCATCCAAAGAGGCGATGGTTTAATCTCAATATCTTTAACAATAAAAGCTCCGTAGTACGGAGTTAACTCAGGGACATCCACATTGACCGATACGACATCCTCTGCTTTCTCCTGGACAGGATGGATTGTTTCATCCGGCCACTTCACTGGCTTATCTAAAATAGCCGATACTTCATAACTGACACCGAGCATGTTCAAACAATCCGCTCGATTCGGTGTTAAATCAAATTCCAACACGGCATCATCTAAATTTAATAACGGCTCCACCGGATCGCCGACGGAAACATCATCTGGAAATACAAAAATACCCTCTGCCATATCGCTTGGAATATTTTGCATGTCTACACCAAGCTCTTGAAGAGAACAGATCATCCCATTTGATTCAACACCGCGCAATTGCACACGGTCAATTTTGACATCGCCTGGAAGAATTGCGCCAGGTTTAGCTACGGCTACTTTCTGCCCTGCTCGCACATTAGGTGCACCGCAAACGATCTGCAATGTCTCATTGCCAACATCGACCTGGCATAACGTCAATTTATCGGCATGAGGATGTTTTTCACACGATTCTATATAACCGACAACAACGTGCTCACTTTTTTCAGCGATATAACGGATGCCATCCACCTCAATACCGGCTTTCGTTAGCTTTTCAGCAAGTTCAGCAGGATGGATATCATCTATGTCAATGTAATGTTTTAGCCAATTCAATGAGACTAACAATTTTAGTTACCTCCTTCATGCATGATGAAATTGTTGTAAAAACCGGATATCGTTTGTGTAAAAATGACGAATATCATCAATCCCGTATTTCAGCATCGCAATGCGATCGGGCCCCATTCCAAAGGCAAAACCAGTATACACTTGCGGATCATAACCAGCCATCTCCAGCACTTTTGGATGGACCATCCCTGCGCCTAAAATCTCTATCCAGCCGCTTTGCTTGCACACCGAACAACCTTGACGGTCGCATGAGGCACATGAGATATCCATTTCAACCGACGGCTCGGTAAAAGGAAAAAAACTCGGCCGCAGGCGAATGTTCCTATCTTTGCCGAACATGTGTTTGGCAAACGTATCGAGCACCCCTTTTAAATCACTCATGCGCACATCTCTATCGACATACAACCCTTCGATTTGCGTAAATTGGTGAGAATGTGTCGCATCGTCATGATCGCGGCGGTAAACTTTGCCTGGGCAAATCATTTTGACCGGTTTATCACCTTGATATTCGCGCATCGTTCGTGCCTGCACCGGCGATGTATGTGTTCTAAGAAGCAGCTCATTCGTAATGTAAAATGAATCTTGCATGTCCCGCGCAGGATGGTTTTTAGGTAAATTGAGAGCTTCAAAATTGTAATAGTCGGTCTCCACCTCCGGGCCTTCCCGTACTTCAAAACCCATGCTTATGAATAAATCTTCTATTTCCTCGATGATCCGAGTCAACAAATGGCCACCACCTAATTTCATCGGACGGCCTGGCAACGTGACATCAATCGCTTCGCGGGCAAGTTTTTCTTCTAAAGCTTTTTCTTCCAAAATATTGTATTTTTCTTCAATCGCCGTAGTAATCGATTCGCGTACGTGATTAGCCATTTCGCCGACAACTGGGCGTTCTTCTTTTGCTAGTTTCCCCATTCCTCTAAGCACTTTTGTCAAGGAACCTTTTTTCCCTAAGTAATTGACCCTGATCTGCTTTAGCTCTTGCATATCGTCGGTTTGTTCAATTTGCCTTAAGGCTTCTTGTTTTAATGTTTGCAACTGTTCTTGCATACTAATGAACCTCCTTTGTCGTGATTGATCAAGGGGGACAGATGTTTGCAAAAATCATATAAAAAAACCCCGCTCCCATAAAAGGGACGAGGTTTCTCGCGGTACCACCCTTATTGGCACAGAATGCCTGCCCAACTCGATCATGATATCGGATGTGAATCCGGAACACCTTTACTTGTTGAAGACGCAGGCCAATGCCAAAGCTTTAGTATCCTAGTTTATGTCTCCAACAAGGTCCAAGTGTCTGCTCTGGAGTGAATCGGCAGCAATGTACAGCGGAAATGTTCCCAGTCTAAGACATTTCCTCCCTTGGCTGCACAATGGACATGCTGCCTTGGCTCCTTCAACGCTTCGCTTATTCAAATTTCTTTTATTATAGATAATCCACGTTTATTTTGCAAGTTATCCTTTGGCATAATACATTAAAATACCTGCCGCTACGCTGACATTGAGTGATTCGACTTTCCCGTGGATCGGAATTTTAACGATGGCATCGGCTTGTTCGAGTCGATCCGGATGAATACCCGATGCTTCGTTGCCAACGATGAGGGCTATTTTATCGCTGCGCGGTACATCTGAATAAATGTTAGCATTCTGAAGTGCAGCTGCCCAAACCGTAAATCCGGATTGTTTCAAATGCTTTAAGTAAGGGGTTAAATCATCTTGCACAACCGGGAGATGAAACAATGCTCCTTGTGTTGCTCGGATAACCTTATCATTGTACATATCTACAGAATCGTCGCTAAGCACAACAGCATCAAACCCGGCCGCATCCGCAGTTCGAATCATTGTGCCTAGATTGCCTGGATCTTGTACGCGATCGATCAGTAAAACAAAGCGGCCTGCGACATCATGAGAGGACCGCATATGTACGACAGCACCGATGCCTTGAGGCGTTTTCGTTTGCGATAAAGCATTAAACACGCGATCGTTAACAGTCGTCACCGGAAAACGTGCATATTCATAAGGCAGCTGAACATCTGCACGGACAATGATTTCGTCAATCATCCACTCGCTGTTTATCGCTTCTTCAACGAGATGAAAGCCTTCAATCCAAAACTTGCCCGTCTGCATGCGCCCTTTTTTTCGTTGGAGACTTTTCCATTGTTTGACACGTCGATTTTGCGTAGAAGTAAGCAATGCTTTCATTCCTCTTCATCGGTTGATACATATTTGTTTCGACATCGACCAAACTATGCGTAATACCGCTAAAAGGGGTGACTCGTTTGGATTTGGATTTGCGTAAGGCTATCTTAGCAAATATTGCCGAAAATGACCAGGAACAACTTGAGGCAACAATTGTCGATGCCGTTCAAAGCGGTGAAGAAAAAATGCTGCCAGGGCTCGGTGTCCTTTTTGAACTGATTTGGAAACAGTCCAGTGCAAGCGAACGTGAACAAATGGTAAATGCGCTGGAAGAAGGTGTAAAGCAAGCAACTGAATAAATATACGACAAGATGGATGCCTAAAGCGCATCCATCTAATGCTAATTGTCAAATCGTATATTTATAGTAAAATAGACATAGAGTACACGGGAGGAGAGTTATAGGCAATGGATATTAAACAATTGCAAAACATGATTAACACACAAGCCCTGTCCATTCTTTCCTCAAACAGCGGGTTTTCCCATCATTCCCCAATAGTTGATTTGGCGTTTAAGCAAGTGCTTGAGAACAGGCTTAGGCAGATGGCCTCAGCTGAAGAAACACAACCACGGGTAGCCCAACCTATTTCCCAGTCAACTCCAGTCGGCCAAAAATCCGCCGCGACACCCATTGATACATATGTCGCAAAGGCTGCCGAAAAATATCAGATTGACGAAAATTTAATTCATGCCATCATTCATGTCGAATCAGGTTATAATCCAAACGCCAAAAGCATAGCTGGTGCTCAAGGTTTGATGCAATTGATGCCAGAGACTGCACGCGGATTGGGTATCCAAAATCCATATGACCCGGAACAGAACATCGACGGGGGTGCCAAATATTTGCGATATTTACTTGATAAATACAACGGCGATCTTAAACTAGCTCTTGCCGGTTATAATGCCGGTCCGGGAAATGTCGACAAATATCAGGGCATTCCGCCGTTTCGGGAGACAGAAAACTACGTCCATCAAGTGATGCAGCATTATTTAACATGAAACATCCCTCATACATCGTTTGCAAAGATACAATCAGCAGCACGGTATACGCTGCTGATTGTTTTTTATGCAAGGATGATTTCTTTTACCGTTTTATGATCTAGCTTCTTAATCGTTGCAACGAGAATTTTAACGGCGTTTTCAAAATCGTCACGGTGCAATATCGCTGCGTGAGAATGAATATAACGCGTTGCCACTGTAATCGACAAAGACGGCACACCATTTGCTGTTAAATGAATCGAACCTGAGTCGGTTCCGCCTCCTGCAATCGTCGCATATTGATATGGAATGTTTTGTTCATCTGCTGTATCAAGCACAAGATCGCGCAAACCTTTATGTGGAACCATGGATGCATCATACAAGATAATTTGCGGCCCATGTCCGAGCTTGCTATCTGCTTCTCGTTCTTTGATGCCGGGTGTATCTCCAGCAATTCCTACATCAACAGCAAAGCCGATGTCTGGTTGAATCGTGTTGGCGGCTGTTTTGGCCCCGCGCAAGCCGACTTCTTCCTGAACGGTCCCAACACCGTAAACCGTATTTGGATGATTTTCGTCTTTTAACTGTTTCAAAACTTCGATCGCTATGGCACAGCCAATGCGGTTATCCCACGCTTTAGCAAGCAACATTTTCTCATTTTTCATCGGTGTAAATTCAAAATAAGGCACGATCGAATCGCCGGGACGAACACCAAATTCCTCCGCTTCTTCTTTGTCAGCAGCGCCGATATCGATAAACATATCCTCGATCTTGACAGGTTTTTTACGCGCCTCCGCTGATAGGATATGCGGGGGTTTTGAGCCGATCACACCAGTGACATCGCCTTTGGATGTCATAATGGTGACGCGTTGAGCAAGCATCACTTGACTCCACCAACCGCCAACCGTTTGGAAATAAACAAACCCATCGTCATCGATACGTGTCACCATAAAACCGACTTCATCTAAATGGCCAGCCACCATGATTTTGGGTCCATCGGCATCGCCTGTTTTTTTGGCGATCAAACTGCCGAGATTATCGGTGTAGACATCATCAGCATAAGGTTTGATATAGCTTTCCATCACGTCCCTTGGCTCTTTTTCATTACCGGGAATACCTTTGGCATCGGTTAAATCTTTAAGCATCGTTAGTGTATCGTCACGTTTGACCATATGTACAGATAGCCTCCTTTGAAATGTTTGACTTTTCTCTACTATTATAGCTTGAATCGGAAGAATACTAAAGCGTTGGAAAGCCTTTTTTAATATCCTTCATTTTGTCGCTGATAGTTTTTTGCATTCTTTTCCATATACGCACGTTGGATATCCCCTTCGGAAAAACCGAGCAGCTTGCCGAGCTGGAGATAGGAAATAAACATGTTTTTATAGTTTGCCTCGGTCGGCTCGTTTTTAAACGCCACACTTGCGGCAAATACAGCGTGAAATTGTTCGATTTCGCTAAGGTTGGGATGGGGAATATCTTCTTTGGTAAAACCATATCCTTTATCCAGGCCAAGCGATAATATAAAATGAATGCCATCAACGTATTCTTCGAGAATGACAGCTTGTTCACTGCGCTCCTTCGTACTCCAAAATTTAAAACAGCGTGTTTCATTCGCCAACTCACCAAGCTCTGTTAGAAGCGCCAAGCATTTTTCCGAGAAAACATCTTGATCCGCTATCCCACGCTTTGTTTCAATATATGTATCCAACTTTTTCTGCATGTTAAACAACTGGTGCCAATCCAAAGCGACGTCCCCCTCTTTTCCTAAATTGTATCATGAATCAGCTAAGATGGGGAAATCTTTAGATCGATTTGTTGGTACGCCACGAAAGAACTGGGAAGGATGGATCTTACCATTGGTTAATGAATCTTTCAAAAGGTAAACGGTGAAGCGTCACTATCCGAGTAACCGTTTGCCAAAAGCGAATCATATGGGCTAAACTGAGTGGTAACATGAGCTGAACCATCGATATACTAAACATATTCGACGATTAGTGTCATTAAAAGTTATTAAGTCGTCGCTTGAAAAAATTCTTCCCATGTCCATGACATTTCTTTGCGCCGGAAAAAATATAATAACAAAAGTAGCACGAAAAGACATATGAGGGCATTGGATAAGGATAAACGAGATAACCATTGACCGATTGATGTATATATGAAAGCAAGCGGAATGTTGGATAAGAATGACGATTTAGCATATTCTTTGAACCCGGTTGAAATCTCCACTAAACAAAAAGATAGAAAATGGAAATGAATGAATGGTACGAGGCGCAAAAGCGTAATTTGTCGTGTCGTTAACTCCGTATTCTTACCGAGGAGCACTTGTTTGAGGCGAATAAACCGGCTCAATGTTTCCGGCATCCAGCGAACGATGCCATAAAATAAAATACTCGCCAATGTCATGCCAACAAGCGAATAAAATGTACCAGCAACCGTCCCGAATAATAAGCCACCGGAAATACAGATGAACACAACTGGAAGGAATAACAATGGTCTTACAAGATGAAAAAAAATGAATAACATTGGAGCAAACAAGCCACCCATTTCAATAAATGCTATCGCGTAATGGCCGAAAAGCTCCATTTTCTCTCCTCCTTCATGCGAAACCGCATCATATATACAACATATATATGACATAAGACGAGCCGTTATGACACCTTAAAATAAAAAAAGCCAAATGCGGATATCCTCCGCGTTTGGCCTTTTTTTATTTCAATGCTTCTTTTGCTTTTTCTGCAAGTTGAGCAAATGCTTTTTCATCATTGATGGCAAGATCTGACAGCATTTTACGGTTGATTTCAATACCGGCTTTCTTCAAACCATGCATGAGTTTATTATAAGAAAGGTCGTGCATGCGCGCAGCCGCATTGATCCGGGAAATCCAAAGTTTCCTGAATTCACGTTTTCTCTGCTTGCGGTCGCGGTATGCATATTGACCGGATTTCATCACTTGTTGTTTTGCTGTTCTAAATAACGTCCGTTTCGAACCGTAGTAGCCTTTTGCTAATTTCAAGACACGTTTCCGACGTTTGCGTGTCACGGTACCACCTTTAACACGTGCCATAAATATTCCCTCCCAAAATTTTAAGCTCGTTGTTCTGTGAACATGGCGTAGTTTTCTACTTATTTATAAGGCAACATCGTTTTGATACGACGGTAGTCTGCATTGGATACTGTTGTTGATTGACGCAATTTACGTTTCTGCTTTTGTGATTTATTAGCAAACAAGTGACTTGTATATGCATGTCCACGTTTGATTTTTCCGGTAGCTGTCTTTTTAAAACGTTTTTTTGACGCTTTATGAGTTTTCATTTTCGGCATATTGACTTCCTCCTACTGTTTTTCACTTTTTGGTGCAAGCATCATGAACATGTTGCGGCCTTCCATTTTTGGTTTGGATTCGACGGCAGCAATATCTTTCAGCTCATCGGCGAGGCGGTCCAACACATCCCTGCCGAGATCTTTGTGTGTGATCGCACGTCCACGGAAACGAACAGCCGCTTTGACTTTATCGCCTTTTTGGATGAATTTACGTGCATTTTTCAGTTTTGTGTTAAAGTCATGGTCACCGATTGCCGGTGTAAAGCGGACTTCTTTTACATTGATCACTTTTTGTTTTTTACGCGCCTCTTTCGCTTTCTTTTGCTGTTCATAACGGTATTTACCGTAGTTCATGATCCGGCACACTGGCGGCTTAGCTTTTGGTGCTACAAGGACAAGATCGAGATTCCGTTTTTGCGCCAACTCCAAAGCTTCCTGACGTGATTTCACACCGAGTTGCTCTCCGTTTGAATCGATGAGACGCACTTCCCTTGCCCGAATCCGCTCATTGATATTTAACTCTTTGCTAATATTTAGCCACCTCCAAATGATTTTACAATTATTTGATCTATGGGACAAGCCTTTATCAATGCATAAAAAATGTGTCGGTACAAATGCACCCACACGTCTCCGTTCATACGTCCTCGTTTCTTATGGAATCTTGTAACCAGTCAACTGCACCATTGCGTTGAACAGGTGAGAAGCGGGTGCTTCTACTTGTCTTGAGATCAATATATTTTGTTCAGCTTATAAAGAATAACATTCATTCATGATGTCTGTCAAGCAGTTTAGGCGGGAATCTGGAGCAGGTCGGTAGTATTCCCGCCGATTCTCATTGCATACCACCTCAACTGTCTGGCCTTTTAAATCGTTATAAACTATAAAATGATCCATAAAAAAATAAGCCGACAAATAGTAACCCGACTAAAGACAATCCAAAAATCAGTAACATGATCCCGGTTATAGCGAACTTGGCCTTCTTAATAATAAGAGGAGTCTTCAGCCCTTCTCTTTCCATCGCATTTATGACCTTACCATAATCTAATTTCGGAGCCTTATGCAAAGACAGACCTCCTTTCTTTTCCGTTATCCTATCGGTTGTTTGTGATTTTCACCGCTAATCCATCCCAATGATAAGCTCCAACGAATGTGCATGCACGCATACGAAAACCCTTTCAACACAGCCGATCATTTCGGTGGTTCGATTATTATTTTAACATGATTTTTAATAATTTTAATGAAAAAACATCCCCGCTGGCGGGGATGTTTAAATAGCTAGTTTCGCAATGATTTCTCGTTTATTTCGCATAAAATCAGCTGCTCAAACGTTTCATAATCTAACGTTTCTGAATGCTTCTGTCCATATCTTCTCACATTCACAGCATCGTCTTGCACTTCACGATCGCCAACGACAAGTGCGAATGGCACTTTTTCTGTTTGCGCTTCGCGTATTTTATAACCGATTTTTTCATCGCGGTCATCCACTTCCACACGCACTGCTTGCCGACGAAGTTTGTCAGCCACAGATTTGGCGTAGTCCAAGTGGGCATCGGGTGATACCGGAATGACTTTCACCTGCACAGGCGCAAGCCACGTTGGAAAAGCACCTTTATACTCTTCAATTAAAAAAGCGACAAACCGCTCCATTGTTGAGACGACTCCACGGTGAATGACGACGGGACGATGTTCATTGCCATCTTCACCGATGTACGTTAAATCAAAACGTTCCGGCAATTGATAGTCAATCTGTACGGTCGAGAGCGTCTCATCTTTGCCAAGAGCCGTTTTGACCTGGACATCCAACTTCGGTCCATAAAACGCCGCCTCACCCTCGGCTTCAACATAGTCCAGATTCATCTCTTCCATCGTTTCTTTTAACATAGCTTGGGCTTTTTCCCACATTTCATCATTGTCGATATATTTTTCCTTATCTTCAGGATCCCGATAAGACAGCCGGAAATAATAATCGTCGATGCCAAAATCTTTATAGACACGCTGGATCAGCTCGACAACTCGAATGAATTCATCTTTCATCTGATCCGGACGGGCAAAAATATGGGCATCATTCAGTGTCATTGCCCGTACACGCTGTAGACCGGCAAGGGCTCCGGACATTTCATGACGGTGCATCATGCCCAGTTCAGCAATCCGGACTGGTAGCTGACGGTAGCTCCACAACTGATTTTTAAAGATCATCATATGGTGTGGACAATTCATCGGGCGCAAAACAAGATCTTCGTTATCCATTTCCATCGCTGGAAACATATCATCGCTATAGTGCTGCCAATGCCCGCTTGTCTTATAAAGGTCCACACTGCCTAAAACGGGCGTGTAGACGTGGTCGTATCCGAGTCGTTCCTCAAGATCAACGATATAACGCTCAATAATGCGGCGAATTGTCGCTCCCTTAGGCAACCACATCGGCAAGCCTTGACCAACTTTTTGCGAAACGGTGAAAATGCCGAGTTCCTTGCCGAGCTTCCGGTGATCACGCTCTTTTCGCTCCTGAAGTATTTGCAAATAATCATCGAGCTCACTCTGTTTAGCAAATGCGGTCCCATAAATGCGCTGCAGCTGTTTGTTGTCGCTATCTCCCCGCCAATAGGCGCCGGAAATGCTCAAGAGTTTGAAAGCCTTGATTTTACTTGTAGACGGTACATGAATCCCGCGGCACAAATCATAAAACTCACCTTGCTTATAGACGGTCACTTGCTCGTCTTCTGGAATGTCATCAAGCAATTCCAGCTTTAACGGATCGTTTTGAAACATGTCCTTTGCTTCCTCACGCGAAACCTCGATACGTTCTATATTAAGATTTTCATCGATAATACGCTGCATTTCTTTTTCAATTTTTGGCAAATCCTCAGGTGTTAAATGATAATCCATATCGATGTCATAATAAAAGCCTTCTTCGGTCACAGGCCCGACACCAAATCGAACATCCTTGAAGAGTCGCTTTATCGCTTGAGCCATTAAATGCGCAGTCGAATGTCGCATGATCGCGATACCTTCTTCGTTTTTGGATGTAACGATTTCAATCTGCCCGCCTTTTGGTAATTCACGGCGTAAATCATACCACTGGTCATCCAGTTTGATGGCGAGGGCTTGTTTTTTTAAACGAGGTGAAATGGATGCCGCAATATCTTCACCTGTTGTCCCTTGTGGAAAACGTTTCTCTGCTCCATCCGGAAAAACAATCGTCAATTCCTCCATGCTCATCATTCCTCCTGTTCATTTATATTCATGCTCCAAAACGTATGAAAAACGCTCATCCCTTGCTGTAATGCAAAGGGACGAGCGTTTGCACGTGGTTCCACCCTCTTTTCCGCATGCGTTGTTCTGCGGCTTTAAACTGTTAACGCGAGTTCGCGCCGCTATGTACATTTTCCATTCCATAGCGGAGTTCGAAGGTGGTAATCATTTGCCTGTGCATGAGAAGCTTTCAGCCAGAGACTTCTCTCTCTTATCTGCACCGACATGCAAATGATCATGTCCTTGTCATCACTGTTAACTTATTTGCAATTTTCTTCGAGGTTATAATGGATTTTATTATATCCTGTATGACAAACAAAATCAAGCGATTCACTCTTTTTTACTAAAATGCGTAAAAGGGAAATGATCATACGGTTCGAATTCGACTCTTTCTTGAAATATATTCATAATCGTCAATGTTTTTGGTTCGGCTGGATCGTCCCCGTAGATTTTTATAATCTCTGGTGACATGGCTACGAGCGGAGCCAAATTCGGTTCATTTTCATCGAGACCAACGATATAAAGCGGCTCTTCTTGCATGAGTATGCGCAGTTCCATTTTCGCAAAAGGCTTGCCTGACGGTTTAAAAAAGATAAACTCCTTGCCTTGTAAAATATAAACGATCGCAAATTTGGGTTTTTTCTTATTTACATAATTTCTCACCGTATGAATAAACGCTTGATGTTCTTCTTCACGTTTAAACTCATCGATGGCAAGCCCAACATAATGTTCGAGTTGGTCTTTAAAAGGTTTTAACTGGAAATGGATAACCGAATCAAAGTGGATTATCGATGTCTGTTGAATAGTAGTAATGAATAATGTTTTAAGCACCTGACATGGATCTCTGTTATTCCTCACCCGGTGACTGTCCTCATCATCCCCCGCTATGATCCATAGCGTTAAATCTAGAATGCGCTCCGTCTCAGCGGTTGATGTATAATAAAATACCCTTTCGATCACGTCTTTGATCATGCTCGGAAGCCGATGCTCTACAAACACATCGACCATTGACTTAGCCACGGTTTCATACGTTTCCATTCCCGGTAGGTTATCATTGAGCAGTATATGATTTCCCCATTCTTCATGCACTTTCCAATGCAGTTCAATTTGTTTATGGTACCAGAATAAATGTTCACAAAAACTGATGACTTCTCGATCCGAAGTAAAATAAACCTCCAGCAACACCATCACCCTCACCCAAAGCAAACTGTTACATTATATGGACGAATACTTTAAAAAATGTATCAACCATACAAACTAGTAACTATAGCAACCCGAGGGCGATGGGTACTGCAGGCAACAATGAAAAAAGCAGCTGGCTATTCATCCCGTCGATTATGACCGGACATGGCCACTTCACGGCTGACTTGTTTAATCCGCTCAACGATCCGGCCCGCTTTTACTTTTTCAACAGCACCGCGATTCGATACAGCAAGCTGGTCTTGAAGCTGCTCTAAAGTGTAGTTGGAAGTGAAAAATACCGGCAACCCTTCCATCATACGGTACTGCAGGATTGAGCCGAGAATTTCGTCGCGAAACCACGCCGACTGATTTTCCGCTCCGATATCGTCGAGCATCAAAACATCCGTTTTCTTAAAATACTCTATTTTCTCATTAATAGAATCATCTCTAATGGATGTTTTCATTTCTCGAACAAATTCTGGCATATAAATGAGCATCGATGATATCCCGTATGCCTTCAACTTATTCGCTATCGCTCCTAAAAAGAAAGTTTTCCCGACACCGAACGGCCCGGAAAAGTAAATGCCTTTTTTAGGCAGAGCCGCTTTTGCTTCCTCGAGAAACTTAACCGTCTCCTTAATCGCTTCACCTCTTGACAAATCAGTATCAAGATCATCGATGGTCGCCTGTAATATTTCTTTTGGCATGTACAAACTTTGCATTAACTTTTGCTGTTGGCGTTGCTTTTCCTCGGCAATGAGATTAGGGCATTTTTCATAAGCTAAATAAATGTCGTTGTCCTTTACGCTTAATACCGGGGAATAGCCCGGCAGTATATTTATGCACGTGCCGAGGGAGCGGCACCGGTCACATTGTTTAGACTGTGTTTTATACTCATACAATTTGATCAAATTTTTTTCAATCTGCTCTTCGCCTAACTCAGGATGTGATTGAAGGAATTCTTTTATCTCAGGATCATCGAGTACTTCTCGTTTAATTTTTGTGTACTGTTCTTTAAAACGTTGATTATCTTGGATCCATTTTTTTAATGCAGATTGCACCGGCTTCATAAAATCATCCCTTGTACATGATTATTGATTATTATGCGATGTAAACCTTTTTAAAAGCGCCTCGATTTCCGCTTTTTCTTTTTCTTTGTCGTTATCGTGTTTTACGTGTTTTTTGCGTTTGGCTGACTCTTTTTGTTTTTGTTCACGTTCTTTAAACCAATCGGGAATAACTTCATTTGAATACGTTTTTCGATGGCTTGTTTGTTTAGCTTGGCGAACTTTTTGCTCGCGCTTGGCAAATTCCATTGCTTCTCGAGCTGTTTTGAGCCGTGCTCGCGACCAGTGGCTAGCAATTTTCTCCATGTAATTTTTTGATAATTTCATGTTAGACTGCAGAAGAACGTAATGAATCAATACATTCATGACTGGTGCGGGAAGGCCTTGTGAAGTCATCACTTCACGGATGATCCGCATATCTTGACTCGATGCTTGACCGCCGCTTGATAAATCTTCCAACAGCTGTTTGGGTGAGATGGTCTCCAAATGTTGGATCAGCTGTTCTTCTTTTGTTGCCGGCTTTTTCCCCGCTGCAGACTTAATACGCTGAGGTTGTTTTTTCACAAGCCGAATAGGTTGGTTCGGATATTTTGCTTTAAACAAGTCATGACATGCTTCTTTAAATTCTTCTTTATGAAGTGTATGATCCTCCGTCAACGCCCATAAAACACATTTTTCCACTTCATGAGCTGCAAGATCATAAACGTGCATCATCTGGGTGATCAATGTCTTATTTTGGGGAGTCAGCACTTTTTTGACTGGAATCATGCGCTGCTTGAGCATTTGTTCCAGCCAGGAAAAATCCAATGTTTCCAGAATAGGTTGCGGGCCTTCAGCTGGCACCTCTTCGCCGTTTGCTTGTTCCATTGCGGGCTGAAACGTATCGAAGACGTGGTGAAACGATGCGGTCACATTCTCCCCTTCTGGTGTTGTATCTGGCTTTGTCAACCGTTCTTTTAACCATCGGTATTTCACCGCGCCGATATGATGGTATAAAAGCTCAGACAGCATCGCATCCTGGAAAAAATCACCGGGCGCGAAAGGGCTTTGCAGTCGATAAGTGTAAACCGTATGATCTGTTGTTTTTCTTTCATAAGTAGCAAGTAAACCGATGCCTTCTAATTTTAATCTTGCTTGGTAAATTTCATCGAGCGGCTTGTTCATATAATTCATCAACGTATGATGGGTCTGCGGTTCTGCTCCGTTTGCCAATTCGATATCGTTCAGAAGCGTCTGATAGAGCATAATCGCATCAATGCCAATAAGCGGCTGGTATAAATGGGTCAGTGAGATGGTATAATCAACTGGCAAATGACCCGCCAGCTCGACGCGATAGCCTTCGACTGGTAAAATTTTCCCGATGAATGTCAATGATACCAACCCTTTCAGTCGTCGCTATTTGTAGTATTCTCTTTATCCGCATTAATCAATTCCTTTAATTCATCCAAAAAGACGCTTATATCTTTGAACTGGCGGTAAACCGATGCAAAACGAACGTAGGCGACTTCATCTACTTCGGAAAGCCGGTCCATCACCATTTCGCCGATTTGTTTACTGTTGATTTCGGAAACACCGCTGTTGCGTAAATCTTTTTCAACATTGACAGCGATGGTTTCAATTTGTTCAAGTGGAACTGGACGTTTTTCACACGCTTTAATCAAACCACGCACAAGTTTTTCCCGGCTGAATTCCTGTCTAGCCCCATCTTTTTTAACGACAATCAACGGCACTTCTTCGATGCGCTCAAACGTAGTAAAACGAAAACCACACCGGTCACACTCTCTACGGCGGCGAATAGATCGGCCATCCTCAATCGGCCTTGAGTCAAGCACTCTTGTATTTTTATGACCGCAATTTGAGCATCTCAATCTGTTCAACCCCAATCTTGTTGATCGATTTTCGGGAGTTCTTTATCTATTTGCGCATACAACTGTTGAATGAGCTTATTGCTATATCCGAAATCAAATGGCAAAATGGATTCCGTCGTGACAGAAAAATCAATAGCTGTTTGAAATGGCCTGACCATAATGACAGTTGCTATGACGAAAGCTTTCCGCCCTTTTCGTGTATAAACACTGATTTCACCATGCTCCTTAGATATCGCATTGAGTTCGAACAGCTGTTGATTGCCAAAAAAATCTTCAAGCATAGTCAATGCTTTATCTTTTGTCGTTTTATAATAGCGTGACCGTAACTCCGGATCTGACGGATTTTCGCGGGTTTCTGCGTGATTGCTAAAATATTTAGCCATTTTTTCTCGAAGAGACATGTTTTGCACCCCAACGATTCGTATTGATTCGGTATGTATCTATTTATTTTAACATGTTTTTCATTAATCGACTAATGAGATTCGAACAAAAGTTTCAGCATTTGCTTGAGAATAAAAAAGTTGATCCATCCTATGAAAAGGAATGGATCAACTCAAAAAGCACATATGATTACTCAATACCGGCTGTTTGCATTTGCGGCTGATATAGAAAACGGCCGATATACCCGGCAAGATCGAGAACCCGTTTGGAATATCCCCATTCGTTATCGTACCAAGCTAATACTTTTACTTTTCGATCACCCATCACCATTGTCGATAATCCATCGATAATGGCTGAATAAGTCGTTGTCGTATAATCAATCGATACGAGAGGTTCCTCACTATAGGCCACTATTCCATTCGATGTTTTTGCGATGTCTTTAAACATATTGTTCACCTGTTCAGCAGTGACCGGCGCTTTGACATCGACGACGAGATCGACGAGTGAGACATTGGCGGTCGGCACTCTGAGTGCTAATCCGTGCATTTTTCCGTCTAAATGAGGGAGTACTTCACCAAGCGCTTTTGCAGCGCCAGTCGACGTCGGGATAATCGACTGCGTACAACTTCTGGCTCGACGCAAATCTTTATGTGGATTGTCCAGTTGTTTCTGGTCCGTTGTATATGCATGCACCGTTGTCATTAACCCTTCCACAATGGAAAAATGATCGTCCAATGCTTTAACAACAGGAGCCAAACAGTTCGTTGTACATGAAGCATTGGAGATAATATCATGTTTGTCGGGATCGTATTGTTCGTGGTTGACACCCATGACAAACGTGCAGTCCACACCATCTCCGGGAGCGGTAATGATCACCTTTTTCGCTCCGGCCTGAACATGCCGACCTGCTTGTTCTTTCGATCTAAATTGTCCTGTAGCTTCAATGACCACATCAATCCCAAGCCCCTCCCATGGCAGCTTTTCCGGCTCACGCGAATTGACAACTTGAACAATGTTTCCATTTACATCCAACCGATCGGAAAACGCTTTAACATCTCCGTTAAACATACCGTGAACACTATCATATTTAAGCAGATGGGCCAATGTTTCGGGAGGATAACTCGCATTGATGGCTACGACGTCGTATTTGTCATCTGTTATAGCTTGGCGGAAAACCATTCGGCCTATCCGACCAAATCCATTAATAGCTATGCGGACTTTATGCATTCGGCTTCCCCCTGTTTCATGTTATACTTTTTATTTAAATTCATTATTAGTATAACATAATTTAGCCGAAATGTGACATACTATTTTAGATAAATAAAAAAGCCTCGCTTCACCTGCAAGGCTTTATCATGGGAATACCCCCCATTTTTTTAACACGTCTTTCAATTGTTCACGAGTGGCAGCACGTGTTCCGTTGTTATCTAAAACCGCATCAGCTAAAGCCGCTTTTTCCTTTATCGGCATCTGAGCGGCGATCCGTTGTTTAGCTTCTGTTTTATCATAATGATCTCTTTTCATCAATCGGTCGAGCTGTACATCTTCATGAACGGCAACGACAATCGTTTTGTCCACAAAGTGTGTCAAATCACTTTCGTACAAAAGGGGAATATCCAAGACAACGCACGGAACATCGGTTTCTTTAAGGGCGTCCCGTTTGCGGATCATTTTTTCTCTTACTGCAGGGTGGACGATGGCATTTAATTGTTTGCGCTTATTATCATTTGCAAACACGATAGCACCTAGTTTTTTGCGATCAATCGTTTGGTCATCGTTAAGCACGTTATGACCAAACGTTTCTACAATGGCACCGTATGCTTTCTCCCCAGGTTCGACAACATCTCGAGCAATTTGATCCGCATCGATAACCGGGATTCCATATTCTTTCAACATGTGTGAAACGGTGCTTTTTCCGCTAGCAATCCCCCCTGTCAATCCGATAACAAGTGTCATCCCATCACCCTTTCCGGATATATCCGCTTAAAGTTTTTGGCAGTTCGGACAAATATGTGTGCCCCGGCCGCCGACTTTCATTTTTGTAATTAATTCACCGCAATGTTTGCACGGTTTGTCAACTTGTCCGTATACAAATAGCTCCTGTTGAAACATCCCGATTTCCCCTTGGCTATTGACATAGGAACGTATCGTTGTTCCCCCTTGCTCGATAGCCCGATTCAATGTTGTTCTCGTTTCTTCATATATTTTGTTAACGTCTTTTTTAGTCAAGTGATTGGATTGTGTTAACGGATGGATGCGCGCTTTGAACAACGTTTCATCAACATAGATATTTCCCAAGCCAGCAACAATTGTCTGATCAAGTAAAGCGGTTTTTATAACGCGTTTTGTTCGCTTTAACTTTGAAAAAAGATAATCCGGTGTAAAGCTTTCCGTAAATGGATCGGGGCCCAGTTGGTTTAACGGTTTATGCCGAAGTTCTTCTCCTTTTTTAAAAACATGCATCGTTCCGAACTTGCGCACATCTTTATAACGCAGTTCCGTTCCATCGGTAAAACGAAAGATGACATGTGTATGTTTTTCAATGGCGTCACCGGCTTTGTGAAGGCTGTATTTTCCTTCCATGCGCAAATGGGATACAAGGACATAATCAGTCAACCGGTATAACAAAAATTTACCTTTGCGGTTGATTCCTTGGATTGTTTGTCCTTTTAAAAGCTGTTTAAATTGATCAATATCAGCCGGTAATTTAATAATGTTAGGCCAATATACGTTCACACTTTCGATCGTTTTATCCAGAACACGATGTTTTAATGTATTCTTGATCGTTTCAACTTCCGGTAGTTCTGGCATGCTTACCATTCCCCTTACTTGGCATCAAACCAGCTGTCGCCATATGCATAATCAACTTTTAGTGGAACAGTTAATTTAACTGTATTTTCCATGACAGCCGGCACAATTTCTTTCAAACGGGCGACTTCTTCTTTTGGCGCTTCAAGAATCAATTCGTCATGAACTTGCAACAATATGCGTGCTCGAAGCTTTTCTTCCGTTAATTTTCGATGTAAATCGATCATCGCTTTCTTGATGATATCTGCTGCACTTCCTTGGATGGGCGTGTTCATAGCAGTCCGTTCAGCAAAGCTGCGCCGATTAAAATTACGGCTGGTAATGTCAGGCAAATAGCGTCTTCGTTTCATCAAAGTTGTTACGTAACCTTTTTGTTTTGCTTCTTGAACGATCTCATCCATATAAGCTTTCACGCTTGGATAGCTGGCAAAATAACGTTCGATGAAGGTTTTAGCTTCCTTACGAGAAATACCGAGATTTTGTGATAGACCGTAATCGCTAATGCCGTATACGATACCGAAATTAACAGCTTTAGCCTGACGGCGCATATCGGCGGTCACATCATCACGCGATACATGAAAAACATCCATCGCTGTCTGCGTATGAATGTCGACATCGTTTCTAAACGCAGCAGCCAATTTTTCATCCCCAGCGATGTGGGCTAATACACGCAATTCAATTTGTGAGTAGTCTGCAGAAAACATCACCCAGTCTTTTTCGGCGGGTACAAATGCCTGCCTGATTTTGCGTCCTTCTTCAAGACGAATGGGGATGTTTTGCAAATTCGGTTCAATCGAACTTAACCGGCCCGTTTGTGTTAAAGCTTGGTTGAACTGGGTGTGAATTTTATGCGTTTTTTTGTCCACTACTTTCAAAAGCCCTTCAATATAAGTGGATTGCAGTTTTCCGAGTTGTCTGTACAATAATAGTTTCGGTATGATCGGGTGTTTGTCGCGCAATTGTTCGAGTACATCGGCTGCGGTTGAATAACCTGTTTTTGTTTTTTTAATAACAGGTAACCCGAGTTTTTCAAACAAAATTGGACCGAGCTGCTTAGGGGAATTCAAATTGAATGATTCGCCAGCCAGTTCGTGAATTTCTTCTTCCAGATCACGAAGACGATTTTGCAAATCTTCCCCCATCTCTTTGAGGCGTTGGACATCCACGTGAACGCCAGTATGTTCCATCTCGCCTAAAATAAGCGCCAGTGGCATTTCTAACTCTTTGAGCAAAGCATATTGTTCATTGGCCTTGAGCTCTTCTTCCATCGTTTCTTGTAACTTATAAAGAAGACGTGTCTTTCGAACAACGTGCTCCGCTAATACAGATGGTTCAGGCAGCTTTAATTTTGCTCCTTTACCGTACACCTCTTCGTCAAAACGCACATTGTTATACCCCATGCGGCTTGCAATGGCCGGAATATCATGATGGTTATCGGCGGGGTTGAGTAAGTACGAAGCCATTAGCATATCAAAGACCATGCCTTGAATACGAATTCCATGATTCAATAGAGCAACTTGTGTCTTTTTAGCATCAAACACTATTTTTTTCTGACCCGCGTCTTCCGCCCAACGTTTAAACACCGGGGATGTTACAGCGACTTCCGTCGGTATGAAACAGGCGTGCTTTTCATTGACAATCCCGATTCCCTCGATTTCACCATAATGGTAATTATCCGCGAGCATTTCGACCACAAGCGCATCATTGCCGGTAAATATGTCGGCATCAAGCTCATGGATAACCGTATATTCTATAGGCGGCATCTTGTTTTTTGCAGTATCATCGGCATCAGTGAGACGACTGACAAGCGATTTAAAACCGAGATCTGTGAAAATAGCGCGAACGTCGTTTGTTGCATACCCTTTATAGACGGTCGTTTCCGTAGAAATCTCCAGTGGGGCATCGCGTTCAATCGTCACAAGTTGCTTGCTCATAAACGCTTCTTCCTTATGATTGGTGAGATTCTCCTTCAATTTCTTACCACGTATATCATCAATATGGTCATAAACATTTTCTAATGATTGATATTCGTTTAATAATTTCGTAGCGGTTTTCTGACCTACTCCGGGAACACCGGGGATATTATCCGAATGATCGCCCATCAATGCTTTCAAATCAATGATTTGTTCAGGTGAAACGCCCATTTCTTTTTTCAGTGTAGCGGGCGTATAAGCTTCAACTTCACTGATTCCTTTTTTCGTTACATGAACGGTTACTCGATCTGAAACGAGTTGCAACATATCCTTGTCTCCCGATATAATCGTCACACGCCAGTCTTTTTCTTCGGCCTGATGGGCCAATGTACCGATAATATCATCCGCTTCATACTGATCGAGCTGGTAGTGCGGTATATGGAAAGCATCGAGCAGCTCTTTGACGACTGGAAATTGCTCTGATAACTCCGGCGGGGTCTTTTCGCGACCACCTTTGTATTCTTGATAAGTGGCATGGCGAAACGTTGTCTTTCCCGCATCAAAGGCGACGAGAATATGCGATGGTTTTTCCTCATCCAAAATGCGCAATAACATCGTTGTAAAGCCGTAGACACCATTCGTATAAATCCCTTTATCATTGTTTAACAATGGCAAAGCAAAAAAAGCTCTGTACAAAATACTGTTTCCATCAATCAAAACTAACTTATTCGTCAACAGCTTGCCTCCTCTTCGGCAATGATTTCAATTGTTCTCCCTCTCGCTACTCCATTATACGTGATGCTGTGGTAGATGAATAACAAAACGCGTCCCTCGATCTGGTTGACTGTCAACTGTAATCTGACCACCATGAACTTCTACGATATGTTTAACGATCGCTAGTCCAAGACCGGTTCCTCCAGTGTTTCGGCTCCGCGCCGCATCAACTCGATAAAATCGCTCGAATATACGCGGTAAGACAGATTCATCCATGCCTATCCCTGTATCGTCCACTTGAATACGAATAGCATCGTCAATTTCGACAATGGACAGAGAAACCTTCCCATGTTCTGGTGTATAATTGATAGCATTATCCAATAAATTCATTAACATTTGCCTTATTTGCTCAACATCCCCTGATAGGTGTACATCACTTTGGAGATGATTCGTAAATGAAATACGTTTTCGCGCGGCTTTCTGCTTGATGACCGGTGTGATCTCCTTGATTAGGTCATTCATCGTAAATGCCGTCATTTCTGGTTCGTACTCATCTTTTTCCAATTTAGATAACATGAGCAAATCATCGATCAAAAATTGTAGCCGTTCACTTTCCTTGTGAATGATTTTTAGAAACTCTTCACGCGTAGCCCGGTCATCCTTCGCACCGTCAAGCAATGTTTCAGAAAAACCTTTGATGGATGTAATCGGTGTTTGCAACTCGTGGGAGACATTAGCCACAAAATCTTTTCGCATCGTTTCGAGTTTTTTAAGCTCCGTAATATCATACAAAACGAGAACAGCGCCTTTTAACAGTTGGCGTTCATTGAAAATCGGTGCACCGACGACTTCAAGATAATATTTTTCAATTCCTTTATAATGAACAAATGAATCTTTCACATTTTTTTCATACAAAAATGTTTGCTGAATCGTTTGATGAATTTTTTCATTGTTTAATACATCATAATACAAGTATCCGATGTAGTCCCGCGCTGTTTTCCCAAACATATTGACCACACGTCGATTGACCAAGTGTATATAACCCTTCTCATCGATGAGAACTAGGCCGCTAACCGTATTATCGATGACTGTTTTGAGTTGTTCAGACTGAATCTGCTCGTGAAAGGCTAATTCGCTTAATTGCCGAGCTAGGCGATTGATCTTTTGATTGAGTTGACCGATACTGCCATTGGCTGTGTAGCGAATTCGTGCCCTGTAATTTCCTTTCAGCAGTTCATCGACTGTATGGACAGCTTTGCGGACGGGTTTGACATATTTATCAAACACGTGATAAAGCATGACCATAAGGACAACATATTGGAAAAATAAAATAAAAACAAGCATAATCGCATTTTCAACCGCATAGCTTAAAATAATACCAGTCAAGACTACAATGGCGAGCAAGCCGAGAATGTATGAAAATACCGTGCGTGAAAATAGCTCTTTCATGGTGTCGCTGCCTCCATTTTATACCCTAGGCCCCTAACTGTTTTAATGTAAACAGGATGCTTGGAATCTGATTCGATTTTTTCTCGCAGACGGCTTATATGAACGTCGACGATTCGTGTATCGCCGGCAAAGTCATAATCCCAAACATCTTTTAACAACCGTTCTCTTGATAACACTTGTCCTTGATGGATAGCAAGGTAATAAAGAAGCTCAAATTCTTTCCGCGTGAATGTCAAAATATTCGCATTTTTTTCCGCTTCAAATCGATCAGGATAAATAATAAGGTCTCCTACATGAACGGCTTTACCATGGACTCTCCCCTCTCTATAAGCCCGGCGCATGATTGCTCTCATTCGAGCGAGGAGTTCCTTTAGGCTAAACGGTTTCGTCAAGTAATCATCAGCACCTAAATCGAGCCCCAACACTTTGTCGTGTTCTGTCCCTTTTGCTGTCAACATTAAGATCGGTGTTTCAATACGATGTTCTCGCAAATGGGTACATACGCTCAACCCATCGATTCCAGGAAGTAAAATATCAAGAATGATCAAATCGTATGCATGTTGCTTTGCTTTTTTGATTGCTTGATGTCCGTCGCGCGCCACATCGATCAAATATCCTGCCTTTTCAATATTGAATGCCAACAGCCTGACGATCGATTCTTCATCATCAACAATCAAGATGGTTTGTTTCATCACAGAGCCTCGCTTTGTCTTGTAGTCAAGTGTCCATCTTTATCTTACAATGAAGAAGCAGGAATGTGAATAGAAGCGCAGTCGGGAAAAATAGCAAAAATAACCATTCACTCAACGCATTGCGATGAAAGCATACGATAACCATTTAAAAAGCATCTTTCCGCACCGATGTTGCAGAAAGATGCTTGAATTTGCTCAACTATTGCAATACATTGAGCACATTTTTAACCGAAGCGACAGATTTATCGAGTGCTGCTTTTTCCTCATCTGTTAAATCAAGTTCAATAATTTGTTCCAATCCTTTGCCGCCAAGAATTGTCGGAACACCAAGATAAATGTCATTATATCCATATTCCCCTTCCAGATAGGCAATCGCCGGCAATATGCGACGCTGATCTTTTAAAATGGCTTCGGCCATAACAGTCAGTGAAGCTGCCGGTGCATAATAGGCACTGCCGTTTCCTAAAAGGCTGACAATCTCTCCTCCGCCTTTGCGCGTCCGTTCAACAATCGCATCCAAGCGGTCTTTCGAAAGTAGCTTTTCCAGCGGAATACCGCCTGCATACGAATAGCGAATAAGCGGTACCATATCGTCGCCATGACCGCCAAGGACAAAACCTGTCACGTCCTTTACAGACAGATTAAGTTCCTCGGCGACAAAGCTGCGAAAGCGGGCAGTATCGAGAACACCTGACTGGCCGATAACGCGTTCTTTTGGAAACCCGGACTCTTTAAACACGGTATATGTCATCGCATCAACCGGATTGGTCAATACGATAATAAAACAGTCCGGTGAGTACTTCACAATGTCTTTCGTCACAGATTTCATAATGTCAGCATTCGTATTGACTAAATCATCACGGCTCATACCCGGTTTACGGGCGACCCCTGCTGTAATAATGACTAAATCTGATCCTTTTGTATCCGCATAATCAGCCGTCCCCGTAATCTGCGCATCGAAACCTTGTACAGGACTTGCCTCAAACATATCCAAAGCCTTGCCCTTTGTTGGATCTTCCATATCGGGGATGTCGACGAGCACGACATCACCGAGTTCTTTTTGGGCAAGCAGCAAAGCGGTCGTTGCCCCTGTAAATCCTGATCCGATGACTGAGATTTTTCTTCGTTTGATTGCCATCACGTATCCCCTTTTCCCTTTTTAATCCATATTTTTAATGAGTTCATCACCAAATTCGGATGTTTTGACTTCTTTTGCACCATCCATCAAGCGAGCGAAGTCATATGTGACCACTTTCGATGCAATCGTTTTATCCATCGCTTTGGTAATGAGATCTGCTGCTTCTCGCCAGCCAATATGCTCAAGCATCAAAACACCCGATAGAATAACAGAAGAAGGGTTCACTTTATCGAGACCGGCGTATTTAGGAGCCGTGCCATGTGTTGCTTCAAAAATGGCATGGCCTGTATCATAGTTGATGTTCGCCCCGGGGGCAATGCCAATGCCACCTACTTGAGCTGCTAGAGCATCGGAAATATAGTCTCCGTTCAGGTTCATCGTTGCCACGACATCAAATTCTTTGGCACGTGTCAAAATTTGCTGCAAGAAAATGTCAGCTATCGCGTCTTTCACGATGATTTTACCAGCAGCTACCGCTTCATCCTCGGCTCGATTGGCTGCCTCTTTTCCTTCTTTTTCGACAATCCGGTCGTACTCAGCCCATGTGAAGACTTTGTCGCCAAATTCTTCTTCGGCTACTTCATATCCCCAGTTCTTGAATGCCCCTTCAGTAAATTTCATAATGTTTCCTTTATGGACGAGTGTCACATTCCTGCGTCCTTCATCAAGCGCATACTGAATGGCCGCACGGACAAGCCGTTTCGTTCCTTCTTCAGAAACCGGTTTAATGCCGATTCCCGATGTTTCTGGAAAGCGGATTTTATGTACATTCATATCGTTTTCTAAAAAATCGATGACCTTTTTCACTTCGTCTGAGCCTTTTTGCCACTCAATACCAGCATAAATATCTTCGGTGTTCTCTCGAAACACAACCATATCTACATCTTCCGGGCGTTTCACTGGAGACGGAACACCGCTAAAATAGCGAACTGGACGCAGACATGTAAATAAATCAAGCTCTTGGCGAAGCGCCACATTCAGCGACCGGATACCTCCGCCGACGGGTGTCGTCAATGGCCCTTTAATAGCGATTTTGTATTCATCAATCGTTTGAAGGGTTTCATCAGGCAACCATTCACCTGTTTTATCATAGGCTTTTTGCCCTGCATATACTTCCTTCCATTCAATGGTTTTTGCCCCATTATATGCTTTTTCGACAGCCGCCTCGAGAACTTTTTTTGCCGCTGCCCAAATATCAGGACCTGTGCCATCTCCTTCGATAAAGGGGATAATCGGGTGATCCGGTGTCGTCACCTTGCCCTTTTCGACAGTAATTTTCTCACCTTTTGCCATAGTCAAACCTCCTCTATTCGTCATACAATTATATAGTTTATCATATTTCTCAATACATGATAATAGCCGGAAAACCGGCTATTATCGCAAAACAAAATGGTTAGCTGCGATTTTCAATGGCGATGTATTCCTGAGCCTCTGGTCCAGTGTATTCAGCACGTGGGCGAATGAGGCGATTGTTTGCATATTGTTCTAAAATATGGGCTAGCCAACCGGATACACGACTGATGGCAAAAATCGGTGTGAATAAGTCATGCTCGATACCTAAACTATGGTAGACAGATGCGGAATAGAAATCAACATTTGCCGGCAACCCTTTTTCTTCTTTAATAAACTCCTCAATTTTGACAGAAATGTTATACCATTTGGGCTGGCCGGTAATTTTGGTCAATTCTTTCGACATGCGTTTTAAATGTTTAGCTCGTGGATCGCCTTTTCGATATACACGGTGGCCCATCCCCATTATTTTCTCTTTATTGGCCAATTTCTCCTTTATGTACGGAATCGCCCGCTCCTCTTCACCGATTTCCATAAGCATTTTCATCACTTGTTCGTTAGCGCCACCGTGGAGAGGCCCTTTTAATGCTCCTATGGCCGCCGTAATACCTGAATATACGTCTGAAAGCGTCGCCACACAAACTCGAGACGTAAATGTTGACGCATTCAATTCATGGTCAGCATGTAGAACAAGGGCTTTATTCATCGCATCTACTTCGACTTCATCCGCCTCTTCTCCTTTAAGCATATAAAGAAAGTTGGCCGCATATCCGAGGTCTTTTCTCGGCGCAACAGGCGATTTTCCTTGACGGATACGGGCAAATGCAGCAACAATGGTAGCTATTTTTGCCTGCAGGCGGATCGCTTTTCGCATATTGGCCGCCTCATCCATTACATCGGCTTCTTCATCGTACAGTCCGAGAAGAGAGACAGCTGTTCTAAGCGCTGCCATGGGGTGGACTTTCGTCAAATCATAAGATTGCAAATGATCGATAATCGCATCGGGAATATCCATGTTGTCGGCTAATTTCTGCTTCAAATCTTCGAGTTCAGCCTGCGTCGGAAGTTTCTGATTCCATAGTAAAAAAACAACTTCCTCAAAACTCGAATTTTCCGCCAAATCATCAATTTTATAGCCTACATATGTCAACTGATCATCGATAATCGAACTGATCGATGATTGCGTTGCGATAACGCCTTCAAGACCTTTCGTCGCTGTCATAACAAACCCTCTCCCTTTTTCTATATTGGTGTGCACAAAATGCACCGTATTCATTCAACAATATTCCACTTAGGAATATTGC
Source organism: Bacillota bacterium (assembly GCA_035301265.1). Classification (GTDB taxonomy): domain Bacteria; phylum Bacillota; class Bacilli; order Bacillales; family Amphibacillaceae; genus DATGUP01. The sequence goes on from DATGUP010000004.1 coordinate 56,955, forward strand.
CCTCCCCCCACGACCAATTATAATAGATTATCCACTGAATGTGAATTGAAAACCATTCCAATTTTGCTTATGCGTATGATAGCGTCTATTTTTTATTTCTCAAGCATACAAAACATAATACAAGCACTTATGACGACTGAAGGTGATTTGTCATGCCTAAAATCTTGCTTGAGCGCTTCTGGAGATTTTTTCTTGTATTAGCTTTAACAATATGTATCTATGCTATATTAAAATTTACGTTAATAAACTTCTATCCTTTTGTGCTCGCTGCGTGCTTTGCATATTTTCTGAACCCGATTGTTACATACTTGACAAACAGACTGAAACTTCCCCGCGCGCTTATCACATCAATCGTCGTGCTCGTGCTGATCATGCTTTCTGTCGGCAGTATGTTTTTCATCATCGCGGAATTGCTAGAAGGAGCCGTTTATTTGGCGGAAAAGCTTCCGGAACATTTTTATGCTGCTATCACTATTGCCGAACGTTATCTCTATGCTAGCATACTTCCTCTGTATGAAAAAGTGCTATCGTTTATCCATACATTGAGCCCATCGCAGCAGGAAACTATCCGAAAGCAAATCGAGCAATTCACTAACCAAGTCGCTGTCTCAGGTTCTACCTTTTTAAAGCATGTATTGCTGCAAATTCCAAATGCTTTGTCTATTGTCCCAGCATCCATCACATTGTTTATCGTCACGTGTATAGCTACATTTTTAATGACTAACGACTGGCCGCGTTTACAACACCGCGTCGTTAACGCTATACCAGATCGAATCCGACATGGAGGCGCGAATATTTTGATATCATTTAAACAAACGATGGGCAACTATTTAAAAGGTGAATTGAAACTCGTTTTCTTTTCGGCTTTACTCGTTTATACCGGACTGCTCGTTTTGCGTATAGATTATGCGTTAACGATCACATGTTTTATTGCCATCATCGATCTCTTTCCGTTTATCGGGACAGGTATCTTGTTTATACCGTGGATTTTATATATGTTCATGACTGCTGAATATGCAATGGTCATCGGCTTATCCATATTATACATGTCTGTGATCGTCCAGCGCCAGTTGCTGGAACCGAAAATACGATCGGCAAGCGTCGGGTTAAGTCCGCTTGCCGTCCTGTTTATTCTGTTTTTTTCCCTTCGATTCTGGGGCATCCTCGGGCTGTTTATATCGCCTGTTCTTCTCATACTGCTTGGAACATTACATACCACCGGAGCTTTAAAAAACGTGTGGCGCTATATTAAAGGATAAAATCTACCATCTGCGATAAATAATAAATCCGTTTTGCATCATCTTCGAAAAAACACGTCTTAGAAATCGTTTGATCGGAAATCGTGTCAATGGAAGAAGCAATATAAAACCAACAATGTCGGTCAAAAAACCTGGGGTTAATAAAAGCAGCGCACCGGTGAAAATACAAATGCCGTCGACTATTTCTTCAGCTGGCGGTTGTCCCATGTTTATCGCTTGCCTTGCCCGAAACCACGTCTCCATCCCTTGCTGTTTGGCGATGGCGATACCGATAAACCCCGTGAGCAAAATAAGGCCGACTACCCACCAAGGACCGATAATGCTACCAGCCCAGATAAAGACACCAATTTCTAGTGCGGGTACGATAAGAAGCGCTAATATGATAAACCGCATAAAAACAGCCCCTTTCATATAACAATGCGGGAAAACGGTTGTGTCCGATTTCCCGCCTACACCTTATATTATAAGACGCTCGTATGGCCTTGATAGATATCCCCTTTTGCCGCATCGATCGTAATGTCTTGGCCATCTTTAATAGAGTCAAACACATTTTCTACTCCAACAATAACCGGAATACCTAAGCTAAGGCCAACGACAGCGGCATGTGACGTTAAACCCCCTTCTTCGGTTATGATGCCGCCAGCTTTTTCAATCGCTGGCATCATATCGCGGTCCGTTCCATAGGTGACGAGAATATCGTGTTGATTCATTCTTTCTATCGCTTCATCAGCTGTCCGAGCGACGACTGCTTTTCCATAAGCACTGCGCCGGCCAATCCCTTGTCCTTTGGCAATGACGTTGCCGATCACATGGACTTTCATCAAATTGGTTGTACCACTTTCACCGACGGGGACACCTGCTGTTATGATGACACGACTGCCCGGATCGAACAAATTCGTTTCTAAACCTTGTTCAATCGCTACATCGAGCATTTCATCCGTCGAACGAGCCCGCCTTCCCATCACCGGGCAAACGCCCCATACTAACGCTAATTGTCGGTTGATAGTAGCTGAGGCTGTTACGGCAACAATCGGCGCTTTCGGTCGGTATTTTCCAATCATTCGTGCGGTATGGCCGCTTTCTGTCGGTGTAATAATAGCGCTGACCGATAAATCCATCGCCGTTCGTGTAACCGATTGGCTGATCGCATCGGTAATCGTCATGTCAACGTTATTTGAAAGGTTAGCGAGGATCAATTGATGATCAAGAGCGGTTTCTGCTTTGAGCGCAATGTTGTGCATCGTTTGTACCGACTCTACAGGGTAATCGCCAGCGGCTGTTTCACCGGAAAGCATAATGGCGTCGGTGCCGTCAAAAATCGCATTGGCCACATCCGATGCCTCAGCTCGTGTCGGCCGCGGATTGCGCTGCATAGAATCGAGCATTTGGGTTGCTGTAATGACCGGTTTGCCAGCGATATTACATTTCTGAATCAATTCTTTTTGCACAAGCGGAACGTCTTCTGCAGGAATTTCCACACCTAAGTCTCCACGGGCGACCATGAGACCGTCGCTTACCTCCAAAATTTCCTCAATATGGTCAATGCCTTCTTGATTTTCAATTTTTGGAATCAGCTGAATATGTGTAGCATCATGCTTTTCCAATAATTCCTTGATTTCCAGTATATCCGACTGGCGGCGAATGAAAGAAGCAGCGATGAAATCCACACCTTGTTCGATGCCAAATTCAATATCGCGCGCATCCTTTTCAGTCATTCCCGGCAAACTTACACTGACATTGGGCACATTTATACCTTTTTTGTCTTTAATGATTCCGGTATTTAATGCTTTTGTTTTAATTTCTTGTTTTTCATGATCGATAGCAAGCACTTCGAGTTCAATAAGCCCGTCATCCAAGAGAATCTTTGCACCCGTATAAACATCATTAATCAAACCGTCGTACGTCACTGAAAATCGTTCTGCCGTTCCTTCCACATCCTGCATAGTCACGTAAACAATATTTCCTTTTTTAAGAAATGCTTCACCATCTTTAAAAGTGCCAGTCCGTATTTCCGGTCCCTTTGTATCCAATAAAATAGCAACCGTTTGACCCATATTTTTAGCGGCAGTTCGAATATTTTTAATCCGTTCACGATGTTCTTCATAATCCCCGTGGGAAAAATTCAAACGAGCGACGTTCATTCCCGCCTGAATCAGTTTTTCTAACGTTTCGATCGATTCTGATGCTGGACCGATTGTGCATACGATTTTTGTTTTTCGCATTTCCTTTCCTCCTTCATGACTGCAAAACCCATTCTACATGCATTAAATCGATAACGCTTTTGAGAGGCTGTACATATGCGTATTGATGGTATGTACACTAGAAAGCACATGGGAAATCGCATGGTCAACAAGTTGGTTATTTTCAATACCAACCATCCGGCCTTCTTTCCCCTCTAAAAGCACATCGACAGCTTGTGCACCTAAACGGCTGGCTAGAACGCGATCGGCTGCTGTAGGCGAACCGCCACGTTGTATATGTCCGAGAACCGTTACGCGCGTTTCCAGTCCGGTCGCTTCCTCTATACGCTTTCCATAATCCGGGCCACTGCCAACACCTTCAGCTAAAATGATAATGCTATGTTTTTTGCCGCGTTCGTGACCGCGTTTTAAGCGATCGATCACTTCCTGAAAATCGTCTTGTTTTTCAGGAATGAGAATGCTTTCTGCCCCTCCAGCAAGCCCAGACCATAAAGCAAGATCACCTGCATTTCTCCCCATCACTTCGATAACATACGTCCGTTCATGGGATGTTGCTGTATCGCGAATTTTATCAATCGCTTCAATAATCGTATTCAACGCCGTGTCGAATCCAATAGTAAAGTCTGTTCCGGCTATATCATTGTCAATGGTGCCAGGCACACCAACGCATGGAAAACCCTTGTCGGACAATTTTTGGGCACCGTGTAAACTTCCGTCACCGCCAATGACGATTAATCCTTCGATGCCGTATTTTTTCAATTGTTCAATGCTTTTAGCCTGTCCTGCTTCTGTTTTGAAATCATCCGAACGTGCTGAAAACAGCTTCGTTCCTCCACGCTGAACGATGTCACCGACAGAGCCGATTTCCATTTTCTCGATCTGTCCTTCGATCAAGCCCTGGAAACCATATTTAATACCGTATACCTCAACGGAACGGTAGATTGCCTTTCTCACGACCGCACGAATGGCGGCATTCATACCCGGTGCATCCCCACCGCTTGTTAAAACACCAATTTTTTTCACTTTTCTTCACCTCAAATTTTGTTACAGTCATTGATGTTTGTTAGTATTTCGATACCCTACTTAAAGATAATTGGAAAAAACAAAAATATCAATTGATATCCTTCTTAACATGTTAACTTGCGAGTGAAAATAAGGATGAGGCTGATCTCATCAACCTCACGTGTGGTTTAAAGCTCTTGAAAATCACCGATCTGTTTATATTTTTCCCACCGTTTTTCTAGCAATTCTTCAACAGAAAGCGCCGATAATTGTTCCAAGGACGCATCAAGAACATCGCTGATAGCTGAAGCCTGTGCTTTGATATCCCGGTGTGCACCACCTTTTGGTTCAGGTATAATCGAATCGATCACACCGAGTTCCTTTAAATCATAAGACGTTATTTTCATCGTTTCTGCCGCTCGCTTAGCCTGACTTGCATCTTTCCACAACAAGGCGGCTGCACCCTCTGGAGAGATGACAGAATAAGTCGCATTTTCCAGCATATGTATATGATCTCCGACGCCTAGTGCCAGTGCACCGCCGCTTCCACCTTCGCCAATAACGATGCAGATAATCGGAGCCCGAATACCTGCCATTTCCAATAAATTGCGGGCGATGGCTTCGCTTTGACCTCGTTCTTCCGCTGCCTTTCCGGGATAGGCTCCTTTTGTATCAATCAAACAGATGATCGGGCGAGCAAATTTTTCCGCTTGCTTCATATGGCGTAGTGCTTTCCGATAACCTTCTGGGTGTGGCATTCCAAAGTTGCGACGAATGTTTTCTTTCGTGTCGCGTCCGCGCTGATGCCCGATAATCGTAACAGGTCGATTCTTATAGTAAGCGATCCCTGACACAATGGCTTCATCATCACCGTATAAACGATCGCCGTGAAATTCCAAAAATGAATCAAACAGCTCATCAATATAATCCAAAGTTGTCGGACGAGCTTGATGTCGAGCCATTTGTACCCTGTCCCATGGTTTCAATTGGCTGTATATATCATTTTCCAAAACTTCCAATCGCTTTTCCAATGTAGCGATTTCCTCGGTTAAATCGATATCACTGTTTTCGGTCACAGATTTCAGTTCGGCTATTTTCTCTTTTAAATCGACAATCGGTTTTTCAAAATCGAGCATTTGTTTCACGACGTTTTCCCACCCTTCTGATGCATGGCCAAAAGTGTAGATAAAAGAGATTTCAATTCATGGCGATGTACAACTTTATCCAGCTGTCCATGTTTGAGCAAAAATTCAGCAGTTTGAAAATCATCGGGTAGTTTTTCGCGAATTGTCTGCTCAATGATCCGCCTTCCCGCAAAGCCGATCAATGCTCCGGGCTCGGCAAAATTGTAATCTCCGAGTGATGCGAAACTCGCCGAGACGCCTCCTGTTGTTGGATGGGTCATAACCGAAATCACCAATCCTCCTGCGGCATCAAATCGCTTCAGTGCAACCGATGTTTTTGCCATCTGCATTAAACTGAGCACACCTTCTTGCATGCGCGCCCCGCCGGATGCTGTAAACATGATAAACGGCAGCGATTCCTGTCTAGCTTTTTCAATTGCCCTGGCCATTTTCTCACCGATAACTGAGCCCATGCTTCCCATCCGAAACCTAGCATCCATGACAGCAAAAGCCGTCGCCTGTCCTTCAACTAATCCTTTTCCAGTGACGACTCCTTCATTCAATCCTGTTTTTTGTTGGTCTTGATCCAGTTTCTCTTCGTAGCCTGGAAAATCGAGCGGGTTTGTCGAAACAAGCCCGCGATCCCATTCCTGAAACGTTCCTTTATCGAATAAACTTTCGATGCGTTCCCAGGCGTTTAACGGATGGTGATAGCCGCAATTCGGACAAACGTTTAAATTCTTACGCATTTCCTTGCGATAGTAAATTTGGTGGCACCCGCTACACTTTTTCATCAATCCTTCCGGAACATCTCGTTTCGCCTGTTCACTCGGAATGGATGCATACTTCTTTTTTTTGCCAAAAAAATCCCTGAGCAAGGTGATTCCTCCTTTTCAACAAACCCGGGTAAATCATCGGCAACATCTTAAGCTCGTATTAAGACAGATTTTTGATGGCGAATCAGGACTAAACCGATGTGCTACAGCCGTTTAGTTCATATTTACGCACTGGTACCTTCATGCATGGAAACCGCTTGACACATCAACATCCGATCGGCCGAACCTTTCATTTGTTCAACAAACACCACGGATCGATTCATGGTTTGCTATTGATCAGTCGATTCAGTCATTTTTTATAAGTGAGAGTCGCCTCGTTTTATCGGCTACATCTTCTGGTGATACGTGGATGCGAGCAACTCCGGATTCCATCGCAGCCTGCGCTACATTTGCCGCAACAGATGGAGCGACTCGTTCATCAAACGGGGCAGGGATAACGTAATCTTCATGAAGTTCATCGTCACCGATCAACGATGCTATTGCCTCGGCCGCGGCAATCTTCATCTTTTCATTGATGCGGGTTGCACGGACATCGAGCGCACCGCGGAAAATCCCCGGGAAAGCAAGAACATTGTTGACCTGGTTTGGAAAATCAGACCGACCTGTCCCGATCACCTTCGTTCCAGCTGCTTTGGCTTCGTTTGGCATAATCTCCGGTTCAGGATTAGCCATGGCAAAAATAATCGGATCGTCATTCATCTTTGCAACCATTTCTTTCGTTAAAATCCCGCCAACAGAAACGCCGATAAACACATCGGCCCCCTCAAGGACTTCTTCTAATGGCCCTTCTTTTTTCTCTTTATTAGTCATTTTGGCTACTTGCTCTTTGACTTCATTCATGCCGTCTATCCGTCCTTCAAAAATAGCCCCTTTCGAATCGCACATGATCATTTCGCGAACGCCAAAACTGTACAAAAGCTTCATGATGGCAATGCCCGCTGCGCCAGCGCCGTTGGCCACCACTTTAATATCCGAAAATGATTTGCCGGTCAATTTCAAGGCGTTGATTAAACCAGCAACTGTGACAATAGCCGTTCCATGTTGATCATCATGGAAAATGGGAATGTTCGTCTCCTTTTTCAATCGCTCTTCAATGATAAAGCAGTTCGGAGCAGCTATATCTTCTAAATTCACACCACCGAAAGTCGGCTCAAGTGCTTTCACTGTGTTGACGACACTATCGACATCATGCGTCGCAATGCAAAGGGGAAAAGACTCGACCCCGGCAAAACTTTTAAACAAAACCGATTTTCCTTCCATAACTGGAAGAGCGGCTTCCGGACCGATATTACCCAAACCGAGGACGGCCGAACCATCGCTGACGACAGCTACCATGTTCCCTTTCATCGTATAGTCGTATACATATTCTTTTCGATCGTATATTTCTTTACAAGGCTCGGCTACCCCCGGTGAATAAGCCAAGCTTAAGTCAGTCGCATTTTCCACGGGTACTTTCGCTTCAATTCCAAGCTTTCCTTTATATGTTTTATGCAACTGCAGCGCCTCATCCCGCATGTTTACCATGAAAAAAATCGCTCCTTTTCACCAAATCCTCTTCTAACCCATATGATCGAACCATCTTAACTCTTCCATTATAACAGATTGATTGACAGTGTAAAAGATTGCTATGCTGATCATTCCAAAACAACGGACGCCTCACCAAAATAACGTTTCAACCCTTTTAGACATGCCGGTGTTGGGTTGACGAAATACTCCTCGGCGAGCTTGTATGTTTTTTTCGTATTGGCATCATGCACAATAACAGGCGTTGCACCCGGATAGCGTGCTGCCGCTTGTTTAATCACTTGCAAAGCGGAAATGTTTCCCTTTTGTTTCGACCATTTGATATACAAACACCGTTCGTTTGCCGGTGTGAGACGCTCGGCATTAAACGGAGAGATATCGGCAAGAAGCCATTGGATACGCTCATTTCTTTCCTCGATTTTTCCGTTAACTTGCACAATCGTCTCCTCTTGTAGCCATTGGCTTACACGGCGGTATAAATCTGGGAAAACGACCGCTTCCATTTCTCCCGTTTCATCAGCAAGCGTCAAAAAAGCCATCGGATCTCCGCGCCGTGTACGTATCGATTTGATTGCTTGGACAATGGCGGCGCTTTTGACACGGCTCATTCCAACAAACTGCCGCGCCCTTTTCAAGGTGATAAAACCACTTGCGCGCAAACGCCGGCGGTGTTCTTTCAATGGGTGACTCGATACGTAAATACCGAGCAACATTTTTTCATCGGTCAATTTTTTAGCTTGAGAAAAATCCTCAATATCAACATAGTTTTCCTGCAGCTCAATTTTTTCTGTAAACAGATTCGGTTCATTATGAAATTCATGAAATAGCTCACCTTGCTCAATCGCTTGGTCAATTGAGGCGAGTAAACTTGCCCGATTGCTATGCAACTCGTCGAATGCCCCAGCCATGATCAAGTGTTCTAACGTTTTCCGGTTCACCGCTTGGGGCGATGTGCGTAAACAAAAATCAAATAAACTCTTGAATGGACCGTCTTTCCGCGCTTGCAAGATCGCCTTGACAGCTTGTCCACCAATTCCTTTGATCGCCAAAAGCCCCATGCGAATATGGCCGGATTCAACGGCATACTTTCCGAAACTTTTATTGATGGAAGGTGGCAAGATACGAAGATCAAAAGCCTGGATTTCGTTAATATACTGGTGGAGTTTTTCTTGTTGGTTGCCAATAGAACTTAACATTTCTGCAAAAAAACAGGCCGGGTAGTGCGTTTTTAAATAAGCGAACTGGTAGGATATTTTGCTATAGGCGACCGCATGACTACGATTAAAACCATAATTGGAAAACTTGACGACCCAGGCAAAAATTTCTTCCGCAACACGTTGATCGTAACCGTTATTTAAACAACCTTTGATAAATTTTTCTCGCTGTTCGGCCATCAGGTGATGCTCTTTTTTACTAATAGCACGCCGCAAAATATCAGCTTGTCCCAAAGAAAATCCGGCCATTTTGTTCGCAATCAACATGATTTGTTCTTGATAGATCAATACGCCATATGTTTTATCAAGAATCGGAGCGAGATCAGGGTGAGGATAAGTTACTTTTTCTCGCCCGTGCCTGCGATTGATGTATGTTTGGATAAATTCCATCGGACCCGGTCTAAACAATGCATTGACCACGACAATATCTTCAAACGATTCAGGCTGCAGTTTTTTCAACACGCGTTTCATACCTTGCGATTCGAGTTGAAAAACACCGTTTGTCATCCCTTTTTGCAGGAGGGCGTACGTTTGCGGATCATCGTTTGGAATATGTTGCAGATCCAACTGCGTGCGTGTCACCAAGCCGATCGTTCGCACGATATTTTCTAAAAGTGTCAAGTTGCGCAAGCCTAGAAAATCCATTTTAAGAAGACCGATGGACTCCAAATCATCCATATCGTATTGTGTCAAATTTGTGCCATGATGACCTACCGTTAACGGAACGTGTTCAAGAAGCGGATCTTTGCTAATGACAACTCCCGCTGCATGGGTTGATATATGTCTTGGCAATCCTTCAAGTACGGATGCGACGGTAAACAAGATTTTCAATGTTTGTGATTGTTTAATATATTCCTTTAAATCCTCCGACTCTTGCACTAACTCCACAATCCGTTTTTTAGACTGAACCGGGATCGCCTGTAAAATAAACCGGCTATCGTGTTGATCGACTCCAATCGTTTTGATTAATTCTCTGATCAGTGATCGGGCGGCAAATGTGCCAAAAGTAATGATTTGTGCAACACGCTCGTGACCGTATTTATTTCGAACATAGGCGATAACTTCATCCCTTTTGGCATCGGAAAAATCGACATCGATATCCGGCATGTTCAAACGTTCCGGATTGAGAAACCGTTCAAACAATAAATCGTATTCTAACGGATCCACTTCAGTAATGCCGAGCACGTAAGCAACGAGTGATCCAGCAGCCGAACCTCGTCCTGGACCGACAGCAATGTTTTGTTCCTTAGCATATTGAATAAAGTCCCAGACAATTAAAAAATAATCGCTAAACCCCATCGATTTTATCACTCGCAACTCGTACATCAAGCGAGCTTCGATTTGTTCAGTTATAATTTCATACTTTTCGCGCGCATACTTCCAACATAATTTTTCCAAAAAATCATGGGCTCCCGTCGCCTCTGGCACCGGGAAGGAAGGTAGCATCTGTTTATGAAAGTTAAACTGGACATTGCATTTATTTTTTATCGTTTCGGTCGTTGTTAACACTTCTGGCCAAAATGAACCAAACAAATCCTCCATTTCACTAACCGATCGCAAGTGACGGTGTTTTAAAGCAGGGTTCAGCTTGTTGGGATTCCATCTTTTCCCATCTCGCATCGCTAAAAGACAATCATAGGCGATCACATCTTTTTCATAGAGGTAGCGGACATCATTAATCGCAACAACTGGAATTTTGTATGTTTCATGGAATGCTTTAAGCGGTGTCTGTATTTTACGTTCTTCTGCCAACCCATGATCTTGAATACCAAGATAAAAGTCATCCTCGCCAAACACACGCATCCATCTTTGGACATACGCATCGACTTTTGTAAAAGGCTTCTCAACCAAAAGCGAAGCTAAAACCGAATTATTCGCCGGTAAAATACCAACAACATGCGATACGTATGGCGCCAAATCATTAAATGCAATGGTCTTCATCTGGTTTTGTTGGAGATAAGTGCTCAGCCGAATAAGATTTCGATACCCGGCATTATTTTTAGCTAACAGAACACAAGAGGCCGGCACACCTTGCTCTTCTTCCACCCAAGTCACCATGCCTAAAATCGGTTTAATCCCATACTTTTGACATGTTTGATAAAAAGTAATAGCCCCGTACAACACGTGATCATCCGTCAATGCAAGTGCATCATAATCCAGTTCCCAAGCGCGTTTAACAAGCTTTTCGATCGTAATTGTACTGCTCATTAAACTGTAGCCGCTGCGTAATTGTAAATGGGTGTATGTCATATCATCCCGCCTTTTCCAACTCTATTCTTATTATAAACGATGCATTCTCGTTAAACATATCTTGTCCATTGCGATCATAGAATGACTGTAGCATCTATTAAGGAGCTCGTTATGATGGAAGAACGCTTTTTTGTCACTTTTATCCAATGTTATTTTATTGCTCTTGGCGTTATTATCGGCGGTACACTGATTGGAAGCATCGGATCGTTTGCGACAGGAGACGGGCCTTTTTCCGCCATGAATCGCATTGCGCGAAGCTTGCGGATTTGGGCGGTTGTCGCGGCTATTGGTGGGACATTCGATGCCATTTCCCGGTTTGAAAAAGGCGTGTTAGGTGGTTCAACAATGGATCTATTTAAACAAGCGCTGTTTATTCTGTCGGCTATGGGTGGTGTTAAAACAGCTATTTTATTAATCGAATGGCTTATTCAGGAGGAAATATCCTAATGCATATACCACCATATCATAAAAAAACGAGCTGGCAATGGCTCATGACGGGTGCTTTTTTAGGTGGTGTTATCGGCTATATCATCGTGATTTTTATGCATGGGACAATGTATGAACAATTGCTTGAAGAAAAAGTTGAGCTTCAATCCCAAGTAGATGATTTAAAAAATCAAAATAAATCTTTATTAGAGGAGCAAAAAGACCTGGGTGAAAAATCTAAAGAGCCGGCCACGATCGACTCGATTGAGATTACGATTGACAATGAGGATGAATTGCGTCTTGATCCATTGATGAGGCACGAATTGAAAACCCAAATCAAAGATGAAATCAACCATATTGTCGGAAAAGATTTAAATATCATCGCCAAAAGTGACCGGCTTTTAATCTCGACAATCGAAAATAAGACGTTTTCGATCGATGAGTTTACATATGATCTTGAGGTCGTTACGTTAATCATCGGTTCCACTGTAAAAATAACCGTTAAAGGAAACGTTCATAACTGAGATGAGCGTTTTACGATGTTTCCTTGCAAAACGCATGTCGCATGCATTGTTTAATCGAATGCTTGACACACCGTTTCCAAATCTTCAATCACACGATCCGCTTCATCCCAAGTAGATATAGATGCGCCGGCTGCAAGCGGATGCCCTCCACCATTATACTTAGCGGCAATTTCATTGATAACAGGGCCTTTCGAGCGCAAGCGAACGCGGATTACCTCATCTTCCTCAATGAAGAAGGCCCACGCTTTAATACCTGCAATATCCCCAAGCACCCCGACAAGCTGCCCTGTTTCCGATGGCTTTATGCCGTATTCGTCCAAAATCGCTCGTGGCAGTTTAACTGCACTCAAACCGGACGGAGAAAGCGTAAAATGTTGTAAAATATAGCCTCTTAGCTTGGCCATGTTTTGTTCAATGCTATAAAGGTTATCGTACAATGCGGGACGATCGAATGGGTAAGAGACGAGCTCAGCTGCAACATGAAATGTCTTCTGCGTTGTGCTCGGAAATAAAAATCGACCCGTATCACCGATAATTCCTGCGTAAATGAGGCGCGCCGCTTCATCCGTCATTCGAAAGCCTTCGCCCTTAGCCTGTAAATATAGATCATATATCATTTCACTTGTTGAACTTGCCGATGGATCAACCCATTGTAGATCACCGTACGGGTCAACGTCCGGATGATGATCGATTTTCACAAGCTTATGACCGCGGTCGTATCGTTTATCAGATATCCGTTCTGTATTGGCTGTATCGCATACAATGACGAGTGCTCTGTCATAAACATCATCAGCAATATGATCCATCCGCGCTAAAAAGGTAAGAGACGGGTCTTCCTCGCCAACAAGATAGACTTTTTTATTCGGAAACGAAGCATTGATGATTTCCTTCAATCCTGCTTGAGATCCCAATGCATCGGCATCCGGTCGAACATGTCTATGAATAATGATTGTATCGTATGATTTGATTGCTTCGATAATATCTTTAATTATCATTAGTCTTACTCCTTCAAGTAGTTTTGCTTTATAAAATAGAGAAAACAAGGTACAATGATTAAAGTCAATCCATTTGAAACAGGAGCAGATCAACATGGTTATCTTTCCAATCATTGTTGTGATTTCCGCTGTATTGTATATCTATTATAAAGTCGCCATTCTAAAAAGCAAAGACGGGCTTACTCAAGCGTATTTCAATGCGAAAGCGCGCATATGTCTCGGCACTTTCATGCTCTTCTTTGGTGTAAACGCTTATGTCAATTTTCAAGACCGGCTTAGTTTGTTCGTAGCCATTGTCTTTTTCATTTTCGGGATTATGCAAATTGGAGCCGGGTACAAACGAGCTAAGCATTACCGTAAAGAATGGCAACGGTTAAACGCCTAATTCATTTACCGCCTTTCAATGAGCTGTCCCATTAGAAGCGCTTGTCCGACTTGCTGTTTGCCGTTAAACACATCCACATCTATTTTGGCATACATCCGCCCCGCTTCGAGTAAGTGAGGTTTAAGCGTCAGCACACTATCGATTGGCACCGGCTTGAGAAAATAGATCGTCAATGTTTCCACAACGATATCCGCTCGTTTAACATTCCGTAACATTTGACCACACGCCTCGGTTACAAGCGCTGTAAACACACCGTCGGACAAAGTGCCTAATTGATTGGTCATCTGCGGGAGAACTTTCGTTTGCCAAGTCGCTCCGTCTTCTGACATTTGCAGATTTTGCGATACGATATCGTCAATTTTTTCTCCAACTTGTGGCTGGCGCTGGATGTGTTGCAAGGCTTTTAACACGTCTTGCCGAGAGATGATCCCTTGCAACTTGTTTGCCCCGTCCACAACAGGGACAACCTCTATTCCTTCCCACACCATCATATGCGCCACATAAGCGAGCGATGTTTTCGGATGAACAACGAGCGGGTGTTTTGTCATCACTTTTTCCAGAACGAGCGAAGGTTCTTTACCAATGATATCTTTGGATGTCACCATGCCCTTAACCCGTTTTTTGTCATCGACAACAGGAAAGCGAGTATGTCTCGACCGCTCGTTCAATTCATACCACTGTTCAACTTTATCTTTTACGTTTAAATAGTACGCTTCGTCATACGGTGTAAAAATATCTCGAACAAACACGATTTCTTTTTTGATCATTTGATCATAAATCGCCCGGTTGATCATAGCCGCAACGGTAAATGTATCATAGCTTGTCGACATAACAGGAAGCTGTTTTTCATCCGCTAACTGCTTGATGGAGCTGTCGGTATCAAATCCGCCCGTTATCAAAACAGCAGCTCCATTGTTAAGCGCGAGTTCATGCGCGCCAACCCGATCACCTACAATCAATAGCGAATCGGTTTCCAAATACCCAGCAATCGCCTCTAATTGCATGGCACCGATTAAAAACCGGCTCAGCGTTTTATGCAATCCTTCGTGACCACCTAAAACTTGTCCATCAACGATATTGATCACTTCGGCAAATGTCAACTTTTCAAAATTATCTTTCTTCTTTTGCTCAATACGGACTGTCCCAACGCGTTCAATCGTGCTGACAAGTCCTTGGTTTTCGGCCTCTTTAATCGCCCGGTATGCCGTCCCTTCACTCACGTTCAACTCTTTGGCTATACCACGAACGGAAATTGTCGTACCAACGGTTAAAGACCCAATATGCCGTAAAATTTGTTCGTGCTTTGTTGCCAAATGGGTTCACCGACTTTCCCTATGCTTATAATGTGACTTTATGATCATTATACAAATGATCGTACGAAAGCTCAATCTTTTGCCAATTGTCGACGCGCGCTTTTGTAGTCCTGTTCCATCACAGGTGGATCAGTCATTTGTAATATTGTGGAAACATTCGCACCGACGACGAGTAAAAAAAACAACAACCACATACCCCAAAATAGCATGGCCAATCCCGAAGTTGCATCAGGAATGATCGGCCAAGCTAAATAAAGAAAAAAAGCAGCGAGCAATAAACGTAAAATAGCATATTGACGCATAACTCATCAGCCTCCTTTTATTTAAACTATGCAAAAGAAGCTGATTCAGAACATGGAATGGTCTTCCAACATTTTCCATTCAAACTAGCAAAACACCCTTAAAAACCTCTCTCGAATACCACCTGTTTGTCATAATTATCGAATATAATTGTAGACAAGGAGGTGTTTTATCCATCTTTTTCTATTATATTAATAAGTTCATATACCAATCTACCATCGGTTCACCGAAAAAATAAGTCAAAAGCGCCCCTAAAACGATATACGGCCCGAATGGAACAGCTTGCTTACGGTTAACAACTTCAAGCATCATCAACACAACGCCGATCAATGCTCCGATCATGCACGATAGAAAAAACGCGAGCAAAACCTCTTTAAAGCCAAAAACAAAGCCGAGAACACCAAACAATTTCATATCGCCTGCTCCCATGCCACCGCGGCTGATGAGTATAATCAAAGCGATGATCGCTGCACCGGTCACCGCCCCAGCCACGGAAGACCACCACGGTTCAAGTGGGTGGACGAGGCGCCCGATGATAAAGAGCGGTAAAAAAAACAGAAGAACCTTGTTCGGAATAAGCATATACACCATATCCGAAACAAAGATGATCATCAGCATGGAAATGAGCAACAAGGCTATTAGCAGTTCAAATTGCCAGCCTAATACAGCGAAGCTTGCCGCGAATAAACAACCTGTCAGCAATTCGACCACAGGATAAATCCAAGATATTCCCGCTCGACAATGGCGACATCTCCCCCGCTGTAACAAATAGGACAGAACAGGGATAAGCTCGCGCCACGACAATGTTTCACGACAATGTGGACACCTTGAACGATCATTGACAAACGGCTGTCTTGTCGGCAGTCGCAACCCGACGACATTGAAAAAGGACCCAAAAATAAGACCGAGCAAAAAAAATAGAATGGACGTCGCTACATACATGATATTGACTCCCTTACATCCTTTAGTTACCGACCATTATACCCCATATATTCATAAACGAGCTACAAGCAAATGAAAAGCGTGAGCCGTTAACTCACGCTTGTTATTACAATTCTAAAACATCGCCAACTTTCATCGCTCGTCCTTCACCGGTTTTCACCTTAGAAGCAAAAGCCTCCGGATCCTGTTTGATCACCGGAAACGTATTATAATGGACAGGTACAATGGTTTTCGCTTTAATCCAATCGGCTGCAATCAAAGCATCATCAGGCCCCATCGTGAAATTGTCACCGATCGGTACGAAAGCGACATCGATATCGTGCATATCACCGATCATTTTCAAATCGGAAAAAAGGCCCGTATCCCCGAGATGATAAATCGTTTTCCCATCAATTGTCAGCAAAATACCGCCTGGCATACCGGTGTAAATAAAGGTGCCATCTTCCTCTTCATAAGAAGAACCGTGGAAAGCATGCGTATATTTGACACGACCGAAATCGAAGTCATACGATCCACCAAGGTTCATCGGGTGGGTATTCAAACCCTTTCGACCTAAGTAAACAGCTAGTTCGTTCGGAGCTACGACAAGAGCACCAGTCCGCTTAGCGATTTGTTCAGTATCACCGACATGATCATTATGGCCATGTGTCAATAAAATAACATCAGCCTCAACCGTTTCAGCATCGAGATCCGTCAATTCATTGCCGGTAATGAATGGATCGATCAAAATCGTATGATCCTCTGTTTTCACTCTGACAATCGAATGCCCATGATAGGAAACTTGCATAGCGATTCGCTCCCTCCTAGAAATAGTTCGCTTCGTCAACTCATAGCAAAACCCCCGCCTGCTTGCGGCGAAATATATGACTATATATTATTATACCTTATATATGGCATAAAGTTAAAATATATCAAAATGATGATGAAACTTTCGAATAAACATTTTTCAATTGTTTTTTCCGTTTAAATAACTACAACAATCTTTCCATCTTGCTTCATCGTGTTGTAGGATAGATATGTATCAAAGTTTCAAAAGAATAATAATCAAGATAGGAGTGTTTTGTTTGCAAGAGCGATTGGATGCATTGAGCAAAATGCTAAATAAAAACCAACTGGATAGCATCCTTGTGATGTCGCCTGCCAACATTTTTTATTTAAGCGGTTATTATACGGAACCACATGAACGCGTCATCGCAGCATACATCAATCCAAAGCATGATCCGCTTCTGATTGTACCTGCTATGGAAGAAGCCGATGCTAAAAACGCCGGATGGCGATACGACATCATTGGGTATCATGATCATGAAGATCCTTGGGATTTGTTTTTCGACTATCTAAAGAAGCAGGAAACATTTCCGCAAACAATGGGGCTTGAATACGATCATACTACTTTAACGCAATTTAAACATATCGAAAGGATGCTTCCTCATACAAAAACCATCGATGCGCAACGTTTACTCGCTGATCTTCGCGTCATCAAAAACGAGCACGAACACGCGTTATTAAAACAAGCAGCTGAGCTTGCTGATTACGGAATTGAAACGGGAATGAAAGCGATTCGTGAAGGGATCAATGAGCTCGAACTCATTGCTATCATTGAATATGAGTTGAAAAAACAAGGTGTGCGCGACATGTCTTTTTCAACAATGGTATTGACCGGAGAAAAAACAGCATCTCCACACGGAACACCCGGAACAAGGCAAATGAAAAAAGGCGATCTAGTGCTATTCGATTTAGGGGTTGTCTATAAAGGCTACTGCTCAGATATTACACGAACAGCAGCCTTTCAATCCATTTCCGACGAGCAGGAAAACATCTACAAAACGGTTTTGACCGCTGGGGAAAAAGCCATTGCCGCTTGTCAAACGGGCATCCCGTTAGGTGAGATTGACAAAACCGCCCGCACGCATATTGATGAAGCTGGCTATGGCGATTATTTTACACACCGCATCGGGCACGGACTCGGTATCGAAACGCATGAATACCCTTCCTTAAACAGCGGCAATACGCTTCCATTAGCATCCGGTATGTCGTTTACCATTGAGCCCGGTATTTACGTCCCGAATACAGGTGGTGTACGCATTGAAGATATGATTTTTATGACGAAAAAGGGGCCTGATGTATTGACAAAATACCCAAAGGATTTACAGATCATCGATTAAAAGGTTGGACCCTCGAAAAAAACTATAACAAACATCCACAACCATTTTACAAAGGATTTCAAGTCATTGTTCTCCTATAAGGGGAGAAGAAGCGAAATGGTTCCGTCCATCAGACATTGATGACCGGAACCATTTTTATTATGTATCCAGCAGTGCACGCACATCACGATAAGGCATATTGTGCGCTTCAGCTACCGCTTCGCTTACAATATATCCTTTATATACATTGATCCCTTTGCAAAGCGCATCGTTCGCAAGGCACGCTCGTGCAACACCTTTTTCAGCCAGTTCCATAGCATAAGGAACCGTCACATTCGTTAAACCAACCGTTGCTGTATGGGGGACTGCCCCAGGCATATTAGCTACCGCATAATGCAAAACACCGTGCTTCGTATACGTTGGGCGATCGTGTGTTGTAACGCGATCGCTCGTCTCGAAAATACCACCCTGGTCAATCGCGATATCAACGACTACTGATCCGTCCGGCATCGCTGCTACCATATCATCGGTTACTAACTTCGGCGCTCTTGCTCCGGGTATCAAGACAGCGCCGATAACAAGATCAGCATCGACTACTTCTTTTCGTATGTTCATTGGATTAGACATCAATGTATTAACCGAATTGCCAAACAACTCGTCAAGCTCAATAAGCCGTTTTGCATTTAAATCAAGAATGGTCACATTAGCTCCAAGGCCAACGGCGATTTTAGCGGCGTTTTCACCGACGACACCGCCGCCGATAATCGTCACCTTACTCCGCCTTACACCTGGAATACCACCAAGCAATACACCTTTTCCACCTTTAGGTTTTTCCAACAATTGTGCACCGATTTGTGCTGCCATGCGACCGGCGATCTGGCTCATCGGCGTCAATAACGGCAACGATTGATCCTTGTGTTGAACGGTTTCATAAGCGATGGCTGTTACCTTTTTGTCCATGAGTACTTGTGTTAGCTGAGGAGCGGTTGCCAAATGTAAATAAGCGAACAAAATTTGTCCTTCGCGAAGGTATGGGTATTCCTCAGGAAGCGGTTCTTTTACTTTGATGATCATCTCGTGTTCCCAAACGTCCGCTTTCCTTGATACGACGATAGCACCGGCGTTTTCATATGCTTCGTCCGTAAAACCCGATTCTAACCCCGCGCCTGACTCAATATACACACTATGCCCTGCATCTGTTAACGATACAACGCCTGCCGGTGTCATGGCCACTCTATTTTCATGATTTTTTATTTCTTTCGGTACCCCGATTTTCATGTCATCACAACTCTTTCGTACTATTTTATTTTTTAAAAAATACAGTGTTTACGGACGATAACGATTTATAACGTCCTCTCCACCGGTAATTTCGAAAACAGAACCGGTTATCATGTCTGAATCATCATCGCATAAATATAAAACCATTCGCGCAATATCTTCTCCGGTTCCCGAACGGCCGATCGGTGTATCATCGTCTTTCTGTTTGCGACTGTCCTCGATGCGCGCTTCTTTCATATCGCCGACAATATTGCCAGGACAAACCATATTCGAGGTGATTTGGTATTCCGCCTCTTCAAAAGCAATCGTCTTTGTCAATGATGCCAAACCACTTTTAGCCGCAGCGAAGGCAGATCGATACAGCCAGCCTGAAGCATGAGCGGCCCCCTGATACCCATAGTTGACAATGCGCCCGAAACGCTGTTTTCGCATATGCGGGACCGTTAATTTCAGTAAATAAAAGACACTATCGAGATTTCCACGGATCATCTCATGCCACTCATCTTCGGTATAATCCAACATTTTTTTACGTTCAAACACAAAAGGTCCAGCATTGTTTATGAGATAGTCAATACCGCCGAACTGCTTGACGGCCTCATCAACCAACCGGTCCAAATCTGCTTTTTGTGTGACATCAGCTTGGACAATATGTAAAGCATCACTGAATCGAGCGAGTTCTTGTTTAACCGTCATTGCTTTGTCAACATCGCTTCGATAAGTTATCGTAACGTGATGACCTGCCTCAAGGAATGCTTCGGTCACTTGCCTTCCCAATCCTGCTGTACCGGCCGTGATGAGTGCGTGGCCCATGTTATATTTCTCCTCCTCTTTTGGTAAATCAGCTCATGCTTAGCATTATATCATAATCTGAGCGGGAACAGAAAACCCCTCCGCCTTTATGCAATAGAAAGGCTGGGACATCAGCCTTTCTATTTTACTGAATGGTCTTTAATTCACGTTTAGCCGACTTCTTCAAGGATTATTTTTTCTCGTTATTAAACGTGTCAATTCCTCTGTTGTTATGCCGTTGATCATCAATCACACCGCTTTGGTAACTTTCGATTAACTGATTTTTAACAGTGGAAATACCATCTGTCACGGTAAAAAAATGCTGTTTCGTATCTTTTTTTGTCAAGCCAATCACCTCCACCCTTAGTTTGTACTGTTGGCAGAAAAATTGTCCGCAATTCTTTTTCCAACTTTAAGTTACTTCGACTATAATAAAACTAAGCGTATGAGGTGAATGGAAAGGAGGGACGATTAATGACAGAATATACTGATATCGTAGTTGCCGTTGATGGATCAGAAACATCCGAAAAAGCGTTCGAGAAAGCTTTGCATATCGCCCAACGAAACAACGCCCGAATGATTCTTGCTCACGTCATTGATTCGCGTACATTTGCCACTGTGGAAGCGTATGACCGAACGCTGACTGAGCGAGCCGAACATTTTGCCAAGGAATTGCTCGATCGCTATACAAAAAAAGCTAAGAAAGCAGGTGTAAATGATCTCGTTCGCATCATAGAATACGGTTCGCCGAAGGTAAAAATAGCAAAGGATATTGCTAAAAAGGTTACAGCCGATTTAATTATTTGCGGGGCAACTGGTACGAATGCGGTGGAACGCTTTTTAATCGGAAGTGTTTCTGAAAGCATCACCAGATATGCCCCGTGCGATGTGTTAGTCGTTCGCTAAATCAGAGAGCTGGGAAAGAAAATAAAACGAAGTCTTTCGATAGACTTCGTTTGATGACTGACTTTAATTACCCAAGTCTTTTCTTAGCTCATAGACAATATGCGACAGCTCCGGCATGATTAGTTTTTGCATCGCCAGTTTGACAGCCCCGGATGATCCGGGCATAGAAAAGATGGCTGTATCGTTTTTAATACCTGCAACGGCTCTGGACATCAACGCCGCTGAGCCAATATCCTCGGCATAGCTCAACATTCGAAAAAGCTCCCCGAACCCGCTTATTTCTTTATCGAGCATTGGTTGGACTGTTTCGATTGTTATATCGCGAGCCGCAATGCCGGTGCCACCATTCGTTAAAATCACATCTATTGCGGCATGGTCACAGCCTTTTTCAATCGCCGTTTGAACAGCTCGGGATTCATCCGGAACGATTTCTTTTGCTTCTACCCTATGGCCGGCTTGCTCGAGCATAGTCGCTATCAGACGGCCGCTTTTATCCGTAGCGGCCGTCCGTGTATCACTGATCGTTATAATCATGCATCCCGCATTCAGATGTTTTCCTTTATGCTCACCGACTGCCATAGCGATCCCCTTTCTTTTAAAGCTCTGCCAATCGGACAGTATCACGGGCGATCATGACTTCCTCGTTCGTCGGAATGACGATGACTTTAACCGGTGAATGAGGCGCATTAATAAAGGCTTCTTTTCCTTGCACCTTGTTTTGTGCTTCATCCCAGTATACTCCCATAAATTCTAGACCGGACAATACTTTTTTGCGAACCGTCATACTGTTTTCACCGATGCCCGCTGTGAAAATGATCGCATCGACTCCCGACATCCGAGCGGCATATGAGCCGATATACTTATGGATTCTTTCAGCAAATACATCGAGCGCTAATTCAGCCCGTTTGTTCTCTCCAGCTGCAGCTTCGATATCTCTTAAATCGCTAGAAAATCCGGACAATGCTAAAAGGCCGCTTTGTTTATTCAAAACATGGACGACTTCATCTGCGCTTTTGCCCGTTTTTTCCATAATGTACGGGATAAGGGCTGGGTCAATGTTACCTGATCGCGTGCCCATGGTCACCCCAGCTAACGGTGTGAAACCCATAGATGTATCAATGGATTTGCCGCCTTCAACAGCTGCTATGCTTGCTCCGTTGCCTAAATGACAGGATATAATGCGCAGCTCCTCCAACGGGATGCCGAGTAATTCAGATGCACGCAGTGTGACATATTTATGCGACGTGCCGTGGAACCCGTATTTCCGAATGCCGTATTTCGCGTAATACTCGTAGGGCAAGCTGTATAAAAAAGATTTTTCCGGCATTGTTTGATGGAAGGCTGTATCAAAGACAGCAACCATTGGCACATCGGGTAAAAGTTCGCGGAATGCACGAATGCCAGTCAAGTTAGCCGGGTTATGCAAAGGGGCTAATTCGGATACTTTCTCGATGGTTTGAATGACTTCATCTGTGATCAACACAGAATCGCTAAATGCTTCACCGCCGTGCACAACCCGATGGCCGACAGCATGCAAATCATCTAAGGATTCAATTACACCTGATGATTGCAGTTTTTCCAACAAATCATTAACAGCCTTCTCGTGGTTAGGAATATCCATTTCCATTGTTTCTTTTGCATCGTTCATTTCAAACGTAAAAAGTCCATCCGGAAGACCAATTCGCTCAATCAATCCTTTGGCTAGTACGTCTTCCGCAGGCATGCGGATCAACTGGAATTTTAATGAAGAACTTCCTGCATTGATAGCTAAAACGTGTTGCATTGATTTTCGCTCCTTCATCGTCTTTGGTTGTCAAAATAGGCAGCAAACCAGGTATTCACTTGGCCGAGAATATCTTCCTGGGCTGCTTTATGTTTGAACGAAGGCCATTTGACTAACAATGGCTGCTTCGGTGCTGTTGTATATTTCCCTTTTTTTTGCAAGATGAATATACTTTTGCGATGTTTTTTATTTTTAAATGCATGATCGGGCAAACTGATGAGGCCGATGATATGGGCATGTTCCCGAATGAATGCACGAAGTTTATCCGATTGGTCACTTTCAAACAAAAAATCAGGTATTAGAAAAATTAAATAGCCACCATCTGTCGTATAGTACATACTTTGTTCGATCAAAAGATGGTGAGCATACGAATGCCCTTCATCTGCTTTTAATTCGAACGCAGCAGCTCGTGTATCATCCGGATAATAGCCGACTGGAAGATCAGCCACAACGAGATTAACGGGATCGAGTAAAAAAGGGCGCAAACTATCCTGATGGAAAAATTCAATTTCCTTTTTTTGTAAATTCGCATGACAAGCAGCCAAGTTGAGCAAAGTCGGATCAATCTCGCTTGCATAAGCTGCGGTTGATTCTCCTAAATAATCCAGCGTGATCGTGAGCAAATTGGCTGTTCCGGCAACCGGATCAAACAGCCGTACGTTGTCGTAGTGTTGTGTTAATTTAGCCGCTATATAACCGATAATCATCGCCACGGTGTCTGGCGTCGGTAAATGCTGCTGTTGTGTTGCATTTTTCATCCCTTTTAAAATAGCCAGTTGAATCGCTTTGCGAATATCATCCGTCGCATAATTGGACAGATCCATCCTTTGTAGTTTTGTCTCAATATGTCGGGACAGATCTGCATCTAAATGCGGAGGTGGCGCCTGATGAAATAGTGCGTCTAAGACAATAACCAAGCTGTCTAAATAAGGTTCATCGGTATGGTTTTCAACCGCACGTGCTGTTTCATCCATCCACTTAAACAGCATCTCGACATCCGTTTTTTCCAAGGTGTTCCCTCCGTTCCACTTTTAAACGACTCTATTGTATCAAAAGTGGACAGATGTTGCACAAAACGTGACGATAAAAACTCTCTCCTTTGCAGGAGAGAGCAGGTTATTATTCGGCTTCGGAAGCAGCTTTTAGGGCTTTTTGATAATCGGGATGATTCGTCACTTCGTCGACGTATTCGACGTAAGTAACTTTATCGCTGGAATCAACAACAAATATGGCTCTAGCCAATAGTCGAAGTTCTTTCATTAAGACACCGTATTTTTCACCAAAATCGGCGTCACGATGGTCGGACAATGTATCAAGGTTTTTAACGCCATTGGCAGCACACCAACGTGTTTGAGCGAACGGTAAATCCATGCTGATGGTTAGCACGTGCACATTTTCCAACTTGTCTGCTTCTTCGTTGAAGCGTTTTGTCTCCTCAGAACAAACATCAGTATCGATCGAGGGAACCGCAGCGATCAGTTTGACCTTTCCTTTATAATCAGATAATGAAACCTCTTTAAGGTCGTTCGCCAATACGGTGAAATCCGGCGCCTCATCACCGACTTTAATTTCCTCACCGATAAGTGTGACTGGTTCATGCTGGAATGTTACATCGGCCATCATCATCATTCCTTCCATATTTCATTTAATCTCTACATCTTAATTATGAATAACTTAACACGCTCTGTCCAATGATATAGATTGTGAAAAAGGTACAAATATGTGACAGCCGAACGTTATTAAATATCGTAGTTGATTGGGTTTTGTTCCTTCTTTTCCACCTTTGCTTTAGCCGTGCCATCGTTTAAAATTTCTTGAATTTTTTCCACCGCTTGCGGAGCCAAATCGAGTATTTTTTCATAAATATGCGTTTGCTGATCAAGATGGATAATTTTTGTATCGTGTGGCCCAACGACTAAAAAAGCAATCGGTGTTATGGATACACCCCCGCCGCTGCCACCGCCAAACGGTAATGATGTATTACTGGAAGGATCTTGACTGGTGGACGATTGAAATTCACTACCTCCTGCGGCAAACCCGAAGCCGACTTTTGATACCGGTATGATCACGCTTCCATCCGGTGATTCAACCGGATCGCCGATAATGGTA
Source organism: Bacillota bacterium (assembly GCA_035301265.1). Lineage (GTDB taxonomy): Bacteria > Bacillota > Bacilli > Bacillales > Amphibacillaceae > DATGUP01. The sequence goes on from DATGUP010000004.1 coordinate 82,256, forward strand.
TTCACTTCAATCATATCTTTGAGATTTTCCATCGCTGTTGTCATCAATCCTTGAATCGGATGTTCATCCATCGAATGCATCCTCCTTATGCTGTTATTTCTTTTATGGAAAAACGTCGTCCGAGCGTAAATAACGCGTATATAGCTTGTCCGATTCGAATCGATATCATGCATTCCACATCTGTTTTGATCACCGTCGATTGAAAATGAGGACTCACGCGAAGGACGGGGTGTTTTTGAAAATGCGTTTTTTCTTGTAAAACCTTAAAAATAATGCTTTTAATCGCCCATATACCACCTGTAACAACACCTGTTGTACTGGCATCACCTATACCGACATCCGTCGACCATGTTATTTGTTTAAAGCGGATTTTGTTGAGAATCGTTGTGAACACCTCATATACTTCGGATATTTTTTGCCGGCTGTCTTTCATCGTTTCGATGACATGCGTGATATGTTTAGGCAGATTTTTTTCCTGCAATAGCCTACAAATGGAAGGGTGAGCGTGTTGTTCTAAATTTATTTCTTTTTTTAATAAGCGAATCCGGCAGTAATATATATGCATAAGAAGCCGCTGTTTGCCCTCAGCATATGTATAGTGAAAAACAGCCTCCATATGAGAAAACAAAAACAGCGTTATGACCATTGCTAAACCGATTAATATCCATGCCATAAGATCACCTCTATCGTTGTTTTATATTGCTTCCCGGTGCCATTTTTATTCATATAACAGTATATTTGTTGGGCTTGTAGGAAACGGCATGATAAAATGATACTAATAATTTATAATGGAGGCTCAGACAAATGCCAGATCGGAAAAACATATTTTTTTATTATACAACAGATGAACAACTAGACAAACAACTACAACCGTTGTTTGCATTAGCTGAGAAGAACCATTTCACTATCGTCGATAACGCTGAAGATGCCAACATTATCATTAGTGTTGGTGGAGATGGTGCATTTTTACAGGCCGTCCGTAAAACTGGCTTTCGTCAAGATTGCTTGTATACCGGTTTGACGCGGTCGGACGAATCAGGTTTGTACTGTGATTTCAATATGGATCACTTCGATGCCATGCTCGATACGATGGAACATGCGGAAATGGAAGTTCGACGCTTTCCCGTCATTGATGTGCAAATCAACGACAGAAGCACATTCCATTGCCTGAATGAAGCTAGTGTTCGCTCGGCTATCATTAAAACCATCGCCTTAGATGTGTATATTGATGATTTATACTTTGAAACGTTTCGCGGCGACGGCTTAATCATTTCTACACCTACAGGTAGCACAGGTTACAACAAATCAACTCGAGGTGCGGTGATCGACCCGAAAATACCGTGTTATCAAGTGTCAGAACTCGCTTCGCTTAACAATAATCGGTACCGAACCCTCGGCTCATCATTCATTTTGAGCAAAAATCGCACATTAACGCTTGAAGTCGTTCAGGACGGGAACAATTTTCCGATCATTGGTTTGGACAATGAAGCGTATTCAGTTCGGAATATTAAACGCATTACTGTTAGTTTAAGCGACAAAGTTGTTAAAACGGTTAAATTAAAAAACAATTCTTATTGGGACCGAGTGAAACGGACATTTTTATAACAAACGAAAAGGAGCTGCCCTTCAAGCGAGCAGCTCCTAGCCATTGTATATTATATTTTCACGCGGTTATTGTGGACCGCCAAGTTGTTGTTGAGCTGTCTGAACAAGACGTTTTGTAATTTCTCCGCCAACGGAACCATTAGCGCGCGAAGTATTGTCAGCACTGAGATTAACGCCAAATTCCTGTGCGATTTCCATTTTCATTTGATCCAAAGCTTGTTGAGCGCCAGGCACTACCAACTGATTCGAGTTGTTGGAATTGTTATTTGCCATGATGTCTCACCTCCTTTGGTACACATAGATTGTGTACGAAAGAGGCGAAACATGCATGCTATCGGCTGGTAGTTGTTTCTAGAATCGTCATTTTTTTAGTCTAAAGAAGATCTTTAAACGACTCCTCCACGTCTTTTTGATCAGTTATTTTGATCACTTCTGTTTGCTCCACGGCTTCGTGAATGAGTTCAGTGAAATCGTATCGCGCTTCCAATTCGTTCACTTTTTCTCTTTTTGGCATCGTCTTCGGTGATTTTGGTACAAAAATGGTACAGCAATCTTCATACGGTCGGATGGAAATCGGGTAGGTATTAATTTCTCGGGACAGCTGGATGATTTCTTCCTTATCCATCGTTAATAATGGCCGCAGAATAGGATAATTCGTTACTTCATTGATGGCATGCATACTCTCCATCGTCTGGCTCGCTACCTGGCCGAGGCTTTCCCCATTTGTGATTGATAAAATGCCTTCTTTTTTACAAATTGCCTCGCTAATGCGCACCATCATACGTCGCATAATCGTCATTGAATAGCTATCCGGCATCTCTCGGAAAATCGTCTGTTGCAATGTCGTAAATGGCACGATATGAACTTTCATTTTCATGCCGTATTCAGTTAACCTTTTCGCCAAATCAAGTACTTTTTGCTTCGCTCGTTCGCTTGTAAAAGGCGGTGAATGAAAATGAACGGCCTCAACTTCTACACCGCGTTTCATCATTAAGTACCCAGCAACCGGACTATCGATCCCGCCCGATAGCATTAAAAGCGTTTTACCGGATGTGCCAACAGGCAGCCCCTTTAGACCAGCGATAACGTCTGATGTTACGTACGTCGCCTCTTTTCTAATCTCAACGTGGACAAAAAGATCGGGATTGTGCACATCAACCCGAAACCCTTCGGTATTTTTCAATAAATGAGCGCCGAGCACTTGGTTCATGTCTTGAGAGCGTACCGGAAACGATTTGTCAACCCGCTTAACAACCACTTTAAACGTATGCACATCAGTTCTATTCTGCAATGCCCTTAATGCCGCATGTTTAATTTGTTCAACATCATTGTCCACCTTGCTGGCAAGACTCATACTATGGATTCCGAAGACGGTTCGACATTTATCGATAATCGGCTGTGGGTCATGACCATTCAATAGGACAAAAATTCTTCCCTGTGTCCGCTTCACTTGAACATCGGAAAATTCTTTCAGTTTATGCTGAATATTTTGTTGTAGGCGTGCGATAAACATTTTCCGGTTTTTTCCTTTAAGTGCAATCTCGCTATATCGTATTAAAATATGATCAAATTCCATATCCATCTACTCCATAACTTCTTTTAATTGCTGAATCGACTGTTCCACTTGTTTTAAAAAGATAGCAATATCCTCGTCTGTTGTATCATAAGAAAGACTGATCCTCAAGGCGGACGAAGCGCGTTCCTTATGATGACCGCAAGCGAGGAGAATGCGGCTCGCATCGGTCTCTTTTGATGAACAAGCCGATTTGGTCGATACAAAGATATCCTTTTCTCCGAGCATATGAATCAATACTTCTGGTTTAAACCCAGGAACTGAGAAATTGACGATATGGGGTGCCGATCGCGCTGGTGTATTGACACAAACGTTTGGAATTTTGTCCAAACCTTTAATAAGTCGCTTTTGTTTGTCTTGAAGAGAAGGTAAATCGTTCGCTTCTCGCGCTTTGATAAGGCGAAGTGCCTTAGCCATGGCCACAGCTCCCGCAAGATTTTCAGTGCCTGGACGAATGCCTTGTTCTTGGTTACCGCCGTGAAATAGAGGAAACAGAGCTGTTCCTTTTTTCACGTATAAAACACCCGTCCCTTTTAAACCATTGATTTTATGCCCCGACATCGTACATAGATCGATGCCGCTGTTTGATAAATGAAGCGGAACCTTCCCGACGCCTTGGACATCATCAACATGGAAAAACAATTTAGGATGCTGTTTGGCTATTTCACCGATTGATTCGATCGGCTGTATAGCCCCCATTTCGTTATTAACATGCATAATGCTGATGAGTATCGTATCCTCTCGAATCGCCTCGGCGACATCTTCAACCGATACGATACCGTCTTGATTGACGGGTAAATACGTGATATCAAAACCAAATGACTCAAGACTACGGCATGCTTCAAATACGGATGGATGTTCCACTTTCGTCGTAATAATGTGCTTACCTCTGTTCATGTGTTCAAACGCAATCCCTTTAATAGCTAGATTGTTCCCTTCCGTTCCCCCTGATGTAAAAATCACTTCATCTTGCTCAACGTTTAAGATGTGTGCCACTTGGGATTTCGCTTCCAGCAGCAGTTTTTCGGTTTCTCCCCCAAACCGATGAATGCTTGACGAATTGGCAAAATACGCCCTGGATACCTTTTGAAAACTCTCCAATACGGATGGATCAGGTTGCGTTGTAGCACTGTTATCCAGGTATATCATACGAAAACTCCTTGCTACTGATTTTGAAATATATGTTTAGTGTAATCAAAAAACAAGACTGACTCAAGTTCATGAGACAGTCTAACCATCTTTAGCTTTTCCGATCCATAATCCTTAATAAAGAAGAGCAAGTTTGGTTATCCAGTTTCCTCCACATGAGCTTCAATGCGTTTGAGTGCTCCCGGTTCTACTTCTTCGAGCGCATGCGCTGCTTTCTCTAAGGCAAGTTCATACTCGAACGAGCGAAAAAGACGTTCAGATTCGGCCAATTTATTTGCAAGTGTCGCATTTTGGCTTCGGTACCGATTAGCGTATTGGATAACACGTTCGGTTAAATACGCTTGCTCCAATATCGTCTCGGTCTGTTCAGAAATATTTGCCACAGCTGTTTGGGCTTCAGCCAAAGCTTGTTGGACTTCATTGATATCCAATGGTTGTTTTTCGAGCAAAGCTAACACACGATCGTTTTTTTCGACTGCATCTTCCATCATATTCCAAATAAACATCGGTACACCGGGTATGTTACTTTTATTCAGTCGCCGATGGAGCCGTCGAATTTGTTTTTTCATATCTTGAATGCTCTCTTTCGCTTCCAGCTCGTCCTTTCGCAACATGTCGATCCCTTTTTTAAACGTTTCATGTCGCTTCTGTAGTTCTTCTAATTGCTGGAAACCATTTTCAAGGATCTCCCTCGATTCCGAGTGCGGTGTGACATCAATGTTCTCCAGAAGTTCACGCAGTTGAGTTTTCAGCTGATCGATCGCTTTTTCCAATGTAATATATTCTTCCATATCTTCATCTTCCAAATAATAACTGTTTTTCAATACGTCGACTTCCGCTTTCGTTTCTTGAAAATCGTTATCCAACTCCTCCAGCATGCTGCGGTAATTGGGTAACTTCGTTTCGACAAACCCTTTGGCGATCGCTTCCTGCTCCAAAATTTGATACATATCCTCGATTCGTTCCTCTGTTTCTGCGATCACCGACTGTGCCGTAGCCATATCTGCTTTATCCAAAGCATTGACAGCATCAAGCAAGCGACGTTGGTAATCATGGATTTCCTTTTCAAAGCCGAGATGTTCGATGTGATAACCTCCTTCTTTCATTTCACGCAAGCCGTGATACAAATCATCGAGCTGAGTGGGTAATTCGTGTTTGCATGCTTTATACAGCTCAGGAAAGCGATCAAGTTGCTTATCGAGTTCGGCGACGTCTTCTTTTAACTCTTCTACAACTTGTCGAGCTTCCATATAATTGCCAGATGCAACAAGCTCATTGTATGTTGCTAATTTTTCTTCCAAATCATCGATGGCTACCTCAAAACGAACCTCGGCTTTTCCGTATTGGTAGCGATTTTGCGCTAGTTTTTTGCGCGCGTTTTTAATATGCGGCTGCAACTCTTCCATTTCTTTGCGGCTGGTTTCCTCCGATTCCAGAAGCTCTTCTAACTCATCGAGCATATTTTGAATATCTTCTTCAATCGACTGTAACGTTTTTTCTATGGATTTCAACAATTTTTTTGCTGTCGGGAACCGATAACGGTCCGCCGCTTCTTCTGCATCAAACAAAAGCCCGTCAATATCCGAGAGCTCCTTAGAAACAATCTGTTCCCAACGTTCTTTCCACGTTTCAAATTTTTCCTGTGTCTCACCGGATAAATTCAATCGTTTAATACGGCTGAGCTGTGATGCGATATCCCGATTTAATATATCGAGCTTCCATTCTTCGTTTCGATCCACCTGATCATAAATTCGTTTTCGCATGATTAAGGCAACAATGATCGATGCGATGATGACAAGTATGCATCCGATAATGTAAGCCATCTTCCGCACATCCTCCTCACAACTATATATCCTAACAAGAGGGATTGATCGAACGTGTCCGTTATGTATCATTACTATCATACCATGTATAGCGCCTTTTTTGATAAAAAAATGCAAGTTAATCATTGTTTTGATAAACCGATTTACAACAAGTCCATGGCGCTATTTTAACGTGACAGGACCGAATCGGTTCACCACATAATCAAGCCAATCATGAATCAGGCGGACATATTTTTCGACAAACGCATCGTGCGAACTTTGACCAATCACTTGATTTTTCCATTCATGCTGTAGCACATAAGGTGTAACAAGCATGCCTTTGAGTTGCATGAGTAAAAACTGTTTGTCCATCCCGGATATACGGTTCCAAGACAACGCAGAAAAAAGTGCTTCACGAATGAAATAATTTTCCTTAGCTAAATATGTAACGGTCATCTCACGAACAAATACAGAATCAAGCGATAATTCCCTATGAATAAAACATGATAATTGATGATTCGTTTGCTTATACTGTATAATGGCTTCAACCAACTGTTTAATATGATCGAGCGGACACGTTGCTGTCGCTTGGTTCGAGACGGTCTCGATCATCTGCAAGTAAGCTTCGTAATACTGGATAATAGCATGTTCCAAAAGGCCTTGCTTGTTTTTGAAATAATAGCTGATCAAAGATACATTGACCGATGCCCTTTTGGCAATATCCCGAACGGAAGTTCCATGAAAACCATATTGAAAAAATAATTCCGAAGCTGCATCGATCACCTTTTGTTTGGAAAGGTTTTTACCCATTGTATTCACTCCTTAATTGTCTTTTACGACAAAGTTGTGAAATGTCCTGCATTTTTGCCGATATTTTTCCAATATGACGTATTTGAAAGGGGATATTACAATGTTTCAGAAAATCGAGTATTCGGGAAACCGAACCGAAGATTACAAACTATTATGTAAACAACTGCATGCATTAAGCGAGGGAGAAACGGATCATATCGCTATCCTAGCTAATGCTGCAGCCCTTTTAAACCAGTTTTTGCAAGACATCAACTGGGTCGGGTTTTATTTATGGAAAGAAGACGAGCTAATCCTCGGGCCATTTCAAGGTTTGCCCGCCTGCATCCGGATTGGGTATGGAAAAGGGGTGTGCGGGACAGCTATCAAAGAAAAACGGACACAACGCGTAGCCGATGTATCACAGTTTCCAGGCCATATTGCTTGTGACAGCGCTAGTCAATCTGAAATCGTTGTACCGTTGTTCATCGATGATGCACCTTATGGTGTACTCGATATCGACAGCCCGATTAAAAACAGATTCGATACGACGGATGAAGAACATTTGGAGTCATTTTGTAACATTCTTGTATCTTATTTACAATAGAGCAGTCCAATACGTTTAGACTGCTCTTTCTAAGTTATTCGCTTTCTCTGTCTCCGGCAATGCTGATGCGGTTTTTACCGCTGTTTTTCGCCTTGTATAACGCTTTGTCAGCCCGGATAAACAAATCCCTAACCGAGCTTTGTTTATCTTTGCTCCAAGTTGCTATACCGCTTGATAAAGTCACACGAGGATTTGTCTTTTTTCCCGCGCACTTGCGAATTTTTTTAGCCATCTGTAAAGCATGTTCCATATCCGCTTGCGGGAGATAAACGGCTAATTCCTCTCCTCCCCATCGCGCTGCTATTTCTTCTGGACCAAGTTGGTGTTTGATGACCTCGGCCACTTGAATGATCACATGATCACCAACGTGATGCCCGTACGTATCATTCACTTTCTTAAAATCATCGATATCAAACAACACTAAAGCGCCTTTTTCTGCTTTTCGCATATCGCAGGCCACTTTTTCGTCTAAATATTTACGCGAATAAAGTTTTGTCAAATAGTCGGTTATCGCCGCATGTTCCAATCGTGATTTTAAAATGGAATTGGAAAGTGCCAACGCTGAATGCTGAATCAACGACTGCGCTAGTTTAAAACTTTCCAACGAAAAACGATAAGACGCCTCATGCAAAATCATTACAACGCCATACGTCATCTCACCTTGCTGTATTGGAATAACGACCATGGAACGGTATGGAAATGCGCCATCGTCTGTTTGAAAATTTCCTGTAAAAATAGCTTCAGTCCGTTTTTTCATCTGTTGAACGACATATTCAACAAAGGCCTGCCCTACGTCGGTCATGAAAAAATCCGTACTTTGGCTTAATACTTCGAACGATTGAAAAGACCCTTCCTCAAATTGGATAAAACCGATTTGCTTTGCATGACATGCAGCGATCAATTGATCTTTTAAAATATCCATGATTTCCGAGGATTGTAAATTTAAATTTAATTGGCGTGTCGCATCATTGATACGCTTCAAATCATCGACGAGACGCTCTGATTTTCGATACAAAGATGCCCGTTCAAGCGCCTGCCCCGCTGCACTGGAGAGTCTCGTTATAAACGCTGTTTCCGCTTTGGAAAAAGCCGTTTGATTGCGTGCAGTCATTTGCAATACACCATAAACGCCTTGCTTTCCGCTCAATGGAGAATATAAACGAACTGTCTTTTCATCTTGCAAATACTCATATTGGACTTCTCCTGACATAAACGCTTTTGTACTAAGCTCTTCGGCCGTATCAACGGAATACGTAATCGTTTGAACCGGCAATGTGTTTTCGGTTTCATAATCATGGGATAATAAAAAATCGTACGTGTAATGAGGATAAAGGTGTTCCAAGGCGACAGCAAGCTCCGACAAAATTTCTTTTGGGTTATTGGTTCCATGTACACGCATGGTGAGTTCGAATAAAAAACGATTTTTCTTCCTTTTCTCTATACTGGAGTAATAGTCGGCCGCTATCTGTAAAAACATTTCCAATTCGTGCTTTAAAATTTTTAAAATGACCGCCGATCGTTGTTTCCTTTCAGATATTATTACGAGAAAGCCGCTGTGACCGATGTTGGTAGGGATTGGAGTGATATCTGCTTCCAACGTTGCGGCGGGTGCATAAATCACCTCCAAAGGGTTCGTTTCTATAACCCGCTTATCTACTGATGTTTTAAATCGGTTTTGAACTTCTTTATTAGCAGCTGTCAGCTGATAGTTGTCATGCTTCGAATCAAGCAAGTAAACAGCTGCGTGGATACCGTGCAACGTCTGATTCAATAATGTTGTCAAAGACGATAAGACTTTTTCATATGGCGCATCAATCATCATCGACGTCAATTCAAACAACACGCTTCTTATTTTGTCCTTGAGTATCATAACATCACCTGCGGGTTGATTAGTTTAAGTATAAATACCTAATAACCGTTATTTTTATTATAACGGATGTAGGTACTTTTTCCTATATCAACGTTTTCTTATTTGTATTTGCAAGAAAACTTGGTTTGGATTGACTTCTACTCGTTAAACTTATATACTAGTCTTTGTGTAAAATAAAATGCAGCTTATGTGTACCTACGTCTGATGTCATTTTGTTCCTCTCTAACAGAGGTGTATCGTGTAACTCTCTGCTGCTGGAGCGAAGATACATGAAAACAAAATGCACAGCGTTTGGCACACGATTTTATTTTATGCCAATCACATAAAAAGGAGGGAGATGCCCAATGGCTCGATATACTGGACCTATTTGGAAAAAGTCGCGCCGCTTTGGCATTTCATTAACCGGTACTGGAAAAGAGATCAATAAACGTCCATATGCCCCTGGGCAACACGGACCAACGCAGCGCAGAAAAATGTCCGAATACGGACTACAGCAACAAGAAAAGCAAAAGCTGCGCTATATGTACGGCTTGAACGAGCGTCAATTCCGTAACTTGTTCAACGAAGCCGGCAAGATGAAAGGTGTTCACGGTGAGAACTTTATGATCCTTCTTGAGTCTCGCCTCGATAACCTTGTCTATCGCCTTGGTTTCGCTCGAACACGGAGACAAGCACGCCAGCTCGTTAACCACGGGCATATTGTCGTCGATGGAAAGCGGACTGACATTCCTTCATATCGCGTACAACCCGGCCAGGTTATTGGCTTACGCGAGCGTTCGAAAAACTTGGATATCGTGAAGGAAGCACTGGAAATGAACAATGTTGTACCCGAGTACTTGACTTTAGATGAGGACAAGCTAGAAGGGACATACAACCGTTATCCAGAACGTTCTGAACTGCCGGCAGAAATCAATGAAGCGCTTATCGTTGAGTACTACTCACGTTAAGAAAATAAAAACACGCATGAGCCATCCGCCCATGCGTGTTTTTTTCATGTAAAACGTATGAGGAAATATGTCTTTTTCCCACGTCGAATAACTGTAAACTGATCTTCGATACGGTCTTCTGCATTTACTACATACTGGAGACTTCGCTCTCGTTCACCGTTAATGTAAATAGCACCGTTTGCAATGTCTTCCCGAGCTTGTCTTTTTGAAGGGCAAATATTCGCAGCAACGAGAAGATCAATCAAACCGATGTCGTCCTTCGATGCCTCGTATGTTGGAACATCTCTAAACCCTTGTTCGATATCCGATGCGGACAATTCTTTCACGTCCCCGCTGAAAAGGGCCGCTGTTATTTTTTGTGCTTGTTGAAGTGCTTCTTCACCATGGACAGCGCGTGTCATCTCTTCAGCTAAACGCTTTTGTGCTGCACGCTGTTCGGGACGATTGATAACTTCTTGTTCCAACGCCTTAATCTCCTCATCCGAAAGAAATGTAAAGTAGTTTAAAAATTTAATGACATCGCGATCATCGGTATTAATCCAGTATTGATAAAACTCATACGGAGTTGTTTTTTCTGGATCGAGCCAAATCGTACCTCCTGCCGTTTTACCAAATTTCGTTCCATCGGCTTTCGTGATCAAAGGAACCGTTAAACCATACACATCAATATGTTCATCTTTTTCTTCACGAGAACGGCGGATCAACTCCATCCCTGCTGTAATGTTTCCCCATTGATCGCTGCCACCGATCTGTAACGTGCAATTTTCCTCCTCGTACAATTTCAAGAAATCTAGTGACTGTAAAATCATATAACTAAATTCCGTGTAAGATATCCCTTCTTCAATGCGAGCGGAGACCGACTCTTTCGCAAGCATATAATTGATGCCAAAATGCTTTCCTGCATCGCGTAAAAAATCGATCACTGTCATCTGTGCCAACCAATCATGATTGTTACGAACAGTGACTGGATTTTCATCATCATTAGCATTGAGAAACGATGTGATTTGCTGCTTGATTTTTTCACTATACTGTTTCACGATCGATCTATCATTCAATGTTCGCTCTGTCGAACGGCCGCTCGGATCACCGATCATTCCCGTTCCACCACCGACAAGAGCAATCGGCTTATGCCCGGCTTTTTGAAACCGCTTCAACATCGTCAAAGGCACTAAATGACCGATATGTAAGCTGTCTGCTGTAGGATCAAACCCGCAGTACAATGTCACCTCGTTGTTCGCCAGATGATCGCGCAATCCTTTCATGTCTGTCGTCTGATTAACCAATCCTCTATTTTTGAGATCCTGTAAAATGTCCAATCGCTTCACGCTCCAATACCGTTTGTTCAAATAAAAAAGCCTTATGCCGATAAGGGACGAGGTCGTCTCGCGGTACCACCCTTATTGCACACAGGCCGTCTCGAGATTGATAACGGTGTCGCCACCGTCTGCCTGCTCATTCATTCAGGCAGAATGCTCCGGAGTGTAATTCGTCGGCAAATATGTACTGGCTTACACCAACCGCCAGCTCTCTTGCACAGGGATTTGCCGGACTACTCGCTTCCATCATAGCATTTTCTATAAGACGATTATTATTTATTCATAGCATATTCCATTTAAAAATGCAATCAAAACATCTTTTTTTTATGCTATAATAGACGTCAATTGAGGAGGTGTTAGTCAATGCGCATCAATCGGTTTGTCCTTAAAAGGATACGCAAATTAAAAACATTATGGCAGACCGGAAAATTGCAGCGATCTTTGCGTATTACATACGATGTCTTTTGGAATATTGTACTTTTTTTTCTAATCATCGGTTTTTTTATCGTTCTTTTCGGCGGGAGCGTTGCCGCCGGTTATTTTGCATCACTCGTCAAAGATGAATCGATACGGGACTATGAAAGTATGGAAAAAGACATTTACAATTACGAAGAAACGTCAAAATTGTATTTTGCCGACGAGGTTTATATGAGTGATGTCCAGTCCGATTTGCATAGAGAAGAAGTCGCATTAGAAGACATCGCTGACGTTCTCATCGATGCGGTTATCGCTACTGAAGATGAATATTTTGAAACACATAAAGGCATCGTCCCTAAAGCAATCGTCCGCGCTCTTTTTCAAGAAATAACCAATGCTGATACGAAAACAGGTGGCAGCACACTCACACAGCAGCTTATCAAAAACCAAATTTTGACGAATGAAGTGTCATTTGAGCGCAAAGCGAAAGAAATTCTTTTAGCGCTTCGGCTCGAGCGTTTTTTTGATAAAGAACAAATTCTCGAGGCTTACTTAAATATCGTCCCATACGGACGTGAAGCATCTGGGCGAAATATTGCTGGAGTACAAACTGCTGCACAAGGGATATTCGGCATTGACGCTGATGAGGTCAACTTAGCCCAAGCAGCTTTTTTAGCCGGTCTTCCGCAAAACCCCTTTCAATATACACCATTTGCAAACGGTGGTGGATTGAAAGATGATGACGGATTAGAACCAGGAATCAACCGGATGAAATCGGTACTAAAACGGATGTATGAAACAGGGCGGATTGACCGTGACGCTTACGAAGATGCGATCGATTACGATATTGCAGCTGATTTCATTGACCAATCCGCTCTACCGCAAGAAGCATACCCACGCCTTACAACTGAACTCGAATTACGCGCAAAAGATATTATTATTGAACTGCTGGCAGACGCGGACGGCTATTCTATTGACGATTTAGAAAACGATCAAACCCTTCGTGAAAAATACGCCATCCGAGCCGAACGAGATATGCGGATGAATGGCTACCGTATTTATTCTACCATTGACAAAGACATATACGAGGCACAACAAGAGATTGCCCAAAACTACAAACATTATGGACCGAATACGACAATCGAGCTTAAAGATGAAGACGGCAAGTCCGTTTCTGTGGAACAGCGGGTTGAGACCGCCAGCATTCTCATCGAAAATAAAACAGGACGAATCATAAGCTTTGTCGGCGGGCGAGAATATGACGAAGAGCACCAAGTTAATTTTCTCACACGCCCTCGCTCTAATGGGAGTACGATGAAACCGTTACTCGACTATGCTCCAGCGCTGGAAAAAGGGGTTATTCAACCCGGCACTCCAATTGCCGACCTCAAAGTAGGCGACTATGATTATTTTCCAGGAAACTACGGTGGAAGCTATCATGGAATTGTCTCGGCTCGCGAAGCGTTGAAGCATTCTTACAACATACCTGCAGCCAAAATTTATCAAGATATTATGCACGATGAAAACATCGTGGAAAATTATTTACAAAAAATGGGGATTACTACGCTAAAGGAAAATGAACATGCTAATCCTTCCCTGTCGATTGGCGGTACTACAGACGGCATCACCGTGGAAGAAAACATTAATGCTTTTACAACATTTTGTAACAATGGAAAATTTGTCGATGCCTACATGATCGAAAAAATCACAACGAATGATGGGAAAGTCATTTATGAACATGAACCCGACCCTGTTGAAGTTTTTTCACCAGAAACGACTTATTTAATGATCGATATGATGCGCGATGTGCTTCGAAGCGGAACAGCTGCATATATCCCGTCGCAGTTAAAGCATGACAGTGTCGACTGGGCTGGCAAAACCGGAACATCGGAAGAATATAAAGATGCTTGGTTTGTCGGCGTCAATCCAAATGTAACATTTGGTACGTGGATCGGTTATCAATACGGAAAGGATTTACAAAATACGTGTCAAGGTTGTTCGCTCACTTACAGCCAGCGCAATAATAAATTATGGGCGGAACTGATCAACGCAGCCGCCGATATTAATCCGGATCTCGTTGCACCTAAGACGACATTTGACCGTCCGGATGGAATTGTAGAGAAAAGCTATTGTGCTATATCGGGAAAACTTCCTTCCAAACTATGCAAAAAGTCCGGGCTTGTAAAAACAGATCTATTCAATAGCGAATACGTACCAACAGAAAAAGATGACAGCCTTATGAAAGGCTCGTTTGTCATGATCGATGGCAAAGCGATCGCCGCTGATCCTGATACACCTGAAGAATTTGTCGAAGGAGATGGTATTGTTTTTAATCCTAAATTTTTAAAACGGCATGGATACGATCAACTCGATGATATTTCACAACTTTTTCCACAAACCGATCGAAACGCGTGGGAAAAAATCGGTCTTATACATTCTGATCTTCATAACACGATTGAGGATGACGGGCAAGAGCCAGAGCCGCCAACGTCTGTGAAACATTCTGGCAATCGTTTATCGTGGCAAAAATCAACATCAAATGATGTCATTGGCTACCGTATATACGAAGCGGATGAACGCGGGGAAACATTTGAGCGAGTAGGGCATACAACGCGAACGGACTATACCACATCAAGTACCAATGCCGTATATCACATCAGAGCCGTCGATTATTTCGGACGCGAATCGAAAGCATCCACAGAAGTGACTGTCGGTGATACTGATGATAAAAAAGATTCAAAAAATGAATCTCGAACTAAGGATAAAAACAATGAACAGGTTAAAGATAATAACGATGGAGAAAATAATCATAGCTATGAACATGATGCTGATAATAAAGATGATCATAATAAAAATAACCGCGGGGAAGATGGGGATTGACACATCTCCCCTTTTTTTGCCGATTATAACCGATGATTACAAAATAGCACGATACATGTTGTATAATAAAGATTACATGTCTAGCTGATGGTGGTGTACATATGAAACATGAGAAAACGTGGCATAAGCGGAAGCAGCATACACCAAATGGCGTCATCGAAATCGAAGGTCCTGTTACGGCTGCCGAATTGGAAACTTACCACTTTCACAACCATTTAACTACATTTCGCGCGGCTCCAAAGCAGTTTGCCACTTTAAAAAATATCGCCCGTCTTCCGGAAGGCCGGATAATCATTGCTCGAACAAGCGATACGATTATCGGTTATGTTGCCTACCTTTATCCAGATCCTCTGGAAAGATGGTCTGAATTTGCGATGGATAATTTGCTTGTCCTCGGTGGTATTGAAGTGATCCCAGAGTACCGGCAAGCAAACATAGGGTCGGGGCTCCTTGAAGTTTCGATGATGGATGATTATATGGAAAACTATATTATTATTTCGACAGAATACTATTGGCATTGGGATCTCAAAGGAATGCAATTAAATGTGTGGCAATACCGCCAAGTCATGGAAAAAATGATGGCAAAAGGCGGGCTCACACCGATGCCAACAGACGATCCCGAAATTATGTCACACCCCGCCAACTGTTTAATGGTACGCATTGGCAAGAACGTTCCCGAGCAATCGATCAAATTGTTCGCTAAACTGCGATTTCTCCAAAGGCATCGGTACCGCAAATGAGCTCCTCCATCATATGAATTCGGCGGTTAAATGAAACAATGGAGGTGGCGCAATCGTGTCAAACAGCGCTTTTATTTATTCGGACATGCTTTTAAATTACCAGTTTCATAGAGCTCATCCGTTCAACCAAAAACGGATTCTAATAACTAAAGAGCTCCTCGAAGCTAGCAAAATTCTTAACGAGTCAGAAATCATAAGTCCGCGCATCGCATCCGATGATGAACTTTTGCTTTTTCATGACGCGATCTATGTTGATGCGGTTAAAGAAGCGAGTCGACATCGAATATCCTACACAAAAGGTAAGCCGTTCGGACTCGGGACTGAGGATACGCCGATATTCACTAACATGCATGAAGCCTCTTGCTATATTGTCGGTGGTTCGCTCGCAGCAGTCGATGCAGTTTTAGAACAAGGAATGGATCATGCCCTTCACTTAGGCGGCGGCCTCCATCACAGCTTCAAGCGAAAAGCGGCAGGTTTTTGCGTTTACAATGATGCGGCAATCGCGATCCAATATATTCGCAAAAACTACGGCTTACGGGTGTTATACGTCGACACCGACGCGCACCATGGCGACGGTGTTCAAGCCGCTTTTTATGGAGACTCAGACGTTTGTACTTTGTCCATCCACGAAACCGGTCGTTACTTATTTCCTGGAACCGGTCAGAGCCATGAACGTGGAATCAAACACGGCCGCGGCTATACATTTAACATACCGATTGATGCTTTTACAGATGATGAATCGTTTTTATACGTTTATGAATCCGCTTTCCGTAATATTTGTCAATTTTTCAAACCCGATATCATCATCACGCAAAATGGTGCCGACGCTCATACATACGATCCGTTAAGTCATCTATGTACAACGATGACTATTTATAAACAAATTCCTATGCTCGCTCATGAACTTGCGCATGAGTTTTGTCGAGGTAAGTGGATTGCACTCGGTGGCGGAGGTTATGATATTTGGCGGGTTGTGCCGCGCGCATGGGCGCAGGTATGGAGCGTTATGAAAACAGGCCAACCTCAATCTGGCGCTATTCCGAACGCTTGGATTCATAAGTGGCAAAAAGAAGCCTCTGTAAGTTTACCGACTTATTGGCACGACGACAAAACAATCGTTCCCCACATTCCACGAAAAAAAGAAATCGCAAATAACAATGCCCGCACATTAGCCAAAGCATTAAAATACATATTGAGCAATAAAAGGAGATAACCACGCGTTGTGTTTCATCTCCTTTTGCATACCTATTCATCCAATATAACAATTTCTACGCGTCTGTTTTTTTGCCAATTGTCGGCTGAATCATTAGGAACACGCGGTTGCGTATCCGCATAACCGACTGCTGAGAATCGGGATTTGTCAAAGTCATACTTTTCGAGTAAATACCTGATCACACGACTTGCCCGAGCTCCCGACAACTCCCAGTTGGAAGGATAGCGATAATTAGCGATCGGACGGCTATCCGTATGCCCTTCTACTTCAACTCGATTCGGTATATCGGCTAGCAAATAGCCGATTTTATCTAAGACGGTCTTTCCGGATTTACGAATCACCGCTTCACCGGTATCAAACAACACGCGTTCTTGTAAGACTAAGACAACACCGCGCTCTGTCCGATGAGCAGAAATAACATCGTGCAAATCTTTTTCATCTAAATATGCTTCCACTTCTTCCATTAAATTGCCAAGAGCATCGTTCTCATCATCATTATCATGATCCCGTTCTAACACCTTTTGCAGGTCGGTTGGGTCTTTAAATTCGTTTGTATTTTTTCCGCGTTCCAAATGACTTGAATGTTCTGTTGGATTTTCCATAGGAACAGGCGACGGGTAAAAGTCGAAAATCATACGATTGCGGAATGATTCAGAGACGGCCTCAAATTTAGCAAGATCAATTTGCGACATCGAAAACAGCAGAATGAAAAAGACGAGTATGAGCGTTATCATGTCTGAATACGTAACCATCCATTTGGGAGCACCGGACGGTTTACGTCGTTTAGGATACCTACGTTTCATGGACACTCTCTCCCGCAAACACTTCATGTTCATCTTGTGACTCTTTCATGTCTTCTTCGGAGAGAAAAGCGCTGAGTTTTTCATCGAGAATACGCGGGTTTTGGCCAGATTGAACGCCGATAACACCTTCGATAATCACTTGCTTAATGAAAATTTCTTCTTCAGTTTTGCTTTCCAATTTACTTGCCATCGGGATAAACACTAGATTAGCTAAAACCGTTCCATAAAGGGTTGTCAATAGAGCAACCGCCATATTGGGACCGAGTGTTGCCGGATCTTGCAGGCTGTTTAGCATGAGGACGAGTCCAACCAACGTTCCAATCATACCCCAGGCAGGGGCATATTCACCGGCTTTTTCAATAATTGCCCGCCCCTGAAAATGACGTTCTTCCATTGCTGTGATTTCTGCGTTCATGATGTCATTGATCACATCCGGTTCGATGCCATCAACAGCAAGCATGATGCCTTTTTTTAAAAAGGGATCCTCGATTTCCTCCACTTCATTTTCCAACGCCAAGATTCCTTCACGTCGAGCGCGTTCGGACAAATGTATAAACAGCGCGATCAAATCGGCTAGGCGTTGGTCGTTTTTATGAAAAGCTTCTTTAATGACTTTTCCTGTTAGTTTTATCTGCTCTTTTTTGAAGCTGATGAACAACGAGGCGATCAACCCGCCGATGACAACAAAGATAGAAGAGAGGTCAAGAAATGACGATATCCCCTCTCTGCCACCTTTGGTAAGGATAGCCAACATAATCATGATAAAACCAAATGTGATACCGATTGGTGTTAATATATCTCTTTTTCGCATATGCTCGCTCCCAACAAAATGATCTTCCATTTCTTATATCGGTATTATTCATCATTTGTTGAGCTTCTTTCAATAATTCGATGCGGTAAAATCACATTTTTTTCGGTGACTTCTTCTTTATTCATATATTTTGTCAACAGACGCATAGCTACTGCCCCAATATCGTACATCGGCTGCACAATCGTCGATAAAGTCGGCCGGACCATCGTTGCCAACCTCGTGTTGTCAAAGCCGAATACTTCTAGATCGTGAGGAATGTTATAGCCTTTATCTTGAGCGCCATGAATAACGCCTAGAGCCATTTCATCCGAAGCGACAAAAACCGCTGTTGGTTTATCCGGCAGCGCCAACAATTCTGCAGCTGCGTCTACACCGGATTGATAGGAGTAATCCCCATATAAAATAAACGATTCATTAACCGTCACACCGGATTCTCTCAAGGCTCGCATGTAGCCATCTTCCTTCAACCGATTTACGGCTGTATCATCACCGCCGGTAACGAGAGCTGGATGTTTATTGCCTCGATCGATCAAAAAGCGCGTTGCTTCATACGCCGCCTCTTCATAGTCGATGTTGACAGACGGAATGTTTTCTGTTTCATCGTATGTTGCCGCTAGCACAACAGGTACCGGTGCGCTAGAAAACTGCTCCACATGTTCGTCGGTAATTTTCCCTCCCATAAATAAAATACCGTCTACCTGTTTTTCTAACATCGTGTTAATAAGCCGGAGTTCTTTCTCTTTGTTTTGATCGGAATTGCTTAAAATCATATTGTATTTGTACATAGTTGCGATGTCTTCTATTCCACGGGCTAACTCGGAAAAAAAGATGCTCGAAATATCCGGAATAATCGTGCCAACGGTAGTCGTTTTTTTGCTGGCCAGCCCTCGGGCAACCGCGTTAGGTCGATAACCGAGACGTTCAATCGTGCGAAGAACTTTTTTACGCGTTGTCGGTTTGACATTTGGATTCCCATTGACAACACGAGAAACAGTTGCCATTGATACATTAGCTTCACGCGCTACATCATATATCGTTACGTTCATTTCTATGACCTCCATAGAGTTGTTTTTTGTCGTTTTTATTTACTATACGCTAACACTTCATAAATTACCAAAAGACTGGACGCATTTCTTTAGACGATGCTAACGCAGTCGTTTCTGTAGGTCGACAAGTTCATCCATGAACATGTTAAACATCGATAAATCCATTTGCTGCACCGCATCTGATAACGCGGCATCTGGATTCGGATGTACTTCTGCCATAATGCCATCGGCGCCGATAGCTAAAGCAGCTTTAGCCACCGGCAAGAGCAAATCTCGCCGTCCTGTTGAATGCGTCACATCCACGATCACCGGCAGATGAGTTTCGTGTTGTAAAACAGGTACGGCCGATATATCAAGCGTGTTTCGAGTCGCTGTTTCATACGTGCGAATCCCCCGTTCACACAAAATCACAGCGCTGTTACCTCGAGACAAAATATATTCCGCAGCATATAAAAACTCCGCAATGGTCGCTGACATCCCCCGTTTTAAAAGCACAGGCTTGTCCACTTCTCCGACCGCTTTTAACAATTCAAAGTTCTGCATGTTGCGCGAGCCGATTTGAATGACATCAAGCAAGTTCACCGCATCTTCAATATGGGCCGGATCAACAATTTCACTAACAATCGCCAAATCGTAATCATCGGCAACGCGCCTTAAAATACGCAACCCTTCCATGCCTAGTCCTTGAAAATCATACGGTGATGTCCGCGGTTTAAAGGCACCCCCGCGAAGAAGCTTTAAACCGCGTGCTTTTGCTGCTTCAGCCACATGAGCTACTTGCGCTTCGCTTTCCACAGCACACGGTCCAATGATATACTGAGGTGTGCCGTTTCCGAATACGGCCCCGTTAATATCAATGATCGTATTATCCGAGTGCATTTTTCTGGAGACGAGGCGATTGTCCCGCTCATATTTCTCGAGCCACTTTTCATTCGCTTTGAATAAAGCTTTGAAGATATGTTCGATCGCATCATCATCTAATGGGCCATCGTTTTGCGCGATAATCGTGCTCAACATATCTCGTTCTGTCGTTAATCTCGGTTGATCGTTAGCTGTTTTGTTTAAATCGCTCATTCGTTTAGCGAGCCGTGCACGTCGATTGAATAAAGCAAGCAGCTCCAAATGTATATCATCTATTTGCTTCTGTAAAGCCTCGACATCTGTGTGATACAATTTATGCCTGCCTCCCGTACACAGTTTATCATTCTTATAAAATATGGTACATTTTTCATAGAAAATAATTTTATCAGCAAGTTTCGTCGTCATAATGCTTTTTTATACATCGTTTGGATATATGATAAAATCTATTATAGCTTAACAATCATTGTTTTGTCACGATAAAGGGATAGCATAGCTAAAAAGATAAACGAAAGGAATTTACAGCTTATGGAAGAACGCATTTTTGCTTTGGACATCGGTACCCGATCCGTTACAGGCATTTTATTAGCAAAAACAAATGAGACATATAGCGTCATCGATTATTGTATAAAAGAGCATAGTAAGCGATCCATGCTCGATGGGCAAATCCATGATATACCAGAAGTTTCGCGTGTCATTAGGGATGTCAAAAAAGAATTAGAAGCGAAACACGGCGCGCTCAACCGTGTATGTGTTGCGGCTGCTGGACGCTCGCTTATCACCGTTCAAGGCAGTGCTTCAATTCCATTAAACCAAGAGCCGATTACAGATGATGAAATCATTAAACATTTGGAATTAAGCGCTGTTCAAGACGCACAACGGAATCTCGTTTCCGATAAACATTCGCGTTTTTATTGCGCTGGCTACTCTGTCTTACAATATAAATTGGATGAACAACCGATTGGATCACTGATCGAGCAAATCGGTGATGAGGCGACGGTCGAGATTATTGCAACGTTTTTACCGAAAGTCGTTATCGAATCGTTGTTAGCAGCACTAGACCGAGCCGATCTAGCGATGGAAGCCTTGACATTGGAACCGATCGCCGCGATTCATGTACTCATTCCTGAATCCATGCGCCGGCTTAATGTAGCACTCGTTGACATCGGGGCCGGTACGAGCGATATTGCCATTACCGACCGCGGAACGATTGCGGCTTACGGCATGGTCCCCCTAGCTGGCGATGAAATAACTGAAGCGGTGAGTGATCACTATTTACTCGATTTTCCAACAGCTGAAAAAACAAAACGTGAAATCGTTAATAATGGTCAAACAACAGTTTACGACATTCTCGGAATGGAAACGACGATTACATACGATCAACTCACCCAAGATATAGGTGAGCGTATCGAACATTTGGCAGGAGCGATTGCTGAGGAAATTGTCAAACTGAATAACAAAGCGCCTAAAGCAGCTATGTTAATAGGTGGAGGCAGCTTATCACCTGGAATTGCCAATGCTTTAGCCAAAAAACTGCAATTGCCAACAAACCGCGTTGCCGTCAGGGGGATGGACGCCATCCAAAACTTACAAAAAACAGACATGCTGCCGGCAGGCCCTGATTTTATTACACCGATCGGCATTGCGATTGCAGCCAAAAAGCAACCGATCCACTATGTTACGGTGAGTGTAAATAACAAGATTATCCGCATGTTTGAAATGCGCGAATTAACCGTTGGCGACTGTCTCGTCCAAGCGGGCATTGACATTAAAAAAATGTACGGCAAACCTGGAATGGCTGCGATTGTAACCTTTAATGGTAAAAACATTACATTACCAGGCGAATTCGGTAGTGCACCAGTGATCTACTTGAACGGCGAAACAACTTCGGTCGACCAAGTTATCGAAACAGGTGATCAAATTACCATTCAAAAAGGCCGAGACGGTCAATCGGCTCAAATCACACTCGAACAGTTGATCGATGACGCCCCGCCGCTTATCATCTATTTCAATGGCAAAAAGGAAACAGTCAAACCAATCGTTCGCGTTAACGGCAATAAAAAGCCGCTGGATTATGTTGTGCAGGATAAAGATGTCATCGATCTCCAACAGCCCCAAACCGTCCAAGATGTTATCGAATTGAGCGAAGACGTTCCAGCTGAAATAGCTGCCAACAGCGCTCCTTTTACAATTACGGTAAACAAGAGAACCATTGCCTTAGACAAAGCACAACCTACAGTCTATGTTAACGGTAAACGTGCCGACTTGACAACAATGCTGAAACAAAACGACGAGCTGAACATCATACCAGCACGTCAACCGACCGTAGCGGATTTGCTAGAACAGCTGAAACAATCGTTTTATGACCGCATACACGTTACATTCAACGGGAAACCGGTAACGATTAAACAAAAAAAACTAACGATCCAAAAAAATGGACGGGAAGTGACGGAAGATGCTGTATTGGAAGACCGTGATGTATTGACATTGGAAGAACATCGAACAAGCACATTTATCTTTCAAGATGTTTTCCGTTATGTCGACCTTGATTTGACGGATGTGAAAGGGAATTTCCGCCTTTATAAAAACGGACAACCAACGACATTCTACGAAACGATTGCCAATGGCGACAATTTAGAATTAAAATGGATGTAGAGGCTGTCTATGAAAGTGACAACATTCGGACAGCCCCATTATTTTCCGGGAAATAATTTTGCGTATAACCAGCGTTTCAGCGTTCTTGTTCGGTGTCGCGCACGCGTTCTGTTAAGTCCTGCGCTTTTTGCGAAAGTTGGGCTGTTGCATCAACTGCTTTATCTTTAAAATCATAGGCGATATCCTTCCATTCGCTTCCTTTTACAGAAGCTCTTTCTCGCCATTCATTCGCCTTAACATAAGCGGTTTCCGACCAGTCGGCTGCCCGCCCTTTCATCTCAGTAACTCCTTGATTCAAATCCTCGCGCAACGCTTTACCTGATTTTGGTGCCAACAATAAAGCGGCTACTGCCCCAGCGATACCGCCGAGCATCATGCCGATGATGAAATTTGTGCGATGCATGCGCTTTCCCTCCTATCATGATTTGCGTTTTTTCCAGATGTCCATGACAGCCGTTCCCCATTTAAGAGCTTGGGACACTTTATCTTGATTTTGCGATGCCGTTTTTGTAATCGTTGTCGACAATTCGTTCAACGATTGGTTAAACTCTTTCACCGTTTCCCCTATCCCTTTTACACCATCGAACAAACCATTTAGCTTAGCGGATTTTTGGTTGATGTCATTAGCCAATTCATTTGTTTTATGCAATAATTCTGTCGTTTCACTCATGATACCTTGCATCTGCTTTTCAAGACTTTCCATCGTATCCGCCACGTTATCCAATGTGCGCTCAGTCGCTTTCAATGTCATGACGAGGTAAACGACTAGCACGACAAATGCAAGCGCAGCAATTAGTGCAGCAATGTACAACAGATTTACCATAGAATGATCAACTCCTTAGCTTGCGATTATATTTTCAAAAATGAGCTTGAGCTTGTCCATTGGTGAAACAAACTCATCCCATCTCCTTTTACTATAAAGGATTTTTAGTATAATTTCGACACAAATACCGCAAAACTTTTCACCATTTGGTCAAAGAAAGAGTCTGCATGGATCAGACTCTTTGTTCACATCAAGCATTTTTTAATGTTTTCAGCGAACGAAATCCGAGTTTTTCTTCATAGGCTTGCTGAAATTTTTGAATATCGCCCGCCCCCATAAAGATGAGAACGGCATCTTCATGTTGTTGCAAAATGGACGTATTGGCTAAATCTAAACAAACACTTTTCGGGATCAATGTCTGCAGATCATGAATTGTCAGTTCTCCGCCGTCCTCTCGAGCAGAGGCAAAAATATCGCATAAATAAACCGCATCTGCCGCATTCAGACTGTCTGCAAACTCTTGCAAGAACGTTTTCGTCCGTGTAAATGTATGCGGCTGGAAAATGGCTACAATCGATTTATTCGGATATTTTTTACGTGCTGAATCAATCGTTGCGGCAATTTCTTTCGGATGATGGGCGTAATCGTCGATTAAAATTTGCGAGCCGATTTGTTTTTCCGTAAAGCGGCGTTTTACTCCCGGAAATGTACTGATTTTTTGAATGTCTTCAGCTTTCATTCCTTCATAATGACAGATGGCAATAACGGCTAAAGCATTGAGAATATGATGATCACCGTACATCGGTAACGTCATCGTCGCATAAAACGTGTTGCGGACAAAAACGTCGAACGTTGTGCCTTCATGCGTTTCTCGAATATTTTTGGCTTGAAAATCATTGGTGTCAGCAAAACCGTAATACATGACAGGCACTTTCGTTTTGATTTGTTGTAATTCTTCATCATCTCCGCAGGCGATAATACCTTTTTTCACTTTGTCAGCCATAGACTGAAATGCATCGAATACATCATCGATGCTTGTGAAATAATCCGGATGGTCAAAATCGATATTAGTCATGATCGCATAATCGGGCTCATAAGCCAGAAAATGCCGGCGGTATTCACACGCTTCAAAAACAAAATAACGGCTATCTACATGGCCTTTTCCGGTCCCATCGCCGATGAGATAAGATATTGGATATGTCGCATTCAATACATGGGCCAAGAGACCGGTCGTTGATGTTTTCCCATGGGTGCCTGTAACGGCAATACTCGTATACTGCTTCAGCCATTCGCCAAGGAATTCATGATAGCGATAAAATGTCAAACCTTTTCGTTTAGCTTCTTTAATTTCCACATGATCATCAGAAAATGCATTGCCTGCAATGATCGTCAAATGATCGTCGATGTTACTTTCTGAAAAGGGGAAAATGGGAATGTTTTTAGCTTCGAGTGCATCTTGAGTAAAAAAATGTTTGTCGACATCTGACCCTTGAACATTTTCACCGGAATCATGCAAAATCTGGGCGAGTGCACTCATTCCCGTTCCCTTAATACCAATGAAATGGTAAGTTGTCATAAAAAAGAACCTCCAAAAATATGAGTAAAAAGGACTGAGCTAAAAGCTGCTACATATTGTATTGCCTATCTGCATTATTATAGCAAAACTTACGCGCTATTAAAATGATAAGTTCTTTTTTGCTTAACGGCACGTCAGTTAGCTATTCGACCAATACATAGAGAAGATGTTGTTTTCTTGGCGTTCCCGCATTTTCCATATTATATACATTTGGAACTATCGATGTTCATCCTTTTCTTTTTGAACCAAAAAGATGTATTCAAGCTTCCGAATACCGATCTTCGAGTTGTGCTTTTGTAACTAAAACATCGCGCGGTTTACTCCCATTCTGGCCAGAAATAATTCCTTGTCGTTCCATATCGTCCATCAACCGAGCAGCTCGGTTGTAACCGATTCGGAATTGTCGCTGTAATAACGACGTGCTTGCCTGATTCTTCTCGACAACAAAGGCGATCGCTTCAGGCAATAATTCATCTTCTTCACCATGGTCAAGTTTTTTCAACAGCTCTGTTTGTTCAAACGCATAATCCGGTTCTGCTTGCGAACGGGCATAATCGGTAATGCGTTCAATTTCCTCATCAGATACGAAGGCCCCTTGCAATCGCGTGATTTTTGCTGCACCATTTTCAATAAACAGCATATCACCTTTGCCGAGCAATTTTTCGGCGCCATTCGTATCGATGATCGTGCGTGAATCGGCTTGCGAAGACACGCTAAAGGCAATGCGTGTCGGAATGTTCGCTTTGATCAAGCCGGTGATCACATCGACCGACGGACGCTGGGTAGCTACCAACAGATGTATGCCACAAGCTCGTGCCTTTTGAGCTATACGACAAATTGCATCTTCAACATCTTGTGGAGAGACCATCATCAAATCGGCAAGTTCATCGATGACGATGACGATATAAGGCATTTTATCATCGTCGCGGCCGTTTTTTATCATTTTTTGATTATACTTGTCGATATCCCGCACCCCTTCCTCGGCCAGTTTACGGTAGCGATCTTCCATCTCATTAACCATCCGTTTCAAAGCCACCGTCGCCGCTTTTACGTCGGTTATTACAGGAGATAACAAATGCGGGATCCCGTTATACGGTGCCAACTCCACAGTTTTCGGATCGATGAGCAAAAATTTAACGTCTTGATGACTTGATTTATAAATCAAGCTGATCAGAATGGTATTAATGCAGACGCTTTTTCCCGATCCAGTTGCTCCAGCAATCAACCCGTGCGGCATTTTTTGGATATTGGTAATCAGCGGTTTGCCTTCAATATTCACGCCTAGTCCTATCGCCAGCGGTGCTGGATTGTTTTGGAATGCTTCAGTATCATAAATATCCCGAAGCCCTACTATTTTTGGCTTTGGATTAGGCACTTCAATACCGATTGTATGTTTACCGGGTATTGGCGCTTCAATTCGAATATCTTTAGCAGCCATATTCAGCTTGATGTCATCGCTGAGATTTTTAATCTTGCTCACTTTGACACCGAGCTCTGGTTGAACTTCAAACCGGGTAACTGTCGGGCCTTGCGTAGCATTTACTACATCTGCCCGCACCTTGAAATATGTCAACGTTTTTTCTAAAAGAGCCTGCTGCTCGCTTAACCATTTGTCATCTGATTTATTGTCTCGGTCGGTATCATTTAATAAATGCAGTGGAAAATGATCATCCGTTGTTTTTGTCCGTTGGGTTTTTGTTTTGCTTCTAGTTGTTTTAGCATAGTTCCGTTTATCATTTTCCGTCATCATGACATTGAAAGGTATCGGTTTTTGTTCCGTTTTTCGACTTCGTTTTCGTTGTTTTCGATGACGATCCGGTTTAAGCTTGGGTGTTCGCTGTTCGACAGAAAGATGCGTTGTGGCTTGTGTCGTTCTTTTGTCTACATGTTCTGGCACATCCGATGCTGTAGGCGTTTCCTGGGATGTTGCCGGCGTTACGGACAGTTGATTTTGGCGCTTCGTTTCTTTTCGCATATAGGCTGGAACATTATCGACCGACTGATTCGGTCTTGGTTGATAACCATAAATAGGCGATGCCACACGGCTAGGGCGAAAGGGTGTTTTATGTTTATCGCTTTCTTCCATTTGTTTTCGATAATCGACCTGCCGATCCGGCTTATAATTTCGTAAATCCTTCGAAACGGACAGCCGTTTTTGGCGACGCTTAAAAGCTGGTATATCGATCGTTTCTTTTTCCTCATGATCAGGTATGATCGGAAATCGAAATGCCTTTTCATCCGGATATTGATAAATCATTTTCGCCTGAATATCGCGTTTACGATGCTGGCTATGGCGCAAACGTTCACTGTCATGTATATTATCATCGTCATCGGTAAACAGTCGTTTAATGCGTGTTTTCCAACGATCCCACATCATACGTCACTCATTTCCTGTACATGTTAAGCATTAAAAACTTTTCTGTAATATGCTAAAAAATCCGGCCTGTTAAAAACCGGATTTCATTGTCTATCGTTAAAATTCGAACGGATGACCTACTTCATAATCATCATCCAATACGTAAATCCCTTTTTCTTCTGGCGCCTGGGGAAGGCCGAGCTCGCGTTTTGAACAAATCATACCGTAAGAAGAAACCCCTCGCAGCTTCGTCTGCTTAATTTTCATCCCGCTGGGCATCGTTGCGCCAACTTTGGCGACAACAACTTTCTGTCCTTGTTCCACATTCGGTGCCCCGCAGACGATTTGCAACGTTTCATCACCAACGTCCACTTGACAGACCGTTAGTTTATCTGCATTTTCATGAAATTGCTTTTCTTGGGCATAGCCGACAACAAATTTCGGACTAAGATCAAAGTCAAGCGGATCTGTTAAACCATGTTCTTGAAACAATGCTTTCATTTGCTTGAGCAACTCTTCTGTCAACGTTATTTTCCCCGTTCTATGCAAATCAAAGTAAGAAGCGGCGTTGAAAATATTTATTCCAAGAAGATTTCCCTTTTGGTCGGTAATTCGTATGATATCCCCAACCGCCTCTTGTTTCCATTCGCCATGCTCATCTTCTTCAATCGGAATAATCAATACATCCCCAATACCGTGAGGATTGTAAAAAACATCCACTTGCCCTCATCCTTTACTATTTTTTCTTCGGTTTGTTTTTAGCCAGAATAAAAATCGGCTCAAGTTTTTTATTTTCGTAGATAAACGGTAGCGATGTAATCGGAATGCGCCCTTCTGCAAAAAACTTCATCGTCATTTGTGCGAGTATGTCATAGCCGGTATCATTTTGAATATCGGCGAAAATGAGAACATCTTGGTGGGGGATGCTTACAGCCAGATCTCCTTTCGCTTTTTCTTTCATTTCTTCAAGGAAGACTTCATTCAAAATCCGACTCGCATCATAACCATCTTGTTTAGCTACAAAATAAAAATCATTGTCAGCTACATGGTCTTGTTTATAATCAGTAGAAAGAGAACGAAGATTAAAATGGGCGATTTCCTCGAGCTGTTTTTCCGACCATCCTTCTTCTTTTAGCATGTTTTCATCAACAAGGCGATAAGACTTTCCCAAATCGAGTGCATAAAAAATCTCGGTTTCTGCCGTATGGTTTTTACTGATGAGACGTACCCCTGCGTTTGTCTTCTTCGGAAAAGACGTCGCTCGAATGACAGGGTAAATATGTTTTTCCATACCTGTCAATTCATGCTTCTCATTCATAATGCGCATCGCTTCAGAGACATGATCGACAAGCTCATCAATCGCTTTTTCACCGCGTTTGTTATATTTCGCAACGACATTGGGCAAAGTGATGGTCATCCCTTGTTTAGTCGTCTTCCATTCAATGCGTAACGTATCCTTATCCCTGTTATATGATGTTCGATAATCGGGATGAGCGAGGCGCTCTTCCAGCAGATTTTTCATTTTTCTACTGTTCATCTTTTTCATGCTTTTCCTCCTTATGATTGGAGTCCATTAGGCAAACGTTCGATAAATTCTACAATTTCCGCCTTCGTTTTTCGATCTTTGCTCACAAAACGCCCGGTCTCTTCTCCATTGTGAAAGGCAATAAAACTTGGAATACCGAATATCTCATACTCCTGGCAAATATCGATAAATCGATCTCGATCGACTTCGATGAATGTATAATTGGAAAATGTATTTTCGATATCCGGCAACACCGGTTCAATGACTTGACAATCCGGGCACCAATCGGCTGTAAATAAAGCTATGACATTCTCTTTATGAATCCATTCCTGAAATTGTTCGTGTGATTCGATCTTTTGCAAACTTATCAACCCCTGATTATTATCATATATCTGATTAACATTGGATTCAATAATCACAAGTTATTTCATCCCTGTTTTACTGTTTGTCATTCGCAATTCAACCATCGAACGTTTGCATCTTTATTTCATTTTACTATGAATGCAGCAATTGACAAGCATTATTTCTCAGCATAGCACTGCTTTGCTTTATAAAAGAAATCGTTTAAAATAAAAGGAGAAATAGAAATGGAGGGGTATTATGGAATTAACCGTTTATCTAGCCGGCCAAATCCACGATGATTGGCGAGATGAAGTGAAGAAAAAAGCAGAAGAAAAAAACCTTCCGCTCAAATTTGTCGGACCACAAACCAATCACGAACGGTCGGACAACGTCGGCAACGACATATTGGGTGAACAACCTGGAAAGTTGTACAAAGATGACGCCGCTTCAAGCATCAATAACTTGCGAACACAAGTATTGATGCAGAAAGCAGACGTTGTGATCGCTTTATTCGGTGAAAAGTATAAACAGTGGAATACCGCAATGGATGCGAGCGCAGCCATCACGATGAACAAGCCGACGATCATCGTACGACCGGAATCGCTCATCCACCCGCTGAAAGAATTGTCCAACAAAGCTAATGTAACCGTTGAAACGATCGATCAAGCCATTGAGATTCTGTCTTACATTTACGAATAAAATATAACAAGCAGCGGAAAAAGCGCTGCTTGTTTTATGCCCAATATTCCCATTGGCCGCGCAATAATTGAACAATGTGTGCGAACATGTCGCGCCTGGATATGCGTTCATTTGTGAAAATACCAACGGCCCCTTCTCGATGGCGGACGCCTCTTGTTTTTGTATAATTGTCCATAAGATCCCCTAGTTCTTTGCCATTTTCTAACGGTTCAATAAATGAATGAGGCAAGGCGATTCTGGCTCCGCTTGCTACAAAAGTTTGACCTTCCGGGGTGATCAGCGCTCCCCAGTTGCATAAAAACAACTGGTCGAAAAAAATCATAACGCCGCCTTCCAAGCCGACGCCGAAAGCATCCGGAACTTTATCCCGGCATTCTTTCGCCCGGTTAATGGCTCCCTGCATTGTTTCCTGATCGGAAAACGGCTGAGCAGATACGTTAGATGAAGCGGCTAGCGGCATAATCATACTGTCTGGAAACACATCTTGAACGGCGCTAAGCTTAGTTTTATTTTTGGATCCGACGACGATTTTCATGTTTCCAAGCCTCCATCAACGTGATTCTAAAGGCGAACAGTACTTAACTATTTTTACGTATTTGTTCAACAGTGTTCGCATCGGTTGTTTTAACGAGTTGCACTAACAGTTCCTTTGCGGCCGCATAGTCGTCGACGTGAATGATCGATGCTGACGTATGGATATAGCGCGAGCAAATGCCAACAACAGCCGAGGGCACGCCACTTCCTGTTATGTGCACTCGACCGGCATCGGTTCCGCCTTGTGAGACAAAAAATTGATAAGGGATGTCGTTGGACTCAGCGGTATCAAGGATGAAATCACGCATGCCACGATGGGTCACCATAGAACGGTCAAAAATCCGCAAGAGAGCGCCTTTGCCAAGTTGGCCAAATTCCTTCTCATCGCCTGTCATATCATTGGCCGGGGAGGCATCAAGAGCATAGAAAACATCCGGATCGATCATGTTGGCTGCAACTTGTGCTCCGCGCAAACCAACTTCTTCCTGTACCGTAGCACCTGAATACAATTCATTTGGCAATGTATCGTTTTGGACTTCTTTCATCAACTCAATCGACAGTCCGCACCCATATCGGTTATCCCAAGCCTTAGCCATAATTTTCTTTTCATTAGCCATCGGTGTAAACGGACAAATAGGTACGATCGCTTGTCCCGGTTTAATACCGATGTTTTCGGCATCTTCTTTATCGTCCGCGCCAATGTCAATCAGCATGTCTTTTGTTTCCATCGGTTTTTTGCGCTGTTCATGCGATAAGTTATGCGGTGGAATCGAGCCAATCACACCGGGCACTGGACCGTTATCAGTCATGATTTGTACCCTTTGGGCGAGCAACACTTGATTCCACCAACCGCCTAATGTTTGAAAGCGAATCATACCGTTTTTTGTGATGTGCGTAACCATAAAGCCTACTTCATCCATATGACCGGCAACCATCACTTTCGGTCCGTTCCCTTTCCGTACGCCGAATACTCCACCGAGATTGTCTTGAATCACCTCATCAGCGTATTTTTCCAATTCTTCTTTCATACATTCACGAACAAGATATTCATGGCCTGGTGGGCCTTGTAATTCTGTCAATTTTTTAAATAAATGACGTGTTTCTTGTTCCATACATGTGTCCCCCATCCATATGTAATATTATTATTATAACGAAAAAACACACCCGATGACCAACATCCGGTATATTATTTTCTATTTTCACTTCTTTAAGGTATACTTGCATCAAAGAATGATCAACAATCATGTACAAGAGGTGAAAAGAAATGGGAATGAAGCGAGTCATTTTTGCAGCAGGGTTAGGGGCAATAGCTGGCTATCTAGCTAAACAACTGCAGGACGAATACCAAAAAGTCACTCCTGAAAAGGCATTGAAAAACGCGAAGGAAACGTTTAAAAAACAAGGTCCGATCAACGGTTCATGGATTTATATGAAGCCTGAGGAAGTCGAGAAAAACGGACTTTTGTACAACGCCTACCGCGGCGGTGTTTCTCGAAATATCGATGGGGAAAGCAAGCAGTATGAGTTTTTTGTTGATGTGGATACCGGTGCTGTCATTGATGCAGTTCCCAATCCTTGACAAACGGGTCCTGCCCATTTTAAAGGGCTGGACCTTTATTCATATGCATAACGTTTACGCTTAAGTTCGTTCATCTTCTCTCCACGCTCATCAAATTGAATCGCCCGGTAATAAGCATCATGATAAAACGTATACCATGCTCTTTTCTGATAGCCGATATCCATCCACTTTTCCTTTTGATGAACGGATGTAACAGGATAATCATCGTAAGCAAGCGCCCATAATTTATTTTGATGAGCATGCGTCGGCATCAAATCGGCCATGTGAATAAAACAGTCGCTATCATCGGCAAAAACGATAATCGCATGCCCGTCGCTATGGCCCCCTGTATGAATCATTCGCAAGCCATCGGCCACTTCTATTTCTTTTTCAAATGTTTGCACTTGTTCTGTAATCGGTTCCCAATTCATTTTCCAATACGTGTTTACTGAACGGATATTCGGATGTCGCATCTCGTGCCATTCCACCGCCGAAGTATAAATGAGTGCCTTTTTAAAAACAGATATGTATGTACCGTCTTCGGTCAGTTTTGTCAATCCACACGCATGGTCAAAATGAAGATGTGTCATCAACAAAGCATCGATGTCGTCCACTGATAAACCAAGCGCTGAAAGAGATGCATCGATGTGCGATTCTTCTCGTACACCAAAATTGCGAATTTGCTTAGCCGTTAATTTGCCGTTTCCCATCCCTGAATCAATCAAAAAGTTTTTCCCATCCAGCTGCAATAAAATAGGATCTGTCCGCAATTCAATTTGATTTTGATCATTCACCGGATATTTTTTACTCCACAACGCTTTTGGAACAACGCCGAACATCGCCCCGCCATCCAAAAAATTGACACCGCCGCGAAGCCATGTAAGCTTTGCTCTACCAATCTGTAATGTTTCCATATTTCAACCTCCTTTCTTTTAGTCTACCTTAAACACCGCTTATTTTGCAAACGATTTCAACGCCCATCCAGGGAGGCAGGCCATTTACTTGATCTGCGCTCGACAGCGGTATATGCGCTGTTTTTTAGCCAAAAATTTTTCTTCGTATTCCGTCATCACATTGTCTGGATCAGCCGTGGCGTGCAAATCTAAGTTTACCTCGGTTAATACAAAGCCGAATTGAGACAGACTGACGAGTGAATACTCGAAAAAACCTTGATTATCCGTTTTCAAAATGATTTCTCCCCTGGGGGATAAAATATCTTGATAAGCGCGTAAAAAGGTATGATAAGTCAATCGTCGTTTTTCATGACGGTTTTTCGGCCAAGGATCTGAGAAATTCAAGTAAATGACATCTATTTCTTGAGTTGCGAAAAAATGGGTTAATTCACTGGCATCTTCGTTCAACAAAACGACATTGGTTGCGCCGACATCCTGAATTTTTTCCCCTGCATCGGCGATGACGCTTTTAGCGCGCTCGATGCCGATAAAATTAATATCAGAATACTTCCGAGACATTTCAGCAATAAACTGTCCCTTACCTGTGCCGATTTCTAAATGAATAGGGTGATTATTATTGAAAAAAGCGTTCCATTGACCTTTATACACTTCTGCATTGGGCAGTATGAGATGTTGATTCTGTTTTATAAATTCATCTGCCCATGGTTTATAACGTAGACGCATCGGACATACCTCCGCTTTTGTATTTATACATAAGGTGTGTTTTACTGCACAAACTATGACTGAGGTGATAGAGATGACATTATCGGTTTCTCATCAATTACAATTGTTATCTGATATTTTAAGCGAACAAACCGCAGATATAGATGGGAGTATATCCGAATATCAACAAATCAAACGGCTCATTCAGTCCATGATGGCCAACAACCGGATCACAGATGAACAATTGCTTCAACTTTTACCGGAAATTTACCATTATGGGCTACAAGGTGAGGCTGCTCAAAATATTGAGGAACATATTACAACAAATAAAGATAATATAAACGACTGGCTCAAAGCGATACAAAATGCAACTACACAATAGTCGATATAACACGATCATTCAACACGGTTAATTCGTCTAACCGCTCCATCATTTTTTGCCTTTCGCCCCGCTCAAAATGCCAGTTCATATAGTTTAAACAATCAAGGAGCAAATAAAAATACATCCGTTTCAAAACATTATTCGTTTGGCGTACCCCATAGCGTTTAAGCCAGTCCGCCCAATCCTTTTTTGGAACATACTTGTTCAAAAGCATGCCAAAATCGATCGCAGGATCAGCGATCATGGCGTTGTCCCAATCAACAAGATATAAATCCCCTTGCTCGGTTAAGATAAGATTATTGTGATTAAGATCACAATGACAGACGACCTGTTTTTGCCGTCGCGTTGCCGGAAGCAGTTTCTGGAGAATATGGATGGCTGTTCGCACTTCATCATCCGTTGATAAAACATGATGGTGGTTGATGTGTTTTTGAATCATCACAAAACGTTCATCAGGCGTAACAGCTTTTTTACCTAGTCGCATAAGCATATGCAACAACTCGGACGAATGATGAATTTTGTGTAACAAATCGGCAACGCGCTCCTGTCTCATTTCGTCGGGTTTAAGCTCTCGTCCGTCCAACCATTCCTGTGCTGTTAAAACATCGCCGTTTTCCATACGTTTCGTCCATACTAATTTAGGCACGATACCTTCTGCCGATAAAACGGCTAAAAAAGGAGAAGAGTTGCGTTTAACAAACAGCCGTTTATGTTGATGTTCTGCGATATAAGCATCACCTGTCAGACCACCGGCAGGCGTGATTGACCATTCTTTGCCAAGCGCTTTATGAAGACAGTTCACTTCGATTCCTCAAATCTAACGTAAAGTTAACAATATGTGAATAGATTATCGAAAAACGAGTTGTATTGCAAGTGCTTAAATTTCGCTGCATCTCACACGCCTCCGTTCTCCATATTGTACGCATTTGCATCCTCTTTCCATTCCGGACGTTTAACCGCACTGGTCACACAATTTTGTAACAGAATGCCGGCGGCTTTCAACTGCCTGTTTTTCAATGGAGAGGCGAGTACCCGTTTTTCCCGGAACCAATTTGCATATTCACGCCTGCCGATGATGTTTGTTTGATAAGGTTCAGAATGAAACAATATATCATTAGATCTTGACAATACGGTTTTTCTAATCGGTATGTTCATCCCGTGACTGCGAAGAATACGCTTGCTAATTTGCTCGGTGCGCTTTAACGCGATTTCCGGGCTCAAAAACGTTTTAGTCGAACGTTTTTGCTCCATTGTCCATACCCGGTGATCCCCAGCCACAATCGTAACAGACGGATCCTTTTCAAGTAAATAGATAATCTCGATGTCAATCGGACTGAGTAAAATAATTTCCCCATCAACAGGAGCGTGTTGGATAAGAAAAACGGGATAATACAATACAAGATATGTATCAGGAAATCGCTGTAAAAAATATTTCAATACATCATCGTCGTAATGGTGTTGATCAACAAAAGAAGTATCGGTCACAGTTGATGATGCCCATTTCAACTGAATGGGAAACAGTTTATCCAAAAAATATTGTTTCAACTCTTGTTCGGTTTTCGGAAACAGATCTTCGCTTGTTGTGACAGTTTTATCAGGATTCGGTGTTTTTTTCCAAAACGACATCCATTTGGAAAAAACAGATGTCGTTTCTTGCGAGGCTTTTGTTTCCGCCTTATGGTCTGCATCGCACCATAAGCGGTAAAGTTCGTGCCAATGTTTTTGCTTCAATCGAATGTATTGGCTTGGATAACGGTATATATTCCATTCATAACGGGAGATATAATCCTTTAATTTGATGAGCTGAGCCATGCATGTCACCTCGATCGCAATTGATAAACCGTTTTCGCTTCATATTTAGGGGTTTGTTGCGGATGAATTTGATACAAAACAACTTCTTGGATGTTTAACAAGGAGTGCTCGTTTCGATATTGACGCTTGATTTTTTGTACAATATCACCTGACGGGGGGCCTTGCCATTTTTTAGCTAGCGTAATGTGGGGGCGATACGGGCGATTATCTTTTGTAAAACCACACGCCGATGCAATGTCTTCAACTCGATGATACAACGCCATCAATGCCTTGTTTTTTTCCACACCTGCCCATAATACACGCGGTTTATCAGGTTGACCAAACGTGCCGATTCCCTTAGCCCTCACAGAAAATGCATCAAGAGATTCCAACCGTTTGAATGCATGTTGTACATTTTGAATTTGATCAGCCCCGATCGCCCCGAGAAACTTTAACGTTATATGTAAATCATCTTTATGCGGCCATTGTTTATACGTAAGGAGTGGTTGTAAATTTTTTTGCCACGTACTAAGCTGTTCTTTTAACCGCTCCTTAATTGGCACGGCAATGAAATAATGCGATTGTGTTGACATGGATTCTTTCCCTCCATCGACGCTGCTCATAAAAAATGTCAATAACACTTTTATATTTTTCTGATTAGGTGTAAAATGAAATATAGCATGCACTAAAGATGAAAGAATTCATTAAGGAGTGGTTTTTTGAATCAAGCGACGGCCCGTATGCTGACACGAGTGAAGGCGATCTATCTCTACATTAGGGAAAATGATACCGTATCAACACGAGACATAGCGGACGAATTCGGAACAACCACCCGCACTGCTCAACGCGACTTGAACATCTTAGCGCATAACGGACTAGTCAAAAGCCCTACCCGTGGTAGGTGGAAAATCACAAACAAAAAAGTAAAAATTTCCTGATGGCTGACATCGCTATGTCAGTTCTTTTTTGCTTTTAAAGATAAGCAATATTTCCGTTCTGTTTTAGTCAATTCTCGAAATGCTCCCGGCTCAAGCGTCGTATCCAATCGAATATCTCCCATTTGCAGGCGTTTTAAATAAATCACCTTTTTACCTACAGCTGCAAACATCCGTTTGACCTGATGAAATTTCCCTTCAGTTATCCCGAGTTCAACAGTGGATATACATCCGCTAGTTAATATCGTTAGATCTCCTGGTTTAGTCTGATAACCGTCATCGAGAATAATACCTTGGGCAAATTGCCACACATCCTTTTCAGTTATACGACCATCTACTGTTACATAATAAGTTTTTTTTACCGCCTTTTTAGGCGAGGTTAGCTGATGAGCTACTTCACCGTCATTGGTTAAAATCACAAGGCCTTCGGCATCCTTATCAAGTCGCCCTGCCGGAAAAGGATTGAACCGTTGCACATCGGGCGGCAATAGGTCGATGATGGTCTTTTCCCGACGATCGGTCGTTGCTGAAATAATTCCTTGTGGTTTATTTATCATCACGTATATATACTTTCGATAATGGACCGGGGTTTGCTTCACCATAATGACATCATTGTATGGATCGACATGAATTCGTCCATGTTTAACCCTTGCACCGTTAACGGTCACCCATTCTTTTTTGATCAATTCCTTGACATCTTTTCGGCTGCCATAGCCCATATGCGCCAATACTTTATCAAGCCGCATCGACAACCCCCCTTTTTTTCGGCTAATGTCAAGAACGTTTCCTGACAAATAATTTATCCAACACCCGAACACGGTCACCGAGTGTACGTTCGAGCAATTCGGATTTATAACTAAGCCATAAATAAATGCTAGCGCCAATTCCAACAGACATAACAAGTGTCACAATCGCTGCCCAACGAGATTCAGCAACCGGGGGGAGAAACTGAGCGACAATCGTCCGTACAATCCAAATGGCAATGCACATGACGATAACAAAAATACAGACAAGCAACGTCCGTTTGAGCGTTTGTTTAAACGAAAAATTAATGGACGATCCAATGCGCCATAAGTTCAACAAAACAGCTACTCCAGCAGCAAGAGCCGTTCCAAAAATGGCCCCTTTAGCCCCAAATGTATAGATTAACTGAATATTGAATAAAACTTTTATCAGAAGTCCTGCCGATAAACTTACAACAGCGAAGCGCTGTTCATTAATTCCTTGTAAAATCGATGATGTTACGGTAAATAAAGAAAATAACAAACCAACCGGTGCATACCAACCTAATAGTGATCCGGTTATGTTGAGGTTTTCCAATGTGAATAACGATCCGTAAACAACATCTGACAAAACAGTTAAGCCGCTAACAGCCGGAATGACAAGAACCGCAATAATTTGCAACGCTTGATTCATTTGCTGAAATAGTAACGGCCGGTTGTTTTGTGTAAATGACGATGTTAAAGCTGGCAATATGGCCAGAGAAAGCCCTGTTGCAATCGTTCCTGGGATAATAACGATCTTGTGACCATAGAAATTAATCACCCCATAAGCCGTTTCCCATTCTTCCCCACTATAACCAATAGCTGTCATCGCCCGTTCAAACGTGAACATATCAACGAGCTGATAAAGCGATGTCGCAAGACCGACTAAAACAAACGGTCCAGCATAGCGAAACAATTCCTTGAATAAATGTCGCACCGGTACGTCATATGTAGTATCTTGCTGGCTGATTTGCTTTTTAATATAGGGTTTACGTTTTTGCCAATAAACCCATAAAACCACACACGATGCTAGTGCGCCGACAAATGCGGCGAATGTAGCAAATCCTATCGCCGTCGTTATCGTTCCATTCCATATTTTAAGCACCATAAACGAAGCAGCAAGCAAAAACAGAATGCGAACAATTTGTTCCACTACTTGTGAGACAGCTGTTGGCCCCATGGATTGATGGCCTTGAAAAAATCCGCGCACAATGCTCATCGCCGGTATCACGATAAGAGCAAAGCTGACCGTGCGGATTACCATCGTCACATCATCTTTTGTAATTCCGGTTGGTTGATCATTCGTAATGACAAGTGGAGCGATCCATTGGGCGCTCAAAAACAATAATAAAAAAGCCGTAATCCCTGTTATCGCCATCAATCCCATACCAGCGCGAAACATTCGCATACTTGTTTTATAGTCGCCTAATGAATTGTATCGTGAAACAAATTTGGAAACGGCTAGAGGGACACCGACTGTGGAAATACTCAAAAAAATATTATACGGTGCATATGCAAAATTAAATAAAGCACCGCCTGATTGACCTACAAGTTCGTGAAAAGGAATAACATAGATCATTCCTAAAAATTTCGATAAAAAAGTGGCACCTGTAAGCAGCATCGTGCCCCTTACGATTTGATTCGACATGATTTCACCTGCATACTTCTTTTACTTCAATTATCCTCATTTTATCATATTTATCGCGTTATTTCTTAAACAACTATTCGTTTTTTTGCCAAAAAAATAAACAGTAATCGCTAATTTTGGAATTTGATACCTGACATCAATTTGCCGTTTCGAGATAACCTAAAACTGTCCGGGACATTAAAGAAGGGGATGGTACTGAATGCAAAAAAATGGAATGTGGTTACCACTCATCGCTTCAGTTGGTGTTGGTGCTGCAGCTTACTACACGATGACCAAAAATAACAATAGCCTTGGCCAAATGGCGCAAAAAGTTATTCCATTTGTTTCCCAAATGGGAGGAAACAATGCTGGACAGCAATCAGGAACACAAGGAATGGGTTGAAAAAGCGTGCCTGCTTGGCACGCTTTTTATTGTGCACTAATAATAAAACAGCCTAAGTAACAAAAAGCCAAGGTATAATGCACCTTGACTTTTCATCATGCCTGGCAGCGTCCTACTCTCGCAGGGGCTATGCCCCAACTACCATCGGCGCTGGAGAGCTTAACTTCTGTGTTCGGCATGGGAACAGGTGTGACCTCTCCGCTATCGCCACCAGACTTCGTCTGCGACA
>DATGUP010000005.1:0-97721 GCA_035301265.1 Bacillota bacterium
AGCAGTGTCCGTTCCGCTTTGGTGCCGGCTTCTTTTATTGTCCTAGTAATGCTGAATAGCCCACGTAGCAATATTTTACAAAATTTATCTTGTAAAGTACAAGGTTTCGAGCAAGCATTCCTAATTCGTCACACTTTAGTCACAATTCGGTCTACAAACACAGCCTCCAAATTAAGAAAGCGCCGCTTTTAACTCCTCCGATGAATTGTTCCACATTTCCTCATTAAAATCGGCGAGGAAATCATGCAATAATTTCTTCGAATGATCGTCCATATGCTCGACAACGATTTCACCTTTCAACGACTTTTCCATATTTTTGACGTGTTCGGGCATCGACTTGTACGCACGTTTATTCGGCTTATCAACAAGCAATTCACAAGCCCCGACACCGGCATAATACGGCCCGCTTTCTCCTTTTTCAACAGTAACCCAAACGATCCAATACAGCTTTGGATTGGGCACTTCGTCACGGCTTTTCATATATTTAACCCGGCGTTCGATTTTACTGCGAGCATGCATTGCGTCCATATCGACGTACGCTTCATTATTTTCCGGATCGACAATGACAGACGACATGTTTTCCAAACTGATCGAACCAGCTCCATAACCACCATGTCCGGCATTCGGGTCATTGCTGATAATCGTAAACCCTTTGGTTTTCATCCTGTTGGAAGATTGGTCTTGATTCATAGTGGATCCTCCTTCACTCTTTTGGTATACCATTGTAGCACAGCCATCCCAATTGTTTCACGATTTCACTACGAGCATACCATATTTGTCCCCGTTTACATACGTAAAGCCAGATGATTTGACATTGACATGGATCTTACGTTCGCAAAACGCTATGCCAGGAAAAATAGACGGGAATCGTGAAAAACAGTGTAAAAAACCTTGTCCGGCCAAATATGCTGGGTAAAAAAAGAATGACACAAGAAAGCCAGCAGACAGCCGGCTTATTTTTTCATACTATGTGCTCTTATGGCTTGATCTAGATCTACTCGATCAACTGGTCGATCAACGTCCACGCTTTGGCCAATTCATCATCGCTATACTTTTGCTTAGGCTTAACTAAATGAACCTTTTCTTCTACCTCATCGCGTGGTAAATCCCGGAAATAAAGCATCGTCGCAACTAGCTCGAGGAAACGAGAACTTTTATCCTGCAGGAGCGCTAGCGGTTTGTGGAAATCCGGCATATCACACGGAAATTGTTGTAAAAATGTTTCGCCATCAGCCGTAATTCGATACCGATATTGGGTATAGTGGCTTTTTGTCTCTTTTTTTTCTTCAACAAATCCGAGGTTACACAACTCTTCCATTCGTAATGAAAGTTCTTCGGAATACGGCCCGTAAAAATGAAACTGATATTTTTCCTCAAATGGCACGCCTGACACTTTTAAGATATAAATCATTTTTTGCAGTTTTTTACGCCCTTCGACCTCCCTTGCTTCCGCAAAAAATCGCATTAACTTGGCGTGTTTAGTAAGCATCCAAGACATCTCCTTACGCATTTAAAATTTCTTTTATCTCCGCCATCGCACCAGTGGTACTTTTTTGATCGAGAAAATCTTGTGGAAAATATAACTTATGATCAGTCCGTTTCTTGCCGGAAATGGATTCCACAATATCCGACTGACGCGACAATTCTTTCAATTCATGATTTGGCATGAGCAAATGGATTGGCAAGCGTTCTTCTTCCTCACCAGGGCGGTAAAAGTCATACGGCAAATCCGATGAAGAATCAACGACTAGATAATAATCGGGATCGATGCCAACTTCATAAAACAATTGATGGAGCCGCATATAGTCATCCATTTGGCTATTTGGATTGAATTCAATATATTTAAATAGCCGGCGATTGACAAACCGTTCACATAAGTCACGTAAAATCGGATCGTCCTCATCTTGCCACAACTGAAAGTAATAGTA
Organism: Bacillota bacterium; assembly: GCA_035301265.1. Taxonomy (GTDB): domain Bacteria; phylum Bacillota; class Bacilli; order Bacillales; family Amphibacillaceae; genus DATGUP01. The sequence continues at coordinate 1,929 of DATGUP010000005.1, forward strand.
GACGATCATTTCATCGAGTCGTAAATATTCTTCCAATGACGGATTGCCAGTAAAAAAGGATATAAAGTGCATCGGCTCTAATTTAAAATCGTAGTCTATCTCGTACAAATGTTTAGCTCGCTGGAGAATTTTCGACAAGATCACTTCTGCACTGCGAGTAACGGGGTGAAAATAAACTTGCCAGTACATTTGATAGCGGCTCATGATATAGTCTTCCACTGCATGCATTCCAGTCGACTTAATTACAACTTGATCCTCAATCGGACGCATCACTCTCAGAATACGTTCCATATCAAAATGCCCGTAGCTCACACCGGTAAAATAAGCATCCCGCTGTAAATAATCCATGCGATCGGCATCGATTTGGCTGGAAATCAAGCTGACGACGAGTTGATCCGGATGGGTTTTTCCAATCACATCGGCGACTTCACGGGCAAATCCGGGATGGACGCGCTCTAAAATGGTATTAACCATTGTATCGCCGAGGATAATTTTCTGCGTGAATTGCTCATGATCCAACTTGAACACTTTTTCAAATGAATGGGAAAATGGACCATGTCCCAAATCGTGCAACAATGCCGCACATAGACTCAACAGCCGCTTGTCATTATCCCAGTGCGTCCGATTGCGAAAGTTGTAAATAATCCGGCGCACAATTTCATAAACACCGAGCGAATGATTGAAACGGCTGTGCTCGCCACCATGAAAGGTCAAATTTGTCGTACCGAGCTGTTTAATCCGACGCAACCGTTGAAACTCCGGTGTGGCGATCAGATCCCATATCACTCGGTCTGTAACATGCACATACTTATGTACCGGATCTTTAAACACCTTTTCTTCACTTAATTGTTCATCTTTATAAGCCATGTCTTTCAACTCGTTTCGTTTCGACACTTTATCTTATATTATATAATAGAAAAAGACATCTTGAAAATAACGATAGACTAACTTAAAAAGGAGATTAGTATGAATACTTGGAAAAACACCGTACCATACCAAACATTTCGTCTGATCGATCATACAAACAAACAAACATTCTACAACGAACCTTTTACAGCACTAACGTCGTTTGCGATTGACGATGCACTGGCCACTTCCGTCAGCAACCGCCAGTCCCTTCCAATTGTTAGACTTTGGGTTCATCCAAAAACAGTAGTTCTTGGCATTCCTGACAGCCGCCTTCCTTATGTAGAAGACGGGGTCATGTTTCTCAAACAGCACGGGTTTCACGTTATTGTACGCAATTCCGGCGGGCTTGCGGTTGCCCTGGATGAAGGTGTTTTAAATATCACTCTTATCTTTCCTAACGGCAAACAAACCTCCATCCATCAATGCTATGGCGCAATGGTCGACTTTGTCCGTTATATGCTAAGCGATTTAACCGGTGCTATCGAGGCCCGGGAAATCGTTGGTTCTTATTGTCCTGGCGACTATGATTTAAGCATTGGCGGTAAAAAATTTGCTGGCATCGCTCAGCGCCGTGTCAGAGATGGGATCGCCATCCAAATTTATTTGGATGTAGAAGGAAACGCGCAACAGCGCGCCACCCTTGTGAAACGTTTTTACGATCATAGTATTAAAGGGGAAAAAACATCGTTCGCTTTCCCGCATGTTCAGCCAGAAGTGATGGCATCATTAAGTGAATTACTCGGAATACCGTTGACTGTAGCAGACATGAAAGAGCGAGCCACACAAACCATCACCGATCTAGCCGGAAACATAACGGATCGCTCTATGTCTTTGACAGAATGGGACGTGTTTGTTAAGCGATGTAAGCAAATGCAAAAACGGAACGAAAAAATTGCCCGAATATATTGAGGGAAATGTTGTCAGCTATTATAGTCAATTCGAGTTAAAAAAGCAATACACATGTTCGCATAATGAGTTCTTTTTTCTAGAGATAGACAACCTCCTCGACTCTTTATACATGCACTCTGCAACCAGCCAATATGATTTATGGAGAAGCTCCGCAAGGCCGCCACTTCGTCTAAGTTCCGGTTTTTACCTAGCACAGTAAAAAAACCGGCAAATGGAATCTAACATCCACTTGCCGGGCGATTAAAAGGGATCGTTAATCGGCTTGAGCCGCTGTGATCAAAGCTAGGTTATAAACATCTTCAGCCGTACAGCCGCGAGACAGATCGTTTACCGGTTTATTAAGACCTTGCAAGATCGGGCCGACAGCAGTAAATCCACCGAGCCGCTGCGCCATTTTATAAGCAATATTGCCTGCCTCTAAGCTTGGAAAAACAAAGACATTCGCATCGCCTGCAATGACCGAACCCGGCGCTTTTGTTTGAGCTACATCCGGGACAAAAGCAGCATCAAACTGAAGTTCACCGTCGATGACAAGCGAAGAATCCATTTCTTTAGCTTTGTGTAGTGCATTCACAACCTTTTCCGTCTCGTCCGATTTGGCCGAACCCTTCGTTGAAAAGCTGAGCATGGCAATGCGCGGATCAATCCCGAATAATTGAGCTGTATGAGCGCTTGTGAGCGCAATTTCCGCCAAATCCTGACTGTCCGGCGCTATGTTGATGGCACAATCGGCAAAAACGTATCGCTCATCATCACGCACCATGAGAAATGAACCTGATGTTTTTGCTATGCCTTCTTTTGTTTTAATAATTTGCAGCGCCGGGCGCACCGTGTCCGCTGTTGAGTGAACGGCACCGCTGACTAGGCCGTCTGCATGATCCATGTATACGAGCATCGTGCCAAAATAATTGCCTTGTTGCAGAAGTTCCCGCGCTTCTGCTTCGGTTGTTTTACCTTTGCGACGTGTAACGAGTGCATCGACCATCTCTTCGAATTCCGTCCATTGCTGCGGATCGATAATCGTGCACGAAGACACATCTACACCGTATTGTTCAGCTTGGTTGTTAATCTTTTCTTCCGCGCCGATCAGGATCGGCGTCAAAATATTCTCCGCAGCCAACCGCTCAGCAGCTGTTAAGATTCGTTCGTCATGCGCCTCCGGAAAAACAATCGACTTTCCATTCCCTTTGATGTCAGCTGCGAGTTTTGCGAATAAATTACTCATCGATGTATCCCTCCACTGATGTTAAATGAACAAGTTCCCATAAAAATAATAGTCGAATGCGTAATGTTTTTAAAGTAATCGTGCTTGTTAGATGAATACTGATACCGTCGCATCTGTTCATACCATGCCCAATTTGTCCTACTCTTACTAAGTCAATGGCTTCGATAAGCATATCCGCGTAGATAGTGACATACATATCATCTAGATGCTTTAAACGTATCACAGAAGATGGCTATCACACAGACAAATCGCTTAAAGGGGGTACCATTTCCAGTATGTAGGGGGCCATCGTCATGAAACATCCTTTAGAAAAAATCATGCGGATAGAATTGCTCGCCATGATCGTTCTCGTCATCGGCGGATTGATCGCCCTCATCAAAGGTTATCAGCCCGTACTGATGTTCTGTTTTTACATGGTCGCCTTAAGTTTGTTTTGCGATGGTTTAGCGGCTTGGTATACACATGATACCCAACACGCTGGCAAACAATTTCTCAAGGCAGGAATGGTGTTTGTGATGACGACGTTTTTATTATTTCACCTATAGCCAAACGATAATCGCATAGCCTAAAAGAATCCATCCGATAAGAAAAGCGACACCACCGAAAGGCGTCGTCATAGCAAATGCTTTTACCCCCGAGGTTGCATATATATAAAGTGATCCTGAAAAGACGATAATGCCGATTAAAAACAACCAACCGGCCCAAACGACGCTCGCACTTTGAATTTTTTCTACCAACAAGCTAGTAGCAATAAGTGCCATCGTATGAAACATTTGATAGTTGACCGCTTTTTCCCACGTGGCGAGCGCGTTTGCGGATATTTTCCCCTCAAGTCCATGCGCTCCGAATGCTCCCAATGCTACAGCGAGAAAACCGCATACGGAACCGAGCAGTAAAAATAACTTCATCGTGATCTCTCCCCGTATTAAAAATCAAATATCGAGTCGCCATTGGCACCATCATGATGTGTGACTGTACCTTTTGAATGTCTCAGGTCCCCAATCATCGTTTTCCATTCTTCGTTTGTCATATTCGCAGATTGCTCGGCATATGAACGATCATTTTCTGCTATCAGATCACAAAGAAGGCGAACGTTCAAAATATGCCGCTGCAATTTCGCCTCATGGCCTTGATGGCTACGGGCCGTCTCAAGCTCTTGGATCATTTTATCGATAATGGCATCATAAGAAACACTCACCGTAACCCCTCCTCTCATACAAGTATAGCAGAATGCAATGGCATCGCAACGAGAAAAGTTTCATAAAAAAAGTCCTGGGCCACTCCCAGGACATGTTCAGGCATCACTCATGCGAACGACCGATTTTCGCTCGCTTTCCGAGCAAACCGATAATTAAAACTACAGCAAGCGCACCGAATGCCGCCGGTATGAGGTTAACGTTATAAACTTGCGGTGCCACTCCCGCCGCTCCAATAACGATATCGCCAATCCAAGCCCCCAAAAGGCCAGCAACCATGGCCCCGACGATTCCACCTGGCATTTCAAAGCCGAGCAATGTCGCTCCTGCCAAGCCAAAGACAATGGCAACTGCAAAATAGATGATAAATGGCATCTATTTCCCTCCTTAGCTGTTTATGACGGTCTGACGGCGTTGTTCAGCCATATGGCGTTTATAGAGCCATTTTAAAAATTTTACTTCTTTCTTGTATAAGTCTCTCCCAAGTTTCGTTTCTATATTCGCTTGCATTTTTAAAAAGTTATTCATGATTCAAAAATGCCCCCTGCCTGCCATTACTTATGCAAAAGAATACGGTCTCCATTGTATAAGAAAGCGGTGTCAAATACAACATTATTATTTAAATAATAAAAAATTACTGAAAATATGGTTTTTTAACTTCCGCTTGTTGAAGGGCGTCAAAAATGTACAGCAAGCATCCATTTTTATTGGTGATTCCACTTGTCTTCTAATTCGCGAATCTTTGCATGCAGTTCATCGATATCTTTTTTCGTTGCAAGCCCCATATCTTCAGCAAGCGAACGGATTTTAGTTTCCTGTTTACTCGTCCATTCCTCCGTTTTCGTTTCGCCTTTTTCAATATAGCTTTTCATCACGGTTTTTGCCTGTTCTTGTGTCAATTCGTTCTTTTCCACTAAGTCGTTGAGCATTTTTTCCAATCGTTCTTTCCCGCTCACAGCAGCGCCAATTCCTAATAAAAACCCTTTGCGTAAAATATCATTCATGTTTTATACACTCCTTTTTTTATTTACATTTTTGCTTGAAGCATCCGGTAATGTTTGCTTAACACGATGGCAAATAAAAACGCCCCCAATCCTATGATGATCATACTTATCATGTTCCCGGCCCCGAAAATAAACAAACCTATTCCCGCCACTATAATACTGAATGTCAACAGTTCCAACAGCAAAAACAATTGATGCTTTAAACGAAACCGGTGTTTTTTCTCATCCCACTCCCGATCTTTTTTTCCACTTTCGAGCCAGTCTAATATGGCTTGCGGATAAAAAAGCAAAGGCTTCAAACTCTCTTGAACGACTTCCGTATACACGGAAGAAAAGGGGGATGTATTCCCAAACCATCGCTTCACTTTCAGTTTCATCCATTCACCGATATCGATGTCAGGATAAAGATGGATTAAAACGCCAGCTATAATCGAAACCGCTCGCCCCCAATAAGCATAATCAGCAGGCAGTTGAATCGGTTGATCCTTTATGAATATGCGAATATCTTCCTTTAATTGATCCATCAGCTGCATATCGATTTTGCGAAACGAGGCACTATCATACATGTCAACAGTCTGTTGAATCATTTTTTTCAATTGGATCGTATCCGCATGAGGCAGGACAAAATCCATATCGGCTAACACATCAACGACCATGTCATAATCTTCTAACATCATGGCGCGAATCAGGCGTTTAAAATGGTGCGTATCGTGTTTAGTAACCGTCCCGACCATTCCGAAGTCGATAATGATAATCGTTCCATCTGCCTGCACAAGAATGTTTCCGTCGTGTGGATCAGCGTGAAAATAGCCGGGATTCATCAATTGCGTAAAATAAAAATCAAATAAATGTCGGGCAAGCCGTTTAGCATCGATTTGCTGCTCTTTAATATATGCTGTATCGGTTATTTTTGCCCCCTCTATCCATTCCATGACGAGAACACGTCTTGAGCATAAGTGAGCGTGGTAATCGGGAATATAAATCCCACGGGCGTGTGAATATCGCGTTTTAAAATATTGAGCATAAGCCAATTCCTGTTCATAATCCAGCTCCTTGTCCATAACCGTAATGAGCTCATGATAAAGCGCATTGAGATCGGCTTTCTTCCCGAACGATGTGAATGTGGAAAAGAGCCAGAACACCATTTTGGCCGCCTTGAAGTCCATGCGGAACACTTTCTCGATCCGATAGCGTTGCACTTTAATGGCAACGACTGATCCATCATGTAACCGCGCCCGATACACTTCACCAATAGAGGCCGAGGCGATAGACATTTTATCGATCGACTGTACATATCGCTCCATGCGGCAGCCCCATTCTTTTTCCAGGATCGCTCGAGCATAGGAAAAAGGCATTGCCGGAACACGATCGACTAACCCGGAAAGTTCCTTAATAAACGCATCGGGTAAAAAATCAACTCGTGTACTGAGAAATTGTCCAACTTTGATCAGAACGCCACCTAATTCCACCGCTTTTTCTCGGTATTCTTGCGCTTGTTTAGCTAACAGCGCATTCCACTTTTCCCGCGTTTTCCCATCCCAAATTCGGTGGCGCAAATGGAAAAAATAATGCTGCATAATAAATTTAATCGCCATCCATACAATGATGGTCGAACGGTAAAAAAGATTGTATGCCACATACAACACCTCGACTTTGCGAATATCCCCTCCGTTAACGCGAGTATCGTATGTCTTATTGTACACTATTTAGGACACAACATATATTATTTTTGACAATAAATAAAATAAATTTATAATGGAATAAATTGTGGTTTGGGGGGAATCCGAGTGCAAAAGAATTCTTATACTTGGGCCGACCATGTACGGTTTATCGTTCCGTCATTGCTCGGCATCTTTTTATTCATGATACCGATCAATACTAGCGACGGCATGACGATCCCTGTTGCCCTTCTAGCTGATGGTGTCCAAAATTTATTGTCTGGTCATTTATCGTTTATTATGATGATTATTCTCGTCGTAACTGCTATTATGACCGTTTTAGCCCGAATTTTAGGACGCGAGCGCTTTTCTAAGACGCCATTTTTCCAAAATTTATTACACGTCAGTATGTTTTGGACCATCACACGCGTGTTGGCCGCTGTTTTTGCTATCATGATTTATTTTGGTTGGGGTCCGGAAGCCATAAACGGTGAAGATACTGGCGGCATGCTGCTTGATGATTTATTACACGTACTGTTTTCAGTATTTTTATTTGCTGGGCTGTTTTTGCCGCTGCTAATGAATTTCGGACTGCTGGAATTATTCGGCACATTAATGACGAAAATTATGCGGCCGTTGTTCAAGCTGCCGGGACGCTCATCGATTGATTCGCTTGCATCATGGATCGGTGACGGTACGATCGGTGTTCTTTTAACGAGTAAACAATATGAAGACGGCTATTACACGAAACGGGAAGCAGCTGTCATCGGGACGACATTTTCGGTTGTATCGATCACATTCACGCTTGTTGTCATCGCTGAAGTTGGATTGGGACATATGTTTGTGCCGTTTTACGGAACGGTTCTTGTCGCCGGCTTTGTCGCTGCGTTAATCATGCCACGCATTCCACCATTATCACGCAAAGCCGATACATATATCACAGGAACAAGCACGAAAACAGACGAAGTAATACCCGAGGGCGACAATATGTTTACATTTGGATACAAAAAAGCGCTGGAACGCAGCCAGAAAGAAACAAGTATCTACAAATTTTTTAAAGAAGGCGCTCAAAATGTGCTCGATATGTGGATGGGTGTGGCACCAGTCGTCATGGCGTTTGGGCTTGTCGCCTTGATCCTCGCCGAATACACGCCGCTGTTCGCTTGGCTCGGTGTACCGTTTGTACCACTATTGGAACTCATGCAAGTCCCTTTTGCTTCAGAAGCATCAGAGACGATTCTCGTCGGGTTTGCCGACATGTTTTTACCGGCCATCATGGGCGCATCGATTGAAGCGGAAATTACCCGGTTCATCATCGCCGCCTTGTCGGTTACGCAGCTCATCTACATGTCCGAAGTCGGCGGGCTTTTACTCGGATCGAAAGTGCCTGTGTCGTTTTGGGATTTAATCGTTATTTTTCTATTGCGAACGTTGATCACTTTGCCAATTATTGTGTTGTTCGCCCATATCATTTTTTAATGACATTCACACAAAAAAAATGAGCCGCGATATGAGCGGCTCATTTTATTGCAATGTAAGATCGCAGAAAGGCGTTCGTGTTTTAGTCTATGCACTCTGTTGGTGCTCATCATCCCGGCGGAACATATTTTTCAAAATGGATATTTTCCCTTCGATAAACGGCTGCCAAATGCCGAGAACCGGCTTGGCTGAAAGAAGCAGAACAATGACAGCAGATAGTCCTGCTAAGCCTGCCAGATCAAACAACGTATCGATTTTGAACATATCGGCCTGGCGGAAATATTGGATGAAAAATCCGTGTAACAAATAAACATATAATGTGCGTGAGCCGAGATGCGTCAACCAGAATCTCCTTCTTGGAATCCAAGCGAGAACACTTGCGGCCATGAGACTAGAAGTCGTATAAACAAGAACACGCGCCAGTCCGCCGAACTCTGGCATACCGAGATCGCCGTACGATTTGGAAGCAAGCAACCAACCTGAATTAAATTCCGGTGCAACATAAATAGCAACGGCGACTACAAGCATCACAACAATCGATGCCGCTTTTATACGCTTCTCCTTTAGCCACATCACATGTTTTTCCGTCAACCAGTAACCGGCTAAGAAAAACGGAAAGAATACAAATGTTCGCGACAAGCTAAACGTATGGCCGATATCTCCAAAATAGCCGACAATCAAGCCGATTTGTACGGTGATCGCTAAGCCGACAAGCGGTGGAAGCTTCTTAAACCAATACAGAAGCAAATGCCAGCTGAACAAGCTGAATAAAAACCATAAAGACCAATGTGGCTCAAAAATCCCCGTTTGCCAGTCATCTTTGCCGATAAAAAAATAATAACCCGTATAAATCAATTGAAAAATTAAATAAGGAAGAAGCAGTTTTTTGGCCAATTTTGCAATATAACCGATTGTCCCGTATCCACGTGCAAAAAAGCCCGCGATAAAAATAAACGCCGGCATATGAAATGTATAAATCCACATGTAAAGCGTATTCAAATGTGATGAATTCTCAATAAACGGTTGAATCATGTGACCAAAAACGACAAGGAAAATCAATATTAATCTCGCATTATCAAAATATGCGTTCCGCTTCATTACTCACACCCTTTTTTCCGACTCATCCCTTCTATTATACATTTTACCTTCTTATCCAAAAGAATAAAACCGTTTTAACCAGCTTGATAATAATTTGTTAAGCGTGTGAAATAAAAATGTCACATTAACGACTTTTTTCAGACAATCATCCCATCATTCAACCGCTGTTTTTCTTTGCATTGTTGTTTTTGCTTTTTTCTTTGGTTTATCCTTTTTAGCCTTATCGAGTGAGGCTTCAAGCGCATCCATCAGATTGGTGACATTGTCTGGCTTGGACTTCGTTTTGACGGTCGTCGTCTCGTCTTTATTTTTCTTCTCCTCGATCAAATCAAGGAGCGCTGTACGGTATTCATCCTTGTATTTTTCCGGATCAAATTCCGTTGTAAGCTGCTCGATCAACATTTTTGCTGTAGTGAGTTCTTTTTCAGGGGTTTCCACCTTTTCCGGCACATTGGGTACATCCTGTGCGGCTCGGACTTCATCGGGGTAGTGGATCGTTTCTACGACAAGGGTATTTTCGTAAATGCGGATGACCGCTAGCCGTTCTTTCGAGCGAATCATCATTTTCGCCACACCGATTTTACCGGTCTCTTCCAATGCGGTGCGCAGCAAACTGTATGCCTTATTTCCACCTTCATTCGGGGAGAGATAGTAGCTTTTTTCAAAATAGATCGGGTCAATCTCCTCCAACTTGACAAAGTCGATGATTTCCACCGCTTTATCGGTCTGTTCTTTTTTCAATTCATTCAGATCGTCTTCATCGAGGATGACAAATTTATTTTTGGCATATTCATATCCTTTGACGATGTCGTCGTTTCCTACTTCCTTGTCGCATACAGGACAAATTTTTTCATATTTGATCGGCGACTTGCATTCTTTATGGAGCTGGCGCAGCCGAATGTCTTTATTTTCTGTCGCTGCATGCATTTTCACAGGGATGTTGACGAGTCCGAAACTGATCGTTCCTTTCCACATCGTATGCATGGTGAAATCCTCCTTCGTTTGAGTTTAGCTTGTGAGTTTTTCGGCTGTTTTATCCAATGTTTATTTTCCCTAGCAATCAGCCATTTTAAGACAATGAGGAGGTGTGCGGTGTGGATGTGATGAAACCCGTCTCAAGCGCGGCCATTCCCGCCAGCGATGAATGGCTGTACGAGGTGAAATATGATGGCTTCCGCTGTGTACTGTATTGGGATAAACATGATGTTCGTTTGGTCAGCAAAAACAAGAAGGATTTAACAGCCCGGTTTCCAGAGATTGTTGCATATTGCCAGAGCCAGCAAAAGCTTATGGAGCCTTTTTTGCCACTTACACTAGACGGGGAACTCGTTGTCTTGAACCATCCGTACCAAGCGAATTTTTCCTGGATACAAAAACGCAGTCGGCTCAAAAACGAAAAATCAATTCAAAAAGCAAAAGACGTGCGCCCAGCATGTTTAATGGTTTTCGACCTCTTGCGGGAAAACGGCGAAAACTTGGTGAGGAAGCCTTTTTACGTGCGCAAACAGCGCCTTGCAAACATTTGCCAAAAAATCCCTAATAAAAGAATTCGCTTTGTGAAGGTTTACGAAAATCCTGATGCATTGTGGAAGATGCTGTTTGATTACAAAGGTGAAGGAATCGTCGCTAAACAAAAAAACAGCGTGTATCAGCCGGCTAAGAAGCATAGAGACTGGCTGAAAAGAAAAAATTGGCGGACCATCACCGGATTTCTAACGCGCTACAATCCGCAAAATGATTTTTTTACCGTTAGTGTCTACGATGGTGAATCGATTCAGGACATCGGTCAGTGCAAACATGGACTGGATGCGGTGTCATTTGCTGCAGTAAAACAATTATTTATGACGAAAGGAACGAAGCGGAACGGTTTATTGACACTGCCGCCTGCTATCTGTGCTTTAGTCCATACATTAGATTTGTACAAAGGCACATTTCGCGAGCCAAAGTTTGCCCGACTGGCACTTGACACATCCCCATCCACCTGTACGATAGAACAGCTGCGGCTAGATATGGCCATGATTCCAGAGCGAGTCAATGTGTCAAACACGGAAAAACTATTTTGGCCGCAGACAGAATTAACTAAAGGGGATTTGCTCATTTATATCCGAGAAATGGCACCGTACATGCTCCCTTTTTTGAAAGAGCGCGCATTGACATTAATCCGCTGTCCGGACGGCGTCGAAGCCGAATCTTTCTTCCAAAAACATCTGCCGGACTATGCCCCTAATTTTATCGAGGGCATAAAACAAGGGGACAATCGGTCGATGATATGCAACGATCTTGATTCACTTATCTGGTTTGCCAATCATGGTGCGGTGGAATACCACGTCCCTTTTCAAAAGGTTGATAGTAACAAGCCGATGGAAATCGCATTTGATCTGGATCCACCGAACCGGGAGCGTTTTGATCTAGCGATTCAGGCAAGTCTCTTGATCAAACAGATGCTCGATGAACTCGATCTTGTGTCCTTTGTGAAAACGTCGGGAAACAAGGGATTGCAAGTGCATATACCCATTCCAGAACACAGTATGACTTACGGCGAAACCGGTATCTTTACAGCTTCGGTCGCACGTACGATCGAAGCGGCGTACCCGGATCTATTTACGACTGAACGGCTGAAAAAGAAACGCGGCGGTCGGCTATATATCGATTATGTTCAGCATGGCATGAATAAAACGCTCGTCGCCCCCTATTCACCGAGGAAAACAGATGAAGCTACGGTTGCGACTCCGTTATTTTGGAATGAGGTGAGTGAGGGCTTAGATCCCCGACTGTTTACGATCGAAAACGTTATCGAGCGTGTCCAAGATGTCGGATGCCCGTTTGCCGCGTATGTTGAGGCTAAACAAGAGCAGAGATTGGCTAAGCTATTCGATTTACTTGATAGCTAAATGTGGATCAATACGCGTATGCCACCATGTTCAGTCCGCTTTCTCATAAAAAACCGCCCCATCTAAGGAGCGGTGCATCGCTTTACAACGATATATTTTCTTCTACGGCTGTTTTATCATTATACAATTGCATGTTTAACTTACCTAAAATACGTGCCGTCAACGTGCCAGAAAGCATGCTGTCATTAACGTTCAAGGCGGTGCGTCCCATGTCGATCAAAGCTTCAATCGATATGAGCAATCCGGCTAAAGCAACGGGAAGCCCCATGGACGAGAGAACAATTAATGCGGCAAATGTTGCCCCACCGCCAACACCGGCGACACCGAACGAACTGATGCCAATAATAAGGACAAGCTTGATAATAAATTCTGGTGTCAGCGGGTCGATACCAACAGATGGGGCGATCATAACGGCAAGCATCGCTGGATAAATCCCTGCACAACCGTTTTGACCGATCGTTGCCCCGAATGAAGCAGACATGTTCGCGATGCCTTGTTCAACTCCGAGTGAATTTTTCTGTGCCTGGACATTCAACGGAATCGTTCCAGCACTCGAGCGTGATGTGAATGCAAAACCGAGAACGGGCAATACTTTCTGCAAATAGATGAAAGGGTTCAGTCCAAATACACCTAGCAATAGGAGATGGATGATAAACATCACTAAAAGCGCCACATACGAGGCGATGACAAATTTACCCAGTTCCACGATCCCTGCCACATCGGTGCTGGCAACTGTGTTAGCCATAAGTGCCAAAACACCAAATGGTGTCAGTCTTAATATCAACGTGACGATGCGCATAACAACGGCATAGAAGGCATTGACGATTTTTGTAAACATCTCTGCCTGCTCCGGATTTTTTCGGCGCAGACCTAAAACAGCGATACCAACGATCATGGAAAAGATAACGACGGCGATCACTGATGTTGAACGTTCTCCTGTCATATCAAGGAAAATATTGTTCGGGATAAACCCGAGAATTTTTTCCGGTGTACTCGTTTCCTCCACTTCACTTAGTGTGGATTCCATAACGGCTCCCTGATCCTGCTCTTCCTGACCCATGTCAATTTGATCGGCATTTAAGTCAAACAGCGCTGCGCTACCGATTCCGGTAAGCGATGCGATCATAGCTGTTGTCACGAGGATGCCGATAATCCATGCCGACATTTTCCCAAGATCTGACGACTTCTCCAAATTGATAATCGATTGGATGATTGACACCATAACAATTGGCACAACGATCATCATAAGCAGGCGAATATATCCGCTACCAACAATGCTGTACCACTCAGTCGTCGCATTCAAAACATATGAATCAACACCATAAACAGCTTGTAAAACCGCCCCAAGCACAATTCCGAGACCAAGGCCTGTGAAAACACGTTTGGTGAACGACATATGTTTTTTTTGCATGTAGATTAGCAAACCAATGATGGAAAGCAACACAGCGACGTTCACCACGATGAACAATACATCCATTTCACTTACCCCCTCTGGTTATTTTGAACTCTCTCTATCCTATGCTGCTATATGCGTATGTAATAAAATATATATAATTCCTATAAACTTACTATGAATAATACTATACTAGGAATTGTCAGATGAAGCAAGGAAAATATTCGCTCGGCCAAATTTGACAAGCAAAAAGAGCACCCATTCAGATGCTCTCTTATTCGATCGTTGGCTCCACTTCAACAGCCACATTCCCTTTCACCGCCCGGGAAATCATACAGCTTTTTTCTGCTTGATATACGAGTTTATGCAATTGATCATAATCTTTGTCACTTGCATCGTAGGTGAGCGAAACAACTGGCCGGTGAATGATTTTTTCGTAAGTGATCACACCTTTTGTCACATCAACGATCCCTTCCGATTCCAACGCCATTTCTGCCAACGGCAAGTTCGCACGTTCGATCATGGCCGCTAAAGTAATGATGTAACATGTAGCCGCTGCCCCAAGCAGCATCTCATCGGGATTCGTTCCGACACCGGGACCATCCATTTCAGGCGGGATCGAGACTTTCGTCTGCAAATATTTTGACTCGATATAACCTGTGCTATTTCGTCCCCCAGGCCAATCGGCTTTTAAATGAAAAGAATGCTTCACCATGTATACCACCCCATTTTTAGGATAACATGCACAACGGCAAAAGAAAGATTGACTTTCCGAACCGGCTCCCGTTTTGGCATTACATTAGAAATAATCGATCAGCTTATTCACTATCCAAAATCTCTTTGAGCACAACGGCTTGGTTATGTGTCTGATCCTTAGCGCCATATAACAAAGTCACTCGCTTATTAGCTTTTTTGATGATTGCTTGTAATTTTTCCAATGCTTGCTGCTGCTTGCCGCTTGTCAATTCAGCCTTATATTTTTCCTTGAACGCTTCAAATTTCTCCGGATCATGCGCGAACCATTTCCGCAATTCGCTAGACGGAGCCACTTCCTTCAGCCAATAATCAAGCGCGGCTTTTTCCTTTGATATACCTCGCGGCCAAACACGATCAACGAGAATGCGTACGCCATCTTCGGAAGCAGGCATTTCATAAATCCGTTTAATGTTAACCAACATAAAGCAGCCCTCCTTTTTTGTATGCAATAATAGCATAAAGGCTTGGACAACTCACGCATCATTGTCGCTGACGACGGCCGGACATAAACCAACCAATGACCGCCATGCTAACAAGCACGCCATAGAAAATCACCTTCCAAATGATCGATTCCGGAAATTCATGCGGAATCCAGGCAACATCTTCGTGGGCGCAAACAAGTACAACTAACTTAATGCCCACCCAGCCGACGATGGCAAACGCCGCAACTTCGAGTCCTGGACG
The DNA here is from genome assembly GCA_035301265.1 of Bacillota bacterium. Taxonomy (GTDB): domain Bacteria; phylum Bacillota; class Bacilli; order Bacillales; family Amphibacillaceae; genus DATGUP01. The sequence goes on from DATGUP010000005.1 coordinate 17,131, forward strand.
TTTGTTCAGCAACTGGACAAAAATGTGAGCCGCAAAACGCATGATAATCAACCCTAACATCCCACCGGCAAACACGACAGTAAACTGGCCTGCATCAAGGCCGCCGATCTGTCCAAGTCCTGTCACAGGAAGCGCAACGGCGATAGCGACAGCCGCCAAAATGGAATCAATGGCAAACGCCAAATCAGCAAACTCGACTTTAACGACGGTCATCCAGAAGCCTGTCCCGTTACCTTTTGTTTGCGGGGCTTCTTCGTTTTCCAAAAAGTGCTCATAAAGGTTTTTCACCGCTATGGATAGTAAATAAACTGCACCTAAAGCTTGGACCTGCCATATATCGACAAGAAACGAAATGATGAATAACGAACCAAAACGAAGGATAAACGCTCCAGCCAACCCATAAAACAGCGCTTTTTTACGTTCGTTCTCAGACAAATGCTTAACCATAATTGCCAATACGAGTGCATTATCTGCAGCCAGCAACCCTTCGAGCCCGATGAGGATGATAAATACCCATAAATACTCGATTAGCAGTTGAATGTCCATGACACGATTCTCCTTTGATATAAAGATTGATCCAACCACCGGGCAAGGGCAATGGCAAATAAAAAGACCCTTACCCACTAGTGGTAAAGGTCTCGCAAACAACGTACGTTGCCAATCCAGCCGGAGAATCACCTCGTCCTGACGACTTGGATTGTACAGCTACTCCCCTTTAAGATCAAGTTACATGCGTATTTCTGTTAAGTCGAGCATACTTGGAAAACAAGTTATTCACTCGACTGAATGACTTGATCCATGAACTCCTCCATCGTTTGTTTCAGCGTTCTGATCAACCGTTCGCTTTCTTGTCTGTTTCCTGTACATACGCCGTAGTAGCATTTGATCTTCGGCTCGGTTCCTGACGGGCGAAGGCAAACCCATGCATCTTGCTCCAGTATAAACTTCACGACATTTTCTTGCGGTAAATCAATCGCCTCCGGTGCTTGATCGCTTCCGATAAACGTGCGCTTGCTTGTCGCGTAGTCTTCCATCTGCTCAACGCTTAGACCGGCGATGGTATACAGCGGGTTGTTGCGAACTTCCCGCATGATTGCCGCGATTTGTTCGGACCCTTTTTTTCCTTTTAAAGTTACCGACGACATATCTTCCATATAATACCCGTGTTGATCGTACAGCATATCGAGTGCCTCAAGCAATGTCTTGCCTTTTTTCTTCCAATACCAAGCCATTTCACTAGCCAACACCGCTATTTGCACCGCATCTTTGTCCCGGGCAAAACTGCTCGCTAAATATCCGTAGCTTTCCTCGAATCCGAAAAGAAACATTTCACCCGTTTTATCAAATTGGCGGATTTTTTCCGCGATATATTTAAACCCGGTCAATGTGTCGATCATTTTAACGCCATATGCCTCTGCCACACGGCGTCCAAGCTCGGTCGTTACGATTGTTTTCAACGCCCGGCCGTTTTGTAACGCAGCCGAATCGCTATGGGATAACAAATAATCAAGCAGGAGTGAACCGAGCTGATTGCCGGTTAAAACGGTGTATTCTCCTGATGCATTTTTAACAGCTACACCCAACCGATCAGCATCCGGATCGGTTCCCAGCAAAATATCGGCATCTGTTTCCTGTCCTTTCTCAATCGCCATGGTAAAAGCTTGGTGCTCTTCTGGGTTCGGCGAAGAGACCGTAGAAAACTCAGGATCTGGCTTCGTCTGATCGTCTACAACCGCCACATTGGAAAAGTTCAGCTGCCGGAGTCCGCGCATGACGTGATCATAAGCCGTACCGTGCAGCGGTGTAAACACAATGTTTAAATCTTTGCTTTTATCCCGCTCATCTGCATCCAGCCGCGACATATTTTTTAACTCCTGTAAATAAGCACAATCGACATCATCTCCAACCCAAACGAGGCGGCCCTTTTCTTCCAGTTCGTTTTTATCGGCAACCGGTATCGTCAATTCATCATCGATTTGTCGAATCGCTTCAATGACTGCATCAGCCTCTTCAGGAACCATCTGTCCGCCATCATCGTTGTAGACTTTAAACCCGTTATATTCTGGCGGATTGTGGCTTGCGGTAATCATGATGCCGGCAGCCGTTTGCAAATGGCGTACCGCAAATGATAAAACGGGCGTCGGACGAATCGATTCAAACACATACGCCTTAATATCAAAAGCCCCGAGCACCTTAGCCGCTTCTAAAGCAAATGTCTGCGATTGATAACGCGAATCATAAGCGATCACGACACCTTGATCATAAATATGATCGCCGCTTTCTTGTAAATAGATAGCTAAACCATTGACAGCTTTACGCACTGTATATATATTCATCCGGTTGGTGCCCGGCCCGAGAATACCGCGCATACCTCCAGTTCCAAAGGTAAGCTCTTTGTAAAAGGCATCCTCCAGCGCAAGCTCATCATCTTTCATTTGCTTCAGCTCATCTTTTAGCTCCGGATCAAGCGCTGCAAATGAAGCCCATTTATGATACGCCTTTTTCCAATCGGTCATCTGTATGTATTCCCCCCTCGTCGTATACGCTTAACATAAACAAATTTTAACATACTTTCTATACCGATTCTATCAGCACCCTCCTTTCATTAAGAAGTATACTTTAGCGCATTTCAGACGAAACTATTAAAATAAAATGCGTTGCAGTACTTCCGATTTCTAACCGTTACCGCTACAATAGACGATAGATTTGAACGGAAAGTAGGGGTGCTATGTTTAATAAGCGTTGGTTTCAAGTTCTCGTTTTTTTAATTCTTGTGTTCCTATTAATCTGGCTCGTTTCAGCTGTTAATTTTATTTTTGATCCGCTATTGAAATATGTCGGGGCCGTTGCTGTTCCCGTTATTGGCGCTGGTATTCTCTATTATATAACCAAACCATTGATGTTATTTTTCGAGCGTTTTAAAATCAACCGCACGTTTTCGATCATTCTCGTCTTTTTCGTATTAGTCTTAATCGGTCTTGTCGTCGTAATGTATATCGCCCCGATTGCGCAAAAACAATTTTCCAACTTAGTCGACAACATCCCGAAAATGGTCGCTTGGGCACAAGAATTGATCGCATATTGGCAAACAAATCAAATAACACTTCCTGAGCAAGTGAATGATGCCATCGACCATTTTACCGACAATCTTCAATCCTATATTGAAGGTGTTGCAAACTACTTGTTTGGCTTCATCGGCCAGCTGATTAGTTTCATTACATCGCTTGTGCTGATCCCGTTCTTTTTATTTTTCATGCTGAAAGACGGGGAAAAGTTAGTGCCGTTTGTCACGCAAATTTTGGAAAAGAAAAAAGCAGACAACTTAAAAATCCTGCTCAAAAAAATCGATGAGACATTGACAGCTTATATTCAAGGCCAAGTGCTTGTCAGTTTTTGTGTTGGGGTTCTGCTTTTAATCGGCTATCTTATCATTGGATTAAAATACTCACTAACGCTTGCTTTATTCGCCATGATTATGAATGTGATCCCCTTTCTTGGACCGTTCATCGCCGTTGTCCCAGCGCTCGTTGTCGGCGCTTTTCAGGATCCGATGATGGTTGTTTGGGTAGCGCTCGTTACGCTCGTTGCTCAACAGATCGAAAGCAACTTTATCTCGCCTAATGTTATGGGGCGTGTCCTGTCCTTGCATCCGCTAACCGTCATTACAATCATTCTTGCTGGGGGAAGTATTGCAGGGTTTCTCGGTATTTTGTTTGCCGTGCCGTTTTACGCCGTGATTAAAACGATAGTGATCCATTTTTACCAAACATATCGGCAGTCGAAGGAACATGAGGATGATGCGTTAATTTAAAAAGACACACGATATTCACATAGCTTCACTCCAGTCAAACTGAGCTGTTTTTCATTAGCGCATTCAACATGGATACGTTTTGTTGAAATACATTTTTCGCCAATCACGCCTGTAGCAAAAACGATGCTTTATTCCATGTCAAATTTGTACACGATCGAAGTACCTGCTGCATAATAGCCAATTTTTCGATAGATATTATTCGATGTCGGGTTGGCCAAATCTGTATGTAGACTGCAAAAGACAAAGCCTGCATCCAGTAGTTTTTGTGACAGGGCAGCGACAGCGTTTGTCGCATAGCCTTTTCTTTTATGCTCATCCGGTGTGAACACCGCGTTGATCGTTGCCCCGTTTCGCATCCTGCGTGCATTGTTCACCATTGACACAGGATGACCGTCAACTAGCCATAAATAGACGGAACGCTTATGAATAAAGCCCCTGGCCATTTTGGCAGCTTTTGTTTCCGGCATATCCACTTTAGCTTCGATGCCAAATTGTATGAGCCATTCCTTGATTAACGGGTAATCTGAATCTGTGGCTTGCACGAGTTTTCCATCTGCATCTGGCACCACGTTAACCCTATCCAGCCGATAGATTAGCTGTTCCATTTGCACGTCTACTTGGCAGCTCGTCCATCGCCGCCAGGTTTGTACAAATGCGGTGGCTGCTTTAACCGGCCCGATGACACCCGGCACGCTGATTTTTTTATCATATAAAAATCGCGCAATCGCTTCCAATACTTCCTCTTGTACGGTAGCCGTGTCGGCTAAAATAAGATTTTCCGGCGTTTTCATAAAGGCATAATCGATGATACCTTGATCTTGAACCATGCCAAGATCTATTTCATCGGCTGCTATAACGTTGTGTTTCATCTGGGATAAGAGCCCTAACATTAAGTTATTACATGCCTCTTTTTTTAATAGCAAACCTTCCACTTTTTCAATATACGATCTGACGGACGGTACCAAGCAAATATCCACGCGGCTTCCCCCTTTTTTTAAAAATGGTTTACAAAAGTATACCATACATTGCGATTACCTTCCCAAATTGCTAGACTAGTAATAAGGAGTGTGAGCAAACGGTGACAAGAAAAGAACTTGAGGAAAAACTAGCGAATTTAAAAGCGGACTATGTGCGCATCCAAGGCGATATGGATAAATTAGAATACGTTCGCGGGCGAGTATCTTCGGCTGAGGAACAGCTCATCCGTCTGGAAAAAGAAATCGCTGACGTTAATCGGCAATTGGAAAAATGTGACGGCTAATAGACCCGCCGTCACATTCTTACAAGACCGCTAGCAATCATTATAATGAACTATCCAGCACAGCTTGATATCGCATGTTCAATTGACCGTTGTTGCGACCATGGCCATTGCGTTTGCTTGCCAATTTTTCTTGAATCTTTCTCTGTTCTTTATGCGGCGGTGTTAAGCTAACAATGATATCGCCTGGACCCGGAACCGTGCGCATTTCTTCTGAATAAAATTTAATTTGACCGGATGGTTTAATCAAATAGAGAAACACCGTCGAATCGTCTTTTTCTTGCACGTACTGTTTATAGCTATACTGCGTCGTAATCATCGTCTGCCGGAAGACATACCCTTCTTTTATCTTACGATTTAAATCTTCCAACGAGATCTCTTCTTTAAACAGAACTCTGCCGCCAACCTTATCGACGATATCGCTCGACCGGCCATCGATTTCTTCATTCGGGCTAATTTTGAATACATTGGTCCGGCCGTATTCCGGCATGAATGTCGTGCAAACTAGTGCATTATAAGAATGATACTCGGTAACACCAAGCAAATATTCATACGGAATTGTATCAAGATTGTACTCAGTTTGTTCAGACAACATATCCCCGTGATAAAACGGAATGCCTGCGTTACGGGCAACGCGCAATCTTTCCCATGAGGAATCGACTATGATAACCGGCGCACCTGCCTTAGATAGCGATTTAGCAAGCTCGACGGTAAACGGGTTGCTGCCGACAATTAATGTGCCGGGCCGCCCTTCCATTGATAAGTTAAGCTTTTTCGCCAGCCAGCTGATCGAAAATCCGTGTGCAACAACCGTGAAAAAGACAAGACCGAACGTCAATGTCGTTAAAATGGAGGCATCTTGATAACCAGCCTCGGCCAAAATGGATGCGAAATAGCTTGAAACGGTAAGCGCAACAATACCTCTTGGTGCGATCCAGCCGACGAGCGCCTTTTCATTGAGCGACAACCCCGAACCAATCGTAGACAAAAAAATGGACAGCGGGCGGACGACAAACATCATTAATAAAACATAGCCGATGATGTTCGGGCTAAACATGTGCAACAACGTATCGACTTGAAGCGATGCAGTGAGCATAATGAAAATGGCCGAAATGAGTAAAATCGACACGTTTTCTTTAAAATGGCGCATGTCCGCAACCGAACTGATCCCCATATTAGCAAGGGTGATACCCATTGCCGTAACCGCCAACAGCCCAGTTTCATGGACGATTTCATCAGCAGCTGTAAAACAAAAGATAACGACGATGAATACGGCTGGTGACTTTAAAAATTCCGGGATATGCCCTGTCTCAAACACCCAGCCGATACCGCGTCCGCAAGCCCAGCCTAAGATGACGGCAAAGATCGACGCGGCAAAAAAGATGATCAGTGCCGACACATCCGGATTGCTGGCAGTGAAAAAGGTGATGATTTCAAAAGCAAATACGGCTAGAAGGGCACCGATCGGATCGACGATAATCCCTTCCCACTTCAGAATTTTTGCAGGGCGCGGTTTTAATTTTGATTGGCGTAAGAGCGGTAAAATAACCGTCGGTCCTGTCACTATAAACAGTCCGCCTATAACAAAAGCAACCGCCCAGGACAAGCCGGCAACATAATGCGCCGTCAGCGAGCCTAAAATCCAAGCTAAAAAAGCACCGATTGTGGAAATACGAAATACGGGCTTACCTAATCCACGGATTTCCTTGAAATTTAAATTGAGACTACCTTCAAACAAAATAATAGCCACGGCGACAGAAATAATCGGGTTATATAAACTACCAAAGTCTTCTTCAGGATTCATCAGCCCGAACACCGGACCTGCGAGTAGACCTGCAATAGACATGACGACAATCGCCGGCATTCGGTAACGCCAAGAAATCCATTGCGAACCGATCCCGAGAAGACCGATTAACATAATCTCAAATAAGATGGAAGGAACCATATTCTACCTCCATTCTACCATTTTTTAACCGAAGCATGTCCTTACTTATTCTTTGCAAATATAAGGACATTTTAAATGTGAATGGAGATAAAGTAAACAGTTTTATGGAAAATTTATTTATGAATTTTTTATGGTCAGCACGAACGCCTTCCAACGGTTTTATGACTAAATCGTATCAATCTGCTTGCCAGCTGTGTTCACCGGACTAGATCTGCTTTAATACAATACAAAAGAGGCTGAGACAAAACCAGGCTTAAAGCAGAATCAGTAGACCGCTGCTTATTTCGTAACAAATAATGGGAGACATTTGACTCCTGTGGAAACAGGACGTGTCCGTTTCGACTCTTTCGGGGGTCAATACAGAGACAGATCCGGCCCCGCGGAAAGCAAATGTCTGAAGTGAAGGTTAATATCGCTCATAAAGAAACGGTGTCCAGTTTTTTACAGCTGAACACCGTTATTATTTGCTTGCGTTTTGTTCCAACCGCTAGCCGACTGTCGGGGAAGCTCTACTTTTTTTCTACATCCAAAGCCCATGTCCCGTTACGGAAAACAGGCTCGGTTGTGCCATCTGCTTTCACGCCATCGATGTTGAGTTTTTCCGAACCAATCATAAAATCGACGTGTATTAAACTGTCGTTGACACCATGTTTATCCAATTCTTCATCGCTCATTGAAGCACCGCCTACCAAATTGGTCGGATACGCTTTGCCGAGCGCGATATGACAAGAAGCATTCTCATCAAATAGCGTATTGTAAAAAATCAATCCGGACTGGGAAACCGGCGATTCATGCGGGACAAGAGCAACCTCACCGAGACGGCGTGCGCCATCATCAGTATCAAGCAAATGTTTCAGTGTGTCTTCGCCTTGCTCCGCTTTGAAATCAACGACTTTACCATCCTTGAATGTCAATGTAAAATTGTCGATCAAACTGCCTCCATGATTCAACGGTTTCGTACTCGAGACCGTGCCATTAACACCATATTTATGCGGTAGGGAAAAGACTTCTTCAGTCGGCATATTCGGGTTAAACGTTGTTCCTTTTTCCGACTTAGCCGACCCGCCTTTCCAAATATGCCCCTCGGGCAACGCCAGTTCCAGATCAGTACCAGGTGCTTTGAATAACAGTTTTTTGTACTTTTTCGCATTCAGCACCTCACGAGCAGTTTCTAACGTAGCATTATGTTTTTCCCACGCGGCCACCGGGTCATCTTTATCTACTCGTACAATTTTAACAATTGCATCCCATAAACGTTTAACCGCTTCTTCCTTTGGTTTATCGGGAAAGACTTTTTGTGCCCAATCGCTGTTTGGGATCGCGATAATCGACCAAGTGATTTTGTCGTTCATCGTATACTGACGGAAATTTTTCAACGCTTCCGCATGCGCTTTGTTCGCTTTAGCTATCCGCTCTGGATCGACATCCTTAAGCAGATCCGGATTGGACGACATGATCGATAAGACTGCAGCATCGTCTTCTGCATAATAGTTGTAAAGTTTGACGAGCCACTCCGGAACCGTTGTAATCACTTCTTCGGGTGCGTTTTCGTACTTTAACAAAGTCAACTCATCATCGGACCAATTAATATGTACAATTTTCGCCCCCATCTCATAAGCTTTTCGAGCAACGATCCGGACGAAATCAGCCCCGTCGACTGGTGCGTTTACCATGAGGGGTTGACCCTTTTGCAAATTGACCCCAGTTCGTAACGCTAACTCGGCATATTTCTCCATGATCGCCTGATCAATCATACTCCCAACCTCCATTATCAAAATTGTTAATTATCCAATATTATTTCATAAAACGATTAGTTCCTCAACGATTTGCCGTCCAATTTACACGGTTCATACGTTGTGCTATGATAAATGTAGGTTACTTTTTGTAAGTATACGGTCATCAATGTCGCATTATAGCATTTGACATGCGGCTAACCTCCTTCCGCTCTATATATATATATTGCCGCACATTTAATTGGAGTGATGACAATGAGCCATCTATGTCCGCGTTTTGAAAAGGCCATGGAGATATTGAGCAAACGCTGGGTTGGTCTTATTTTATCCGAATTGTTAGCAGGAGCAAAGCGTTTTTCCGAAATGGAATCCGACTTGCCGATCAGCGCAAGATTGCTCTCGGAACGCTTAAAACTACTGGAAAGAGAAGGCATCATCAAGCGAGAAGTCTACTCGGAGTTTCCCGTACGCATCGAATACACTTTAACAGAAAAAGGACAAGCGCTAGCACCTGTCATCCGGGAGATTAAACGTTGGGCGGAAGGCTGGATCGACCTTGAGGATCAGGAGCAGGCCAATCATTTGTAACCTTTGGGCTTTAAAACAACGACCTTTCTTTTATAAACACGAAATCAGCCGAACAAAAGCCGCCCCTAACGTCCGGGCGGCGTATACGAAGCTACGCACGATGATTCCATGGATAATCGGTACCAAATTCCTCAGCAAACTGCTTGGATTGCTGCCGGCGTTCACGGCGCAGTTCAGCCCGTTTTGCCGCTTCCTCATGCAATTTTTTCTCCTGATCGCTTTCAGGATAAACCGGAGGAACCGGTACCGGCCGACCATTCTCGTCAACGGCGACAAACGTGAGAAAAGCCGTTGTACACACTTTTCGATCACCGGTCACAAGGTTTTCCGTAACCGCCTTGACAAAGACCTCCATTGACGTATGATGTGTCCATGTGACAAAAGCTTCCACACAGATGGAATGGCCCTCAAGAATCGGTTCCAAAAAGTCAACCGAATCCATCGAGGCGGTAACAACCGGCTGCCGAGCATGCCGGACGGCAGCTATCGCTGCGACATCATCAATATAGGCGAGCAGTTTCCCACCAAACATCGTCCCGTATGCATTTGTATCCGGTGGTAAGACGTGCGCAATCTTCACTGCTAATGAATGTGAACACGGTTTGGCTTCCTGCTTCATTAGACATTCCTCCATTTTATTTTCGATGTATTTCCTCTATAACACCGGTGACAAGAGCCGTGATATCGACTCTTTAAACCGGATACCGAGCGAGCGTTGTTGATATAGTTTTTTCGTCATTTGTGTCGATTGTTTAATATCCGCTTTGAAAGCTGCAACTAATTTTTGCGCGATTTGCTTATCATATAAAAATGCATTGACTTCGAAATTCAGACGAAAACTGCGTACGTCGATATTGGCGGTTCCAACCGAAGCAATTTTACCGTCAACGACTAATGTTTTAGCATGCAAAAATCCGCCTTGGTAAATATACACTTCGGCGCCAGCTTGCAACAGATCGCCAATATAGGATAAAGTAGCCCAATAAACAAATGGATGATCCGGTTTATTCGGAATCATCATTTTAATTCTAACGCCAGAGAGCACGGCTATCCTTAGCGCATCGCGCAAGCTTTCATCGGGGATGTAGTACGGGGTTTGGATGTAGACATATTCTTTTGCTGATAAAATCATTTTAATATAACCGTATTTAATCTGTTCCCAATCCGAATCCGGGCCACTCGATACGATCTGCACTCCGACATCTCCAGCTGGATCAGCATCGTAAAAGCGTTCCTCATATAAAATATCATTTCGCGATGCTTGGTTCCAGTCGAGAATAAATCGTGTCTGCATATTTTTTACCGCATCGCCATAAATCCGTAAATGTGTATCGCGCCAGTAGCCGAACTTTTTATTTTTTCCAAGGTATTCATCGCCGATATTAAAGCCGCCGATATAGCCGACTTTCCCATCGATAATCGCCAGCTTTCGATGATTGCGGAAATTAATTTTAAAATTGATTTTAGGGATTTTGGGTGGAAAAAAAGCATCGACTTCTGCACCGGCTTGGCGCAGCCGTTTGATAAACTTTCGGCTCAACGAGCGCGAGCCCATGTCATCGTAAAGCACGCGCACTTCGACACCTTCGCGCGCTTTTTTAATTAATGTTTGCGCCAGCCGCTGTCCGAGACGATCGTGGCGGATAATGTAGTACAACAGGTGGATATGATCCTTTGCTTTTTCCAAATCTTGAATGAGCCGGGCAAACTTTGCTTTGCCATCGGTAAAAAGTTCCACATTATTGTTTTGTGTAAAAATCGCGTCGTTGTTGCGCAAGTGCAAATAATACAAATCTTTATACGCCATCAATGCGTCGTCTTTCAGTGTAAACCGATCTGTTTCAATCGCCTGTATTTGTGACTTAACAGCCCTTTTGACACCAAGCCTGCTTTTGGTATCCCATGTAAAGATACGCTGGTTGCTTAATCGTCTGCCAAATATAAGGTAAAGAACAAAGCCGAGGACCGGAATAAACAGTAGAACCATTAACCAAGCCCATGTGGCACTGGCGTCCTTGCGTTCGAGAAATATGATGGAAAAGCCAAGCGCAATATTAAGAATAAGAATGAAAATAAGTAAATAGTTCATCACATTGGCAATATCCACAAATTCTATCTCCTCTCAAGTAGTCCTTAACAACTGCTTGATCGTATATACCCCAGTTTTTATGCCAGAAAACAGTCACAATCATAATATAGCATAGAATCGAAATGTTCGTTAGTATCTACTATTTAAAAAAGATGGGCGCATGACTCGTCTATCACAAGTACAGATGTCAGCAAGATGATATATGTGTCGGTTGAATCAAACTTCTAACTTCTCCTATCATAAACGATAACCCTTCACATTGAAAGCGTTTCCTAGTATGCACTTCAATTGCTTTTTAGAAAATATCCGCTTAAAATAAGAATAATTTATCCAAAGCGAAAAACTCCAGAAGAAAAGAGGATGTCCACTATGAAACAACATCGTACAAAACTCGGTATTTTATATGCAACCGCAGCCTATATTTTATGGGGATTCCTCCCAGTCTATTGGAAGCTTGTTGAAAACGTCCCTGCTGGAGAAATTCTCGCCCATCGAATTATTTGGTCGTTCGTATTCATGCTCGTTATCGTAACATGTGTACGCAAGTGGGTCCCGTTTATACGAGAGCTGACGGTGATCATACGTGACAAAAAGAAACTCATCGGCATCAGTCTTGCAGGTCTTATCGTCAGCATGAACTGGCTTACTTACATATGGGCGGTGAACAGCGATCACGTTGTTCAGGCAAGTCTCGGCTATTATATCAATCCGCTTGTCAGCATTCTGCTAGGAATCATTGTCCTCGGAGAAAGGCTATCACGGCGTCAAATCATCTCCTGCCTTTTAGCAGCAGCTGGAGTTATTTACTTAACGGTTAGTTTCAGGGTCTTTCCATGGGTATCGATCATTTTAGCGATGACCTTTGCCGTTTACGGGCTGTTAAAGAAAACGGTCGATATTGATACAATGTTCGGCTTAACGATTGAAACAATGGTTGTGACGCCGATAGCACTGATTTATCTATTGACGTTACCGGAGACAGCCTTTCAATTGACCAACATATTGACAGCTACAAATCTGCTTTTGATGGGGGCAGGAGTGGTGACAGCTGTGCCGCTTTTGCTTTTTGCTGCAGGTGCTAAACGTATCCCACTTAATATGGTCGGTTTCTTACAATACGTTGCCCCGACAATCATGCTTATTTTAGGCGTATTCGTTTATAATGAACCGTTCACTCGAGCACATGGCGTTGCGTTTACACTCATTTGGATAGCGTTGATTATTTACATGGGATCGGTATCGCACCAACCAACACAGAAACAAAAGGCGAGTTAAATAACACATAATACTGAACGATTTTACAAGCAAACTTTTTGACAGCTTATGTTTTTCTCATGCGATACATGATATAATTTTATTCATATTCGCCTTCTATAGGGAGGCGGATTTTTTCTATTCTTTTTAAGTTTAAATGAACGAGGTATATCAATACTAACAAACAATAGCTTTTCCTACATGGGACAACCGATCATAACCATATGGTATATTAACCTTCGATAGGTGAGATGATCATGAAAAAAGCCGTTTATATATTAATGCTTTTGATACTTATAATTAGCGTTGGACGCATTTTGATAAATTCCGGAGCAACGGATGATGCCCCTCAAGATGAGCAAACACAACGAGATGAAGAGGAAACGATCGCTTCCAGCAGGCAAGAGCAGGCTGCTGACGATGAGGCAAAGGAGTTAGCAAGCGATGAGCAAACCGATGATGAAAGCATCGGTGAACAGCTGAAAGAAGTCATTGTGGATACAATCAAAGATTCACTTACCTACTTCAATAACAACAAAAGCCATATCGTCGCCATTGGCGACTCGTTGACTCGAGGTGTAGGAGATACGACAGAAGGCGGCGGCTATGTCGGCATCCTCGGACGAACGATCAATAATGAAGGGGAACGAAACGTTACAATTGATCATTTCGGTAAACGCGGTAGCCGATCCGATCAACTGTACAAGCGACTGGATGAGCCGGAGATTACCGCAGCCATTGGCGATGCAGATATGGTGCTGATAACGATCGGAGCCAACGATATTATGAAAGTGCTTAAAGATAACGTTACGAATTTAACAATGGAACCTTTTAATGCAGAACAGAAACATTATAAGAAACGGTTACAAGCCATTATAGATAAAATTCAAAGTGTTAACGCCCATGCAGACATTTATTTAATCGGTTTTTATAATCCGTTTGAACAATATTTTCAACATATTGAGGAACTTGATACCATTGTCAATAATTGGAATGATGTGAGTGCAAACATTGCTGCGGAAAATGATGCTGTCACATTTATTCCCACTGCAGATTTATTTGTCGATTCTGACGTTGCATTGTTCGCTGATGATCATTTCCATCCAAATTACTTAGGGTACTATCGAATAGCTAGGCGGGTGCTTGAGTATATTACGGAGGAGTGAAAGACGTGTCTGAACGTAAGACGAGTAATCAAAAGTGGAAACGGCGTTTTTATAGCATCATTGTTGTAGATATCGCCGTCTTAATGGTCATCCTTCTGCTTATATTTTGGCCGGTAGAAGGCAGGGATATCCAACCACGAACCGACGTGACCGAGGAAGAAAGCTCGGAATTCGTTGTCCGGACGACAAAGGAAAACTTAAATGACCTTGTGAATGCTTACCTTGACCAACTTTTGAAACATTCGAAGCATCGCTATAGCATCGATTTGGATGATGATGTCCATTTGCAAGGAGAGCTGCCGGTTTTTTCAACGACAGTTCCGTTATCGGTCCGTCTTGAACCGTTTGTTCAAGACAATGGGGATATCGTCCTTAAACAAAAGTCGATGTCTATTGGTTTATTGCCACTGCCAAATCGGAAAATCATGGAATATATTGATCAATACTTACCCATGCCTCCATGGGTCACCGTCGACCCGAAAAATGAGGAAATTTATGTCGCTGTCACTGACATGAATATTAAAAGTAATTTCCATATCCGTGTCGAACACATTGATTTGGAGGCCAATCATTTAGCTTTTAAAATCAAAGTCCCTTATCAAACATTAGGGATCGATTAGCGGTGGCAAACGTCCCGCTAATCGTACACCTTTTGCATCAGCGCGATTTTTTCTTTTACTTCACGAACAAGATCATCGGGTGAAAGAACTTTTGCTTTATCCCCCCACGTCAAAATCCAATTAATCAACCCTGTCGACAGCTTCGCCTTCGTCGTTAGGATGAAGTGCTCCTCCCCGTCTTTTTTAATCTCAGCTTCTAGCCCAAAACGGTCCAATACTACGTTAATGAGTTCATTATGAAAACGAATTTTAATACGAATGTCCTTACCGGAAAACATGTGAAAGCTCTTATCAACATACGCTTGTAATGCAAAATTCTTTTTCACAAACGTTTTATCGCTGATAGCGATGTTGCGGATGCGATCAAGCCGGTAATGACGCATTTCATCCGTTTCTTGATAACGTCCGATTAAATAGTAATAATCGTTTTGCCAAATAAGCGCATACGGTTCAACATGATATGTAGCCCCATTACGACTATATTCAAATTGTTTGTCGACATTAAAACGCCCGTATTGGTATGTAAGCACTTTCCGTTCCGAAATCGCTCGATGGACGTGATCGATATTCAATTTAACTAATTCATAATCCATGTTTGACGACTGGCTGAACAACACAGGCTCTGGCAATGTTTTAGCAATATGATCACTTGTCAGCTGTTTGATTTTATCAATCAATATCTCCTTCTCTTTCGGCGTAATAAACCGAGCGGATAACACCGCATCAACGAGAAGTCGCAGCTGGTAAGTTTCAAACAACCGTGACTGGTGACTATATAAAATTTTTCCATAGTCGCCTATGTTTTCGACGATTTCAAAATCCATATCATCGAGTGTAGCGAGATCTCGTTTGATCGTTCGTTTATCAAAGCGAATGCCACCTGTTTCCTTTCGTAATTTGGCAATTAAATCATCAATCCCCAGCTCATGTTGATCATCCGTCTCACGGAAAAGAATCTCCATGAGTTTAAGCATTCGATAATTGCTTCCCCGTTCCATCGCAACCCCCCCTTTCCTTATAAAAAGAACCTTCACATTCAGTATATAGTCCTTTCAAGCGTGAGACAAATTACCCAAATAATTATGGCAAGCTGCGCATCGCTATCCTTTATTTTGCCTTAAACCGTCTTCGCCATTTGCTTTCCTCCAAGCTTTTCCAACATATCTTTTGTCATCCGGCTTAGATCATATTTCACTTCAAATCCCCACTCTTCCGTCGCAGCCGAAGTGTCGATTGAATTTGGCCAACTTTCAGCAATTCGCTGTCGCACTGGATCGACCTCATAATTGATTGTAAATTCAGGGATGTATTCCCGAATCGCGGCAGCGAAATCTTTTGGAGCAGCGGAGATGGCTGAAATATTAAACGCATTTCGGTGTTTCAATTTATCCGGATCGGCTTCCATTAAATCAACAATCGCCTTTAGCGCATCGGGCATATACATCATATCCATGTAAGTATTTTCAGCGATGTAAGAAGTGTATGATTGGTGTTTTACGGCGGCATAGTAAATTTCGACTGCGTAGTCGGTCGTCCCGCCACCGGGTTTTGTCACATGCGAAATAAGTCCGGGAAACCGCAAACCTCTTGTATCGAGGCCAAACCGTTCGTGGTAATAATCACAAAGCAGTTCACCGGCTACTTTGTTGATTCCATACATCGTTGTCGGACGTTGAATAACATCTTGAGGTGTTCCGTCTTTCGGTGTCGTCGGGCCGAATGATCCAATCGAGCTCGGTGTGAAAAATTTTAAGTCTAACTCGCGGGCGACTTCAAGCGCATTGATGAGCCCGCCCATATTAAGATTCCACGCTTTTTGCGGCTCGCTTTCTGCTTTTGCTGACAGCAAAGCAGCTAGATGAATGATTGTATCGACACCATAGTCTTTTGCAACCGAAAATAACCGTTCTCCATCCATAACATCAACGATGGCAAATGGTCCATCGTCACAGTCATCTTTTTTACGAATATCAGTTGCAATGACATTCGTTGCACCATATAATTCACGAAGCATTACAACAAGCTCTGAACCGATTTGTCCCAACGCCCCCGTAACTAAAATTTTCTTCATAGCAAACCTCTCCCAGAACTGTTGTTGTACTCACACGTGCATAGCATTCCATCCGGTTTTCTTTTTCGCCCGAACATACATCTGTCGATTAAATTAAAGCCATTTCCTTGCCGACTTTTTCATAAACAGCAAGTACCTCATCAAGCATTTCTTTTGTATGTGCGGCTGTTGGCATGTTTCGAACGCGCCCTGTTCCTCTTGGTACGGTCGGGAAAACGATCGATTTCGCATAAACTCCTTCTTCAAGTAAGCGTTTACTAAATTGTTGTGTATCTTTCTCATCCCCAATGATACAAGGCGTGATCGGCGTTTCGCTTGTGCCGGTGTCAAAACCAAGCTGCCTGAGACCTTTTTTGAAGTAATGACTGTTTTCCCATAGCCTGTCGTATAATTCCGTGCTTTCCATAAGTAATTCTACCGCCTTTGTTGCCGCTGCCGCATCAGCAGGGGTAACAGCTGTAGAAAATAAAAACGGTCGCGAACGCACTTTCAACCAATCGATCAAATTCGCTTTTCCAGCGATATACCCCCCAACAACACCGATCGCTTTCGATAATGTCCCCATTTGCAAATCAATTTTATCCTGGAGCCCGAAATGTTTTACCGTTCCCGCTCCCTTACCAAGCACACCCGAACCGTGGGCATCGTCGACGTAAGTGATCAAATCGAATGCTTCAGCAATATCAACAATTTCCGGGAGCTTGGCAATATCGCCATCCATTGAAAATACACCATCAGTGATGACCATAATTTTGTTATAAGCTCCTGATTCAACAGCCTCTTTTGCCTTCGAGCGAAGATCATCCATATTGGAATGCTCATATGGAATAATTTTCGCCTTCGACAAGCGGCAGCCGTCAATAATAGAAGCATGATTTAACTGATCTGATAAAATGGCATCGTTTTGATCCATGATGGCGGGAATAGCAGCCACATTACTGTTGAAGCCTGATTGAAAAGAAACGACCGCTTCGGTTCCTTTAAACGCGGCTAACTTTTTTTCTAGCTCGACGTGCAGATCAAGGGTTCCATTGATCGTCCGCACCGCGCCGGCACCAACGCCGTGTGAATCCACCGCTTCCTTCGCTACCTTTTTTAAACGCTCATCCGTCGCTAAACCAAGATAGTTATTGGAAGATAAGTTAATCCGCTTTTTTCCGCCAATCAAAATTTCCGGTCCATTTGCCCCCTCTACCGGTTCAATTTCATTGTACAATCCCCGCCTTTTTAAATCGGCTATTTGTTCATCGAGAAAAGATGTTAGTACCTTACTTGTCAAATCAATTTTCCCCCTTATATTGTAAGCGTTTTATTTTTCATTTAATAATAGTTTAACATAATTGCTTTCTTTTTGTTGATTGAACAAAACATTTAGCAACTAACAAATAGATAACTTACATGATTTACCTTTAAAAAATTATAAATTGCTATCGATTGCTGCGCGACCTTTTTATATAATGAAGTATAGCGCACATACGAAGACAATAGAGAATAAACATCAAGCCTTTAACAACACGCCCATAGCATGCACCGGCTTTTTCGTTAGAAGCGAGCAAAGCTTTGTCTTCAAAAGAATAGCAAGGGATTGATCCCCTTTTAAAATACTAGTTGCAGCTATATCAAAAGAGTCATTCACAAATATTACGGGGAGTGGACAGTGATGAAGGAAATGTTGGTCATGTTATTCTTTTTGTTTATATTCATATTTAGTATCATCGGGATTGTGTAAATCGATTATGCAAAAAATATTGAATTAACCGAAACAATCCAATATGTGATGTGATGCAGACGTGCAAAATAAAAAGGAAAGGTTCCTTTGAAAGAAACCTTTCCTATACTAAACATTGTCACTTACTCAATGATGGTCACATCGACAGTACGCACGCCCCAGTCATTGGCTTCTTCTTTTGTTGGGACGTACAAGTCGATTTTGTTCCCGTTGATAGCACCGCCGATATCAGCAGCTGTAGCATAGCCATATCCTTCGACATACACTTCAGATCCAAGCGGGATAACATCCGGATCAACGGCGATGACTTTAGCATCAGGGTTTGCATTTAAATCGACACCTGTGTAAGTGACGCCGGTGCATCCGCTACACGATGCTGTGTAAGCGGTAGCTGTCATACGCATCGTTTGGCCTTCAGGTTTTTTGCTAGAAGTCGTTTCAGATTTATTATCGATTGCTTCAGCTTTTTCATCCGATGGCTTGTCCTTACTTCCTCTGATCTCAAGTTCTTGGTCAATCGCAATAAGATCGGACTGTAAATCGTTCCATTCCTTCAGCTCGTCCACCGTAACAGAAAATTTCTTGGCAATATCTGTTAGCGTGTCGCCTTTTTCTACAATGTAAGTTTCATATATCGTTAGTTTTTGCTTAGGTTGAATAGTTGTTGATGACAAATCGTTTATCTGTTGTAACTCGTTAACCGTTGTATCATATTGTTGGGCTATTTTCCAAAGGCTATCTCCTTTTTCAACCTCATACTCTTCCGCTGACACTTTTACAGCAGTTGCACCAGCAACGATAATACTTGTAGCAAGTATTATGACCCATTTTTTCATGGGATTCCCTCCTTTGCTTTCTGCCTTGCCCATCTTAGCACAGCTTGACGGACAATACAGTTACAAGACCCTTAAAAGTCTATTACAATGATGTCCACTTTTGCTGACAAATATTACAACAATAATAGATTTGCAACAAAAGTCCTATATTTATTCTCTAATGGGGATAAATACCAATAAATAAAACGAAGTCCCCCGTTATTTACGAAGGACTTCGTTTTTTAGCCAACAGATCATTCAGATCATTGCTTTTTCGCGGATTACTGTCGTTGCTTCCCAACCGACACCCTCGGATTAACAAGAGATACCGAATATCATAACCTTTTGCACTACATGACAGCACCACATCATACGAAATACAAAATAGAAATGCCTAATGTCACCACAAACTGTAAACTGCCGATGACAAGCAAAGGATTTTTAATGGGAAAAGAACGTGTTTTCGGATAGTAGTCATCATCGTCTCCTTCTTCTAACATTTGCCACACTTTAGATGTTTTTTTGAAAAACCGACGAAAGCTGTATGCAACGCCTGTAAAAAAACCTCCGCCGATTACATAGAGTGATCCCCCGATGATAATCAAGATTAACGATGCGATGGAGGAAGCATCAACAAAGGCTAGAAGCGTCCATTCCCGATACATGTACACCATCAGTAAAACAGTCAAAAGTATGGTTAATAAAATCGTCAGTCCATACAATTTTTTCATCAGGAAACATCCTTACTGTAAAACACTCATTTTTTTCTATATAAAATAACAAAATCCGCCCGTGTTATTAGGCTTGTCATGCAACCAAGAGTTCGGCAGTAACATTCATCTTTTACGCATCGGGATCATCGTAATGCAAATGACAGGCAACCCAATGGTTCGATTCGATTTCCTTCCACTTTGGTGTCACTTTAGCACAAATATCCATCGCCATCGGACACCGTGTACGGAACCGGCAACCACTCGGCGGAGAAACAGGACTAGGGACTTCTCCCTCGATGATGATCCGTTCACGGCTTCGTTCAACTTTAGGGTCAGGCAGTGGGATGGCTGATAAAAGCGCCTGGGTATAAGGGTGGAGCGGATTGTCATACAATTCATCTGATGGTGCCATTTCCACCAAATTCCCCAAATACATGACCCCGACTCGATCCGATATATGTTTAACCATTGACAAATCATGAGCGATGAATAGATATGTCAAACCTCGTTCTTCTTGTAATTCCTGCATCAGATTGACAACTTGTGCTTGCATTGAAACATCGAGCGCGGAAATCGGCTCATCGGCTATGATGAAATCCGGATCAACAGCAAGAGCACGCGCAATGCCGATGCGCTGGCGTTGGCCCCCGCTAAACTCGTGTGGATAACGATTGGCATGATCACGATTCAAACCAACCGTCTCCAATAATTCATAAACGCGTTCCATACGTTCTTTATCATTTTCGGCTAGATGGTGAATATCGCTTCCCTCTGCAATAATGTCTTTGACGGTCATCCGCGGGTTCAGCGATGCATAGGGATCCTGAAAAATCATTTGCATATTTCGGTTCAAGCGATTTAATTCCTTCCTTGACTTCTTTTCGTGTACTTTTTCTCCGTCAAAATAAACTTCTCCACCCGTTGTATTGTATAGACGGACTATAGTGCGCCCAACAGTTGATTTACCACAGCCGGATTCACCAACGAGCCCGAATGTTTCGCCTTTGTTAATATGAAAACTAATGTCATCCACAGCTTTCAATATTTGTCTACGTCCTATTTTAAAATATTTTTTTAAGTTTTTTACATCGATCATGCGTTCAGCCGTCTTTGGCGATGTATTCGCCATAACCACTCCCCCTTTTCCTTTTGCAAATTCATTCATACCGTAGCTGTGGCACGCGTATGCGCCTATTTTATACGATTAAACATTTAATAGTTCCGGCTTTTTGACCTCAGGCGCTCGCTCGTCTAGCAACCAGCACGCCGTTGACTGCGTATCCGTCACCTTCGTCATATCTGGCATATGTTCCAAACAGACCTCCATAGCAAACGGGCAGCGTGGAGCGAACGGACAACCCTTTGGCGGATCGGACAAATCAGGGGGAGTACCCGGTATGGATTCAAGCTTATTGCTCTTTTTGTGCAATCGTGGCATAGATGACAACAATCCCCATGTATAGGGGTGTTCCGGTTGATAGAATAGCTCATCAACCGTTCCTGTCTCAACAACCATACCGCCATACATGACCGCCACCCGTTGGGCAAGATTCGCAACAACGCCTAAATCATGCGTGATCAAAATAATCGACGTTTGCAATTTTTTTTGAAGATCGCGCATTAAATCGAGAATCTGTGCCTGAATCGTTACATCTAATGCAGTAGTCGGTTCATCGGCAATCAAAATTTTCGGATTGCAAGCAAGAGCAGTAGCAATCACTGCACGCTGTCGCATGCCACCTGAAAACTGGTGCGGGTATTGTTTAAAACGTTCGCGGGCATTCGGAATTTTGACGAGTTCCAACAGTTCGATCGCCCGATGGTAGGCTTCTTTTTTCTGCATCTTTTGGTGTTTGCGCAAGCCTTCAATAATTTGGTTACCGATAGTCATCGTCGGATTTAATGTCGTCATCGGGTCTTGGAAAATCATGGATATTTCTTTGCCGCGTATATGCTGTAACTGCGTTTCTGTATATTTGATCAGATCTTTCCCTTCGAAAATGATTTCGCCCGACTTGACTCGGCATTGCGGCCGCGGGTTTAGGCGTGTGATCTCCTTAGATGTTACCGACTTACCTGATCCTGACTCTCCAACGATAGCGAGTGCCTCTCCTTTTTTCAATTCGATATTGACACCACGAACGGCTTGAATCTCGCTTCCATACGTATCAAAAGAAATATGTAGATCTTTTAATTCCAATATATTTTCGTTCATAATAGTTGTTCCTCCCCGTGTCACATCCTTGGATCACAAACTATTTTCAACTAACGTCGCATTCTCGGGTCCAGTGCATCTCGCAATCCATCCGCAAACAAGTTAAAACATATTAATAACAGCGACAAAATAACAGCGGGAAACAGCACTTGATAAGGGTGTGTATCAACAATTTGACTTCCTGTATCAATTAATGTTCCCAATGATGCTTGTGGTTGTGGAATACCAAGACCGATAAAGCTGAGAAACGCCTCAGCAAATATAGCGCTCGGGATACTGAACATCGTTGTAATGATAATTTGTCCCATTGTATTCGGCAGTAAATGCTTGCCTATAATGCGTCTCGGTTTGGCTCCGAGCGTTCGTGCAGCCAATACATATTCTTCCGTTTTAATCTTCAGTATTTGCCCGCGCACAATTCGCGATTGCCCAATCCAACCTGTCATAGCGATGGCAATGATAATCGACAATAAGCCCGGTTTAAGAATCATAATGAGTAAAATAATAATGACGAGTTGGGGAATACCCATTAAAACTTCAATAATCCGTTGCAAAATATTATCCGTCATACCTCCAAAATACCCAGAGATTCCTCCATAAATGACCCCTATTAATAAATCGACAACAGCGGCTACAAAACCGATAATCAATGAAATTTGCGTACCCTTCCACGTTCGCGTCCACAGGTCGCGTCCTAGTTTATCGGTACCGAACCAAAAATTATCTTCAATTTGTCGCTCGGCATACCGATCGGTTCCATCGCTTGAAACTCCGTTAAATAAACTGATTTTGGATAAAGCGGTAACCTTTGGAGGCACGTTACTACGCATCAGATCTTGATCATCCACTCCCCATTCGTTCATATGTGGGCCCACAAATGCCATGACAGTGATAAGCAAAATGATCAATGCGCTGATGATCGCGGGTTTATTTCTTACCAAGCGGCGCATGGAATCGCGTCCATAGCTGATCGCCTCTGTTGTGATTTCCTCTTTTTCCTCGACTTGAACTGTTGCAGGACGAAACATGTCTGCAGTGATTTCTTTTTTTTCTGGCTGTGCCATTATGAATCTCCCCCTTGCAGGCGAATTCTCGGATCAACGACTCCATACAACAAATCGGTTACAAAAATCATAATGACAAATGCCACCGTATAAAGGATGGTTGTGCCCAAGATAACCGGATAATCATTCGTATAAATCGATTCAACAAACTGTTGGCCAATGCCTGGGATGGCAAAAATCTTCTCGATAACGAGCGAACCGGTGATGATTGCTGCTGTCATCGGACCTATGATTGTTATAATAGGTATGAGCGCATTCCGTATCGAATGCTTTACAATAACTGTATATCGTTTAAGCCCTTTCGATTTAGCAAAAACGATATAATCCGATTGTAAAATTTCCACCATTTCCGTTCGCATGAAACGGGCAACACTCGCCATAATACCGACAGCCAGTGCTAGTACCGGAAGCACATGATGCATAGGCCCTTCCCAATAAGCAACGGGGAACCATTCCAAATTCATGGAAAAAACAAATTGCAGCAAAACAGCCAGTAAAAATGACGGAATGGATATACCAAGGACGGCAAGAATAACCGCGCCATAGTCAGTAAATGTACCTTGACGTAGCGCCGCAACAACGCCCAAAATGAGCCCTAGAATGACACCGACTACAATCGATTCTATGCCCAACTGCACAGATACCCAGAGTCTATCGGAAATTACTTTGGTGACGTCTCTGCCTCCGAATTGAAAGGAGTTACCCAAATCCCCTTTGGCTACATTTCCTAAATATTGGACATATTGTACGGAAACCGGTTTGTCCAAGCCATATTTTTTATTTAATTCTTCAATTTGTTCAGGGCTTAACTTTTCTTCGTTTTCATATGGACTTCCGGGAAGCAATTGCATGATGACAAACGTGATCGTTATGATTACAAAAATCGTCACGACCATAAGCACTAAACGTTTCAGTATATAAGCACCCATCGAATCCCTCCAAATGCTGTCCACCTTCAACATGTATAAGGAAATGAAAGAGTCGAGAGGATACACCCTCATATGGCGTGTATCCTCTCATCCCATTTACATATCACCCGCTCCGGCTTGGTATTATATTACTCTTCGTAAACTTGCGCATACCGGACGTAAAATTTAATACCGTTTACCTGATCGATCGCACCTTCGATATAATCTTTTGTCAGAACGGCTGAACCGGATTGATACGTCGGGATCACCAACGCATTTTCAATCAGATATCTTTCAGCTTCTTGCAAAATCTCCCAGCGCTCTTCCGGTTTGTCACCCATAGCTGCGGCCTTTTCGATCATTTCATCATATGTTTCATCGGATAGCCCGTACGTATTTTGCGGGTTATCGGTTGTAAACAACTCCAGGAAGGTCATCGGGTCTTCATAGTCCGGTGCCCATCCGGATCCGGCCGCTAATTCGGCCTCACCTTGTGAAGTCAAATCGAGATAGGAGTTAAACGGCTGTTTGTTGATTTCGATTTCCAAACCATCGAGCGTCTCTTCTAGCTGGTTGGCAAAGTATTCAGACATGTCTTCTGCAAGACCGCCATCTGTTGTCATTAATTCAATCTCAAGACCGTCGATACCAAGTTCATCCTGTGCTTTTTCCCATAGTTCTTGTGCCTTTTCCTTATCCACATCTGGATACGAATCAATATCGGTAATCTCGCTATCGTGGAAGTCCTTACCATCCGGTCCGGTTGCCCACTCCTGCGGTATAATATAGTTTGCAGGCAAGGAACCATTGTTTAGAATGACATCTGTAGCTCCTTCACGATCGATCGCCATGAACATGGCTTTGCGGAGATTGTCGTTTTCAAACTCAGGTACATTATCACGGTCAAAATCCCAATAGAAAACACTTACGTCGGGGATTTCTTGGTATTCATCATCATCTTTGTACTTGTCAACATCTTCTGCGGTCAAACCTACACGGTCGATTTCACCTGATTCATACAATTTGAGTGCGGTTTTCGGATCCTTCACAACGGTGTATTCGATTTCTTCGATTGTCACTTCATCCGCGTTCCAGTAATTATCATTCTTGACTAGCGTCCAGCCTTCACCGTGGTTCCATTCATCCATGACATAGGCACCGCTATAAATCATGTTTTCTGGTTCCTCGGCGTAATTGTCACCTTGTTCTTCCACATATTCTTCGTTAAGCGGGAAGAACGGGGCGAATTGCATCAAGCTATTAAAATACTGTTCTGGTGTAGGCTGATCCAATGTTACTTTGAGCGTCTTTTCATCCACAGCTTCAATCCCGAGTTCTTCTGTTTTTCCGTACATTTCATCGTCCGGGTCAGTGATTTTTGATGCATTTTCAATATTAGCTGCCTCGAAGATATAAGCATACTGTGTTTCAATTTCATTGCTTACACCCCGACGCCACGAATAAACGAAATCATCCGCTGTAATCGGAGTCCCATCAGACCATTCAATTCCATCGCGAAGTGTAAATGTATACTCTGTATTATCATCGTTCGTTTCTGGTAAATCCTCGGCTAGCTCAGGCACGAGTTCGTCATTTTCATAGATCAAAAGACCTGAGAACACTTTATTCATGACTCCGTGTGAAATCGTGTCTGTGGCAATGGAAATATCCATTGAACGGATTTCATCACTTTCTGTAAAGCGCAGTTTCTGCTCATCAGCTAGCTGGCGATCACCGTCATCGCCTTCATCTCCACCATCTTCCTGCGCTGTATCCTCGCCGTTGTCATCGCCTCCAGATGCTTCATCGTCCGAACATGCTGCCAAAAAAACAGAAAAAGCAAATAACAACGCTAGTAACAAAAGCAGTTTATTTGTTTTGCTCATGTTTCGCACATAGACCCCTCCATTTTCTTAATGTTTCATCGTTAAATTGATGCGTTCTCTTTCTGTTGTTTCGGTCACCCTCCCCCCCTTTGTTCTTAATGCATTCATAAAGCAAGGTGACTTTCTATTCAGACAGTTATGTGTAATATAAAGACTGATTTTTCGGTCTATTTGTATTAAAAGGGCCTGTTAGATTCGAATTACAAATACAATGGCTCATCGTATGTATCGGATGGTATGAATCGATCGATGATTGTCACTAAAGTGCATGAGCTCGGCCTTTTAACACAATAGACACAAATGGTTGTTTTTTATTAATTTTTAGTCACCTTTGTTTTCAGTTATTATACTAAATGGAAAAGATTTTTGCAACGTTTAATTTTGTAAATATTAAATTTAACTTGAAATGAGCAATACCAACCCGATCCGTCTTATATGATTTTGCATATAAAAAACCCTGCCATAACTATGACAGGGAGTTTAAACAAGTGTCTATTCCACTCCAAGCTCGTGCTTATAACGCTCGAATTCCGTCGGTGTGCATCTGACCCAATGGTCGGGTTTAACTTCTCGAAACGACGGTTCTTCATCGGTATTGTGAACCGATGGATCGTATATGATCCGCTTCCGTCTCTTTTCGTATTCTGGATCGGGAAGCGGTATGGCCGACAACAAAGATTTCGTGTACGGATGAATTGGATTTCTATATAATTCGTCGCTGTCCGCAAGCTCCACAAGATGGCCGAAATACATAACCCCGATCCGATCGCTCAAATATTTAACCATGGATAAATCGTGTGCGATGAACAAATACGTCAAGCCGAATTTGCGTTGCAATTTTTTCAATAGATTAACAACCTGTGCCTGTATCGATACATCAAGTGCAGATATCGGTTCATCTGCAATGATGAATTCCGGTTCAACAGCCAGTGCACGCGCAATGCCGATGCGCTGGCGTTGGCCGCCGCTGAACTCATGAGGAAAGCGTGTAGCATGTTCTTTGTTCAGCCCAACCGTTTCTAAAAGCTCTTCAACCCGTTCTCGACGTTCTTGCTCATTTTTAGCCAATTTATGGATGTCAATGCCTTCAGCGATAATATCCATCACCGTCATACGCGAATTGAGTGAGGAGGATGGATCTTGAAAAATCATTTGCATTTTTCGATTGAATTTTTTCATTTCCGCTTTTGACTTTTTGCCGTGAACGTCTTCACCTTTGAACAACACCTGACCGCTCGTTGCTTCGTGCAGACGGATGATCGTCCGCCCGGTTGTCGATTTGCCACAGCCGGATTCGCCAACGAGGCCAAACGTTTCGCCTTGATATATATCAAATGAAATGCCATCAACAGCTTTCACAATTCCTCGTCTGCCTATTTTAAAATGGCGTTTTAAGTTTTTAACCTCCAATAGCTTTTCGGCTGTCATTTCTGTTCACCTTCCCCAACATTCGGTAGCACACCTGTCTGCGAAAACCCGGCCATCCGACGTTTCACTTCTTGAGGAGGCTCCACTTTCGGTGCATCCTCATGCAGCAGCCATGTCGCAGCATAATGCGTATCCGATACTTTGAACATAGGCGGCTCCATCTCTGCATCGATTTTCAACGCATACGGATTTCGCGGGGCAAACGCATCGCCCTTCGGCGGATTAAGCATATCCGGCGGACTGCCCGGAATTGAGAGCAAATCTTCATCTGTGTCATCTAATGTCGGCATGGAGCCTAACAACCCCCACGTATAAGGGTGTTTCGGATTGTAAAAAATTTCCGCTGTTGTACCGATCTCGACAATTTTTCCCGCATACATCACCGCCACTCTGTCCGCTATATTCGCCACAACGCCAAGATCATGAGTGATGAAAATAATCGCACTATCCGTTTCCTTTTGGATGTCTTTCATAAGCTCCAAAATCTGCGCCTGTATCGTCACATCTAATGCCGTTGTCGGTTCGTCTGCGATCAACAGCTTCGGACTACAGGCGAGTGCCATCGCAATGACTACGCGCTGGCGCATACCGCCGGAAAATTGGTGCGGGTATTGATGCAGACGTTTCTCCGCATGAGGAATGCCGACTTGTTGCAAAAGTTGTATGGCTTTTTTCTTGGCCTCATGTCGGCTCATGTTGCGATGCTTGAGCAATCCTTCCATAATCTGGTTGCCAATTTTCATCGTCGGATTCAGCGAAGTCATCGGATCCTGAAAGATCATCGCTATATCTTGACCGCGTATCTTTTGCATCTCTTTTGATGATTTTCTGACAAGATCCTCACCTTCAAACAAAATTTCTCCGCGTTTGATGACACTCGTACGCTTAGGCAAAAGTCGCATGAGCGCTTTTGTTGTGACAGATTTTCCTGAGCCAGACTCGCCTACAATCGCCAGCGTTTCGCCTTTATGAACAGTAAATGAGACACCGCGAACCGCCTGAACTTCTCCATTATATGTGTTAAAAGATACGGCCAGATCGTTGACCTTCAGCAATTGGCTCATCATCAATACCTGCCTTTCTATTTGTGCATTTTCGGGTCAAACGCATCGCGCAGACCATCTGCCATAATATTGAATGCGATCATGATAACCGAAATAACGATGGCCGGATAAATAAACATGAACGGATAAGACCGTAAATTATCAAAACCTGTATTAATCAACGTACCGAGCGATGCTTCTGGTGGCATGAGTCCCAATCCTATAAAACTTAAAAATGCTTCCATAAAGATGGCGCTCGGAATCGTAAACATCGTATTGATAATGATAATCCCGCTAATATTGGGCAATAAGTGCTTCATGATAATTCGTCCTGTTGAAGCACCTAATGTTCGGGCTGCTAACACAAATTCCTGATTTTTAAGCTTGAGAACTTCTCCGCGTACAATACGCGCCATACCAGTCCATCCGGTGATGATCATCGCTATGATAATTGACGTAATACCCGGATTGAGCACCATGATCATAAGCAAAACGACGACAAGGTTTGGAATCCCGACAAGAATTTCAATGCCTCGCTGCATGATGTCGTCCACTCGGCCGCCGGCATATGCTGAAATACCGCCGTAAACAACACCGATCAACAAATCGATGGCAGCAGCAGCAAAAGCAATAAACATCGAAACCCGCGTTCCTTTCCAAAGTCGAGTCCATTGATCACGGCCTAAGTTATCTGTTCCCAACCAAAAATATGTGTCATGAAGATCCTTAGCTTCATACGGGTGAAACGTTGCTTTTACCTCAGCCGATCCTCTGGACCCATCCCCTTCCGCAATGACATCGATATCGACAAATTCTTCATCTGTGTCAAAACGCATGAGCGCTTTTGTTGTAGCATCATCGACGTCAGTGCCCATAAACGTTTCGGTCAATGTTCCAGTAAACGGAAGCCAGGAAATGTCTTCCAACCACGAGATGCGCGGCGGCAGCTTGGCGCGATTCAAATCCTGATCATCATAACCATACTCATTCATCCAAGGTCCGATAATGCTCATTAAAAGTGTTAAAAGTAATACGATAAGCGAGATCATAGCCGGAACGCTTTTAAAAAAAGTCCGCGTCGCATCTTGCATGAATGTCCGACTTGGACGGGAGATTTTTTCTTGGTCGCTTTCCTGATGCTCAAGAGGCTCGAGCAGCTCTTTTGGTATATTGTCATATGCCATTTACTTCTCCCCCCCTCCTACTCTAATGCGCGGATCGATTAATCCATACAAAATATCAATGACAAGGACGATAAAAATGAACAAAAAGGCAATCAAAAGCGTCGTTCCCATAATGGTTGGATAGTCGTTCGTCATGATGGATTTAACGAACTGTTCACCGATTCCCGGAATGGCGAAAATTTTTTCAATTACTAAGGATCCTGTCAACAACCCGATAGCCATAGGACCCATGACGGTTATCAGCGGTATGAGCGAATTGCGCAAACCATGTTTAAAAACGACAACGTACTCGGTGATGCCTTTGGCCCGCGCTGTCATAATAAAATCCGATCCGAGCACTTCAAGCATTTCCGTTCGAATAAAACGCGCGGCGGTCGCCATTGGGAAAATCATCAATGCAACAGTTGGCAGGATGGAATACTCAAAACCTTCCCAAAGGGCAACGGGAAACCAGCCGAGATTCACTGCAAAGATCCACTGAAGGAGCCCTGCAAACACAAAGGATGGAACAGACGTCCCTAATACAGCTAAAAAAGTCGAACCGTAATCAAGAAAGCCATTGTGAAATATCGCCGCGATCATCCCGAGCAAAATGCCAAGAAACGTTCCGATAACGAGTGACTGAAAGCCTAATTGCATGGAAGGGCCGATGCGGTCTTTAATGATTTTAGAAACCGGTGTATTCGAAAATTGAAAAGAAATGCCTAGATCACCTTTTGCAACCTTGCCGAGATAGCGGACATATTGAACTGGTACAGGATCATTGAGTCCGTACTTCTCTAAGACAATTTCCTTTTGTTCTTCTGATAGTTTATCCTGCGCGGATAGAGGGCTACCCGGCAACATCTTCATAAGAAAAAACGATACGGAAGCAATGATAAACAGTGTGATGACCATGTAAAATAACCGTTTGATGATATAGCGAACCATTTGTGCACCACCTAAAAATCGTTATATCGTTAAAAGATCCGTTGATAATAGTTTGAATTTTAAAATATTTTGATTTATTAAATGTAGAAAATTAAGCTATAAAAAAATAGTAGAACGACTCCGACAAATTGTCAATGCCCTCTGTGCAAGAAATCTTTGTCAATATTGGCAAATCTATATTTAACGATTATTGAAAACGGAATATACACAATTGACAGACCGTTCGTATTGAATGGAAAAGAGAGTATATGCCGTGTCGGTATATACTCTCTTCTTCTTCACATATACAGCCTGTAATCGTTGTAAACACGTTAGTCGTTAGGGACGACCTCAGCCCATTTGTATTCATAGTCAGGGCCGAACGGATTCATAAAGACGCCTTCCATCCGTGGTGAGATGAGCTGCGCAACAGACTTTTGGAAGACAGGAGCTATCGCCGCTTCTTCAAAAAGAACTTTTTCCGCTTCCAACAGAGCTTCATATCGTTTTTCAGGTTCTGTCGCCAGTTCGTCCGTCGTTTTTTCAAGCAGTTCATCGTACTCATCACTGGAGAAGCCCATCTTGTTGTTTTCGCCATCTGTCACCCACAAGCCTAAAAATGTATATGGGTCTTGGTAGTCAGGACCCCATCCGGATAGCTGCAAATCATAGTCCATATTCGTATCCAAATCGAGACGTTGTTCAAACGGAATTTGCTTCAAGTTGACCGTCAATCCAGGCAAATTCGTTTCCAGTTGGTTCTTTAAATATTCATTCATTTCTTTTGCCGTTTCACCGTCATCAGCCAGGAATTCGAGCTCGACGGAATCCGTTCCCAGTTCATCCAAACCTTTTTCCCAATATTCTTGTGCCTCGTCTGCATCAAATTCGACTAGATCGCCGTTAAGGTCGCGGAAATCTTCCCCCGATTCAGGATGAACTGAAAATTCACGTGGTATTAGACCATTAGCAGCTAAAGATCCATTGTTTAAAATTGTATCTACAAGAGCTTCTTTATCAAAGGCGCGGCTGATTGCTTTGCGAATGTTCACATTGGCGAGTGCTTCATTGCGCGTTTGGTTCATCTTAATATAGAAAACACTTGATGATGGTGTCGCAACGAAATCTTCATGAGAAATATATTTGTCGACATTGTCGGCTGACAAGCCAGCTCGATCGATTTCGCCTTTTTCATAGAGATCGACATCGACCTGCGGATCTTTTACGACATCGTAGTTAATTTTTTCTATCTTAACCGTATCGGCATCCCAATAGTTATCGTTTTTTACCAATGTCCAAGAGTCCGCTGTCGAATCCCAATCTTCCATTTTGAATGGGCCATTGGCGAGTAAATTATCGCTATTTGTTGCGTAGTCGTCGCCTTTTTCTTCCACAAATTCTTCGTTTAATGGATAAAACGTTCCAAACGTCGTTAAAGATTCAAAGTATGGTATAGGTTTAGCCAATTCAACGACTAAAGTATGGTCATCTTCCGCTTTTACACCTAATTCTTCGACATCCATTTCACCGCTATTTACTTCCTCTGCATTTTTAATCACCCCGTTCATCATAAACGGACCATACTCCGAACCTGTATCCGGATCGACTGCACGGCGCCAGGCGTACACAAAGTCATGGGCAGTGACAGGGTCGCCGTTTTCCCACTCAGCATCTTCGCGTAGATTAAACGTCCACGTCAGGCCGTCATCACTAACTTCGTGATCAACAGCAATCCCTTCTGTAGGCTCAGCATTCTCATCAAGACGATAGAGACCTTCTGTTGTCATTCCGAGAAATTGAAAGGCATATTGGTCAGTAGCCATGGAGACGTCCATGGTGGGAATTTGATCACCGTTAGTTAAGTTTAAAACTTGTTCGACTTCTTCTGTTCCTTCTTTGTCAGCAGTTGTCTCAGTTGCATCTTCCCCACCGCTTTCCTCCCCTGAGCAAGCTACTGTGAAAACACTGAGCAGTAATCCCAAGGAGAACAGTAGTGAAAGTTTAGATAATTTCACAGTATGAAGACCTCCTTAATTTTCTCAATTTTTACTATATATGTGTGGATCTGTGAAACTTATTATACACAATTTCTATTCAATTTGCACTAGTTTTTTTGAAAAAAAATAACGAAATTTTTATTGAGGAGGCAAATTTTGTATATTATCTATTAGGAAATCATTTACAAGTTAATTTATTCGCAACATTGGCAATTGGCGAAATCGGTTTATGCCCGCGTATCACATTTGTTAAAATAAGCAATACAAGTGTCGGAAAAGGTGTGCTAAATGAAAACATTTTTTAGAAATAAATGGTTAGTATTTGTCGCTAATATGTTCATTATTCTGGTCAGTTTTTTACTGTTTTCGCCTACGTATACATGGGTGAACTACATCAATACGTGTTTTTATATCGCTTTTATCTACATGATGATCTGGCTTGTGCTTGTGGTCATTAGAGGCGGGTTTTTTAACGGAATTGCCTTCGGGTTTAGACGATTCCGCATAATCGCATCGAAGAACCCGGATTTTTTAGAGGAAATGGAAGAAAAGCCCGACTTGTCAGAACGTATAAACAAAAGATTTTATCAACAGATTCGCTTTCATGCTTGGATACTCTTAGCTTGGCTTCTTTTATTACTACTGGTTTACTATGTATAACAAAAAAGAAGGGCCGATACAGTGCCCTTCTTACATCGAGATCTTATTCAAATAAGCTAGCAAAAAAGTCGCCGAGTGCTCGAAACAAATCGCCTAAAAAGTTACTGACCTTTTTCCAAAAGCCTTCATCAAGACCGAGCTCGTCCATTTTTTCCTTGACAGTTGCAGCGATATCTTCCAATTGATGTTTGACTTGATCAAAATCAATATCTAAATCACGCATTTTTTCGAACAAATCGATCAGCATTTGCCTGTCTTCTTCACTTAACGAAATGTCAAGTTTGTCCAGCTTCTCTGTAATGATGCGCTCAACGTCTTCTTTTGATGCAGGATTTTGCTCAGAGATTGCTTTTTTAATTTCAGCTAAAAGTTCGCTCACTTCTTCCTGTGAGATGCCGTCCTCATCAGCTAAATCGGTGGCGACATCCAGTTCCTCATTGGCCAACTCCATCCGTTCCTTATCAAGTGCTTCACCTTCAACATCGTATGCTTTATAAATGCCCGTAAGCGCAGAGTGACCAGTAACTTTGACTGGAGATGCGACATCGACCGTTGCATTTTCCACCCCTGCTGTTAAAAGTGCGTTCGCATACATTTCATTTGTTACTTCTGTAATATTGTCAGGGGTCACGATGTTGATCGTCAAACCTTCACCGTCTTCTTCGCGAGTAATTTTAGCTGAGGAATACATATTGGAATGCGGATCACCATCAATGTATTTTGCTGCATCTTGGCCTGTTACTGTAAATTCATTCACCATATCCGGATCGGAGATGTTCAAAGCATCACGAACGGCATCTTTTTGTTGCTCGGTTAGCTGCTCACCGTAGACGACAACAGGCATGCCAAATTTTTCATCAATCACATCTGAATCATCACCGCTATCGTCTGCCTGAATCGGCAGCGTCATGCCAATTGACAAAATGATGATAACCGCTAAAGACAGCAAGGATTTTAACTTATGTTTCATGATCTTCATTCCCCTTTTGTTTTTATCTCCCATTGTATGCTTATTAGATGGAAAAAATCATCACTAGGTTCAGGATGATACTATTATAACTGAATTTCCGAAAATGAAAAGCCTCTTGAGCATAAAACTTTAATCAAATTATTATATCAGATATATTTAAAGTAGCGAAACAAAATGGAAAGAGGGGTTATAACATCGATTTTGATGAGACAAGCGTCAAACGGAATTTAGCCATCATGTGGATAGCCAATTTTTTTGTAGCGGGCAGCATCACAATGGTGGCTCCATTTATCTCATTGTACATTGAGTCGCTCGGCAACTTTTCCGATGCTTATGTTCAAACTTGGTCTGGTTGGGTGTTTGGCGTCACATTTATGACTGCATTTATTTTTTCACCAATCTGGGGGCGCTTCGGTGACAAACACGGTAGAAAGCCGATACTCATCATTTCAGCCTCAGGACTCGGTCTATCTATATTATTGATGGGGTTTGCCACTTCAGTTTGGCAACTTTTTTTATTGCGTTTATTCATGGGCGTGTTTACCGGGTTTATTCCAACGTCACAGGCGCTTATTTCGACGCAAACACCGAAAAAAATCGCCGGCCGCGTTTTAGGAACTTTGCAGACAGGCAGTATTACAGGAACATTAATGGGACCGCTGCTTGGCGGTGTTCTGGCAGATGCGTTCGGCTATGCCAACAGTTTTAAATGGACATCGGTAACCATTTTTATATCGGCCATGATTGTTGCAATTGGTGTTAAAGAAATACGTATACAGTTTGCTGATGATGCGAAGGAATATAAATCTTATTCGAGCAAAGAAGTATTGCAGCATATCATCAAGCAACCTGTATTGTTTGTTGTCAT
This sequence comes from Bacillota bacterium, assembly GCA_035301265.1. Classification (GTDB taxonomy): domain Bacteria; phylum Bacillota; class Bacilli; order Bacillales; family Amphibacillaceae; genus DATGUP01. Next base: position 52,055 of record DATGUP010000005.1, read on the forward strand.
GCTCATCTCTGCATTGATCCAAGTCGCCCATTTCAGCATCCAACCGATCTTATCGTTATACGTCGCTGAATTACACGGGTCGGCAAATATCGCATTTTTCTCCGGTATGACCTTTTCAGCAGCAGGATTAGGCAATTTATTAATGACGCGTCGTTGGGGACGTCTCGGCGATCGCATCGGCTATATTAAAATCATGATTGGACTGCTTTTTATGGCTGGAGTCGTTTACTTTCCAGGCGCCTTCGTAACCAATATATGGCAGTTAATCATTTTGCGGTTTTTGCTCGGTGTTTCCATTGGCGGAATTATTCCTGTACGGATCGCTTACATTCGCCAAGAAGCACCGTTATCCATGCAAGGAGAAGTCTTAGGCTATAATACAAGTTTACGCTTTTTAGGAAATGTAATCGGCCCTGCGCTCGGCGGAATTCTTTCCAGTTTCTTCGGATTTTCAGGTGTGTTTTTCGTTACTAGTTCGTTGCTCATTATATGTGGTATTATTTTGCTGAGCACCTGGTGGAAATATGAGCAGTTTGAAAAGCGGACGCGTTCTGCCATGCGTTAAGTAAGTTGACATCAAAGATAAAATCAACGAATGATAACAGTACGATCTTAGACATTAGAAAAAGGAAGACTAGATGATCATCTGGTCTTCCTTTAATGGTTACTAGGCTTGTTCTAGCTCTACTCTATTATATTCACAACGCGGCCATAACGCCCCCCGATTGATTAAACGGATCGTTGAACAGCCTTTTGACAGTATTTGATCCGTTCCATTTCTTTTCAGCATAACGCGTCTCGCCCAGTCATTTTTTATAAACGATAGCATCCATTTCGACAAGTACATCCTTCGGCAAACGGCTCACCTCTACTGTTGCGCGTGCGGGATAAGGTTCGCTTAAGTAGCGGCCATAAATATCGTTTACGACCGTAAAATTGTCCATTGATGAAAGATAAATCGTAAATTTGACGGCTTGGGAAAACTCTACTCCAGCTTCAGTCAATACAGCTTTAATGTTCTCCATCACTTGTTTCGTCTGATTTTCAATTCCGGATACAATCTCACCTGATTTTGGATCGACAGGAATTTGACCTGATACATAGATAAAATCGCCCGCTTCAATCGCCTGTGAATATGGGCCGATCGCTTCTGGTGCATTCTCTGTATGAATCGCTTTTAGCAAATGAATCTCCTCCTTACCATCTCTTTATCTCTTTTCCATCATAACACGTTTTCTCATCTATGACAGATCCGCCTTTTAATGACAGGTTTCGTTATTTGAATCAACCATTTTCACACCAATATATTGGCGTAAAGTACATATGTTTCTACAACATATAGAAGTTATCCGCAGACTTATCCACAAGCTGTGCATAAGTCAACTTGTTGTCTTCGTGAATATTTTTTTCTCGCGCCATCGACCGAAGCGATAATAGCCGAATGCACAAAATGAACTGACTATAAAGCTCGACCCAACTCCAATCGCAATTCCAATATCTCCAAAAAAGTGTGAGAAAAGCCATGCCAACGGATAACGCAACACCCAAAAAGAAATGATGTTTAAAACAAGCACTTGGTACATAGCACCGGAAGCTCGAACGATCCCGTTTAAGATGAAATTGATGCCAAGAAACGGGTAGCACATGGCGACGATCTGTAAAAAACGTGTCCCAAACCGAACGGATCCTTCCGCCTGAATGAACAAACGGATGCCAAATTCAGCCAAAATGGCGACAATCCCACCAGTGATAAGCATAATAACGAAATTATATAAAACAGCTTGTCGAGCAATCTGCTTCACACGCTGCCAGTTGCGAAGGCCAATATTTTGTCCAGCCATACTATTGACCGCTGTTCCCAATGCTTGTGCTGGCAAGACGATAATACTGTTCAAACGTTGTGCCGCCCCGTAACCGGCAATAACATGTTCACCAAATGAAGTGACAACACTCATAATCGCAGCTGAACCTGCTGAAATCACCGCCGTCTGCAACCCAGAGGGAATACCAAGATGTAAAATCAATCCGACTTCTTCTCTGTTCGGAAGTGTCGGCCATGAAAAGGGCACGAGTTTGTGGTATAAAACATAGAGCAATCCATAGATAAAAGCACTGCCCTGCGCCGCAATCGTTGCTAAAGCCGCTCCTTGAATACCCCAATTCAACCCAGCAATGAATAGCGGATCCAGGACAATATTTAAAAGAACAGCTAACAAGACAAAACGAAGTGGTGTTTTGCTATCACCCAATGCCCGTAGCACAGTGCTAATAAAATTGTAGCCAAACAGAAATAAAATGCCTAAAAAGTTAATTTGCAAATACGTTGTAGCAGCAGGCATCATATTAGCTGGTGTCCCAAGAAAACGGAGCAAACCGTCAGAAAAAAAGGAGCCAGTCGATCCTAGGATGACCGACATCACTAGCAAAATGACGACAAATGCGTTTAAATAACGCTTCAAGCCATCCTCATCACCGCGACCTTTTTGCTGCGATAAAACGGTCAATGCAGCATTGTTCAATCCGAGTACAAACGATAAAACCGTGAAAACGATTGTGCTTGAGACAGCAACAGCTCCGAGAGCATTCGCACCAAGGAGGTTTCCCACCCACAAATGATCTGCAAGTTGATACGACGTTTGCAACAAGTTCGTCAGCATGATCGGACCTGAAAAGAGGAGCAAATGCTTGAGAATATTTCCTTTTGTAAAATCATGCTGCTTGATCACTATCATGGCAGTCCTTTCCAAAATACATGCGCTTTCATTGTAACATGCTAATCGTTTTAAAAAAGTGAAACAAGCTGCTTGATACGTTAGCAGCTTGAAAATCAAGCACTGCCCGGTGCGCTTATACCACTGCCTTTATCCCTGTTTCGTTTCCACCACTGGATAAGGACGATGAGGGCGAACAAACCAAACCCGAGCAGATCGGTCCACCAAATATGGTTAATCAAAACGACCGCTGCAGCTACAGCAAGCACTCGCTCTGTCCAACCGTACTTTGTTAGCAAATAGCCTTGGATAAACGTTGACCAAGCGACAATACCGATAAAGGCCGTCGCAATACTGAGAACAATTTGCAGTACTGAAGCCGACTCATCTTGAAAAATGAGCATTGGGTTTAAAACAAATGCATAAGGTAAAAGCAAAGCACCCATATCAAACTTAAATCCTTGTACGCCTGTTCGCAATGGATCCGCCTTGGCAATCCCCGATGTAGCATAAGCCGGCAAGTTAATCGGCGGTGTGTCATCAGCTAGAATACCGTAATAAAATACGAATAGATGGGCAGCTAAGACAGGGACACCGATTTTGATTAAAGCTGGTGCCATAACGGCAGCTAAGACGATATACGTCGCTGTTGTTGGCAATCCCATCCCCATAATGATACAAGCGATCATAGTGAACAACAATACGAGAAACAATTGGTTATGAGCTAAATCGAGAATCATGCTCGATAGAATCGGCCCGAGCCCGGTCATGGTGACAACACCTGTGAGGATTCCTGCCGTTGCACAGGCAGCCACGACGCTAAGCGAATTTTTGGCCCCAAGCTCCAATGCTGTGAAAAATTCCTTCCAACCAAATTTAACTTGCTTTTCAGCTTTCGCTTTTTTACCAAGCGCATACCAAATCAAAGCGAATAACAAACTCCCTGCTGAAACAAGTGTCACGTATTCATTCAGTCCAAACAATAGATGGGCAGCATAAGCGCTGCCGATGAACAAAAATGCAACTAAAAAACCTGTGCCAAAGCGCCGTTGCATGTGATAGGAAAACAAGGCGATCGTAATGGTACCGACTATCGCTAAAAATGAGGCGATAATCGGCGTTAGGCGCATGACAAGCAACACGATAATAGCAATGACCGGAAGCAATAAATAGCCGCGTCCGGCAATCACATGAAACGGTGAAATAAGTTCACTACGCGGTATACCTGACAAATTATGTTTGCTTGCCTCTAAATGAACCATAACTAATATAGCCGTATAATTCAGTAAAGCCGGAACCGCAGCAGCTATCGCAATTTCCAAGTATGGAATCCCTGTAAAATCGGCCATGATAAAAGCGGCGGCTCCCATAACCGGCGGTAAAAGCTGTCCACTCGATGATGCTGCCACTTCCACACCACCGGCTATATGTGGTTTAAAGCCTGTTCTTTTCATAAGCGGAATTGTAAATGTTCCAGTTGTAACAGCATTGGCTACGGAACTTCCGGAAATCGATCCCATCATACCCGATGAGACAACGGCCGCTTTTGCCGGACCGCCTTTAAATGAACCGACAAGCGACATCGCCAAATCGATGAACATTCGCCCTGCACCCGTCACTTCTAGAAAAGCACCGAATAGAATAAAGATAAACACGTATTGTGCTGAGACTGTAATCGGTGTACCGAAAATCCCTTCATTGGATAAATACATAAATTCGGCAATCTCATTCCAGGAAAATCCAAAATGGTTAATCGCATCTGGTAAAATAGCTCTTGCCCCTAAAAAATCCGGTAGATACTTGTCGCCGAGCCATGCATAAAGCATAAAAATAATCGCTAATATGACAAGCGGTTTGCCGACGACACGTCTTGTTGCCTCTAGCACTAACAAAAGGGCAATAAACGACATAATCGTATCCAATGTATTCGGATTGCCGACCTTACCGAGCAAATCGGGAAAAATCACGATAATATAAACACCCGTTGAGGCACCAAGCGCCGCTAAAAGCAAATCATACCATGGAATTTTTGTTTGACCGAGCTTTTTCTTATACGGATATATTAAAAAGGTCAGGGTCAATGCAAAACCTAAATGAATCGCATTCTGCATCATGCGAGGCAGCATTTCTATACCAGCTGAATATAAATGAAACAGCGACATAGCAACTGCGATGATCAAAACAAGCATAGCCATCCAGCCAAACAACGTCCGATCGCTGCCCTCAAGTTCGTCCAGTTGTTTATTCATTTCTTCAAGACCAACATCTCTATCTAAGTTTGTATCCGTCATAAGCGCCTCCTCCACACGTCAAAATAGCTGTAATTTGTGCTTCCAGTACGCTAACCGCCTTTCTTCGGTTACAAAAATGGTTAAGGTCGTACCGCGAAAAGGGTGTTTTGACAGTTCCCATGTTTTATCGTCAATGGTCAGCGTATGATCGTTTAGCGCAACAGCATGAAAAGCGATTTCGGAAAAGGGTTGATTGATATTTTCGTAAACGTAGTACCCGTTTTCCATGCGAGTGGATGCATCATCTGGTGTTTCAGTCTCAATTCCAGCTCCAAAACTGCAATTCCAACTTTCCATTAGGACGATATCATATGCTTCATTGATTTCAAACTTTTCAATTATCGGGCATCTAGCGACCGAATGTATGTATTGAGATTCCAACGTCGTACCGGTATTGACGTGTTGAGCGATCAAAATGCGCCCATCCGTATCGATGGCGTAGATGATAGGCACTCGAGAGCTGCACACGTATATACCGATAGACAAAAGGATGCACAGTAAAATAATCCAACCGGCACGCCATGTTAAGCCGGTGTGCCGGTTTCCAGAATCCGTTGCCATTACTCGTCGAGCACGCCCTCTTCGACATAATATTTTTCCGCACCTGGATGTAGATCAATCGACATGCCCTCTGTTGCCGTCTCCAATGTCATATCTTTACCACGGTCATGCGCCGCTTCGAGTTCATCCTTGTTTTCAAACAACGCTTTTGTCATTTCATAGACAACATCTTCGGATAAATCGCTGTCGACAACAAGGATAGCCATGACAGCAACTGTGTTGATATCTTCATCTTGACCGTAGTCAGCATACTCGTCTTTCGATATCGTTCGCTCGGTATAATACGCGTATTCCGATGTTAATTTATCGATCACATCGTCTGGAATAGACAACACTTTGACATCTTTATTTGCGCCTAATTCCTGAATGGCACTTGTCGGAGCACCGGCTACAATAAATGCCGCATCGATCGTTCCGTTTTGTAAGCCTTGCGATGCATCACCAAATCCTAAATATTCCGGTGTGAAATCATCGTATGTTAAACCGGCTGCTTCCAAAATTTGATTAGCGTTCGCCTCAGTTCCACTACCTTGATCACCGACAGCAACTTTCTTACCTTCTAAATCTTCAATGGATTCCACGCCGCTGTCCGCCGTCGTCACAATCTGGATGTCTTCTGGATAGAGAGAGACCATTCCAGCCATATTATCAACAGTGTTTCCTTCAAAATCTTCCAACGTTTCACCGTTAACTGCATAGTAAGCGATATCATTTTGAATAAGCGCTAATTGATAATCGCCATCGCCCATTTCCTGAGCATTTGCAACTGAAGCTCCTGTTGAGACAGCGTTAGCACTCGCCACACCATCGACGTCAGAAAAAATTTGTTGCGCCATGGCAACACCTAGCGGATAATACGTACCGCTTGTTCCACCTGTGCCAATCGTTATCCGCTCACCGCTATTTTCTGCATCATCGCCATCGCCGCCATTTGATACATCGCCGTCATCCTTAGCACTGCCGCATCCAGCAAGTCCTAGGATAAGGACGAGAAAAAGCATGTGTGCTAACTTTAATGGTTTCACGTTGACCGCCCCTTTCACCGTTATTTTGAAATAGAAGGTATATTTTGATTTTAACCGTTTTCATTTTTGTGTCAAGCCTTAGCGGTTTCAATTGCGCGCATTCTCTTGACAATATTGGGAAAATTTCATATAATACATCGAAATACGTTGGAGCTTGTAACATAAACCGAGATGATTGTCGGAATAATCATGAATTTTAAATAGGGAGAGAAGATAAGTGAAAACGAGAATAGCCGTTTTTGGCCGAAAGGACACCGTTGCGAGGATTGAAAACTATATATCCGAAAAAGAAGAGATACAAATATTTCCCTTTATTTATCAACATGTTCAAGAAACCAATGATCTCATCGAAAAAGCTGTCATGTGCGATATTTACCTTTTTATGAATCCGCTCGCCTATTTATACGCAAAGGATAAGATTGACAAAAAGCGATTACCTGCCATCCAAATCCCTATTGATGAATTCACCATTGCCACTGCACTCTATCGCCTTAAAAACTCCCATAAATATGCAATCAGACGCATTTCCATCGATACATCACAAAAGCAAGCCGTCATGAATGTATTGGATGAGTTGGCCATTAACCCGAAGGATATTTATTTGTACAACTACGATGAAAGTAAAGCATTCACACCTTCTGCTATTGCCTCTTTTCACGAAAATCTAAACCTTGATGGAAAAACGGATTTCGTTTTAACTTCGAGCCGAGATGTAGAAAATTTGCTTCAGGAAAAAAACATTCCCGTCAGCACGATACAAATTCCCAAAACTAATGTCTTAAAAGCTATACACGAAGCAAAAACCACCATGCAGTTAAACGAGAAGACGAGCGCGCAAATCGTTGCCGGGTACGTACGTATCAAGAACTTAGGTGACATACGAGAAGAAAAAAACGCAACGTATGCGCGAAAACTTGTTCAAACCATGCAGGACATTTTAGAAAAATACGGGCGGAAAACGCACTCCTCCGTTTTATCAATCAAAGACAATCTGTTTGTTTTGTTCGGAACACGCGGCATGTTGAATTATATTACAAATAATTATCGTAATTTTCCGTTACTTCGCGAATTGGAAAAAGAACTAGATGCCCGAATCGACATTGGGCTTGGGCTCGGATTGACAGCCAAACAGGCCGAATACCATGCGACATTGGCCCTTGAAGCTTGCGCGACGAAAAACATTAGCAACGCCTATATCGTTAATGAACGTGAAGATATGTTCGGGCCACTCGGCGTTGAAAAACCTTTTGACACCTCAAAACTATACCATTCGCTTATTCACAAAGCAAAATTAAATAATGAACTGTCTTACAATTTTTTGGATTTTATCTCATTGCGCAATAACGAACCGTTCTCAGCCCAGGATATTGCTGCATATTACGGTGTCACTAAACGCAGCGCCGAACGGACGATCGGGAAGCTATTATCCGGTAAAGTTATCAAAGTCGTTGGTGAGGAAAAACCATACTTACGCGGCCGGCCGCGAAAGCTCTTTCAGATCGATCAATAGAATCCCACCAACACAGCCCGTTCTTGCTGTTCATTTTCTCTATTGTAGACATAAACAAAAAAGCTATCAACATCTGTGCAGCAACAGCATTATCTTCTTTCCTTAGCTTTCAATCTAGCCCGGACTAATAAATACGTGTATAAAAGCATCGAAACCATAACCGAACAGGCAGCCGTAAGATAAATTGAGTGATAACCAAATGCTGAAGCGAGCGAGCCAAATAACATTGCACCAAGCCCGACACCTAAGTCAAAAAATGAGAAAAACGTGGCATTAGCCATTCCTTTACGGTCAGCAGGAGCCTTATCGACTGCCCACGCTTGAAGCGCTGGTTGTACACTGCCGAATCCGAGTCCGTATAAACCAGCCGCAACCAGCATAACCCACGTATTCGGCAACCATGACAAAAGGAGCATCGCTGTAAAAATAAACGCTGTTCCCGGAAGAAATACATATTCGTGACCCTTTTTGTCATAGATTTGTCCGGCAAACGTTCGTGAAAGCATCAAAAATAAAGCATACACAAGAAAATAGCCTTCAATCCCTATAACATCTTTTTGTTCGGCATAGAGCGGTAAAAATGACGCGATACCACCAAACGTCACCGTAATGAAAAAAAGTAGGAGCGACGGACGTACAGCTGTTTTTTCAAAAATATCAAATTTAACCGTTGTTGCCTTTTTCGGCGCCGCCTCTACTTGCTTATAGCGAATCTTTGATGAAAGCAATAACGCTGTCAATCCGCACGCCGCACAGATGAGATATAGTTGCATAAATGAAATCATTCCGGCGAGCGCTAAGCCTAGTGACGGTCCAAAAGCAAGCGCAAGATTACCGGACAGTCCAAAATAACCCATTCCTTCGCCACGGCGTTTAGGCGGAATCAAATCCGTTGCAATGGTCCCAGTCGCCGTGTTAGAAAACCCCCAACCAATCCCTTGGATGATACGAACGAAAAACAAAAGTACAATGCTTGTAATAAAGCCGAATGCACCGACTGAAAGGACAAACAAAACTAAACCAAACATGTATACAAAGCGCCGACCTTTGGATTCCAATGCGTGTCCAGCGTATGGACGAAGAACCAGTGCGGAAAATGTAAACACCCCGACGATAACACCAATCGCCTGATCACTTCCGCCAAGATCCTTAACGAACAATGGCAAGGTCGGCAACGTCATTTGAAAGCCGAGAAAAATAAAAAAATTAGCCAGACAAATGAGCACGAAGTCCCGTGTCCAAATTTTGTCCGGTTGAACATTTTTTTCCGTATATGCTTGTGGATGCATCTATGTTTCCCTTCCTTTGATAGTGAATTATATTATACATGAGTTAGATATAATTTGAAAGAGGCGAACAAAGGAAAGAAGCCGGAAACCTAGAGTCTATTATTACTATCAAAAAAATATATACTCTGGGAGTATATAAAGAATACCATCTTCTGTGCTTAAAAAACGATTATTTTTACAAACGGAATAGAGAACCGGTCTATTTCTTATCGGGAGGTTTTAATGGACCGTGTTTGTTAGCTTCCCATCGTTGCCAGCGCTGAATTTTTCTAAGAAGATCATAAGAAATTTGCACATCTTGCTCATTAAGCGCACTTCCACGCTTTGCTTGGATCCATATCGACTTGGCAAAAACGATCAGCTGATCCGGATAAACACTGCGGTGGCCGATGACAATATAGGCTGCTAAACAAGCACCAATTACATAAATACCGACAGAAGCACCGAACAATTCAAATCCCATGAAAACAGCGGCGATGGGCGTGTTGGAAGCAGCCGCAACAACTGCAACCATACCGACGCGAGCACCAAGCGCCGGATCAATACTAAACAAACTGGCAAAAGCATTTCCGGTTAAAGCACCGATCACAAACTGCGGAGTCACAATCCCACCATAAAATCCAGAACCTAAAGTAATCGCAACGAGCAGTGCTTTCCAAAAGAAAGCAAAAAATGGAATGCTTTCTCCACTCAGCGCTTTATCCATTATAAGAAGACTTAAACCAAGATAATCTATCGGGATGAATAAAATTAAAATCGATAACACAACACCGCCAATAAGCGGCATCAGGGGACGATAGATTCGGAAACGCTGTTGGATATAACTGAAAAACATACGCACTTCTTCAAATATTTCTATAAATAACAACGACACAAGTCCGCAGATAATACCTAAAACAACGATTTTCAAGAAAAATAATTCCGAGAAATCAGCCACCATATCATATGGATAAAACGTATAGGAAATGCCCCAAAACTGACTGATTTGGTACGATGTGATGCCAGCAATGACAGAAGAAAATAAATAATCATGACGTATTCGGCCGATTGTCAAAACTTCCACTGCATAAATCGCACCAGCAATCGGTGTGCCAAACACACTCGCAAATCCCGCACTGACACCACAAGCAACTATTTTTTTTTGCAATGTTGGGCGCAGGCGCATTAATCGTCCGAGCCAAGAAGCAAGCGTTCCCCCAATATGCGAACACGGACCTTCTTTACCTGCCGAACCACCGGTTGCTAGAGTGATAATAGCCGCGAATGGTTTTATCGGCGCTGTTTTTAATGGCAACTCTCCCTCTTGTTTATGAACGGCTGCTATGACGGAATCTTCTAGCCCCGGCTTCTTCTTTTGATACCCATAATAAATAAGCAATCCATTCAAAATACCGCCTAGTGGGAGCAGCAAAAGTTGCAACCAAAGAGGGATTTGTGTTGTTTGGTCTATAGAAAAAAATAATGCGCGCAAAAACAAACTTGTACCGGTACCGACAATGATCCCGGTTAAAGTTGCTAAAAAAAGCCACCTGAAAAGGGTAGCTAACATCACAAACGGTTCGATATAGTTTAAGCGAAACATGATGTACCACTCCAAAATCCCGTCATATCAACCATAACACTAATCAAGTCGCTTGTCAGGCCAAACTCTTTAACAGTCAGATTGATTGTATACTACTGGAAGATCATCATTTTTGCTTATCATTTTAGCTGTCGGTATGAGGAAAACTACCTAAAGTCGATTAATGGAGGGAAAATGTGTGATATCCGATAAACGGCTAAAGCCCGGAGCAAGAACCCCCGGGCTTTTCTGCACTATCAACATACGTACGATTACGTTTAATACTACTCGATAATCGCCCCGCACGCGATCCGATCACCAGCATCACCAGCGGGTTGTGACTTGTAGTCATCCGCATCAGCATGAATCACAAGCGACGTTCCATCATCGCCGATAAGTGAATTCTTTTTATCTTTTTCCAAGGTAACCATTTCCGCGACATATGTCGCTTTGGCAGTACCATCTTTTTCTACCTTCAAATTTGGCAGGTCACCGGCATGCGGACCTTTAGGGTGATCAAAGCCGTGCTTAGCATTGGTCGGATTGAAATGTTCACCAGCCGATTCAAAATCGGGTGGATCGCATACCCCTTTTTCGTGGATATGAAACCCGTGCTCTCCAGGCGGCAGGTCCCAACCTTCAAAATCGATCCGAACGCCTTCGGTTTGTTGCATCAATACGGCTCTTCCTACTTCATCACCTTCCGTATTATGCAAGGCGACTTCAACTTCTTTAGCTTCCTCTAAAGACTGGCCAGACGTTTCGATGCCTGGCTCTTCACCACCTTTCTCTTCAGTTTGCGGGTTATCGGTTTGGCATGCACTCATCAAAACGATGATACTCAACCCTAAAACAGTTGTTAGTAAATGTTTCGTCACGGTGATTCCTCCAGTCGATATATGATCATCACAATTGTGCTCAAATTGGAGGAAAAATAAACATGACTTGAGTGAAAACAAAATAATATGCACACGACAAAGAAACCATTTCATTCACAGCTGAACATATACAAGGCGTCTTAGCTGAAGACATCAGCTGATCAAACGGACAAAAGCTGACTCGTCAACGATGTAATTCAGACAGCTGCCGTTTTGTTATGCCGATGCTTGTTAATGCGAATACGTTTATGCAAAAATGGAATAACCCAGCGATCCAATCCATATCTACCTGCATTGTATCCTGCCACAAGAAGGAATACAGTCAACAACACCATTTGTGCATTCGGACTTATGGTTCCGCTAAATAAAAAGGCGAAGTTCATCGTTATACCCATCAAGGCGGCAAAATTAGTGAAGATTCCTAATAGTAACGCTATCCCAACTAATACCTCACCCCACGGAATTAACACGTTGAAAAATTCTACATTCGGCAAAGCTACATGCTCTAAAAAGGTTGCCCACCAGCTTTGAACGACTGGATTATCCCCAGCGGCACTGGCAATTGCGCCTTCTAAAAAACCGGTTGCATCAAAGGCACCGCTCATCCATTTCCCCACCCCCGAAGTCAACCAAACATAGCCAAGGTAAATTCGAATTACCATAAGCACTCCTGCACAAATTTTACTTTTTCGAATGAAATGAACAATCATCCACATTCGCTCCTTCCTATAATATGCTCAATATTTCACATGATATTGGATACGACGTTTTCCCTTACACTTGTATTTTAACATGGAAAATAAATTTCTTACTGAATTTGTTCAACAATTCACATATATGTCAAAAATATATGGCTGAATTGTGACAACGTTGGCCTAAAGATTATTCTTATGAAACTTTTCCCCTTTTTTGGGAAAGTCTTTGACATGAGGTTATAAATATTTAATAATAAGGATAATTATTAAATTTCATCATCTTAAAAATGATGAAACCAATAAGGGGGTGACAACATGTCGAACGTTGAACTGAAACAACAATTGGATGAAAAGCAATTGGCTATTGTCCAAAGCGAATTGGAGCAAAAAAAATTATCCACCGTCGTCGGATACATACTATGGTTTTTCCTTGGCCAATTGGGTGCACATAGATTTTATACCCGTAGAATCGGCTCGGCAGTGGCAATGCTCGTTCTAGAGATTTTAGGTTGGCTGACTGCAATCATTCTTATTGGATTTGTATTTTTAGCGATTGTCGGGGTTTGGTGGATAGTGGATGCCTTTTTACTTCATGGTGTGATCAATGAAAAAAATCAGCAAATTGAAAAAGAGATCGTACAACAAGTAGCAAAATAAACATAGCGCCCACGCTACAGGGCGCTTTTTTCGGATACCTCTTTCCAATACGTGATGTTATGCGACACTTTAAGTTTTGCTCGCTCGTTTCAACTCTTCTTCTCGCCACCAAAACCACCGACCATGAGCATCTGTACTAGCCATAATCCGGCGCTTTCCGACACCATTGACAAAAGAATCCAGATACAATTCATTATCCCATATATTGTTGTACAGATGAAAGATGTCGCGCTGTGCGCCGATCGTACGGACATGTGCCAGTAAACGCTCCTTCATTTGCACAGTCATTTGGTTGGCAACATGAGTATGGAAAACACAAATAACCGTATCATGCGGGATGTCTGAGGCGACTCGAGGCAAGAGCTTAACGCCATCTCCTTCAATAAACGTGATCTCATCTTTATGGCGCAGCAAATGCTGGACTGTCTGTTGAAACAACCGGCGCCGTCTATCGTGTTCTGGCCAAATCAAGGCTTGAAGCCAAAGCGCATCGTTCGGATCAGAAACATCGTTGATCTGCAAATCCATTCCTGTACGGCTCGCTATTGGTGGCATATCGTCTGAAAAAGGCGGCACAGCATCGCCGACTACCTCTGACTCGATATGAACGGTGGATGCTGGATTACCATACTTGCCTTTCTGATATGTATAACGATATTTGTCAAAAAGCAATTGAAAGCCCGCACTCGTTCCAATTTCTATGAGCGTGAGCGGCTTTTCCACTTGATTATAGATGTAGGTAAAACACGGAAAAAGATAACTGCAACGTCTGACTTCATTTGTCTGTACGCGCCTCGTCTGTAAAATATGTTGAATTTGATTTTGATGTTTTATACAGAAATCTTTAAAGTACACGAAAGAATCCGTTGTTTTCCGTGGAGATTGGACTATACTAGGGTAATACTTTTTTAACGTATGCTCCACGCCACTTAAAAGCAAATAGTGGACCGCTCCGAACAGTAAATTGGGGACAGGCTGCCCGCTTCGTGCATATGTGCACAATTCAAGCAGCGCATCATCCTGGGCAATTTTTAATGATAAAAATTCATATAAAGGACTGGAGCCGATGCAGTCTTGTGCAAACACTCGGAATCGCTCGGCTATCTGAGATGTATTCACAAAATCGCCTCCAACGGACGCCTAATTTCATTTTCATCTTAGTATTTCCGTATTTCTCTCTCCATTCTATCAAATTTATAGACGTTGAGTGGGTGATTTGCAATCGATGAAAGGGTACGATAGAAAAAAAAGCTCTCGTCCCCATCTGGAGACAAGAGCGTTTTCCAACTTACAAATCATCAAACCCGTTTAAATCGCTCGTTTTTGTATATTGCCGGGATGTTTGTTCAAAAAAGTCCGTTTTCGTACCATCGAAATTATCGACGTAGGCGCGAATCCACTTCATCGGATTGTCCACATGCTCAGGATACATCTCCTCAAGTCCCATCATGCGCAGCATTTTGTTGGCGCGGTATTTAATATAGCCGGCCATTTCCTCCAGGTCAATCCCAAAAATATCTGCTAAAACATAAGTGGACCATTCGATTTCCAGATCGACCGATTCGGCAAAATGCTGATACACCCAATTAATTAGATTGCTTGTATTGTATTCAGGGTTTTCCGCAAGTGTCGCGCGGAACAATTCGGCGATAAACCGGCCGTGTTCGAGCTCGTCACGATTGATATAGCTGATCATCGTCGATGTTCCGACCATTTTATTTTCCCGAGCAAGATTGTAAAAGAAAGCGAACCCTGAGTAGAAAAACATGCCTTCTAAAAGCACGGTGTATACCATTGTTTTTAAAATATTTTCGATGGTCGGCTCTTCGACGAAGGCATTGTACTGTTTAATGATGTTTTCATTTCGCTTCAACAGAATGGGATCCGTCCTACCCATTTCAAACGCTTCATTTTGTTTATCGAGTGAGACGACGGATGATAAGACGTAAGAATAACTTTCATTGTGAACCGCTTCTTGCTGGGCGATCACCGCCATAATGGATTGAACGGACGGATCGGTAGCATAGAGCGAGAGTAAAAGCGCCGTCCGTGTCTGTGGCCCATCTAATGTTGATAACAAGCCGATAATTTTTAAATAGGCATCTTGCTCTTCTTCGGTTAAGGTGGAAAATTGTTTCACATCACTTGCCATATTGATTTCATCGGCCTGCCAGTAGTTGCCGACAAGCCGTTTATACATCTTATACCAATGCGGATACGCGATATCGTTCCAATTTAAGATGCCGCTTGATTTTCCGCCAAATACCCCGGTGGATTTGTTTGGATATCGAGGTTCCAATGTTTTCGCCTTTTTAAGCATTAATTTTGCCATAATAAAACACTCCTTCCACCCATTGTTTAACGAATTGTTCTTGGTACCCGCGCGGCGATTGCTCAATTTTCAACCCCGGCCATTTGCTTTGGTAAAAGGCTGCTAATTTATCCACCGCTCGACAAAACAGCTCATCTCCGCCAAACTGAGTGTCCCCTGTCCCAAACACTGCGATATTAGCCGGTTTATAGCCGACTTCCAAGACAAAATCCTTCACCTCATCGGGTGTGCTGCCCCGGTCCCATGTAAATGTTCCAAGAAAGATATAATCGTAGACCGATACATCAACAGGCGGATCGATGCCAATTTGATGTATATCGA
This sequence comes from Bacillota bacterium, assembly GCA_035301265.1. Classification (GTDB taxonomy): domain Bacteria; phylum Bacillota; class Bacilli; order Bacillales; family Amphibacillaceae; genus DATGUP01. Next base: position 67,886 of record DATGUP010000005.1, read on the forward strand.
CATCCATGCCATCAACTTGCACACAGTGAGCGATCAATTCCGCCACTTCCTCTGTATTCCCACTATACGATAAATAGGCTATTAACACTTTCACTACTGACCCCCCCTTACCTTAGCTATGACACCATTCGCATTCATCCACATCATTGGCTGTCGAACGGACATAATACGTCGATTTTAAGCCTTCCCGCCACGCCTGTAAATGCAAATCAAGCAAGACTGATGCTCGGATATTGTACGGCACATACATGTTAAAGGAGATGCTTTGATCAATATGTTTTTGCCTTACTGCATTTTGTCTGACTGAAAAGCGCTGATCGATAATATAGGCACTGCGCCGGTATATATCGTACGTTTCATGAGTCAAATCAGGAGCGGCCGCCGGTATTTTGAAGTCTTTTTTCTCTTCATAGTAAAACGGCTTGAACACGGGATCGATGCTGGCGGTCGAGCCGGCGATAATAGCTGTTGATGAATTCGGGGCTATAGCCATTAAATACCCGTTGCGGATGCCATACTTCTGAACAGCTTCCTTCAGCTCGATCCATTTTTCATCGGTATAACCCCTTATGTCAAAATACTCGCCCGTGCTCCAGCGGCTTCCGGAAAAGGCCGGGTAACGTCCCTTTTCCTTACTCAGTTCCATACTCGTTTGAATCGTCCAATAAGCGATTTTTTCATACAGCTCATCGGCATACTGCACCGCCGCCTCGGTCTCCCAATGCATGTTCTTCAGCGCCAATAAATGATGCCAACCGAAAGTTCCGAGTCCGATCGCCCGGTATTTCCGGTTCGTCAGCTGCGTCTGCTTGATCGGCAATGTGTTGACGTCGATCACATTGTCGAGCATGCGAACTTGGATTTTGATCAACCGTTTCAAAACTTTATCTGGAACGGCCCGGCCGAGATTGATCGAACTCAAATTGCAGACGACAAAATCACCTGACTGGTACTTCTTAACGATCGTGTTTTCCTTTTCGACGTATTCTTCGATAAATGTCGTCGGCGACTGGTTTTGGATAATTTCCGTACATAAATTTGTGCAATAGATCATACCTTCATGTCCGTTCGCATTTTTGCGGTTAGCCTCATCCCGGTAAAACATAAATGGCGTGCCCGATTCGAGCTGGGATTTCATAATCCGTTTCATAATCTCAATAGCTGGCACTTTTCTTTTCGTAAGTTGTTCGTTTTGCACACATTGTTCATACCGTCTGCGCCACTCGCCACGTCCTTTTTCTTCATCGTAAAAATCCTCAAGCGACCAGCCCATCACTTGCCTTACCTCGTGCGGATCAAATAAATACCAATCCCCGCGCTTTTTCACTTGTTCCATGAACAGATCTGGAATGCATACACCGGTAAAAATATCATGCGCTCGCATCCGCTCGTCACCATTGTTCAGCTTTAAATCAAGAAAAGCTTCAATATCCGCATGCCACACATCCAAGTAAATCGCAATCGCGCCTTTGCGTGTTCCCAACTGATCGACGCTGACCGCCGTATTGTTCAGCTGCTTGATCCACGGCACAACGCCGCTTGACATACCTTTGAATCCTTTAATCGCACTGCCTCGTGCGCGCACTTTTCCCATATAGACGCCGATGCCGCCGCCATTTTTTGACAATTTGGCAATATCGGTATTCGAATCATAAATGGACTGCAAGCTGTCATCGACGGTATCGATAAAACAGCTGGAAAGCTGGCCATGTGTTTTGCCGGCATTGGCCAGTGTAGGTGTGGCAACGGTCATATATAAATGGCTGAGGGCCCAATACGCCTCAACAACAAGACTACGCCGCTTCTTTTGCTCTTCATTCTGCATGAGATGCATCGCGATGATCATCCAGCGTTCTTGCGGCAGCTCGTATATATTTTTATCATGATCCGTTGCCAAATAGCGGGTGGCCAGCGTATACAGCCCGATATAGTTGAACAGCAGGTCTCGATCGGGGTCAATCTGTTCGGCAAAATGATCGATGTCTTCTTTTGTATAAGCTTCCAAAAGTTTTGGCGAATAAACCTTTTTATCAACAAGCAGGCGAATGAGTTCATAGAAATCGCCATACCTCTTTTCGGCTTTATAGCCGCGGTGATGCGCCGCTTCTCGGTATAGCTCATACAAATAAATACGGCTGGCGACAAATGACCAATCGGGACTTGCTTCATCCATGTTTTCCAAAGCGTACTTGATTAACCTATCGCTCACTTTCGCCCAATCTGTGTCACCTGCAATAGCTTGGGAAACTTTTCGGCGCAACAATCCCGCATCAACACGAAGCCCGCGCGTTGCTTCTTCAATCATAGACATCGCCTTTTCTTGAACATTATCCGTTGTTAAAACAGACATCTTTCTTCCTCCTTCAGTATTGTCGGCTGATTTGTTTCATCCTCCGCGCATTAAAAAACCGCTCACCCCACGGTGAACGGTAAAAAACGACAGAAATAGCGTATGTATATCCATCGTTTCACCTTCTCTCACCCCGGAGAAATGAAACTTGACAAGTTATGGCAGGTCTCCTGACTCGTGCTTCATTCTACTAGGGGACCTTCCCATATTGTTGCCGGTAAGCGCCAATACAGTGGTTTTTCCCGTTCGTCCACACTGACAGTTGCGGGGGCAGTTCCGGATTTGCACCGGATTCCCTTTTAAGACATTTCTGTCACCATAACTCGCATATACTATATATAGTATTCTATTAAATTTTCATAACAATATATTGTACTATTAACCGTAACATAGAAAGATATCCGTGACAAGATTAAAAGTTGGATCACGCTTGAAATTTCTCCAATCTTGCAAAAAACTCCTTGACAAAGGAAAAGAATAATTTTTCCGTCGGGAGCAACTGTCGTTCTTTAGGCACAATGATGCCGACGGTTCGAGTAATGTTTGGCTCAACAACAGGAATTTTAACAGTCGAACGCGGCAATCGTTCAACCAGCGTAACCTCAGGCAACAAAGTGACGCCAAGTCCAGCGGAAACGAGCCCTTTTATCGCATCGACATCTTCACCTTCAAAAGATACGCGTGGTTGAAAACCAAGTTGCCGGCAAGCTTGCACGATAAGATCTCGCATCATATAGCCTTCTGGATACAGAACAAACGCCTCCATGCGCAGTTGGTTCAACCGCAACGACTTCTCCTTTGACAAAGGATGGGTGGCCGGAAGCAACGCCTCCATATTTTCTGTAAATAAAATCGTACTTGCCACCTTTTTGTTATCTGTCGGAACCGGACCGACGAGAGCTAAGTTGATATCACCGCGCACAACGGCATCCGTCAACTCGTAATACGATCCTTGATTTAACCGGAATTTAACGTGCGGATACCGGTCGCGAAAGGCAGAAATAACCGTCGGAAGAATGTACGTAGAAAGACTGCTCGGAAACCCTATATGTATTGTCCCTCGCTCTGGATCCGTATATTCCTCAACCACCCTTATAGCATCATCGATCCCTTTAATCGCTTGTTCCATATGTTCTAAAAAAACTTTGCCAATCGGGGTTAAACGAACACTGCGCCCTTCCCTCACAAACAATGCGACACCGAGTTCAGACTCCAAATTGAAAATTTGTCTGCTCACCGCCGACTGGGCAACGTGTAAAGCATTCGCTGCTTCTGTCACATGTTCGCGTTTGGCAACTTCCATAAAATAACGAATCTGTCTTAGCTCCATTAAAAACCACCTCCTTTTAATTATCGCATAAAAGCATAAATGATATCTATATTTTATATTGTTTCGATGAATAATCCCATATAAACTAGAAATTATAGTGAGAAAATTTCTAAATAAGGAGGGAATATAACGCCTTATGACTATTTTAAAAAACAAAACATCATCGAAAGAAGAAAGCATCGAACGATATATGGATGATGTATTTTCTACTATTAAACAACGTGATCCCCACGAAACAGAGTTCCACCAAGCTGTTTACGATATTTTCCAATCGATTAAACCCGCACTTGTGAAAAACCCCACATATATACAACATAATATTCTCGAACGTATCGTAGAACCTGAGCGGCTGATCACCTTCCAAGTACCTTGGATCGATGATAGCGGAAAGGTACATATCAACCGAGGATACCGCGTTCAATTTAACAGTGCTATCGGACCATACAAAGGAGGCTTGCGCTTTCACCCGTCAGTGAACACAAGCATTATCAAATTTTTAGGTTTCCAACAAGTTTTTAAAAATGCCTTAACTGGTCAGTTGATTGGCGGCGCCAAAGGAGGAGCCGACTTTGATCCGAAAGGCAAATCGGATACAGAAATCATGCGTTTTTGTCAAAGTTTCATGACTGAACTAGCTAACCATATCGGCCCAGATATCGATATACCAGCAGGTGATATCGGCGTCGGTGCAAAAGAAATCGGCTATTTATTCGGCCAATATAAAAAAATGCGCGGCCGTTTCGAAGCCGGCGTTTTGACCGGAAAGGGCGTAAATTACGGAGGCAGCTTAGTGCGCAAAGAAGCAACAGGTTACGGCGTCATCTATTTTGTCCAAGAAATGCTAAAGGCAGAAGGTGATACACTCGCTGGTAAAACGGTTGTCGTTTCCGGATCGGGTAATGTTTCCATCTATGCGATGGAAAAAGCGATTGAACTCGGCGCTCACGTTGTTGCCTGCAGCGATTCAGATGGTTATATTTACGATGAAAATGGAATTGATTTGAAAACGATAAAACAGTTAAAAGAAGTGGAAGCAAGACGCATCCGGGACTATGTAACAATCCATCCGCATGCCACATATACAGAAGGGTGTTCTGGCATATGGACGATTCCGTGTGATATTGCCCTGCCGTGTGCGACCCAAAATGAAATCGGTGAAGCGGGGGCAGCGCTGCTTGTTAAGCACGGTGTGAAGGTTGTTGCTGAAGGAGCTAACATGCCTTCGACAAAAGAAGCCATCGATATTTTCCAAAAAAACGGTGTGCTTTTCGGTCCGGCTAAAGCTGTTAATGCCGGGGGTGTCGCCGTTTCAGCACTGGAAATGAGCCAGAACAACTCCCGCATAGCCTGGTCATTTGCAAAAGTCGATGCCCGTTTGCAGGAAATGATGACCAGTATCTACACCAATTGTGTTACGGCGGCCGAAATGTATGGAAAACCGGGAAATTTAGTCTTCGGTGCTAACATTGCCGGGTTTACTCGCATAGCCGATGCGATGATCGAACAAGGCATTGTCTAATCTATTCTAATACAAGCGAAAAACGGATTCAAAGCATGGTTTGACCATGTTTTTTCGTTTATAATGTATGCTAAAACAGTGCTATCGTTGCCTCGCCTTTTCTTTTAAAAAATGACTTGCATCATGTACACTAGATGTAAGAAGGAGTGATCTCTCGTGCAGCATATCACTGATTTGCTAACTACATCTACCCATACCGTTATTTTTACCGGAGCGGGTATGTCTACAGAAAGCGGCATTCCTGACTTTCGCTCTAAAGATCGCGGACTATGGGAAAAGTTTAACCCAGATGAACTTGCTAACGTAAACGCTCTTGAACATAATACAAAAGAGTTCACCGACTTTTACCGCTATCGACTTGGTGAACTCACGAAATACAAACCCCATGACGGGCACCGCATTCTAGCCGATTGGGAAAAGCGCGGACTCGTCAACAGCATCATCACGCAAAATGTTGACGGTTTTCATCAAGAAGCGGGAAATGACTATGTTATGGAACTGCACGGTACGTTCCGCGATTTTTTCTGCCACAATTGTCGTACAAACTATTCGCGTGAAGCATTTTTAAACGGGAAAGTGACGTGTTCCTGCGGCGGTATAATCCGGCCGGGAATCGTTTTGTTTGGCGAAGCGCTACCACAAGATACATTTCAAAAAGCAGAACAAGAAACGGAAAAAGCGGATTTGTTCATCGTCCTCGGCTCATCGCTAAGTGTAACTCCTGCTAATATGTTTCCGATGCTTGCCAAAGAAAACGGTGCTCACCTCATCATCGTCAACCGCGAACCGACACCGCTCGATCCGTATGCCGATCACCTCATACATGATCGAAACATCAAAGAAGTGCTCACAGAGTGGAATGCATTATTAAGTTGACTAAGGATTGAGGCGGGGATGATCTCCATGTTCCCGCCTCTATTCTTTAGCCTAACACCGCTCGATCTTCTGCAAACACTTGGCCGCGGATTTGTTGAAACCGTTCAATTAACGCTTCAATCGTTAGTTGTTTCTTTTCCTCGCCATTCACCTCAAAGATGATCTGACCATTATCTAACATGATCAATCGGTTACCGAGATCAAGCGCCTGCTGCATATTGTGCGTTACCATCAGTGTAGTTAACCCAAATTGTTTGACAATATCTGCGGTGAGCTTTGTCATTAATTCGGCTCGAGATGGATCAAGTGCAGCTGTATGTTCATCAAGCAATAAAACATGCGGTTCGGTAAACGTCGCCATCAAAAGCGATAATGCTTGCCGCTCGCCACCTGATAAAAAGCCGACAGGTGTATGCAATCGGCTCTCCAAACCTAAATTCAATGCAGTGAGTAACTCGCGGAACAACGCTTGACGCTTTTTAGTTACCCCAGGAAGCAAATGGCGCTTTTTGTTGCGTGCATAAGCCATCGCCAAGTTTTCTTCAATCGTCATCGACGGTGCAGTTCCGTCCATTGGATCTTGAAACACGCGTCCGATAAACCGCGAGCGTTTATATTCTGGCAAATGGCTGATTTTCCTTCCATCAATATACACATCTCCAATATCCGGAAAGAGGGTACCAGCGATGACATTCAACAGTGTTGATTTTCCAGCTCCGTTACTACCGATAACTGTGACAAAATCGCCTTCTTGTAAATGAAGATTAATCCCTTGTAATGCTTTCTTCTCATCAGGCGCCCCCTCATTAAACGTTATGGAAACATCGTGTAAATTAAGCACTATGAAACCTCCTTTGCTTGCTTCCGATTAAGCTCAGCCTGCTTCTCTAAGCGACGCTTTGTCTCCCGTCGTGCCTGCATAAATTTTGGCGCCACAAGGGCTCCAATAACAAGAACAGCTGTAATTAATTTCATGTCACCTGCTTCGAGAAAATCTGCTCGCAATGCCATCGTCACTACAATCCGATAAATAATTGCTCCGCCAACAACCGCCAATGTAACTCTCGCAATCGATTTAGTTCCAAACAACGCCTCTCCAATAATAACCGAAGCAAGACCGACAATGATCATACCAATCCCCATTTGTGCATCAGCAAATCCGTCATTTTGAGCGATTAAAGCACCTGAAAAAGCGACTAACCCATTCGATAGCCCGATCCCCATAATAATCAACGTATCTGTGTTTGCCGCTAGGCTGCGAATCATACGTTTATTATCGCCTGTTGCCCGCAACGCTAGGCCGACTTCAGTTGTTAAGAAGTAGTCGAGAAGGCATTTGATTATAAATGTTACAATTGCCATAACAAGTATGATCCCCCATGTCGATGGTACTCGGTCGATGCCCATGACCAGAAACATTTGGTTAAATAGCGAGTCCACTCTTTCTGGCCATATCGACTTCAGTTGATCAAATAATGTTGTTTCGTGCAACAGAGATATAGTTGGTTTTCCTAAAATACGTAGATTAATTGAATAAAGGGCGATCATCATTAAAATACCAGATAATAATGCGTTGATTTTCCCTTTTGTATGCAAAATCCCTGTTATACAGCCAACCAAAAACCCAAAAACTGCTGCTAAGAGACTGGCTATAATGGGCGATATTCCGTTTGTAATCGCAATTGCTGTAACAGCCGAACCGGTTACAAAACTTCCATCTACCGTCAAATCAGGAAAATCGAGCACGCGGAAAGATAAATAAACACCTAATGCCATAATCGCATAGATAATTCCTAGTTCGAATGCGTTGAATAATGATAATAGCATAATAACCTCCTAGTAACGTTAAACAAGTAAGAATGAAGCAATGATTTTATTCTATTCCCTATCCACCGGTGATGTTTCTATAAACTCCGCCTCGTCCCAGTCGCTATTCCATTCAATCCCTTGCTCCTTTGCTGCTTGTTTATTGATGAAGAGTTGGATTTCTGGTGGATATTCAGGCGGAATTTCGCTCACATCTTTTTCACCGGATAAAATATCTACTGCCATTTCTCCTGTTCGATAACCAATCGTGTAATAATCAATCCCATAAGTAGCAAAACCACCTTTTTCCAAAGAATCCGGCTCACCAACGATCAATGGGATTTCTTGATCATTAGCAACACCAACAACACTATCAAGAGCTGATACGACTGTATTATCCGTTACTATATAAAACACGTCTACATCACTAACAATAGACGTCGCTGCCTGGTGGACTTCAGCTGAATTAGAGACGGTGCGTTCTGCAAATCTTAAGCTCGTCCCCGCCCCCGCATCTTGTACCGATTCAACTTGAGCAATAGAGTTCTGTTCACCAGAATTATAGATTAAACCGACAGTCGAGCCTGAAAAATACGCATCGATAAACTCAACGGTTTTAACAATTGCTTCCGGATGAAGATCGACAACACCAGTCACGTTTTTTCCTGCTTCATCCATCGATGAAACAAGACCAGCATCAACTGCATCAGTGACAGAAGTAAATACAATCGGAATGTCGCTAGTTGCCTGCATAGCACCGAGTGCGCTCGGAGTTGAATTGGCAAAAATTAAATCAACATTCGCTGATACAAAATTATTGCTGATCGTACTGACATTATTCTGATCATTTTGGGCGCTTTGAAAATCATATTCCACATCTAATCCCGCATCCGCCAAAGCGTCTTGGAATCCTTCATATGCTGCGTCCAATGACGGATGTTCCACAATCTGTGTCGCTCCAATTGTATACGTCGTAGACTTTTCCGATTTTTCACCATCAGAATGCCCCGATGAACCATCTGTACTGCAAGCAGTCACCATAAACATAACGAGCATTAAAATAAAAATACACAATCTTTTTTTCACGATGATTACTCCTCCAGTTGCTATTAAAATTTTAAAAATTATATCATAAGTAAACGCTTAGTCAAGGTTTCCTAGAAAAATTTTTCACTTTCAACATAACTATTTTTCGCAAAGCATAAGTTACCAATAATAAACAAAGTGATATTAATCCTTTTTTATTCTTCCTTCACCAAGACATACTGAGAAAAACATGAGTGAAGGTGATGCGCAATGGCCGAAACCATTCATAACAGCTGGAGAATTATCCGCTATCAAGGGAATCACACCCCATTTGTCGGGGAAGACATCATTGCTACTGAATTCCCGTTTACAATCGTTATTAACGGAACCGAGTTTGCTACTATAGTCTGCTCCCCAACCTATTTACTGGAACTGGCCGTCGGCTTTCTTGCTTCGGAAGGGATTATTCATTTTTTTGCTAACATTAAACACATGCACATCGACGAAACTCAAGGATTTGCATATATTGAGTTACACAAGTCCCTATCACCAGAGGAACGCAATCATTCGAAACGATTTATCGGCTCATGTTGCGGAAAAAGTCGCCAGTTTTACTTTAAAAATGATGTTAAAACAGCTAAAACCATTACAAATGATCTGCGCATCGCTAATGAGCAATGTCTTTTTTTAATGGAGCAGCTGCAAAATCGGTCCAAACATTTCCAAAAAACAGGCGGCGTTCATAATGCTGCTCTTTGTACGACAGAACACATTCTTGTCATACGAACCGACATTGGTAGACACAACGCTCTCGACAAGCTATACGGTCACGTTCTCAAAAAACGCATTCATCTAAAAGATAAATTGGTTGTTTTCAGCGGACGCATTTCTTCCGAGATTCTCTTAAAAATTTCCAAAATCGGTGTCAGTATTCTCATCTCCAAATCAGCTCCGACTGACTTGGCACTCCGTCTCGCCAATGATCTCGGAATTACCGTTATCGGTTTTGCTCGCGGCGACAAAATGAACGTCTATACGCACCCAAACCGGATAAGTAAGAACAGCTAACGTTTACGGTTTCGTGCAAATACACATTTACCGCACCGAGCAACGTTTGTTTTATCGTTCGTCTATTAGCTTAGTTTCATTGCAGGCAAAAGGGTGTTAAGTTTAAACAATTTTTGTATATCCAGCACCGACTTACCAATTGCGTAACGATATTTCGATGAATGACTGCAGCAAGGCTCGATCATGACTAACAAGGCAGTCCAGCATGTGCTTACAACGAGTCCCTGCCCGTCCGAACACTTCGCTGACAGATGCCGGCTTGTTTTTTGCATCGGCATTTATTTACAGGAAATGATATCGCCTTTGTCATGCGAATATAAAAAGCCGTTTTATTATGGAATAAAAAAATGGACTGAATCAGAATCAGTCCATTTTTACTTATATTTTAAACTAGTTTTGTCCCAGCCTCGAATTATAAGGCAAACCAATTTTTCTTAATCGCTAGAAGCGCCGCATTCGTTCGGTCTGGTACATGCAATTTTTTAAGGATCGAGCCGACATGGGCGTTGACCGTTTTGGTAGCAATGAAAAGATCCTTGCCAATTTCACTGTTGCTTTTACCCTTTGTAATTTGCTCCAATACTTCCCATTCCCGTTCGGATAACAATCCCTCAGGGCGAGTCTGTTTTCTTCGTGTTATTCTAATGTAGTCATTCAATAACACTGGTGATAATTGCGGATGAATGTATTGACGCCCGCTTAGTATCGTTTTGAAAGCAAATTGTAATTCATTCACCCCCATATCTTTATATAAATAACCGTGTAAACCTAATTTAAACAATTCAGTTAAGGCATTGCTTTCTGTTTCAGACGACTCAACTGCAATTTTGATATCAAATGCTGAAAAGTGTTCCACAAGATTATAAATATTAGTGGATGCATTCATAGCAATAACAACGATATCGGGTCGGTGTTCTTTGTGACAAATGGAGTCATAATGAGCCTGATCATAGGTTTTTATTTGGTATTCCGGTGTTTTACGCTGAAGCAGTTTCACTATACCTTTGTTGAGTAAATTCGATTGTTTGATGAATGCTATCGAGCCCATTCTTTCAAACCCCTTTTGTCATAATATTTAAAGTTTAAATTGGCGTATGATCTCATTCAATTCCTCAGCAAGCTTTGCCAAATCGTTGGAGCTTTGTGCCACTTCATCCATGGCACTTGTCGTTTGTTGAGATGAAGCAGTTGTTTCCTCGATACCTGCTGCAGACTCCTCAGAGATGGCCGCGATATCCTCAATGGAACGATTCATCTCCGGACCATTTGCTGCGATATCGGAAAGATTTCCAGACACCATCTTAATATTTTTAACCATTTCCTTAACGGTTTGGTTTATATTTGCAAATTTTTCTCCTGTTGTTTCAATTTGGGTTGTCCCCTGTTCAACCTCTTTGTAACCATCTTGGAGCGATTCGGTAACTATATTCGTTTCTTGTTGAATGTTAGTCACAATATTTGTTATATCGGTGACCGATTCGGTAACCTGTTCAGCCAATTGACGAACTTCATCGGCCACAACAGCGAACCCTTGTCCATGTTCACCAGCCCGAGCTGCCTCAATAGCTGCATTTAGTGCCAACAAGTTCGTTTGATCAGCAATATCTTTAACGACATTCACCAATTTCGATATTTCTTGCGATTGACCATCCAGTTCTTGCACCTTTTCCACCGCATCTTTGACAATGGAATCGATTTTGTTCATCTGTTCCATCGATGCTTGCATTAAATGACTACCTTCTTCTGTCATTTCCAAAACACCGTTTGAAGTCTCTTGAATTTGTTCACCATTTTTGCTGGCTTCTTCGACATAAGCTGTAAACGTCTGCATGACTGTTGATAGTTCGCTGGCATTATTCGCTTGTTTTTCTGCTCCTGTTGCCAGCTCTTGCATCGTCGTTGCCACTTGCTCTGATCCCGCTTTCACTTCATTAGCCGACTGAGTCAACTCCTCACTTTGACTGGAGACGGTTTCGGAAGCTTGTGCAAGTCGTGTTAAAACATGTTTTAGCTTATCTTGTAACGCATTGATGGCCTCTGCCAGTTTACCGGTTTCATCTTTTGCTTTAATACGAATCGCTTCACCTGTCAAATCACCGCTAGCCAAATCACTGATTCGCTCGGTCACTTCTCTGATCGGTTTGTTGATATGTTCTGTGAAAAACCAAATAATCATAAGACCTATAACAAGTGTCACACCGACAACGATTAAAATAAGATGCAAAATGTCATTCGCTGGCTTATTAAAATCTTGCATATATGTACTGGAGACAACGATCCAATTCCAGTGCGGATCCTGTTTGGAATAGGCAACCTTCTCAGCGGTCTTGTTTTCATCATCTAGCAAAGGCCATTCAAAATATGTCAAACCACCATCTTCTTCCGCTTGTTGTATTATTTCCTGGATCGGTTTTACACCGTTCGGATCTTCCGTATCCCAGCTGTTCTCCCCTTCCAAACGAGGGTGTGCGAGTTGATTACCTTTTTCATCAAGAATAAACATGTAGCCATTTTCGCCGATATCGATATTTTTGTTGATTGGACGTGTCCCGTCTTCATTCTTCTCGCCTAAAATAGCGGCCTTGACTTCTTCTTGAGCATCTTCTAGTGAAAGCGTCCCTTTTTCAACCTCGTCATTTAACGCACCGATCATTTCAATCGTCATTTCTACATTATTTTGTAAGTCTCGAACACTTTGCTTTTCTAGACTGGCTTTACTTTTTGTATAACTAACTACCCCTAAAACGAGCAACGGAATTGCTAAAAGCAATACGGATATCGTAATGAGCTTCACTTTAATGGATGAACGAAAGTTTATTTTCATTTTGACACCTTCCTTTAGATTGATTGATGCTTTGATGCGCTATTCATCTATTTCAATATCTGTATTGGGCATCACGAGAACTTCAACACGCCTATTCTTTGCTCTATTTTTCTCGCTCGTATTCGGGACGATTGGTTGAAACTCCCCGAATCCTTTAGCACTGAAATATGTTGGATCCAGATCATCATTATTCTCTAATACTAAACGCATAAAATTGACCGCGCGCATGGCGCTCAGCTCCCAATTGGAACTGAATGTTGCATTATTGATCGGCTGATCATCCGCATGACCGCTGATCACAACTTGTCGCGGAGGGTCCGTATCGAGCAGTTGCGATACTTCTTGAGCCACTTTTCTTCCCTCAGACTTAACGACGGCGCTAGCTGAATCAAATGTGATATCATTTAAAATCGTAATTAACAACCCTTCGTCTGTTAATTGGGTTTCTAGCATTTCAGTCAAATGATTCGCTTGTATATACTCGTTAAAAGCGGCTTGAAGTTCCCGCAAATCCGCGAGCTCTTGCATGCTCTCATCTTCTGTATCATCACGTTCTGCTTCATCGTCCTGATCCGTTTGTACCGGTATATCTTCACCGCCGCTGCCACCATCATTTACAGCTATCGGCTGGTCGCTGGAAAATTCCGTTTTGAAAATACGGGCGAGCTCTTTATATTTTTGTGCATCGATTTCACTCATAGCGAATAAAACGATAAACAAGGCAACAAGGAGGGTTAGCATATCGGAATATGGCAGCAACCAAGATTCATCTATTTTATTGTCTTTACGCTGTTTCTTTTTTCGCATGTATATCCTCCTGATCGATGTCGGCTAACTCTTGTTCCGATAAAAATGATCCAAGTTTTTCTTTAATCGCAATAGCTGATTCACCAGATATGAGCGATTGAACCCCTTCGATGATCATTTCCTTCTTGTGTACCTCGCGTTTTGACTTCTCACGCAATTTGTTGGCAAACGGATGCCACAAAACATATCCAGAAAAAATGCCGAATAACGTTGCCATAAACGCCGCCGAAATCGCTTCGCCCAACACATCCATATCTTCTATATTGCCAAGTGCTGCGATCAGTCCGATAACAGCACCAAGCACCCCAAGTGTCGGGGCATACGTACCAGCCCGGGAAAAAACAGCTGCTCCTTCCTCGTGTCTTTTTTCCATAGCAGAAATTTTTTCCAACATCACCTCTTCGACAAACTCCGGTGTTTCCCCATCGATTATGAGTTGCAATCCAGATTTTAAGAAAGGATCATCCACCTTATCCAACTCTCGTTCCAATGAAAGAACGCCTTCTTGCCGTATTTGATTGCCCCAGTTGATAAACATGACAATGAGATCTTTTTCATCCGTTTCTTTTTTCTCGACGAAAAGTATTTTGAATAAGGATGGTACCTTTTTAATTGTACTTACTGGAAATGATATACAGACAGAGGCAGCTGTTCCTAAAAAAATGATCAATATAGCGGCAGGATTAAATAAAGCCATCAAGCTAACACCTTTTAAAACCATTCCGACACCAACCGCTATCATTCCTAGAAGAATGCCTGTGATCGATGATTTGTCCATTTTTCATCTCCTTTACGATATATTTCGAAAACCTACGCTCACGATTGCTTGTATATCAAAGATAGCCATATGTGCAACTACAATTTAAATTGGCGTACCAGTTCATAAAGTTCTTCTGCTTGTTTGGCAAGGTCGTTCGTGTTCGCTACCACTTCTTCCATAGCGCTCGTCGTCTGCTGCGATGAAGCTGATGTTTCTTCAATTCCTGCCGCGGATTCTTCAGAAATAGCGGCGATTTCCTGAATCGATGAATTCATTTTTTCGCTGCTTGCAGTCACACTTGCTAAATTGTCGGAAACCATTTTGATACTTTCCGTCATATCTTTAACAGCATTGCTAATCCCGTGAAACTTCTCACCGATTGTTTGAATCTGGCTTGTTCCTTGTTCGACTTCTTGGTAGCCATCTTCTAAAGATTGCACCACTGTAGTCGATTCAGATTGAATGTTCGTTACGATACGCGTAATATCTGTCACCGATTCTGCAACTTGTTCAGCAAGCTTGCGCACTTCATCAGCGACAACAGCAAAACCTTGTCCATGCTCGCCCGCCCGTGCGGCCTCAATCGCTGCGTTTAATGCAAGCAAGTTCGTTTGTTCGGCGATGTCTTTGATGATGGAAACGAGTTTCGAAATCTCCTGCGAGTGGGCATCAAGCCCTTTCACTTTTTCCACTGCCTGATGCACAATGGTATCGATTTTTGCCATTTGGCCCATCGATGCATCCATGAGATGGCTGCCTTCATGCGTCATGGCAAGAACGTCTTCGGAGGACTTCGCAATCCGGTCACCGCTGTTGTTTGCTTCTTCCATTTTTTTCACAAACGTTTGCATATTTGCAGATAATTCGCTAGCGCTATTTGCCTGTGTTTCTGATCCGGATGCTAACTCTTGCATCGTCGTTGCCACTTGCTCAGCTCCTGCTTTGACCTCATTTGCCGATTGAGTTAATTCTTCGCTTTGACCAGCAACTGTTTCAGACACAGCGTTGATTCGGTTCAACAAATCCCGCATTTTTTGATTCATTTCGTTTGCAGCATGGACGAGCTGGCCAATTTCGTCACTCGCATTGACCTGCAGTGGTTCGTGACTCAAATCCCCACCAGCAATAGCCTTCATACGCTCCATAACCGTTTTAACAGGCTTGGAAATAGCATGAGAGGTCATAAATGCAGCGATAACACTGACGATGATGACTAATATTGTTACAGCTGAGACGGAGAACATCGTCATTTTCCCGTTTGTTTTAGCTGTTTGCCCCATTTCTTCTATCTTGTTTTCACGTTCGGCAGCCAATTCTTCATACTTGGCTATAATTTCACGTGCTGATGTATTCACTTGCGATAAATTTTCCTTCGCTTGCTCTTCTTGTCCTCGATCATACATGCCAATGACTTCGTCTGTGACATACTCGTGCCACTCATCGGTTAAATGGATGACTTCATTGAATTCTTCGCTACTACGGAGATCTTTAGCCATGCTTTCATACGTCTGGCTCTGTTTAGTATATTGATCGAATAATTCTTTATAATCATCGTCTCCGAATAATACATAACCCCGGGCTGCTGCGATTCTACCTGACATGGCGGCAGCCATTTTCTCATCGGCAATCAATAGTTGTATTTGCCGATCGACCATTTCCTCTGTATTTTGATTGGATTTTGCCGTAGACCAAAAGTTAAACACACCATAGGCGGCTACAAGAACAATGACAATGGCAAAACCAAGTAAAATTTTCATTCGAATGCTTTGAAGACGGAAAAGTTTTTTCATGGTGTCCCCTCCATAGCTTGTTCTTCGTTTAGCGTTCTTTTTCTATGACTTGGGCGACTGTGTTGATTTCGTCTAAATTTAAAACATGTTGTAAATCAAGCAAAATCAAAAGTGTGTCGTCCAGCTTGGCTACCCCTTTTATGTATGATGCATCAACGCCTTTAATGATCGGTGGCGCTTTTTCAACAACATTAGGATCAATATCGATCACGTCTGTAGCCGAATCTACGACAAGACCGATTTGAATGTCTCGTATTTGTACAATCAAAACTCGCGTATCTTCGGTAACATCTGTCCGGCCGATATCAAGCCGTTCACTTAAATCGACAATAGGCGTGATGTCGCCGCGAAGATTAATCACCCCTTTGATAAAGTCAGGAGTTTTAGGAACTTCGATTACATTTTGTAATTTTTCAATGGATCGAACTTGATGGATATCGACTCCATATGTTTCACCTTTTAGTTGAAACTCCACAACTTTTAACATCTCGGCCATTTGCCAACCTCCATTATGTAATCAATTCATTCGGATCGATGATTAACGATACACGACCATCGCCCAAAATAGTCGCACCTGAAATGGCGGGTACGTCTTGTAAATAATGGCCCAAAGATTTCAAAACGACTTCCTGTTGTCCGATAAAGGAATCGACGACAAGCCCGGTTCTCTTATCGCCTTTATTGACGATGACAATCGCTATATATTTTTGTTCCTCCGCGTACACATTTTTTGGCACGTTAAAGACGTCTTCCAGAAAAACAAGCGGGGTTACATCGCCTCTAAAATCGATCACACGCTTGCCATGAGCAAACATCACCTGCTCTTCTGGCAGAAGAACTGTTTCCACGACGGAAGAAAGCGGAATCCCATAGGTTTCTTTTTGCACGTTCACAAGCAAAACAGACATGATCGAGAGCGTAAGCGGCAATTGAATGGTAAATTTACTCCCCTTTCCGGGATAAGAGGCGATCGAAATACGTCCGCCTAACGATTCAATTTTCGTCCGCACGACATCCAGACCGACACCGCGCCCGGATATATCGGAAATCTCATGAGCTGTGCTAAATCCAGAAGATAAAATCAGTTGATATATCTCATCATCTCGCATATTTTCAGACTGTTCTGGTGCAATGACACCATTGTCAATCGCCTTGCGGATCACTTTTTTGCGATCAATACCAGCACCATCATCCTCGACTTCAATAAACACATCGTTCCCACTGTGAAACGCACGTAACGTCAACTTGCCCTCTTCCGGCTTGCCGATTTCTTTACGTTTAGCTGGTGTTTCAATTCCATGATCAACTGAGTTACGAATCAAGTGAACGAGTGGATCGCCAATTTCATCAATAACCGTCCGGTCTAATTCCGTTTCAGACCCGACGATTTCCAAATCGACCTGTTTGTCCAAGTCTTTAGCAAGGCCGCGAACCATGCGAGGGAATCGATTAAATACTTTTTCAATTGGTACCATGCGCATCGTCAAAATCAAATCTTGCATACTCGCCGATATGCGGGAAAGATGTTCAACGGTATCGGTCAACTCCTGGTGGTCGATATTTTCTGCTAAATCTTCCAGCCGCCCGCGATCGATCACGACTTCTTCAAACAAATTCATCAGCGCATCGATCCGTTCCATGTTCACCCGGATTGTTTTGGATTGATGTGTTTTCCTCTGGGCATGTTGGTGATCTTGTGCCGACTTTTCTTGCTTGACTTGGCTTTTTTCGGTTTTGGGAGCTGATTTTTCACCGGTGTAGTTATCAATCTGTACGTGTTCAATTTCAGAAACTTTATAAATACGCGCGCTGATGGCCTCGGCCGTTTCCTTTGATAGAAAAACAAGCGAAAACGTATGATCGAATTTTTCTTCTTCCAAATCTTCTGTTGGGGGCACTGTTTTAATCACTTCACCGAATTCTTCCAAAATGTCAAATACCATAAACACACGGGCCGCTTTCAACATGCAATCATCGATTAATTCAATCGATATTTGATAAACAGAAAAGCCTCGCTCCTTCGCTTCATTGACAACAGTCGCTTCATATTCATCCAGTTCAATAGCAGGAATAGTAGAAGCAGCCTGTGTTTGCGATTGTTCAGTATGCGATGGCGAACCGATTTGTTCCAGACGGGCAACAAGATCGGATATATCTTTTTCCCCTGTCCCGCCTTCTGCGATGGCATCGACCATTTCCTCTAATGCTTCCACCGCCTCAAAAGTTAGATCGATCACCTCGGTCGTGACAGTCAATTCTTCATTTCGAATATCATCCAGCACGTTCTCCATCTGATGGGTAAGTGAAGCGAGATCGGTAAATTCCATCGTCGCCGCCATGCCTTTTAACGTATGGGCCGAGCGAAAAATCTCATTTACAATTTCAAGGTTTTCGGGCTGCTTTTCCAAGCTTAAGAGATTGTCGTTTATCGCCTGCAAATGTTCGTGGCTTTCATCGAGAAACACATCGATGTACTGATGGTTACTCATTTGCAGCCTCCTCTCGTTGTTTTTCAGTCAAGCAACAGATAAATATCCATTCCCCCAACGTTGTCAAAAACAATCGGCACCTTAAGCGCCTGCTTATATCCGGACAAAGTTGTATCACCATGCATGAGCGTGGGAGATGTTATGTTAACACAGACCCCTTTATCAGCCATATTGGTGGACAAACCACCGGCGATCATATTGCCTAGCTCACCGCTAAACGAAAGCAGCATCTCGCTTTCCAGCGACGATCCAAACATTTGCTTTCCGATCGCACCGAACGTATGCAAATTTCCTGAAAAGACTAATTTTCCTTTTATATCACCGGTAAAGCCGATCAAAACACCGAATGTTAACCGAAAGTCCCGCTCTTGCAAATGAGGTTTTTTCGTCGTGAAATGGATCGGCACGACGTTTTTTAACGATGATAATGTACCATTTAACAGCGTTGTAACAGCCTGACTTCGGGCGTTTGTTGCTATATTCAATATGTACCTCTCCTACTGAAAAAAGGCTATTCAAGGGGAGTTGAATAGCCAAAATGATTGTTAATATATTATTCAATCTTTTGGCAGCCAGGCGATCATAGTGCTTTTGCACGTTAGACCCTTGAGCTTTGCGTCCTATCCTTTCGAATAGTTTGCCTTTATCAGTTATAGGTAGATTTATCCAGTACCTAAGGACTATATTAACGTTGTTTTCTGCAATATTCAACATGATTCTACATTTTTTTGTTTTTTTTATTTATCGTTTTTGCATTAAAACGCTCGATGACAACTATTGAAACTTGAAATTTTTAAGAAACCAACTGATAATAATATGATTAAATCTTTAGTCCTATATTAGTGATCCAGCGCTCCAGTTAGTGATCGTGGCATAAAAGCACCGCATTGGACGCTTTAAAAGCAGAAGCGTATCATTAAACACAAGATCGTGTAAAAGGAGGCCATCGATTTGCTTGCAAAACATGCTAAAACATTGAAGAATATACCATTGTCTGTTCTTGATCTGATTCCAATTACTGAGGGAAGCGGTCCAGCTGATGCGTTTCAAAACAGCGTTGATTTGGCCCGCCATGTAGAAAAATGGGGATACAACCGCTACTGGCTCGCCGAACACCATAACATGCCCGGAATCGCCAGCTCTGCCACATCGGTCGTCATAGGACATATCGCTGGTGCGACACGTGAGATTCGCGTCGGCTCTGGCGGTGTCATGCTACCTAATCATGCACCACTCGTTATTGCTGAACAATTTGGCACATTGGAATCGCTATATCCTGGACGGATTGATTTAGGGCTCGGACGCGCCCCTGGAACCGATCAGGTCACGGCCTATGCCCTTAGACGAACGCTGAATACAACGCCTGAAGATTTTCCGATGATGGTGGAAGAATTGGAAGCTTATTTTGCGGGGAAAGCACAAGTCCACGCTGTGCCAGGTGAAGGGCTCGATATCCCGATTTGGCTGCTTGGCTCGAGCAACTTCAGCGCCCAGCTTTCAGCACATAAAGGGTTGCCATTTTCCTTTGCCAGTCATTTCTCACCGAATAGTACTATGGAAGCATTGCAACTTTACCGTGAAAACTTTCAACCATCGGATAAACTCACTAAACCTTATGCGATGCTTGGTGTTAATGTTATTGCAGCGGATACAGACGAAAAAGCGAAGTGGTTGGCGACTTCACAACACCAACAAATGTTAAGTCTACGGCGCGGGCGACCAACAAAACTTCAACCGCCTGTCGACGATATCGATGAAGCCTGGTCCTCTGCGGAAAAAGCGATTGTGGAACAGTCACTTCAGTCCAGTGCGACCATCATTGGCAGCCCGGATACCGTAAAGAAAAAACTCGAGGCATTTATTGAGGAAACTGCTGCCGATGAATTGATCATTAATTCACAAATTTTTCACCACGAAGACCGGCTGCGCTCGTATGAAATTGTCGCTGAATTAATGGATGAACAAACATGATCGACTTAGGAAAATCGGCAACAATGCCGATTTTCCATTCGTCTAAAGTCGGTGACACGATCGAACGGAACGGGGCTAAACTTCGAAGGGAAATTGAGACGACAAAAGTCGACATGGGCCAATCGACATAACGATTATCATCGCCATTGCCTCATGATGAATGTTTATCGTCTATAAGCGGCATCGTTATATTCGCTTGCTGCATTCCAAGCCAAGTATTGGGTAATACCCAATTCGTTTAAAGCTTTAATTTGCTTGCGAACATCTTTTGCTGTATAGTTACGTCCAAAATCGAAATCTTGAATCCACGGCCGAATGATCGCTGGATTTTTGCCTTTTTTCTTTAACGTTTCATTCCGCTCACGCGCATCTTGAATAGCATGCTTCATCACATCGTACGGATGATCATCTGGATGATCGATGCCATATGAACCTTCGGCATAATGCGATGGATAAGCCATTGGGGAAATGTAATCGACATAAGATGCGATCTCTTCCCATTTCTGGCCAATGCCCATATCATCCCTTGCAGTTGTAACAAGTCCAAACACATCTGCTGACAATTGGACAGAATAGGCATCCAACCGTTTATGAGCATGCTGGAGAAAAGCAATAACATTGTCAGATTTAGATTGGCCCGATGGATTGTCAAAGGCTACTTCTTGATCGACTTGAGCCGCATTGTCAGGAAAACGAATGTAGTCATATTGGATTTCGTCAAAACCAAACGCCGCTACCTCTTCAGAAATATCAAACATATATTCCCAGACCTCTCTTTTGTATGGATCTATCCATTTAACATTCTGATCATCCTGCCAAATACGACCATCTTTTTTCTTAATAGCGAAATCGCTCTTTTGTTCAGCTAATAGAGGATCTTTAAAAACAACTATACGCGCGATCGTATAAATCCCCTCTTTTTTCAGACGGTTAACGAGATTTTGCATATCGTGTACCGTCGGCTCCTGATCTGCGCCGATTGACGTTGCTGTTTTTGAATTGGAGTTATATGTCAGCTTGCCAAAATCATCTTTAACATCCATTACCACAGCATTTAATTCAGTCGATTTCACAAGGTCGATATACTCCTCAAAGTTTTCTTCTTTTAACGCAGTGCGATTGAGGTAAATGCCCCGGACATCTATGTTGCTTTCATTTGTATGACTTCGCTTTGTTGAATCGGCGCTGCTCTTTTTGCTATGCCATAAGAGTTTGGGCCCATCCATTATCTCTAATTTAAAATTCGTACTCACTAGTACTAAAAGCAATGCTATCATAACAGATAAAAAAATACGTTTTCCGTTTAACATCATGGCTCCCACCTCTATGTTTACGGTGGGCGATTATTCGCTTTCTTATACACTAAAATATGCAAGCCTTTACGAATTGGATGAAAACGTTTTGGGCATAACAACTGCGACTACATCGCCTTTAGCACAGCAAACACCTTCAGCCATTACTTCTGTCTGCACCTTCCATTTTTTTGCATGCATCTCCTCGACCGTTCCGATCGCTTTTAGCGGTACGCCAAGCGGTGTCGGTTTAATAAAATCAACGGCAAGCGACGCTGTTACAAAACGCGGTGCCTCAATCCCATCGCCAGGTTCATAACCATTTTTACGGTGCAGCGCAAGCGACGCAGATCCTGTACTATGACAGTCGATGAGCGATGCTAAAAGGCCCCCATAAACAAACCCTGGTACCGCCATATGTTCGGGAAGGGGTGTGTAGACGGTCACCGTTTTTTCACCAGCCCAACTCGTTCGTAAATGCAATCCGTTTTTATTCAACCGTCCGCAACCATAACACCAAGCATAATCATCGGCATAATCGTCTTGGATGGCATAAGTCCTTTTTGCCATACATCAGATCCCCCTTTTTTATTCCAGTATACCATGAAGAAGTTAACAATTTTACAGTATTACTAAATATTCGACACCCCTAGTTTTTAAAGCGCTTTTTTGATACGCTTAGGAAGGACGAACATGTAAACGTCAACATGATGGAGGTTATGGGATGCGACATGTCGTTATTCTAGGCGGGGGGTATGGGGGTATCGCCGCGCTCGGTTTACTGGAGAAAAATTTACCCGACGATGTAGAAGTGACACTCATCGATAAAAACCCATATCACTCCCTAAAAACAGAATTTTATACAATTGCTGCTGGAACAGCTGCTGAAAGAGATGTACGCATGGATTTTCCCGATGATGAGCGAATGCAGTATATATTTGCAGAAGTGAATCACATAGATACAGAAAACCAGCAAATATTTTTTGCCGATACGGAACAAGTCATCTCTTATGATTATTTAGTGTTCGGCCTTGGCTGTGAAGACAATTACCACGGTGTGAAAGGGGCGGCGGAATTCACAGAAAGTGTCCAGTCCTTTTCTAAAGCGCGTCATACCGGCATGTCAGTCTGCAACTTAAAAGCATACGGTAAAGTAACTGTCGTTGGGGCAGGGTTAAGCGGTATTGAAGTAGCATCTGAAATTAGGGAGAGCCGGTCCGATTTAAACATTCGCCTCCTGGATCGAGGTGGATCGGTTTTGAGAGCGTTTGATCCGCGAATTCGCGCCCACGTCTCCGAATGGTTTTTAAAAAACGATGTGGAAGTATTGCACCATGCCAACGTAGAATATGTCGAAAAAGATGGTGTCTGCAACAACGGGATTTGCTACGTCAATGACGTTACTATATGGACGGCCGGTGTCCAACCGCATCATCTAGCGCGAGCACTGCCTTTTAAAAAAGATGAGCAAGGCAAAATCAAAGTAAATGCCTATCACCAAGTCCCAGAAGCCCCGAATGTCTACGTGGTCGGTGACTGTGCATCATCCAACCATTCCCCAAGCGCCCAATTGGCAAAACAACAAGGTGAGCAAGTCGCTGATGTACTGCAAGCCGTTCTCAATGGCAAAGAACCGAAACAGCCGAAAGAGATTAAGTTAAAAGGTACGCTCGGATCACTCGGAAAATCCGATGGTTTTGGAAACATGTTTCAACAACCATTGACTGGGCTTTTACCACGTTTAGCCAAATCCGGTGTGTTATGGTTACATAAACGACATTGAACACCAGCTCCTTTCAGCTGGTATTTTTTTATGACGCATTTTTTTGCATGAACAGACAAAACTAATGGTGAAAATATAAAAGGAGGATAGAAACGTTGACACTGATGCCTTATGACCCATTTAAGCAAATGGCTAACATCCGCAAGGAATTCGACAATCTCTTTTCCGATTACCCGTCTTTTTTTCATACGGCGCAAAATTGGGGCATGATTCGTGCTGATGTGCATGAAACATCGGATGAAATCATTGTATCGTGCGACATCCCTGGGCTGGAAAGTAAAGAAGATGTTGATATTGACATTGACCACGATACGCTGAATGTCAGCGGCTCAATCAAGAAGACAAATGAAGTCAATGATGAAAATATGCATCGGAAGGAACGGTTTACCGGCCGCTTTCATCGATCCATCACCCTTCCTAGCCCGGTATCACATGATGGGGTTAAGGCAACCTATAAAAATGGCGTGCTGGAAGTGCGCATGCCTAAGGTAACGACCGATGAACGGAAAAAAATCAACGTCGAATTTCATTGATTCACACAAAAAATGTGCCGGACCCATCCGCCGGCACATCCGAAAATCATTACCGTTTTATGCATCGGCGGCCGCTACGAGAGTAAATAATACACCATCGTTCCTAAATAGTTACCAATCACATACCCTAATGTACCAACAAGCATGACGGGAACGATTAACTTAGTCCAACCTTTAGCAATCGCAAATGCTGCCGCTGTTGTCGGCCCACCGATATTGGCGTTACTGGCAATGATCATTTCCTCTAGGCTAAATTTGAATGCTTTTCCGACAGAAAATGTCACAAGCATATTGCACAAAACCATAATACCTAAAAAGACTAATAGAATCGGAGCGTTTTTGATAAGCAATGGCAACGATGCTGGAACACCAATCACGACAAAGAAAATGTAGATGAGAAACGTTCCGATTTCTTGCGATCCGTTTATCTGTTCAAAAAAGCGATTAAAAACAGTCACCGCGACTACTGTCACTGTCGTCAACATAAGGTACTCATCGCCAAACAACCCGCTCAACAAATTGAAAAAGAAACCAACATCCTCACCCGAAGGTATCACCCCGCCAACGATATCTGCTAATTTGAATGAAACGGCAACGAGTACAAAAGCACTCCCTGAGGCGAAAGCAATGTCGCGCAGCGAGATATCCTTTCGCTTCCAATAAGCCGAAGCTGTACTTTCCTCTGTCGATCCGCGGGTCTTTTCCAATTCATCTATATACGGCGTTCGATAATATTTGCGAAAAAAAGCAAATGTCGGCATAACAATCAATACAAAAAAATATAAAGCCATCAACAAATTATCAGCAACGATTGCCGAGGCAGTTAATTCACCCGGTACATTGAACTTGGTCGATAATGCCGCCAAGTTGACGCTTCCTCCCGTATATGATCCCGTCTCCATTCCGGCAATTTCGCGAGCACTAGGGACAGCATGCTGTAGTGTAAAAAAAGCAATGAAAGCGCCGGCGATTGTTCCGATTGAGCTAATTAAAAAAATTACGAGCATCTTTCCACTTTCGTTCCAAATTTTTCGCAAATTTGCCTGAAATAATAATAGCGGAATAGCAAGAGGGATGACATAATCCCATACCGCATCATAGGCCGGTGCATCACTTGGAATAACGTTCAAATTGACCATCATCATAGCCCCGACTAACGCTATGACGGCACCGGTTACTTTGGAAGCCCATTGATAACGTTGTTCCAAATAAATGCTGACGGCTGCCCATCCAGCCATAAATCCCCATAAAAGCCATGTGTCATCCGGTTTAATTAAACTTGTATCCATATATATGCCCCTCCTTGAAGTTTACCGGAGCTCTGTTTTATGATATAAGTCTGATTGCTCGAGTAGTATGTTCATCTCAAGTGTTCGAAAAACAACCTGACGACATCAAGACCGCCAATAAATGTGCCGAGCGAACTGCCCAGATTGGCTAGGACAACGATGAGTAAAATACGCGTCACTTTGTTTTGCCAAAACCCTTTTAAACTGTGCATATCATCGGCTAGATTTTCAAAGTCGGCCACCACCGGCTTCTGAATGATAGCTTGAACAATTCCTGCAAACCAGCCGGCTGCCATAAGCGGATTCAGCGAAGTTATCGGCGCTGCTACAAATGCCGTTAAAATAGCGAGCGGATGCCCTAATGCTATTGCCGCACCGAGGGCCGAAAATGAACCGTTCCAAAGCACCCAGCTCATCGTCTGCTGCCACCCAACTGCCGGATTAGCGATAAAACTATAAACAATGAGTGACACAATCACAAGCGGAATCGTCCAACCGATCAGCTTCGGTACTTTTGACTTGGGTGGTCGCTGAGACAAACGTTGCACATCATGGTCATGATTGATTTGCTTTTGAATTCCTGGCACATGAGCGGCACCGACAACAGCTACGATCTTATCACCCGGTGCCTCCTTGATTTTTTGAGACAAATATTGATCGCGTTCATCGATCAACGGTGTTTTCAACTTGGGAAAACTTGCCGAAAACTCCTGAAGAATCGCATCAAGCATATCCTGCGATTTCATTTTTTCCAACTCGGCTTCGGAAATCGCTTCATCCACAAAAATGCTGCCGACAACTTGCATAAGCAGTTTGACTTTACCCATAACACCGACATTCCGCCAAATTCGCGCAAATGTGATTTGAATGTCGCGATCGGCCAAAACAAGCTCTGCCCCGATATCGCGTGCCGATTCTATCCCTTGGATCATCTCCTCTCCTGGACGAATGCCGAATTGCTTAGCCATTCGCTTTTGAAAAGAAGAAACGACAAGATTCACTAAAAGCAATATCGCCTTTCGCTCTTTAATGACTTTGAAAATGTCCATTTCTTGCCACTTCGTCTTTTCCACAATCGATTGATAACGCTGTTGATCCAGTTCAACGCAAACCGTATCCGGCTGCTCGCCTTCGATAACATCCTTGACCTGAGCGGCGCTATGTTTGGAAACGTGCGCTGTCCCGATCAAAACAATTTCTTTATTATATAAATACAAACGTGTTATATTTTCTTCTGACATAACGACCTTTCCTTTCTCACAACTCACCTGCTTGATGAACCTTCTGTTAAAACAAACAAAGGCCTGGCGCAAAACCAGGCGGCCCGTTTTATACCTTCCATTGCGGCAAGGTTTATATCCGAATAACCTTGGATGAAATCCATTCTCAATAAGGTGATAGTGAAAATAAAAGCAGCCTTCCGGTGGCCGATTATCTCGTCGTTCGACCTCATTTATTTATATCAAAAAATACGTTTTCAATACGTCCACAAAATCATCAATTCAATTTATCTTATCTCATTTTACCATGGCTGTGGAAAATGTCTAGACAATTTTGGCAACACGTTTCATTTTTCTGCCAAGCTAAAAAGCTTAAAAATAAAACGAACTGACCCATTCGGCAAGTGCCGCAGCCCCTACTGCAGCATATGTTCCAACAACATTGCCAAGAATACCCATCAACAAACCAACGGGGGCAAGGGCTGGTTGAAAGACTGAAGCAACGACTGGTGCCGAACTCGACCCACCTATATTTCCTTGCGAACCAACCGCTACAAAAAAGAGCGGAGCGCGTAATAGACGAGCGAAGATAAAAATCGTAATCACATGGATGGCGAGCCAAACAAGACCGAGCAATACATACTGCGGTGCATCTAACACATAAGCTAAATCCGCTTTCGCTCCAATCGACGCCAACAGTAGATAAATACCGGCATAACCAACTTTACTAGCTCCGTAGTTTTCCAGCTTGCGAATCGGTGTAAACGACAGAATAATACCGACAGCTGATACAAGCATAATCGTCCACGTTCCTGCCGAAAGCACTGATGTCTCAGGCAATGTCTCGGAAAATTTGCGAATGATATAAGATACACCAAACCCTAAACCGAGAATCGTCGCCATCCGCGGGACATCAGTCGGACGGGCGTTTTCCCGCTCGAGGGTTGCCATATCATCATTGACGCGTTGAATGACGGAATTATCGGCTTGATTCCATTGATTGAATTTGTTTTGGAAACCGGCAAGAAAAATCATAATTCCCATCCAGCTATAGCCAACGACCGTATCAACTACAATGATCGGGGATAAAATGTGCTGGGGGGTTCCCGTCGCCTCGATTAATGCGGCCATGTTCGCACTGCCTCCAATCCAGCTACCAGCCAGTGCAGCCACGCCTGTCCAAGCCATCTCCGGCAGCATTGGTTGGAAAATAGCTAGTGCAATCGGTCCACCAATGATAACGCCGAGTGTTCCAGCAAAAAACATAATAAGCGCTTTGGAACCAAGTTTCAATGTTGCCGGAACGTTTGCGGACAATAACAATAATAAAAGGCCAAACGGCAAAATATAAACAGATACAAAATCATACAATGGCGATTGATCGGGGATGATGCCGATTGTTGTTGAAATCATTGGAATGAAATATGTCCAGATGAGTGGTGGTGCATAGTGAAAAATCTTGGACAAGATAGGATTTTTCGCTTCTCCTAGAGCAAAAATAAGCCCAACAACTGCAATCAGATAGACAAACACAGCCATCGGGTCGTTGATAAGCGGGGCGGCAAATACATATCCCATGTTACTCCTCCTGTCTGTTTCTTGATGTCGTTAAACACGGCAATATTTACGTTCGACACGATATAGCAAGCCGCCGATCACTACAGCACCCACCGTCAAAATCGATCGTGTAAGTTGGGCTGGGCTTATAGTTGCTCCGTTTGTTTAAATAACAGCTTGTCCATTGGCATGAATATCGCGTTTAGCAAAAATATTTATTCCTTGATTATAGGGCGGGTTCTCCATAACTGTCAAGGGCGTTTTATACCGCCCAGCTATGAGGAGTAAATTTATCAATTTCTGGGTATTCTATGAAAAAATAACTTATCCATAATTGGTGGAATTTTCCACCCATTTCTTCTGCTCTTAAAGTCAAAACGAGCCGAATTTGCTTATTTTGTTTTTTAAATTGTGGATAACTCAAAAAATCCTTTTTTTTACACATCCTCTGCTATAATGAAATTGTTAGGTAAACCTTACTTGTATTGGTTTACTCAAATGAGTAAAGTCCTCATCTGTTAGAATGCTTGTGCGAAACGATTCTAACAAGTTTGACGATTTTTCTTTTGCCGTTTTTTTGATTGTTTTCAAGATTGACGAACCTTTTTCATACAGTTGTCGAATGATATCTGTTATTTGAACTAATAGATAATGATTTTTCATGGCAGTGTAGTTTTGGCTATTGGCATGTTCGATATCGTAACGATTATTTTTTTGCTCGTTAAACCCTTGGTTTTCAATCTTTCAGCGGCTTCTTCCTGCTGCGATGAGTCGTTCTGCATTCTTTTTCGTAATTTTTATATCCGTTATAAATACATACTCTTTCGTTTTTCCATCCTCTGTTTCCATTGTGGACTCCATCAGATTTACCTTTCTGGCGTTATAGGCAATATCATTTACCCAAAAGTTACCGCATCTATTATAGTTGGTTGTTTCGCCATTATTTATGTGAGAGAGCTGTATACAGGGAATTACAATTATGAACTAGGCTTTATTATTTCAGTAGGTGCAGTACTAGCATTTATTATTAAACGGGTATATTCTATACGACATAAAAAGAAACATGGTAGTATTCCCTCCAGTGATGAACGACACGTATTAATTACTCAAAAGTATTTGTTGTTTATGCTATATCTCATTTTATTTGTAAGTGGTATATTCTTCATCATCCTGTACGTTTTGGGTATTACCGCCATTAAAATAAAATTCCTGCTTATCTACATGCTAATCATATTTGTAATAATTAGTTTGGGAACAGTAATTATTAAAAAGATGTAAATAATTCATGAGTTATTTAAATCAAAATAAAAACAAGGGAGAGTGTAAAATATTTTGTGTAAATAGATTTGAGTACTCAATTTCATAGAAAAAGGAAGACCCTTTCAGTAGAATAAAGTTAGCCTACCAAATTCACAGAAAAGAGGTCTTCCCTATGAATCATCTTACTACAGATTTAATCGAAGCACTAGCAAAAAAACAAGATATCGAAGAAGTTTTTCGTCACCATTTGGAAACAGCTATCAATCAGCTGTTGAAACATGAATTA
>DATGUP010000006.1:0-20299 GCA_035301265.1 Bacillota bacterium
TAGATCGTATATTACATCGGGTTGAAATTATTCACCTAAATGGTGACAGTTATCGCATGAAACATAGAAAATCAATTTTTGAGGAAGAAAGTGTAACAAATTAATTAGCGTAAACTGTCCAATTTTACTTGACGGTTACAACAGGTAATAGAGAAGATCAGTAATTCTAAAATATAGACTTTTTCAACACTACACAAATACTACACATAAGAAAAGCAGACCATTGATAATAAAGGGTTTTACGCCCTTTTTGTATGTCTCTCTGGGACGCTGTATAAAAGAAGCTGTAATCCGTTTATATCAAGGATTGCAGCTTTTTTAAATTATTATATTATAGACTTGACTTTTGTTTTATGTCATTCTTCAATGAATACAAAACGAGCCTTCATTTATAAATAACTTGTTACTTTAATTTGGAGTGGCAATTATTTGAATATTGACTTTATAATGGGTCCTGAAAGAACATAAGCACCATTTGAAATATATGGGGGTATAAGATGAGAATAGGTATTATTGGTGGTTTTGGTTTAAACGTCCAAACACCTCTCATAAATATGCACCCGAAAATGGAGTCTAGAAGGAGAAGGGGAACGAAGAGATGCCGATGATGCTTTTTTAAACATGGAAAAATGAACAAAGATGCTACTTTTTTATACAATTAATGTCTGGCGTTCATCATGGCTTTGGTTCTTCATTAAAGGTATATGGAGATCGGGGAATCACACTAACAAATGATAAACAGCTTCATATCGGAAAGATCGACGAACAATTAAAGGAAGTGGAGTTGGAAGATCACGTTAAGGTACCCCAGCATCTGACAAAAGAAGCGAGTGCATATTATCCAGCATTTTATACGTTTTTAGACAAAGTTTGTGACCATATCGTTTTTGACAAAATCGATGAAGACTTACCCACAATCGAAGACGAACACCAAAATCAAATAGTCATAGACCGGATTAGAAATATCTGATCTTTGATTCGCTTCGATTTGACTGAATGTTTTCAAATGACATCTGAAAGACAATTTATAACCTAGCAAGGAGGAAATATCGATCTTGTTACCGGAGATCAAGATTAACGTATTCCCATAATGAAAAACATAGAAAACGACTTGTAGAATTGTAAGCAGAAATGATCTGGCTCTGTTTAGGCTTTAATGTTTAAATTTGCGAAAAGTTTGACATAAATATTTGATTGGTTACACTAGAATTACCCATTCATAAAAATTTTCCATCACTAAAAGCGAGTCACTGAGAACAGTTTTTTGGGCCGAAAAATTTATCAGAGTAATTGATAGCGCTTACATTATTACAAGGAAGGGGATTCCATGCCATTATCATCCATACGAATTCTCGATTTAACCCGTTTGCTGCCAGGGCCATATTGCACAATGATTCTAGCTGATTTCGGAGCTGATGTTATTAAAATCGAACAACCAATCACAGGGGATTATGCACGATTTATTGGTTCGACAATCGGGGAATCAAGCGCTTTTTTTCATTCGTTAAACCGTAACAAAAAAAGCATCACGCTCGATTTAAAATCGACGGCAGACAGAGCGATGTTTTTAGAAATGGTAGATGAAGCTGACATCATTGTTGAATCATTTCGCCCAGGTGTTATGAAAAAACTTGGTTTAGATTACAAGACGTTGAAAAAAAGAAACCCTCAGCTGATATATTGCGCTATTACAGGATATGGGCAATCGGGACCGTATAAGGATAAACCCGGTCACGATCTGAATTATATTAGCGATGCTGGTTTGCTCAACTTGATGAGGACAAGCGCAAGCGCACCAGTTATTCCAGCCATAACAATCGCTGATATTGCAGGCGGGGCACTTCCGGCAGCGATAGGTATTTTAATAGCTTTGATCAACAGGCAAAATACAGGTGAAGGACAGTTCGTTGACATCGGAATGATGGATGGCGCCGTTTCGTTACTACAGACTGTTTTACCTGAATACCTAGCGACTGGCGTGTTGCCGAAACCTGGTGAACAAATGCTTGACGGTGGATATGCTAATTATAATATATATGAAACAAAAGATGGACGCTATCTCGTCGTTGGAGCAATCGAAGAAAAATTTTGGAGGAATTTTTGCCAAGCCATTGGACGAGAGGATTTTATCCCTCTTTTGTACGCACCACTTCATAAACAACGTCAATTAAAACAAGAGATTCAAAACATCATGAGTGAAAAAAGCCTAGCTGAATGGATGGAAGTCTTTTCCTCGGTCGAGGCGTGTGTGTCACCTGTTAACACATTAGAGGAAACGATCAATAACCCACACGTGATCGCACGTAAAATGATTCAGACGGTGACCGATGAAAAATTAGGCAAAATTAAACACATCGGTATTCCCATTAAACTTTCAAAAACACCCGGAAAAATTCGTACAACAGCACCGGAGTTTAAAACAACAAAATAAAATACTGTGCGCGCTTTTGTTTGGTTTTATGGACCAGCCCTTGCATTTATTGTTTAACTGAGTCTATACGCGTGATGTATGTTTATGTTTTAATAATTCGGGAATGTATAATTACCATCCGTTTTAAATTTATAGAAGGAGGTGAAAAAATGCGGAATAACCATGACAACGTCATTCTCTTTCCTAAATGGCAATCGACGCTTGAAGAAGAAAGTTTAAATGCTTTAAAACAAAAACGGTATGAAGATGCCTTGGCCAAGTTAGATGAATTGTTGAAATTTCAAGTCAACAACCATGAAATTATGATTGGTAAGCTAATCTGTCTTATGGAACTTGATCGGCACGATGAAGCTCAACAGCTTTGTGAAGATTTGTTGCAATATAAAGATGAACATTATTATCATTACGTGCATATTTACTTAACCCTTTTGTTTCAAACGGGTCAGTACGATCAATTAATGGAGCAAGTTGATTATGAGTTTTCTTGTGCAAATAGCATGCCTCAATTTGTCCAAGAGCAGTTTCGCCAGCTCTATGATTTGAGCATGACGATGAAAACAAAGCTGAAATCGGAGCAATCGGTTCAAATTCTTAACCGCTTGAAAAAAGCTGTTTGCGAGCAAAATCACCAAAAACAATGGCAACTTATCGAACGGCTGCGCAAGATCAAGTCAATGCCTACTGCCCCGCTTATGGATTTACTGACCAATGAGCAAATTCATCCAGTTACGAAAACAGCGGTGTTTCATTGGCTACAAGACAAACAAATTCACCAACCGGTTTCTATACATAAGCTTGGATCAACGCTAACCGTTGTACCTGCTGAGATAACAGCGCTTGAATCTCACGCAACGTTTAAGCAAACGCTATTGTTAATCAATGAAATAGAACAGATCAATCCAACCTTATTTCTATTGTTAAAAAAACTCCTCTACCGATATGCCTACGTACGATATCCGATTATGCCTGCGAGCTCTGAAAGCGTCCATATAGCTAGAGCATTAAAGGAGATCGGCTCTGACTATTTGAACATGCCTACCAATGAGCAAAAATCATTGACAGTGCGGACCAAAGATTACATAGAGGACATAAAAATGTGCGAGGCGCTTTACTTAAGTATTATTGAAGAGTAACATTGGTTGAAAGGCGTCTTAATTATGTTATAATGTAGTGGTTGTAATATGCATAAATTTTTTGATGGAAAGCAGTAGATTTTGGAGGGAACGAAATGTCAGCAAAGTGGGAAAAACAGGAAGGCAACGAAGGTGTGTTGACGATCACTGTTAGTGCAGAGGAATTTGACCGGGCACTCGACCAAGCGTTCAAAAAAGTGGTTAAAGATGTCGAGATGCCTGGATTCCGCAAAGGTCGCATTCCTCGCAATATTTTTGAAAAACGTTTTGGGGTTGAAGCGCTGTATCAGGATGCGGTTGATATTGTGTTACCTGATGCTTATGTCAAGGCCGTTGAGGAGACGGGCATTGAACCGGTGGCACAGCCTGATGTAGATATCGAACATATTGCCAAAGGCGAGGATCTCGTTTTTAAGGCTAAAGTCACCGTAAAACCGGAAGTCTCCCTTGGTGAATATAAAGGATTGGAAGTAGAAGAGCAGGATACGACTGTAACAGATGACGATGTAGATGAGGAATTAGAGCGTTTGCAGGAACAACACGCTGAATTGATTATTAAAGAGAATGGAACAGTCGCAGATGGAGATACGGTCGTTATCGACTTTGAAGGATTTGTTGATGGAGAGGCATTTGAAGGTGGGAAAGCAGAAAATCATTCATTAGAAATTGGCTCCGGTCAATTTATTCCGGGATTTGAAGAACAATTAATTGGCAAGCAAAGCGGAGATGAAACGGAAATCAATGTTACATTCCCAGACGATTATCATGCTGAAGAACTTGCGGGTAAGAAAGCTTTGTTTAAGGTGAAAATACATGAAGTTAAAGCAAAAGAGCTACCGGAGTTGGACGATGAATTTGCCAAAGATGTCGACGATGAGGTTGAAACATTGGACGAGTTAAAAACGAAGCTAAAAGAAGAGTTACAAAAACAGAGTGAACAAGCTGCTGAAAATGAAAAAAGGGAAACTTTGATTGAAAAAGCGTCGAACAATGCTGAAGTAGATATTCCGGATGTCATGATTGAGTCCGAACTCGATCGCATGGTACAAGAATTTGAACAGCGTCTGCAAATGCAAGGATTGACAAAAGAAATGTATTTCCAGTTTTCAGGACAGGATGAAGATGCCTTAAAAGAACAAATGCGAGAAGATGCTGAGAAGCGTGTGAAAACAAATCTGACGTTGGAAGCTATTGCGAAAGCTGAAGATATTGAAGCAACAGACGATGATGTCAATGAAGAACTTGAAAACATGGCCTCTCAATATAATATGGAAGTCGATCAACTTAAACAAATGCTAGGCGGAAATACTGATGCGATTAAAGAAGATTTGAAATTGAAAAAAACGATTGACTATCTCGTTGAGCATAGCCAGACTGCATAAAACACGATGTGTAATGGACTTAAAGAATGGTTAAGCTGACAAGGTGCGAATTTTCCGCACCTTGTTTTGCCATTACAAACGATGTGTCCTTTAACCTTTTGCTGAAACCGTGTTATTTTATCGTTTAAGAACATATGATAAGTGATAAGACGAAATCAGAATTCTAACCATATGATATTCTATAGGGTGCACAATAATATTGTTTGACTTTTAAAGCAAATCCTCCATAATGATAAGGTAAACATCAAAGTATTATATTTTGTTTTTCGTTTTTAATTTGGTATGATGGCACTGAAAAGTTGGACGTGAAAGTTGTGAAAGCAAACAGCCGATACAAACGTTTAGGGGTGAAATATATTGTTTAAATTTAATGAAGAAAAAGGACAGTTGAAATGTTCGTTTTGCGGTAAAAGTCAAGAACAAGTTCGCAAACTTGTAGCTGGGCCGGGCGTTTATATATGCGATGAGTGTATTGAACTTTGTACCGAAATTGTAGAAGAAGAGTTGGGCAGTGAAGAAGAAACCGAATTTACTGAAATTCCTAAGCCAAAAGAAATCTGTGATATTCTTGACGATTATGTTATCGGACAGGACAGAGCAAAAAAGAATTTATCGGTCGCTGTCTATAACCATTATAAACGCATTAATAGCCCCAAGACGAATGATGATGTTGAACTAGCGAAAAGTAATATTGCGATGCTCGGGCCAACCGGGAGCGGAAAAACGCTTTTGGCTCAGACTTTAGCCCGTATCATTGATGTTCCGTTTGCCATGGCAGATGCAACTTCTTTGACTGAGGCTGGCTATGTCGGGGAAGACGTTGAAAACATCTTGCTAAAACTGATCCAAGCAGCGGATTATGATGTGGAAAAAGCTGAAAAAGGTATTATATACATCGATGAGATCGATAAGGTCGCGCGCAAATCGGAAAATCCCTCCATTACACGGGATGTATCAGGAGAAGGCGTACAACAAGCACTTTTGAAAATTCTTGAGGGAACAGTTGCAAGTGTTCCGCCTCAGGGTGGCCGCAAACATCCGCATCAAGAATTCATCCAGATTGACACAACTAATATTTTGTTTATCGTTGGCGGAGCGTTTGATGGCATTGATCAAATTGTCAAGCGTCGGCTCGGTAAAACAGTCATCGGTTTTGGTTCTCATAATGAACAGGAGGATCTTGACAAAGGCGAACTGTTAAGCAGGGTGCTTCCGGAAGATCTTCTCAGCTACGGGCTGATTCCAGAGTTCATCGGCCGAATTCCGGTGATTGGAAGTTTGGAACCGCTGGATGAAGAGGCGCTTGTTGATATTTTGACAAAACCGAAAAATGCGCTCGTTAAACAGTATAAAAAACTTTTCCAAATGGATGGTGTCGAGCTCGAGTTTGAAGAGGAAGGACTTGTGGAAATTGCCAAAAAAGCTATTGAACGAAAAACCGGTGCACGCGGTTTGCGCTCGATCATCGAAAACATTATGCTCGATGTCATGTTTGAGCTCCCTTCACGGGACGACATTGAAAAGTGCATCATAACGAAAGAGACCATTGTTCAGGAAAATGGAAGTCCTAAACTCGTCTTTAGAGATGGCACCGTCAAGCAAAGCAATGAAAAGCTTCCCAAAGAAAGTGCTTAATTCACATGCCTTTCAAATCACGCGACTGGCTTGCCTTGATATAAGCGCCTTGGCTGGCGTTATAACATGGTTCAAGCCAGTCTTTTTACATAATCATTCGTCTGTACGATCATGGATTTGTTTAGTACGTCATGGCGGAGGCTATACTAAGTACAATCATCATAGATTTACAAATTTGAAGGTTTTATAGACACCATAAAACATGTCTATCGTTTGCTTTTTGGAGGTTAAAACAATGTTAAATGACAATAGAGAATTGCCATTACTTCCTTTACGAGGATTGCTCATTTTTCCATCCATGGTCCTTCATCTTGATGTAGGGCGAGACAAATCGGTTGCTGCATTAGAAAAAGCTATGATGGGTGATCAAATTATTTTTTTAGTCGCGCAAAAGAAAGTTAGCTTAAATGAGCCAACTCCCGAAGATATTTACCGCGTCGGTACGTTAGCTAAAGTAAAGCAGATGCTCAAATTACCAAATGGTACGCATCGGGTCCTTGTTGAAGGAATTAAACGAGGCGAAATTATCCAGTATCAAGAAAATGATATCGAATTTATAGTTGAAGTGAAGGAAATAACCGATATCCATGGTGAGACTTATGAAGAAGAGGCGCTAAAGCGCTCCCTGTTAGATCAATTTGAACAATACATAAACGTATCCCGCAAAATAACGCGTGAAACATTTATGACGATTGCCGACATTGATGAACCTGGTCGTTTGGCCGACATGATCGCTTCTCATCTGCCGTTAAAGATAACAGACAAACAAGATCTTCTCGCGACGGAAAATATCGTAGAACGGATGGAAAAGCTCGTTAAACTTATTACAGATGAGAAGAAAATTCTTGATTTAGAAAGAAAAATTGACCAGCAAGTTAAAGCATCAATGGAAAAAACACAGAAGGAATACTATTTACGAGAACAATTAAAAACCATTCAAAAAGAACTTGGGGAACAAGATGGCAAAATGGGTGAAATTGCCGAGCTGCAAAAAAGAATAGAAAATTCGGATATGCCGCAACGGATTGTTGATGTTGCCTTGAAAGAATTAGGCCGTTACGAAAAAGTGCCGCAAAGCTCTGCGGAAAGCTCGGTCATCCGCAACTATATCGAATGGTTGTTGTCACTGCCATGGTCAGAAAAGACAGAGGATACGATTGATATTGAGCAGGCTCAGAAGATTTTAGATCAGGATCATTATGGACTAGAGAAAGTGAAAGAACGCATTCTTGAATATTTAGCCGTACAAAAATTAACCCGCTCGATCAAAGGTCCGATTCTTTGTCTCGTTGGTCCACCAGGTGTCGGCAAAACATCGCTGGCCAAGTCAATTGCCCGTTCAGTCAACAGGAATTTCGTGCGAATTTCACTAGGCGGAGTTCGCGATGATGCAGAAATACGTGGACATCGGCGCACTTATATCGGGGCGATGCCAGGCCGGATTATCCAAGGTATGAAAAAGGCCCAAACGATCAATCCGGTTTTTCTTCTTGATGAAATCGATAAAATGGCGAATGATTTCCGCGGAGACCCTTCCTCCGCGATGCTTGAAGTGTTGGATCCAGAGCAAAACAACGCATTCAGCGATCATTTTATTGAAGAGCCGTACGATTTATCCAATGTTTTATTCATTGCGACGGCCAACTATATTAACAACATTCCAGCTCCCCTTTTAGACCGGATGGAAGTGATCAAGATAAGTGGATACACAGAAGTCGAAAAGACCCATATCGCCAAGGAACATTTATTGCCCAAACAATTGAAGGAAAATGGTTTGAAAAAAGGAAACTTGCAGATTCGCCATAAGGCGTTAAAACAGATTATTCGCACTTATACTAGGGAAGCTGGTGTGCGCGGTTTAGAACGACAGATTGCCACGCTATGCCGCAAAACAGCCAAAACGATCATATCTAAAGAGCGCAAACGGGTAATTGTGACGGAAAAAAATTTGTCACAATGGCTCGGAAAACCGCTCTATCGCTACGGGCAAATGGAAAAGGAGAACCAAATTGGAGCGGCAACGGGTTTAGCTTATACAGCATCCGGAGGGGATACTCTATCGATTGAAGTAACCCATTATCCAGGTAAGGGGAAGTTAACGTTGACAGGGAAATTAGGCGACGTGATGCAGGAGTCAGCACAAGCTGCATTTAGCTATATCCGCTCACGTGCGAATGAATTGAATATCGATCCTGATTTTTATGAAAAATACGATATCCATATTCACGTTCCAGAAGGGGCAACACCGAAAGACGGGCCATCAGCAGGAATTACAATGGCAACAGCGCTTGTGTCCTCTTTAACCGGACGAGCGGTGAAAAAGGAAGTCGGCATGACCGGTGAAATCACATTGCGTGGAAGAGTTTTACCTATTGGTGGCTTGAAGGAAAAATCGCTCAGTGCTCATCGAGCCGGTCTGACAACGATTATCATTCCAGAAGATAATAAACGAGATATTGACGATATTCCAGAAAGCATTCGTCACGACCTTACATTTATACCCGTGAATCATATGGATCAAGTGCTCGAATCTGCACTGGTGAGAGTGTAATATGAAAATAACAAAAGCAGAACTACTCATCAGTGCAGTATCACAAAAGCAGTACCCTAATGAGCGTCTTCCAGAATTAGCTTTAGCCGGACGGTCGAATGTTGGCAAGTCTTCATTTATCAATAAAATGATCAACCGGAAAAACTTAGCCCACACGTCGTCAAAACCCGGAAAAACACGGATCTTGAATTTTTATAACATCAATGACACGTTTTTATTCGTCGATGTTCCTGGATATGGATATGCTAAAGTGTCCAAAAAGGAGCGGGCGAAATGGGGCACAATGATGGAGACTTACTTTGAGACGCGTCGATCGTTAAAAGCTGTTTTACTTATAACAGACATCCGTCATGATCCGACCGAACTCGATGTGCAAATGTATCATTATGTGAAATACTTCCACCACCCTGTTATCGTCATTGCTACTAAATCGGATAAAATTTCTAAAGGGAGAAGAGACGAGCATTTGCAACGAGCAGCTGATATACTACAGCTACATCCAGATGATATCGTGATTCCTTTTTCAGCAAAGACAGGGGATGGAAAAGAAATAGCTTGGCGAAATATAAAAAAATATATTTGATATATTAAAGAGAGGGGTAAGCCCCCTCATTTTTTTTTCTTTAATAAATAGACGCCTAACCCAATCAGAATAACAGGCCATAGGTTTTTAACAAGAGCGGTTATATCGTATATCCAATGAAACCAGCTTGGCAGTTGGACAGAAAAAATGAGCATTAACGAAATCCCCGCAAGTAAGATACCTACCCAAAGACCTTCCTTTGTTTTTAGCCAGCGTATGAGAAATCCCACGCCGACAATAAAGGGATAAATAGCCCAATGATCGATCCAGAAAGCGTAATGTTCTAAGCCATGGAAATGTAACCCGAATCCAAACAGAATCGTTCCTGTCAACAAATGTTGATAATCCCTAGCTTTGTAACTATGGATTAAAAGGATTAGACCAATAATCATTAAAAGGGTTGGCCATGAGTAAAAATTGGCTAAAACGGGAATGTTCATTTCTTTAAGCAGGAAATAAGTACCGATACCGATCAATATGTAAGCTATAAATGTGTTCGGACTTTTCATTCTTTTTTGCCACCTCTATTTCAATTAGAAGGAGGGTGAATTGCAAGCGTTTGATTTCGATACGTTTATTGTACCATATTCTTTCAATCAGAAGAATCGGCGGTTTGTAGACAATATTTTCGATTACGCATATATCGTGAATATTTTTCATATAGTGAACTAAGACATATAGGCACACCTATGGTTGTGAATGAAGGGAGGAAAGCTGTTGTCACATGAACGGGATATGTTTAGTTTTCAATTGAGCGAATCGATTTATTTTGAAAGGGGACAGGAAGTTGCAGACATAAAAGGCATTGCCCTTGACCCGGACATATCGATACATGCTTATGAGGAGTATATTTCCATCAGAGGTGTTATCGAGCTACAAGGGGAATATGTTAAAGCGAAGCATCTATCTGAAGAAGATAGGGAGACGTTGGAATACGATGATTTTCATTCCAGAAGGTACGTTGAAAAAGTAGTAGAAACAACAGAAGGCACAGCGGAATTTAGCCATCGTTTTCCAGTGGAGATTTCTATTCCAGCATATAGAGTTGCTGATCTGGATGATGTCACGGTCAGCATTGAATCATTTGATTATAACGTACCAGATGTCGATCAGTTGCGGTTAACTTCGACGATTGTTATCCATGGTATTATGGATGAGTCGAAAACAGAAGCTGATGATCATTTTCGTGAGCTCGAAGATAACGAATCGTTGCCAACGTCAGCTGATCAGGAGCGCTTTGCGTTTGATATAACACAAACGGAATCGACAGAGTCGCAAGCGACACATGAAATTAAAGAAGTATCAGAAAAGTTGCCAGAAACTGAACTGGATGCCGATACCGATCGTTGGTTTACTAAAAAATCGCAAACAATAGCAGAATTCCTAGATGAAAAGACTGACGATGCGTCTTCAGAAACAGAAACCGAACCCGAACCTGCTGAATCAGCCGAACACTACGACGATGAGCTAGATGTTATGCATTTGGATGAATCACTTGATGAGGTAGAAAACGATTCTGATGAGGTGCAGGATGTTCGCTATTTATCGGATATGTTCCGAGAGGAAGAAGAACATTTTACGAAGGTGCGGTTTTGTATTGTTCAGGAAAGGGATACTATCGAATCGATTGCGAGTCGCTATGCTATATCACCTGGGCAACTGGTTAAACAAAACCGTCTGGCCGATGAGACGATTTACGAAGGTCAATTATTAACGATTCCGTATCAAAAGAAGAACAAATAGTTATAGCAATGCCCCTTGTTTTAAATGATCAAGGGGTACATGTTTATCTGTCACTTTGAGGCTTTGAATGGTCTTGTAAGGGGTGATAGCAATATATCATGGATGATGTCCGCGAGGTGTTAAAATCGTATGCGATTGATCCGGCTTATATTGAACAAATAACAGACCGTTTATTTAAAGTTAAAGATAAAGAGCGAACGTATGCCGTAAAGAGAAGTCAATTGACAAGACAAACCGTGGCGATGTGGGAACATGTCTATCACGAAGCAAATGATAAAAAGATTGCAGCTGTACTACCTGTATATCTAACAAAGGCGGGATTTTTATACATTACCATGCGTCATACAGTTTATTATCTCACCCCATGGATTGATGAGGAAACGCTCGCTAGTAATCAACAAATTGAACGAACGTACCAACTCCTTGGCAAGCTTCATTACAAAACAAAACAGAAAACAGACATGAATACGGCCGTATCGATCAAACAGTTTAAATCATACCAAAATGATGTTCGGATGTATTTTTCCCGTATGAAAGCATACGTTGAGACGTATGAAAAAAATCATTATATGTCACCGTTTGAGCTGCAAGTTTGTACACAGTTTCATAAAATTGCTATGATATGGAATGAACTTGACGACAATATCGAACGATTGATTGTTGAATTAACGGACAAGACAAGCGGTCATATCAGCCTTTGTCACGGACAATTGATTAGACCACATATCGTACACAAACAGAACACCTCTCATTTTATCAACTGGGAAAAAGCATATATCGGACATGCGATCGATGATCTTTCGCGTCTGTTGAATCATGCGGCGCTATTTTATAGTAATCCAAAAGATCAGTGGATCAATCAATTTTCGATTTATATTCAGGAAAACAAATTAGCAAAATATGAGCTCCTGTTATTGATGATCTATTTATTAGATCCAATGGACTATTTTTTACTCATCGAACAAAGTGGTGACACGGCGATGATCGATCGCATCGGCCGGCTAGAACAACATTATCGCAGGCTTGATTTTGCCTGGCATATGTCCCGGGAAATAAAAGCATCCTTTCTAACCGACACACCAAATCATTAAATCCATTCCATATAAAAGGAAACAAACAACATGCATAAACAGCCAAGCAGTAATACATCCAATGACGTTGGAAACAACATTGTTCGAATCAGTTGGAAGATTAGAATCGGCAATGTGACACGTTCAATCACAATAATACATTTGAGAGCCCATGGTGGCAATCGGTAACGATAATATCTGGCCAAACGCATCTCCCCCTTGTTTCAATTGTTCTTTCATCATATAATATGAATGTACAGTAGATTCTTGTGAATGAGTTGATTTTTTTATAGTTTATCGATAAACTATAAAAAATAAGAAAATGCGAGGAGAGGGAGGAGTACAGAACAATACCCACAGAGAGGGAATTAAAAGCTGAGAAATTCCCGGGAAACCTTGTTCTGGAACGTCGCCCTTGATGCAGCTTCTTTGAAAAAAGAGTGAGTAGAAG
Source organism: Bacillota bacterium (assembly GCA_035301265.1). Classification (GTDB taxonomy): domain Bacteria; phylum Bacillota; class Bacilli; order Bacillales; family Amphibacillaceae; genus DATGUP01. The sequence continues at coordinate 12,980 of DATGUP010000006.1, forward strand.
GAGCCGGTCGTGAACCGTTATCATTCAATGAGTGTGTGCGATAGGCGTGCAAACAAAGGTGGTACCACGGAAATTATGTCTTTCCGTCCTTTTTCAAGGGCGGAAAGACTTTTTAATTTATAAATAATAAGGAGGAATATGGTGATGAGCAAAAACACACAACGATTACCATCCAAGTACAATCCACACGATGTCGAAAAAGACCGTTATAAATTTTGGGTGGACGGTAAATTTTTTGAAGCTACAGGCGATAAGGAGAAAGAACCGTTCACTATCGTTATCCCACCGCCAAATGTCACCGGAAAATTACATCTTGGACATGCATGGGATACGACCATGCAGGATACGATCGCTCGGATGAAGCGCATGCAAGGATATGATGTACTTTGGCTTCCAGGGATGGATCATGCCGGCATTGCCACACAGGCAAAAGTAGAAGAGAAACTGCAAGCAGAAGGTAAAAGTCGTCACGATCTTGGCCGAGAAAAATTTTTACAAGTCGCTTGGGAATGGAAAGAAGAGTATGCCCAATTTATCCGCAACCAGTGGGAAAAACTTGGGTTAGGTGTTGATTACTCTCGTGAACGCTTTACATTGGATGAAGGCTTGTCGAAAGCGGTTCGCGACGTTTTTGTAACGCTTTATGAAAAAGGCCTTATTTACCGAGGCGAGTATATTATCAACTGGGACCCACAAACAAAAACGGCGCTATCAGACATCGAGGTGATTTACAAAGAAACCAATGGTCAATTTTATCATTTACGCTATCCTATAAAAGATAGTGAAGAAACCATACACATTGCTACGACTCGTCCGGAAACAATGTTAGGAGATACAGCAGTTGCTGTTCATCCCGATGATGAACGTTACAAACATCTCATAGGTAAAACGGTCGTTTTGCCGATTGTTGGAAGAGAAATCGAAATCGTGGCAGACGAGTCTGTCGATATGGAATTTGGATCAGGCGCCGTCAAAATAACGCCTGCGCATGATGCAAATGATTTTGAGATCGGTAACCGCCACGGTTTAGAACGGATTCTTGTTATGAACGAAGATGGCACGATGAATGAAAATGCCGGAAAATACGCAGGGATGGACCGGTTTGAATGTCGGAAGCAAATCGTCAAGGATCTTGAGGCTCAAGGTGTTTTATTCAAAATTGAAGATCACGTTCATCAGGTCGGCTATTCTGAACGAAGTGGGGCGGTTGTTGAGCCTTATCTATCCACGCAATGGTTCGTCAAAATGAAGCCGCTCGCTGAAGCCGCCATTAAAATGCAGCAAAGCAGCGAAAAGGTCCATTTCTTCCCAGAACGATTCGAACGGATATATTTGCACTGGTTAGAAAATATTCGCGATTGGTGTATTTCTCGGCAACTTTGGTGGGGCCATCGAATACCGGCTTGGTATCATAAGGAAACAAATGAAATTTACGTCGGGCGTGAAGCACCGGAAGATATTGAGAATTGGGAACAAGATGAAGACGTGCTCGATACATGGTTTTCTTCTGCTCTATGGCCTTTTTCGACAATGGGTTGGCCTGATGAGGACGCTGTTGATTTCCAGCGCTACTTTCCAACCGATGTCTTAGTCACTGGTTATGACATCATTTTCTTTTGGGTCGCGCGGATGATTTTCCAATCGAAGGAATTTACCGGTCGACGTCCGTTTAAAGATGTGCTCATTCACGGGTTAATCCGTGATGCAGAAGGGCGAAAAATGAGTAAATCCCTCGGAAACGGTGTCGACCCGATGGATGTGATCGATAAATACGGTGCTGATTCGTTGAGATATTTCCTTTTAACGGGATCAACTCCAGGACAAGATTTGCGTTTCCAATGGGAAAAAGTGGAAGCGACTTGGAATTTTGCGAACAAAATATGGAATGCATCCCGCTTTGCGTTAATGAATCTAGAAGGTTTCACGTATGATGATATCGATTTGACAGGGGACTTGTCGCTTGCCGATAAATGGATTTTAACACGGCTGAATGAGACGATCGAACATGTAACGCGAAATACCGATAAATATGAATTCGGTGAAGCTGGGCGCAATCTGTATAACTTCATTTGGGATGATTTTTGCGATTGGTATATTGAAATGGCCAAAATTCCTTTATACGGAGATGACGAAGTTAAAAAGCAAACGACTCGCTCTGTTCTTGCTCATGTCCTCGATCAAATATTGCGCATGCTACATCCGTTCATGCCGTTTATCACTGAGGAAATTTGGCAAAAGCTACCGCACGAAGGTGAATCAATAACGGTTGCTCAGTGGCCTGTTGTCCAGGAACAATTCCATAATGAAAAAGCAGCCGCGGAGATGGAACGTCTCGTTTCCATTATCAAGTCTGTCCGGAATATCCGAGCAGAAGTTGACACACCGATATCAAAAGAGATTACGATGCTCATTCAATGCGAAAATAATGACATCGTTAAAGAACTGGAAAATGAACGTCATTATTTGGAACGTTTCTGTAATCCAGGAAAGCTTGTCATTGCTGAGGAAGTAAATGTGCCGGAAAAAGCCATGTCCGCCGTTGTGACAGGAGCACAGATTTACTTGCCTTTGGAAGGCTTGATTGATATTGATAAAGAAATCGCCCGTTTAGAGAAAGAATTGGAAAAATGGACAAAAGAAGTAGAGCGTGTGCAAAAGAAATTAGCAAATGAAAACTTTGTCAATAAAGCACCCCAAGCTATTGTCGATGAAGAAAGAGCGAAGGAAAAAGACTATCTCGATAAACAGGCGAAAGTTAAGGCCAGATTAGCCGAGCTTAAAGCATGAAAACGAAAGGTGGAATTCTGTTTGAAATAGGAATTCCACCTTTGATAATTTATGCATCGTTACGATTTCTTTCTCGATTTTTTAATTTATGAACGATGTGATCAATAATAAAATCAGCTACATTGATACGTGTACAGTCGTATATGTTTCGGATATGAGCATTGGAATTAACTTCGCAAACCAATGCCGACTCATCAGGGCCAAACAATAAATCGACACCTGCAAAATCAGCGCCGATAGCTTTTACAGCGCGAACAGCCATTTCTACTTCTTCCCGTGATGGTTCATACGCTTGCATTGTTCCTCCTGCTGTGACATTGGCACGAAAATCATTGGATGCTTTGCGAATCATCGCCGCCACGACTTTTTCACCGACGACGTGGAGACGCTTATCTTTTCCATAACTTGTTGCAATATATTGCTGGAATACAAATGGCTTGCCTTGTAAAGCTTTGACTTTTGCAAGCAAATCATCGTATGAATGAATGAAATAGACCTGTTCACCAAACGATCCATATGCTTCTTTTAAGATCATCGGCAATCCTAATGTATCCGCCGCTTGTCGTACAAAAGATGGATCAATCGGAATTGTACGGGAAAATTGTTTTGGGGCGATGATTGTTTCGGGAATTGGCAAATGATGTTTGACAAGTGTTTGATACGTCGCTATTTTATCATCGCTCACTTCGATTGCCTGTGCATTGTTGAAAACAGGGACGCCTAAATATTCCAGCTGTTTCGCTAAATAAATATCTTTGTCGGTAAAAATAACAAAATCCGGCAAAGAATCGGTTTTATTCGTCAAAATATTACAGGATGTTGTTTGTAAATGGGCTAATAAATCATTGTTCTTGTAAATGGTGGTTTGTAAACCTTTTTGGATAGCAGCTTGTTGTAGCCATTGTGCAAAATCAAGAAATTTTTGTCCGGGTAAATGGCCGTTGTAAATAATCCATCCGGAAAAATTCATGGATAAATGCCTCCTGCCGGTCGTTTGTTGTTTTGTCGTTTCGTTATTCGGTGGTATACTATATCCTGATTTATGATTATCATTGAAAAGAGTTGGAGCTATGTTTGATCGATTTGAAAATATCGAATTATTCATGGAAAATAGACAAAACCTTGGGATAAAACCAGGATTGCATCGCATCCGTCATTTGTTGGAAATGTTGGGTAACCCTCAGAACGACACTATCGCCATCCATGTTGCCGGGACAAACGGCAAAGGATCAACAATTTGTTATTTACAACAAGCATTGCAGGCGAATGGTTACCGTGTTGGTGTCTTTTCTTCACCAAGTATGAGCGGTTTGTTAGGTTATATATTTTGCAACAACAATAAAATAACGAAAAACCAATTCATATCTTTATTTCGAGAAGTGTATCCATACGTTCGTATCCTTGATGAGGCTGGTGAAGCACCAACTGAATTTGAAATCATGACAGCTATTGCTTTTCTTTATTTTTCCCGGTTTACCGATATAACGCTGATCGAGGTAGGTATGGGCGGACGAGAAGATACGACAAATGTATGTCACCCTATCTTGTCTATTATAACAAATGTCGCCTTGGATCATACGGCATTTTTAGGGGATACATTGGAGGAAATCGCATGCCATAAAGCGGGAATTATAAAGAATAACATTCCAGTTATTGTTGGGAAAATGAATCAAAAAGCGCTCGCCATTATCAAACATATAGCATGTCGCAAGTCCGCTCCGACGTACACGTTGTTAAACGATTTTTTTTATGAAAGATTGGAACAGTCGCCTCATCACCAAATTTACCAATTTCAATATGCTGGATGGGGCCCTTTTCGTGTTTGTATCCGTATGAAAGGTACACATCAGGTGGCAAACAGCGCCCTAGCCGTCATGGCATTAATACAAATGACTGAGCAGGGGTTTTCAATTGATTGGCAAAAAGCACTGAACGGTATATACCGTGCGCATATTCCCGGCCGTTTTGAAGTGGTTCATTCCGATCCGTTGATCGTTTTGGATGGTGCGCATAATCCTGCAGGTATTCAATCCTTTCTAGACACCATTCAATCGATGAATCATCGGAACAAAAAACATCTCATATTTGCTGGTTTTAAGGACAAGGATGTGCAGACAATGCTAACACAACTCACCCCTTATTTTTCATCCATCACCTTAACGTCGTTCAACCACCCGCGTGCTGCAAAAGCGAAGGAATTGTACAAGTTGACAAAGAGCCGACAAAAATATTTATGGCACAACTGGAAAAAAGCTGTTGACATCCTTGTAGATCGATCGAAAATATCGCACCACGCACTCTTTATCACAGGTTCATTGCATTTTATTGCTTTGGTGCGGCATTATTTGCAAACGAAGCTGTCCAGGTGAAACAAATGTGCTTATCGCCGAAAAAGCGTAAATTATGTTGAAAATTTTTTTACAAGAAAGACAATCCTCGCCTTACTTTTTATCCCCTATTGTGCTAGATTGATATAAACCGAGCAAAGCGGGGGTAACTAGTGGGCGAAAAAAAATCACTTACCGTAAAAGTTGCTGGTAAAAACAAAACGTTATCATGTTATAAAACATCCAAAAAATCCGCTTTGAATGAACAAGCGGCAGTACTAGAAGAATCCAATGTGGATGCGGAAACTCTTACATTTTCCAATGGCGATTCATCACGGCCGGATGATCGGTCTATGTCTAGAAAAAAGTATAAACCTGTGATTCTTTCTGTTTTATCAGCGGCGGTGATCGGTGTTTTTCTCGGGTTCATTATGCTGAATGTCATCGTCGATTTAAACAATAATCAATCGGAGGGCGACATGAATGCTCCTGCATCAACTGCTGACATAGACGATCAAGCGGTGACAAGAGAGAAAACAACTGCAATTTTTGAATCGCTCCACGCTTATGTTTTGCAAGGTGGCGTTTTTTCTGATAAAGCTAATGCCAATGAAATGGTTGATGCATTTGCAAAGGCGGGATTTTCATCGATTGTTTGGAAGAGGGATGAAGCTTACCATGTTTTCATCGGCATTAGCGGTGCGAAAAAACAGATGGAAAGCCAGATCGAAGAGTTGAATGACAATGGCTTAGACGTATATATCAAGGAATGGAAGACACCGGAAGCTGAGTTGCAACTATATGAGAAAGAATACGAATGGCTTGTTTCCATTCGAGATCAATGGCATACATCATTAAAATCGATTAATGATCAGGCAGGCGTATCTTGGGGTGATTGGAAAACGCTGCTCGATAATCATCCAGAAACAAACGGTTCGTTGCATGAATTTTACCGGCAATTGGAAGAGTTGGTGACATCTATTGAGGAGGATGCTGATACAAAAGATGATCGGCACGCTTTGTTGAAGATATGGCATCTGTTTGAAAAATCGGTGATTGATGTATAGAGGTAAGAAAGATTAGTTTTATCTTTTATGGGTAAAAGATATGATGAATATATCGATTTCATACAACTTTTTTTAAATATTAATGCTTTTTACCAGATGGAAATTTTATTTTAGATATTTGTGTAAAAGTTTAACAGCGGATAAAATGGGGACAACTTTGCAAAAGGAGTGGAGACGATAATATGTCATCGATCATGATCAAAGATGTTCCCAAAGATGAACGTCCGCGTGAGCGTCTATTGAGGTTTGGTGCCAGCCGATTATCCAATCAAGAATTGCTTGCCATCCTGCTTGGTACAGGCACGAAAAGCGAATCGGTAATGGCGCTTGCGCATCGATTGTTAGTGCATTTTGAAGGACTAAATCTGCTCCAGGATGCGACGATTGAAGAATTGACAGCTATAAAAGGAATAGGGAAAGCCAAGGGAGTTGTTGTTCTTGCTGCCACCGAGTTGGGAAAGCGAATGCACCGCTACAAACCCTATGCCCCTTATGTGGTTAAAACACCAGAAGACGGCGCTCATTTTGTTATGGAAGACATGCGGCATTTGAAACAAGAACATTTTGTTGTGCTTTTTTTGGATACTAAAAACCAAATTTTCCATAGAGAGACGGTATTTATCGGCAGTTTGAATTCATCGGTTGTTCATCCTCGTGAAGTTTATCGCGAAGCAGTGAAACGCTCAGCGGCTTCGATTATTTGTGTCCACAATCATCGGATTATGTTTAAGTTAGACATTGATTATTGCCCGTGGTATTATGGCAACACCTAATAAATTTAGGTAATGCCTAAAAAGGTGGTGCGCAATATGACAAATTCCAACCTGATTTTAATTGATGGAGGTGAAAAGAAACAAAACTTTGTAACATTAAGTCAAAAGAAGGAACTTCAGACTAAATTATTGTCATCTTGGGAGCTTCAGAGGAAAGCTGTAGGATATACTGATCACACAATAACTTTGGGGTTAAGGAATGTTAATGAATTTCTTACACTTATCAATAAGTTTATATGGGAAATTGACTCTGAGGACATCGAACTTTTTTACGAAGATTTAGTGGGGAGAAATTTAGCACATAGTACAAGAAGAGCGTATCAGTCAAACATATCCACTTTTCTAGAGTATTTACGTAGTAGAAAA
>DATGUP010000007.1:0-128912 GCA_035301265.1 Bacillota bacterium
AGTCGATCTGATCAACGATCGATAACAATCGTTGACGTCTATGATCTCGATTCGCATCAACACGAATCATCGTTCTGGTTGTTTTGTTCAGTTTTCAAGGAGCAAATAGTAGGTCGCTTCCTCAAAATGCGACTTTATTAATATAACACCTTTAAAAATGAGTGTCAATGTTCAATGTGAAATATTTTTTCTTTTGTCGCGCAACGTTAATCAATTTACCATGATTTTTTCCTTAAATCAAGTCGAAAATGAGTGGAAATATATGGTTGCCCAAAATGTTCTTCTGTTGGCATTCGTAACATCACATGATTTAGCCGCCTGTGTTCTCAGGTCCGGATTTCTCAGTTTCAGCAATGCTATAGCTGATCATTTATGGAAAAGGATGTACCCCGAAACGGTCACCAAACCCGTTTCAAGGACATCCTACCACGATCGGGTACATACTATTTTCGGCGCATTTGTGGAAATAAGAGTACATCACGAATAGACGGAGCGTTTGTAAGCAGCATAACAAGTCGGTCGATACCAATGCCAAGCCCACCCGTTGGCGGCATTCCATATTCCAATGATTCTAAGAAGTCTTCATCCATTAAATGCGCCTCATCATTTCCTTGGGCACGTTCTTCGACTTGAGCTTCAAAACGTTCTCGCTGATCAATGGGATCATTTAGTTCGCTGAAAGCATTGGCGTGTTCACGGCCGACAATGAACAATTCAAACCGATCGGTAAACCGATCGTCGTCTTTATTTTTCTTCGCTAACGGTGATATTTCTACTGGATGTCCGTATATAAATGTCGGCTGGATAAGATTTTCTTCTACTTTTTGTTCAAAAAACTCGTTGACAATATGACCATATGTCATATGGTCCGTTATGTCTACACCATGTTCCTTCGCTAACTCTTTTGCTTGTTCATCGCTCATCTGTTGCCAAAAATCCACACCGGTATATTCTTTAATCGCATCAACTATATGCAGTCGTCTCCAGGTAGGTTGTAAAGAAATATCGTGATCACCGTACGTAATCGTCGTTGTACCTAGCACATCTTCGGCGATATGCACAATCATGTTTTCTGTCAATTCCATAATATCATGAAAATCAGCATAAGCCTCGTATAGTTCGATCATGGTGAATTCAGGATTATGTCGTGTAGAAACACCTTCATTGCGGAAAACCCGGCCAATTTCATAAACTTTTTCCAGACCGCCGACGATCAAACGTTTCAAGTGAAGTTCAATGGCAATTCGCATGTATAATGGAATATCCAATGCATTGTGATACGTTTCAAATGGTCGGGCGGCTGCTCCTCCTGGAATGGTATGCATCATCGGTGTTTCCACTTCCAAAAATCCTTGTTGATTCAAATAATCGCGCATTGATTGGATGATTTTGCTACGTAAAACAAAGACTTGTTTGCTATCTGGATTAGTAATTAAATCGAGGTAGCGTTGCCGATAGCGCTGCTCTACATCTTTCAAACCGTGGTATTTTTCCGGCAGTGGGCGAAGTGCCTTTGTTAAAAGTTGAAATTCAGTTACTTTGACCGACAGCTCACCTACGTTTGTTTTGAACATGACTCCTGTCACACCAACGATATCGCCTAAATCGACTGTTTTGAAAAGCTCATAAGCCTTATCGCCGATTTCATCTTTTCGGACATAGAGTTGGATTTGTCCGGTGACATCTTGAATGTGAGTAAATCCTACTTTTCCTTTTCCTCGCTTTGTCATGATTCGGCCCGCGATCGTCACTTGATCATTTTTCTCTTCCAGTGCCTCTTTGGAAAAGTGACCGTATTTATCATGCAAATCTTGCGCTAAATGCGTTCGTGGAAATTTCTCACCAAACGGATCAATCCCTTGCTTTTTGTAGGCATTCATTTTTTCCCGCCGCACGCGCATGTGCTCATTAAGTTCTTCAGACATCTCCATCACTCCAATATATAATACTGACTCAATGAAAAATGGTTAAGCCAAGCCTCTAAATGCGTTGAGAATGGACAAGCTCGCTCTAACCAATGGATCGATAACGATTTTTTGCAAACTTAAAACATTTGCCTGCCCAGCCTCAAGAGACACAATACAGGCTTGATGCAAACACCACGACATATCGCTGCTTTAAAACTCAGTTTGTCCACCGTACGATCGCAAATCATGTATACGTCGTTCATCCCGTTGGTTTCCAGATGACAACATCGCGCTTATCTGCTTCTGGAAGATCATTCACCAAATCGGCGACATTTTTATTTTTACCTGGTACGACGAGATCAGGTGCCAATTCTTTAAGCGGAACGAGCACAAAAGCTCTCTTGTGCATGCGTGGGTGGGGGATTGTTAAACGCTTTGTTTCTATATTTTCATGATTATAAAGCAAAATGTCAAGATCGATCGTGCGCGGACCATAACGAATCGTCCGCTTGCGACCTAAATAATGTTCAACAGACTGACAAAATGTGAGCAATTCAAACGGATCAAGTGATGTTTGAACATGGATTACACTGTTTAAAAAATGACCTTGATCTTCATAGCCGACCGGAGCCGTTTCATAGACAGCAGAAGTAGCGCAAATGTCAATCTGGTTGTGTGCTTTTATTCGTTTGATCGCTTGCTCCATATAATAGTCGCGCGGCTTAATGTTCGCACCTAGTGCAATGTAAGCATTGTTCATGACGGACGCTCCCGAAAAATCTCAACGGCGACTGATTCAAAAGATGCGGGAATAGGCGCATCGGGTTTGGTAACCTTCACGGAGCAAGCCCTTAGCAGCGAAAACGTATGAAAAAGCTCCTGTGCAATAGACTCAGCAACGGTTTCTATGAGCTTTTTCGGTTCACCTTCCACAACGTTTTTCACCGTGTCATAAACACGTCCGTAGTCGACTGATGCGCCGATATCATCGGTAGCTGCTGCTTTGCTCAAATCGGCATGTAACTCTAAATCGACATAAAATCGTTGGCCGAGCTTCGTCTCCTCTGGGAACAAGCCATGATAGCCGTAAAACACCATTTTCTTCAGTAAAATTTTATCCAAATGAAGCGCCTCCTTAAAAACAGGTGTGTAAACTATAGGATATTAAGAAGTACCTTCTCGGGGGTCCGTGCTCGATAGCATTGCATCCATCATTTTAGCCAGCTCTACATGCCGTTTAACATCGTGTACGCGAATAATTTGTGCTCCTTTAACAATACCTAGACACGTCGTAGCCCCTGTTCCATTATCCCGGGCTTGTGCAGGAACATCGAGGATTTTGCCGATAAATGACTTGCGCGAAGCACCGAGAAGAATTGGGAAACCGAGGTCGGCAAACTTCTCCAAATTGTTCATCACGACTAAATTATCCGCTGCCGTTTTAGCAAAGCCAATGCCAGGATCAATGATGATGTTGGCATCAGATACACCTGCTTTTAGAGCAATATCAATACTTTCACTTAAATCTCGCTTCATATCATCGATCAATGATGTGTAATTTTTGTTTGACCGGTTATGCATGAGAACGATCGGTACATTATATTCGGAAGCGACAACAGCCATTTCCGGATCTTTTTTCGCACCCCAAATATCATTGATCATGCTAGCTCCGGCTTCTATAGCTTGCCTTGCCGTTTCAGCCTTATATGTATCAACAGAAATCGGGATATCTATATTTTCACGCACCGCCTTGATGATAGGAATGATACGCTTGATCTCTTCAGCTTCCGAAACAGGTTCATGATCTGGTCGTGTCGACTCACCGCCAATATCGATGTAATCTGCACCTTGCTTTTCCATCTCAACAGCATGTTTTATAGCCTTATCGACCGAATTAAATTGTCCACCATCGGAAAAAGAATCCGGTGTAGCGTTTAATATCCCCATAATATGAGTGCGTTCGCCTCGATTAAATCGTTTTGTTCGTTGCTCCATAGCCAGCCAACCCTTCTCGCTTATTTATTCGGTTACTATACTACCACAGCATATTCGGAAAAACTATTTTTCATCATCTGACAAAAGAATGGTTACCATAAAAAAGGGCCGGCATCCTCGATGATAGGAGCCAACCCATTATTTTATTCATTTTCATGATCGAATTGATATAACGATGTTGATAAATAACGTTCACCATTATCTGGCAAAATGGCTAAAACCTTTTTGCCTTTTCCTAACTCATCGGCTACTTGTCGCGCGGCTGCGATCGCTGCACCGGATGAAATTCCGCCGAGAATGCCATCGGATGTGGCTACCTGACGCGCCACCTTAAACGCTTCGTCATTGGAAATACGAATCACATCGTCATAAATCGTTGTATCGAGGATATCTGGTACAAATCCAGCTCCCAGTCCTTGCAATTTATGCGGACCTGGGTTACCTCCAGAGAGAACAGGGGAATCTTCCGGCTCAACGGCATAAATTTTGATATTCGAAAAATGTTTTCGCAATACTTTACCCGCACCCGTAATCGTTCCGCCTGTACCGATTCCGGATATGAAACCGTCCAAACCGTCCTTCATTTGTTTGACGATTTCTTCACCGGTCGTTCGAGCATGAATATCTGGATTTGATTCATTGCTAAATTGCTGGGGCATAAAATAACCGTGTTGTTTTTGCAATTCCTCTGCCTTTTGAATCGCACCTTTCATTCCCTCAGCACCAGGGGTAAGGACGAGCTCTGCACCGTAAGCGCGTAAAAGATTACGGCGCTCCATACTCATCGTATCCGGCATAACCAAAATAGACTTATACCCTTTTGCCGCTGCAACCATCGCCAATCCAATACCTGTATTACCGCTGGTCGGTTCAATAATCGTGTCGCCTTCTTTTAAAGTACCGTCTTTTTCCGCCGCCTCGATCATAGCCATAGCAATTCGATCTTTGACTGAGCTCGCTGGGTTCATAAATTCTAACTTGACATAGATATCAGCTTGATCTTTAGTTGCATCTTGCTTCAGCTTAACAATCGGGGTCTCTCCGATCACTCCGACGATCGTATCCGCAACCCGCATAAGCGATCCTCCTAATTCCTAGTAATCATATAGGATTTATGTTTAATATATGTGTTCGAATCGTTTTTGTCAATAAAAATGTCATGTTTCATGATTATTCGTATATCCAGTCAATATCGAACTTATTCCATAGAGGATCAGCTGTTAACGATTGATCCGTTCGTTCTAATGCGAGTTCGTTTTTAATATAAGGTTTTATTTCTTCATATGTAAATGTGATGGTAGGGAGTTTTCGATGTAAATAAATAATCGCTACACCGTCGTCTGTTTCAAACGGTTTGCTATATGAATGTTCTTTCATTTCCGACACTTTTTCAACATAACCATCCGGAATAAACTGACTTGTATGAACAAAAAAGCCGAGGTAACCACCATCATCCTTCGTCTCTTCATCGACAGAATACTCCTGCGCAAGCAGCCCAAAAGATGCCCCGCTATCGAGCTCTCGTTTCACTTTTTCTGCCGTTTCCATATTCGGCAAAACGATATGCGACAACTGAATAGACGCTTCGAAATCGTATTGTTTATGGTAATTATCGTAAAATTCTCGAATGTCGGCTTCCGGCACCTTTTCGCCATCCGTCAAAAGCATTTCCAATTGATAGCGGTATTCGACAGCTTCGCGCCACTCTTTTTCCCGTCGAGCGGCCTCTTCTTTCGTCATAATCCCCGCCATGGTCGTGAGGTGAGCTACTTCTCGGTCGAGAACTTTATCATCTATGATGATGTTTTTTTCCGCCGCCAGCTTGTTGACGATGTGGTGATCGATCATTGATTTTAATTGTTGTTTTCCATAATTGTTCCGTAAGTCATCCATCCATTCGTCATACGTGATGGTGTCTTTGTCAATTGTAGCTACCGGATCGGTGGAACTTATTGTAACGTCGTTTTCCTCTATCGTTGTTTCTTCTCGCTTATTCTTGCTCCAAAATAACAACGTTGCAATATTCGTAATCAAAAGGATGATGATTATACCGAGAAGCAGCTTTTTCGACATAAACGTCTTCCTTTCATGACTGTTCACCGGAATGCAGCAATTTTTCTAACTCTTCTTCGGTAAAACGGTAAGTTTCATTGCAAAAATGGCACGTCGCTTCAGCCCCATGGTCTTCTTCGATCATATTCTGAATCTCGTCCTTGCCCATGCCGATGATCGCGCGCTCGACCCGTTCTTTGGAGCATCGGCATCGAAATTGCACAGGTATTTGTTCATGGATCTCTATGTTTTCATTTCCAAAAAGGCGAGCGAGTATTTCTTCCGGTGTATGTCCTTTTTCTATTAATTTAGATATCGGTGGGAATACTTGGATTCTCGATTCCATCTTCGCCACGAGATCCTCATCGGCCCCAGGCATAACCTGGACGATAAAACCGCCCGATGCGGCTATAGAGTTATCTGGGTTAACGAGCACCCCCGCGCCGACAGCTGAAGGAATTTGTTCCGAATTAACGAAATAAGATGTAAAATCTTCGCTTATTTCCCCGGAAATAAGCGGCGTTTGACCGGTAAAGTAATCCTTCAGACCGACATCTTTGACAACGCTAAGCGTGCCTTTTTTACCGACCGCTCGAGCGACATCAAGTTTTCCGTGTTCATTCAATTCAAAATCGACATGCGGGTTAATAACATAGCCTCGGACATGTCCGTTAGCATTACTATCTGCGATAATCGCACCGATCGGGCCGTCTCCTTCCACTTTTACTGTAAGCGTATCATCGTTCTTTTGCATGGCCCCCATCATGACAGCAATCGTTATCGTTCGTCCCATCGCTGCTGAAGCTGTCGGCCATGTATCCTGACGCGTTCGCGCTTCTTCAATCGTGTGCGATGTTAAAGCAGCATAAGCCCGAACCATGCCATTATAAGCCGTTGTTTTTATTAAGTAGTCTTGCATAGGATCAACAATCTCCTTCACCGTTGTTTTTATGATAAATATAATACAAACCGTTTAATGTTAAGTGCGGTTCGACATGGTCAATTGTTTTCGACGCGTCGGCGATCAAGGAAGCAAGTCCACCTGTGGCAATGACTTTTGGATTTTGGTTCGTTTCCTGTTTTATCCGGCGGACAATCCCATCAACTTGACCGACATAGCCGTGAAAAATACCAGATTGCATCGCTTCTACCGTTGAGGAGCCGATCACGCGTTGAGGCGCCTGAATTTCGATTTTGGGCAACTTCGCCGTTGTACGGTATAATGCATCCATGGAAATCGATATTCCAGGGGCGATTAATCCTCCTTCATATTCTGCATCCTCATTGATATAACAATACGTTGTCGCCGTACCAAAGTCGATGATAATAAGCGGCGCTCCGTACTTTTTTATAGCGCCGACTGCATTGACAATGCGATCGGCACCTATTTCTGCGGTATTTGGATAACGTATATTTAAACAAGGATCAACATCTTCATCGCCAATGATCAATGGCTTCAGATTAAAATATTGGGTGCACATTTTTTCCAACGCCAACATAAGTGGGGGTACTACCGATGAGATAATGATACCGTTAATATCGGCAAAAGATATCCCTTTATGATCGAACAGTGCTTTTACGAGTACAGCCATCTCATCCTCTGTTCGGTGGCGATCGGTTTTAATGCGCCATTCATGTTGCAAGCAATCTCCTTTAAAGACCCCTAAAACTGTATTTGTATTTCCAACATCTAGTACGAAAAGCAATGTTGATCAAACCTTCCTGTAAAACAATTTTCTCTTTTTAAACTATACCATAATTCTATAGCAAAATTGAATATTAGAAAACGTGGCATTCGCCCCGGATAACAGGCGAATGCCTTCATGACACTTTTGCCGATAGAAAAGTTTATACTTTCCTATCGGCGAAAAAACAGCCCCAAAGTCAGGGGCTGTACACATGGTTATCATTTGTTTTTATCATCTTCGGTAGACGATTCTGCATCTGTTTGCTCCGGCTGTTCTTTCCGTTCTTCTTTTTCCCTTTTCAACTTTTCCTCGGCGCGTCGCTTTGCTTCTTCAAACGATTCAGGTTCTATATCTTCGTCCGTTTTAGATTTAATATTCACTTTGACATCTTCATAAGCTGACGGTTCTGATGTTGTATCGTCACTATCGTCTTCTTCCTCTGGTAGAACGCCGTGTTCGAATAGCGAGCGGATCTGTTTGGCATCTAATGTTTCCACTTCAAGCAGCGTCTGAGCAATCAATTCTAGCTTATCTTTATGTTCTGTCAGAATGGTTTTCGCACGGTCGTAACAATAGTTGATAAAGTTTTGGACTTCTGTATCAATTTCATAAGCAATTTTATCACTGTAGTTCGGATCACTTTGAATGTCTCGTCCGAGGAATACCTCTCCGCTGCCGCCGTTGAATTGTAGCGGGCCGATTTTATCGCTCATACCGTATTCGGTTACCATCTTGCGAGCAATAGCAGTCGCGCGTTCAAAGTCATTGGAGGCGCCGGTGCTCACCTCACCAAAAATAATCTCCTCAGCGACACGACCGCCTAAAAGGCCCGTGATCTTATCAAAGAGCTCTGGTTTGGTCATGAAGTAGCGATCTTCTTTTGGCAGCATAACGGCATAGCCACCCGCCTGACCGCGGGGGACAATCGTCACTTTATGAACGGTATCCGCATCGTCTAGAACCATGCCGATGATCGTATGGCCGCTTTCGTGGTATGCTACAATATTCCGTTCTTTTTCTGAAATTACCCGGCTTTTCTTCGCAGGTCCGGCGATAACTCTGTCAATCGCTTCATCGACATCGAGCATATCGATTTTTTTCTTGTCTGCTCTAGCTGCCACAAGCGCCGCTTCGTTCAATAAGTTTTCCAAATCGGCACCGGAAAAACCGGGCGTGCGCATTGCGATTGTTTTTAAATCAACTGTATCATCGAGGGGTTTATCTTTAGCGTGTACTTTGAGCACTTGCTGACGCCCTCTGACATCCGGGCGATTAACTGGAATCTGCCGGTCAAAACGGCCTGGACGTAAAAGAGCTGGGTCCAAAATGTCCGGACGGTTTGTAGCTGCGATAATAATGATACCTTCGTTAGCCCCAAAACCATCCATCTCCACGAGCAATTGGTTCAAAGTCTGCTCCCGTTCATCATGGCCTCCTCCGAGACCGGCACCGCGCTGACGACCGACCGCATCGATTTCATCAATGAAAATGATACACGGTGAATTTTTCTTAGCATTTTCGAACAAATCACGCACACGAGAGGCTCCGACACCAACAAACATCTCAACAAAGTCCGAGCCACTGATTGAGAAGAATGGTGTCCCCGCTTCACCAGCAACCGCGCGAGCAAGAAGTGTCTTACCCGTTCCCGGCGGCCCTACAAGAAGCACGCCTTTAGGAATACGAGCCCCTAAGCTGGCAAATTTGCGCGGATCTTTCAAGAATTCAACAACTTCGACAAGCTCCTGCTTTTCTTCGTCGGCTCCTGCCACATCTTCAAAGCGGACTTTTTTCTTATTATCCTCACTGTACATCTTCGCCTTGCTCTTACCAAAATTCATGACGCGGCCACCGCCGCCACCTTGAGCTTGGCTTAAAATAAAGAAGAAGATCAATCCGATGATTAAAAATGGAATCATCGTCGTAAGCAGTGTGACAAATCCGCTTGGCTGTTCCTCTTCTTCGACATGAAGTATGCTTTGTTCTAACGCCTGTTCTGTAATATCGGCAATGATTTCCGTATTATCGGGTGTTTGTGCCACAAACGGCTCATCGTTTTTGGCTAGCACACCTTTATATCGCATGATGCCATGAGATGGCTGCATTGTCATTTCTTTGATTTCGCCATTATTTAAAGCATCCAAAAATTGCTGTACGTCTAATTCTTCAGCTTGATCATTCTGCCCTCTTAATAAACTTAAAATACCGATAATCACAAGGAATATAAGTAAATAAAAGAGCGCATTGCGAAATATTCGATTCATTGCTTACCTCCTCCCAAGCGGGAAAAACTATAATACATAGTACCATAGTAAAAAGTTTTTACACAACTAATTTTGCTTATTTATCTTTATTGTTAAATTGCCCATTATATTATAAAGAATCATACCTCAGTATAAATCCGATTTAGCCTTCATCTCCGCCGTAAATTTCCGGTTTCAAAATACCGATATACGGGAGGTTACGGTATTTTTCCTGATAGTCCAACCCATAGCCGACGACAAATTCATTCGGCACCTCAAAACCGACAATGTCCGCTTTGATATGCGCATTTCTTCCGGCCGGCTTATCCAACAATGTGACAATCTTGACCGACTTTGCTTTTCTGTATTTAAATAAATCAACTAAATAGCTCAGTGTCAAACCGCTATCGATAATATCCTCGATGATGAGTAAATCGCGACCTTCCACTTTCGTATCCAAATCCTTAACGATTTTTACTTCCCCAGATGAACGCATTTGATCACCGTAGCTGGACACATCCATAAAATCCATTTCCAGATGGATTTCGGTATAACGTAAAACATCCGCCATAAACGGAAGCGCACCTTTCAACACTCCGATGGCGAGCGGAAACCTTCCATCGTATTCCTCTGTCAGCTGTTTGCCGATTTCGGCACATTTAGCGGTGATTTCCTCCTGCGTAATTAAAATTTTTTCAATATCGTTATGCATTTATTTTCCTCCTGTTTCATTGCCCTTGTTCAATCGTAGTCGAATGTAACATTCGCCCGCTTCGCCACGTAAATACGGGCCTTTGCGCAAACCGACAAGCCATAAAATCTTTCCGCTGTCATCGACAACAAGCGGCCATTCATCCCGTTTTTCCGGCGGAATTTTCGCATCGATGAAGATATCTTTAATCTTTTTGTGACCGCCTAACCCCGCTAGACGCATACGGTCGCCGCTTCTTCGGGACCGAACATGAAGGGGCAGCGCAACCGCGCTTTGATCGCATACATATGTATACCTATCCTCTGCATCGGGATATTGAGTAAAATGTGCATTAAGTTCCCACCCGTTCGGCAACACTAAATGATCAGGTATATTTATCGTGAAATGGAATGGTGCCATTTGTCGTATGCCCGTGTGGAAACGAAGCAGAAGTTTTCCATATGATTTACTCACATTTAAACCATTAGGGAAATCAATCCGGGCGTTGCTTTTGTCATTGTTCATCAGTGAAAAAAACTGTTCTTCATGGATATAGCTTAAGTTATTAGGTAAATCATCGTATAGATAGTTCAATATTAGATGATAGGCACGCCTTTGTAAAGCGATCGGATACGACTGGAAACGATCGATATCACACGTCGCCTGAGGTGGGTTTTTACTAAATGTGACGATTTCTGCCACCATCCGTTCAGCTCCCTGTTCGATGTATTGTTCATCCGCTTGGAGGATTTCACTTAAACGTTGTGCATTCTTATGTATGTGGGGATTTTTTTCTTTGAATAATGGCAAAATATTTTGCCGGAAATCGTTCCGCATATAGTTTGTCTGCATATTTGAAGGATCTAGACGGGGCGTGATAGCATGGCGGTTGCAATATTGCATTAAGTCTTCTTTCGTCACACAAAGAAACGGGCGAATAATATATCCACCGGAAAAGGCACGTTTGACAGGGATACCGGAAAATGCACGCGGATTAGCCGTACGAACAAAATTCATAAGCATCGTTTCGACTTGATCATCGCCGTGATGACCAAGTGCCAAAAAATCCGCCTGCAAACGCCTCATTTGTTCCGCAAAAAAACGGTAGCGCTTTTCACGAGCCGCAACCTGCGTTCCCAGCCGCTTTTTTTGTTGATATCCGGGAACATCGAGCGACGTTCCAATAAACGGAATGTTCCATTGATTACAGATCGACTCCACATAACGGAGATCTTCCAAAGACTCCGTTCCTCGCAACTGATGATCCACGGACAAAGCGATGAGCCGTAAATTCCACTCTGAACGAAGCGAATGCATAAAGTGTAGCAACGCCATGGAATCCGGTCCACCGGATACTGCAACAAGCACTGTCGCGTGGTCGATAAGCAATTGATGTTGTTTAATAAACGACTTGACTTTCGCTTCCATTCAATCGTCATCCCTGCTATACATAGATATGAATATATGTCTCATCTTATCATATCTTGTTCGTTCAAAAAATCAAAGAACTTGATCATCACGCTAACAGCAAAGAAATGAGATAAAAAATCAACGCCATGAGCGAAACAACCCCGCTTTCGACCAACATAAGCTGTGTGGAATGATATCTCTGTCGAACGTTTCTTCTGTTATTCGGCCGTAGATGATCGAGAATCTGGATGATATCACGCTTCATTTCAGCACTTGACAAATAGTCGCCTCGGATCGCCTTTTTGAGCGGTTTACGGTATCGTTGCAAAATGCGCGCATGATTAATTTTTTGCTCCAAGGTTAACTGTGGGCGCGTCCCCTTAGCAAAACGCTTAGGGTATGCAATATCTAAACAAACCATCACGAAGGCAAACAAATCATAGCCCGGTTCAGCTCTTCTTGAGCCCATCTCCCAATAACCACGATCAAAAAACTCGGTATATTCTTTAATAGACCGGCCGATTTGCGTCGTTCCACCCACATCAACCCACCGTATACGGATGGGGGAATGTACAACGAGCAAGTTGTCTGTCTTTAAATCCCCAAACACCCAGCCGTTTTGATGAAGTTGTTCCAAGTCGTCGAGCAATTGGAGCATGAAAACACCTAGCCACACATCGCCTCTTTTTTTGATAAATGATCGTATGCTCTCACCGCGCAAATATTCCATAACATAAAATGCATACACCATACCGTTTGGAGCTTCCCAATCATCCACATCCATTAAATAAGGTCCAAGACGTGCGCCTTGGACCTTTGCAAATGACTTGAGGACGTTGACCTCCATAGTCATGGAAGTATTTTTTTCACTAATCTTTAGCGCTGCTTGTTTTCCGTTTGCTTCACATAAATAGACAGAACCAATGGCGCCGCTACCAAGCTTTTGCTTAATCCGCCATGTTCGATTATGCCATTTGCCCGTTATTTCTACACCGGGTTGTACAACAACATCAAGCTTCTTCGACATCAGATTCTTCATGCTTGAATCTCCTCAACAAACTCTTCTTGCCAAAGGCATGCATCGCTTCTTTTATAGCTGGCCCTGTCGGCGTAATACCGCCTGAAGTTAATTTAGGAAACAAGTGAGAGATAGATTCCAGTTTCGGTGACCAGTCTAACACTTCTTGCAAATCTTTTCGTTTGCCTGGGAAACGAAATATGGAAAAACGGTTCCGACCAATGCGCGCATTTAGACTAATGGATAAGTCGATCAATGCTTCTTTGACCATCGGCAGTTTGTCGTGCATACTGGCACTTGTATCGACAAGCACGAGCACTTCTAAATCACACGTCTCACCCATGTCTTCTACAACTTCCATAATTTCACCGCGTTTGTCTGGATCCAAATCTTCCATCGTTTGCTCCGGACCGAGAATCTGCTTCAATTCCTGATTGACAAATCCTTGTAGTGTCTGGGTCATCGCTTGTTTAGTCACCATTTGTACCGTTTGCGGGAGAGCCTCTCTGTAGACAATCTGGCTGACACCACCACCGGAGAGAGCGATTTCCTCCACTTCATCCAAACCTGCTGATTCCTCTGTTTCATCATCAAGAATTCCGATGACGTTTACGGTAATCCCTTGCTGAAAGGCGAGCGCTGCTGTTGCTGCTGGATCTTCACCTTTATTGGAGCACCCGTCTGTAATCAATAAAATTTGTTTCAGCGTCCCTTTTTTCACACGATCACCTCCAAATATTTCCATTACCAGCATCGCCATTGTATAAGGAAAATATACAACCTATTGGAGGCAAACGGGTGCGTTACTGAGCTTTTTCCTCACGAACGGGAATAGAGGTCCACTCGGGGATGTTTTTCATCACTTTAGCTACAAGGACGGTCATATCGTCAATAATATCACCATTTCGCGTACGGATCACTTCTTCTAGCAACAGATCAGCAATCTCTTGCGGCTCATCGGTTTCCATCGCACGAATTTTCCGCTTAAGCCAGATATCCGTATTTTCAACGTGTTTTGGCCCATCAAAAATGCCATCGCTCATCATGATCAACAAATCTTCTGACTGCAGTTGTTCATTGACGATATCCACATCAACTTCCTCAATAATACCCATCGGCAAATTGCTCGCTTCCACTTTTAATACATCGCCACCCCTTCGAATGAAACTCGGTGTAGAGCCAATCTTCAAAAAATTAACGAGCGCGTTATGCAAGTTGATAATTGCCAAATCTAACGTGGCATACATCTCATCTGTTGTGCGCAGCGCCAAAATAGAATTGATCGTTTTAATCGCCACCTTTTCTGGAATACCCGTTTGCAAAATTTGCTCTAAAAGTCTTAAGGTTTCCTCGCTTTCTTCGCGAGCACGTGCTCCGTTTCCCATCCCGTCACTTATGGCCATGGCATATTTACCTTGGCCGAGTTCAATCGTCGTAAAACTATCACCAGAAATCAGTCCTCCACCCTTAGCAGCATTCGCCATACCCGTTTTAACAATATAATCTTTCGCTGAACCGAAAGCAAAAAAAGCATAACCATTCGGAAACGGTGAAATATCCGCCTGTTTCACGACGATCGTCTCCCCTAAAATATCCGAAAGCATCGGCGCAATAACCTTGGGTCCTTCCCCATGATACTCATAAAACGAAAGAGTCATTTCGATGTCGATATTGCCTTTTTCCAATCGGAAAATATCCAGCTTTTCCAGTTCAATCCCGACTTGCTGTAATGCTTGAGTAATTTGTATTTCCTGTTTTTCATGATGTTGCCGTTCTTTTAAAATCTCTTTGGAAAAATCTTCCATAACCTCTGAAACGCCTTGCAGCTGATCGGCGACAAAACGTTTGCTTTCAGTGACTTGTTTTTTCAATTTTTGATTTGCTTCAAAAAAGGAAAGTTCTTCTTTGACCGTATTGATAACCTTTTTAGACTTAACACAATGATTTTCAAAGGCCCGTCGAAGTTGTGAAGTCGGCTCGTCGTTTTCCGCCAGCTCATCTTTCAAGTTCGCCATCAAATCATACGTTTTATCGAATTGTTGTCGCCAACACCGTTCTTTCATAAAACAAGTCTGGCATGTGCTTTTGGTCACTTGGCTTAAAAAATAGTCGGTTTCTTTATGCTTCGCTTCTTCATCTGCCACGTCATTTTCATAACCGGAGAAGCTTTTTGATAACGCTCCGAAAACATCGGAAAACTGTTCGACACGCCGGGCGGTCACATGGCGTATTTTCTGCAAGTATTGCTCTTGTTCATCGGTATACTCTACTGTTCCCGGAATATAACGGGATAATTTTTTAAACCAATTTGCAGGTGTAAACAGAAACAAACCAATAGCCAAAACCGACTCAACAAGAGACGGAATAAGCACTGTCGTATCTCCATAGATCCCAACGAGAAACGTCCCGACTAAAAGACCAGCACCCACCCCTATCTTTCTTCCTTCTTTCAACAAGCCGCTTAAAAGACCGGAAAAAGCGAGCAAGCTCATTTGATAGAGATTCGCCACATTCGCCAAAGACAAAATCAGACCGGCCACAACACCGACCGTTGAACCAATCGCCGCTCCGCCAACATAGGCGAGCACGAGAACAACATAACGCGAAAACACTTGCTCCAGTGCGGCGCCGTATACTTGCCAGCCGATTGTTCCGGTTAAAATCGAGGCGATCAAGATAATCATGCAAACAATTTCTTCATTTTTTAAGACTGGATTATATTTTTTTTGTGCTAATAGTGGCATACTCTGCATAAAAATCAGTACTAATACAACACCCAACACCCCTTCAACGGAAAGAAGCATCCATTCGTACGCAGTCAACTGACCCGTTACTGAATAAACGAACAAGCGCGGTGCTGCGGTCGCAAGAAAAACGAATAACGGTATCTGTACATGCCGATACTCAGTCTGTTTAAACACGCTTACAAGAAGGATGAATACAATCAATGCTAATATCGTAAAAAGACTGTGGATTGGTGAATAAGTGAGTGACCCTAATCCAATAGCGAGCATTACTTTAGGGGCTTTGCTCCTATACACCGCCCAAATCGTTGCCAAAAAAGCTATAGCAAAAGGGGACACCGCTGACAATATGACCGCTCGTCCTAATAAAAAACCGATAACAACAAAAAGAAGCCCTTTATCAAGCAGAATCGCTTTTACCCTTCCGCTTGTCTTTCGGCGAAACTTTGTCCATGAGACGGGGATTTTCGCGTTTCTTTTCGTTTCTCCTCTGAGCAATGAATCGATCATTTAAACACTCCTTATCCCTTATCATTTGATCGCTATTAAACCATAAATGGGGAGTTTTTTTTGTCAAAACGAGTGGACAAGATAAAAAAATCGTTCGACGGCTTTCATACGTGATGAACGATTTTCCGCATTAAGTCGGATATTTTGGAATACCTATTGACACGACAAATATCCTGTTGTATTATATCTTCTGTGACTGATTAGGCGGTGTAGCTCAGCTGGCGAGAGCGTACGGTTCATACCCGTGAGGTCGGGGGTTCGAATCCCTCCACCGCTATTTAAATTCTGATGATTAACGTAAAAAAGCAGGTATCGCAAAATGCGCGATACCTGCTTTCATTATTTTATCGCATGATGGAGCAACGTTCATAGACAGCAACTGCTACCCTCGTTTAGCACCTCGACCTCCACGCCGGGATTCGGTATGCTTTTTCAAAGAGGCTAAACGATCTTCAGAATCTTTGAGGAACCGGTTCATCTTAGCTTCAAATGACTCATCCCGCCTCCGCCGTGCTGGTCTATCCGTTGCTTTTCGAATCGACAAACCGATTTTACCATCCTTTTCGACATTAATCACTTTCACTTTAACTTCATCACCAATCGAAAGATAATCATTAATGTCCTTTACATAGTTATCGGCAACCTCACTGATATGAACGAGTCCGGTTGGACCTTTCTCCAGTTCGACAAACGCTCCAAAGTGCGTAATACCGGTTACCTTTCCTTGCAGTTTGCTGCCTACTTCAATCGACATAAAAAAAATGCTCCTCCTTAAAAATTTTAACCAATGGACCTGCCGTTTGCCAGAAGTGAAAAAATATTTTCATTTCCGAGCATATCGTGGCATGGTAATTAATTTCATATACATTTATATTATAGTCTTGATTATGAAAGCGTGTCAATATGCGGGATCTTCGTCAGGAAGTGTGAAAATGATCTCGCCGTCCTCAGAGAAGAAATAGTTTGTCCGAGCAATTTCCAATACATAATCCTCATTATTCAACAAATTGATTTCTTCACGAAGGTTCTGCTCTTGCTTTTCGAGCTCTGATAGTTCCGCTTTCAATTGTTCATACTCTTTTTGTTTTTCGGCTTGAAGCGCACGTTGTTTCACATGGTAGGCAGCCATCGTTCCAATAACGATAAGAACGATGATTGAAAATAAGGCGAGGCGGCGGAACAAGCGTTTCTTTTTTCGTCTTTGTCTTTCTATGTAAGCGTCATATTGTTGCATATAAGACGAATCGAGTCTTGTTACCGTTTTTCTTTGCACGGCCAAAGACAACTACCTCCATTTGGACACGTTGTTTTTCATCCATTTTATCACGTTATGTTTGATTTTACTATAATGGAAGCTGATTTTGTCCAAATTTTTTTGCATTCTTTTCGGTACGCACCGATAGGCGAGACGACATGTCCATCTCAATGGAAAATAGATGAGCTTTAGTAAAAAAAGACAAATGGAGCTGATCAGTCGTAGTAAAAATAGAATGAAAACAGCCAGCACGTGCACGAGCCATTTTACGGGGGTTACGACCAACGCTTGTCCGACTTGATTAACAAAATGCCATACAGCCTTTACAAGATAGATCATCCGTTCCAAAATACGTTTGAATAACGGTGCTGCCAAAGCTTGATATGCAGCATAACCTAAAAGAACAGCTAAAAAAACATAAAACCTTAACTCGCCGTTATTCACAAGAAATAACAAATAAAATAAAACGAGCGTCTGAATGAGCCAAAAGCTAATCTCCAACGTATACATTAGCAACGTCCGCTGCCGCCAATGAATGGAAAACCGGCGGAACGTATCGTGAGCCGTGCCGAGATAGAAACCGCCCAATACCATTGTAATGATCGTCATAAATTGAACATCGAGTGTCATCTAAATAGCTTGCTAAAGAATCCTTTAGCCTTCTCCTGATGATGCCCGTCCACATAGGACAACTCGTAGATTGTTCCTTTGATAGAGACAATGCCTTCTGATACATCAAGACTTTTCATATGAAGGTTTTCTCCGCGGATAATTAAAAAACCCATTACCGTCTCCAGCAGAAACTCTTCACTATCAAAACTATCTACTTCTTTGACTCCGGTTAACTCGACTGTTTTGCGGTTGTTGATTTTTAATTGGTGGTCCTTCTCGACACGCGTTGTATAATCTTTGTGATTGTAGCCATTCATCCTAACGCCCTCCTTGTCACTGTCACTATATTTGTATGACGGGAGGGACAAGATTAGAACTCGATGCAATTATCTTTTTTCTTCATTAATGATTTCGTAAAGTGTATCGACTTCATCTTTTTTTACATGTTCTTTCAAAGCGTTGACCCGAACGGTAACGTATTTCTGACCGTACTGGATGGTTAGTTCATCACCGACATTGACTTTGCTCGATGCTTTAGCTTTATTCCCATTGATCGTGATCCGCCCTTGATCGGCAACTTCCTTCGCTAAAGTACGGCGTTTGATCAAGCGCGTAATTTTCAAAAATTTATCCAAACGCATTGAACATTACTCCTTCCCCTTTGCTTCATTCCAATACCTTTCCATTTCCTCCAAAGCAGTAGTATGGATGTCTTTACCTGCATGTTGCAAAGCTTTTTCAATGTAGGAAAATCGGGAAATGAATTTTTGATTCGACGCGTTGAGCGCCAATTCTGGATTAATGTTGTAATGACGACAGAGGTTAACTAAAACAAACAACACATCGCCCCATTCATTTTCAATATCTCGAGGATGACCGGTTTGAATAGCAGCATAAACTTCTTTGATTTCCTCGTCCAATTTGTTCCAAACATCTTCTATATCATCCCAATCAAAGCCAACTTCACTTGCCTTTTTTTGCAATTCATACGCCTGAACAAGTGACGGCGAGCCTGTTGGAACCCCATCCAGGACAGAGTCTCGTTTTTTTTCTTCCTTTTTCAACTTATCCCAATTTTTATGAGCCATCTCGGCACTATGAACGTGTGAATCACTAAACACATGGGGATGACGGCGGATCATTTTATCGGTGAGCGAGCGGATGACATCATCGATCGTAAAATATCCGTCATCTGCAGCAATTTGGCTATGCAGCATAACTTGCAAAAGCACATCGCCGAGCTCTTCAATCATCCCATCAATATCTTGAACGTCAATGGCTTCAATCAGTTCATACACTTCTTCTATAGCGTATTCCCGCAACGACTCGTGGGTTTGTTTTTGATCCCACGGGCAGCCACCAGGGCCGCGCAACCGGCGAATAACTTCGCGAAGATACGAAAATGTGTGACGTAATAAATCAGATGAAGCAGGCGGTATATAAATCGATGTTAAATTGTCAAACACATCGCTGCGATCTAGTTCTTCAAGCGGAATCGTCCATTTTATTTCTCGTTTCGTCCCAGCCGCTTGGACGATGGTCACCAAAAAGTCCGACGGCAAATCTTCCAACAATGCTAATTTAACATCCGAGGCGACGATCCGATCATACACCTGACAAACAATAGTATGCTGCCGGTAGTCAAGCTGGCTGCGGTTAAAGGAAGTGGCATCGACGAACTGGAAACCATCGATCGGATCGATTTCAACCGCGGTGAACAAAGCATCCAAATAACTATGACCGCCGACAATTTTCACATCGTCACCACGCGCTTCAAGCAGCATATGTGTTGTCTGCTCTGCCAAAAGCGGATGCCCCGGAACCGCATAGATGATTGACGATTTCGCAGAAAAATCAAGCAATGCATCAACAATCGTAGCATAAACGTCGGCAAAATTGTCGTTTGCCTCATACACATGATCAAATGAATAAAACGCTACACCTTCTGCTCGCAGCTCATCTACAACGGGATGATCCATCGTCCTTACGTAAATAGGATCAGTGGAATGGAGCAATTTTTTGTAAATGCCAAGCGGGAGCTGATCGATATCACCGGCTCCTAAACCGACGATTTCAATCGTATAACCCACGGGTTCTCTCTCCTTTCTGCAACCGTATTAAGAAACGTGAAAACGGCAATACGGCTAATTCTTTTTCTGAAAAAGCACCGAGGCGAAGAAGCAATAAAATATACACCGCTGCACCGATTGCTACAGTCAAAAGCACATATACTAACAATCCTAGCCTAGATGACAAACCGATGCATAACCCGAGCCATTCAGCGCTAAACAGACAGATAACCATTCCCCCTGCTGCGGCAAAAAACGCCCGCCAGCGAATATAGCGACTGTAGCGAAGATTTGGGAAAAATCGTTTCAAAACCAATAGGACAAATAGCGAAAGCAGCGCAAGGGACAAAACACTTGCTACAGCACCACCCATAATTCCCCATAGAGGAACGAGCCAGAGGTTTAACAACCATTTGCTGACAAAAGCTAACGCGATCAAGCAGGCTGTTCGGATCGCATAACCGAGGCTTTGAAGGATTGATGCCGACGTAATGGCTACTGAGCTGAGCATAATGGCTACAGCAAGAATGCGCAAGGTCGCTGTTCCGTCATCCGTTTGAAACAAAAGGACGTTTGTCTCTCGAAAGATCATGACAAGCCCAAGCGTTGCGCCAGCCGACAGGTAAAAACTCATTGCCAACGCCCGCTCAACAGGTGCATAGTAATCATCTAACCGTTTTCCTGATAAAGCTGGGACCAAAGCTAGAGCAAAGGATGATCCGACAACACTGCCGAATTGAATCAGCGGCTGGCCGCGATCAAACACGCCTTTTTCTACCATCGCTTGCTGTAGTGAGAAACCTTTATTCAATAAGCCCGGCAGCAATGTCAACGCATCAGCTAACTGCATGACGATCAAAACCATATGGTTTAAAGCAGAAACAAAACCAAACATCACAAGCATCCGTAAATAATAAGTCCATGGAATCGCATTGCTTCTGGATCTATCAACCGGGCGATGTTTGCAAAAATACACGCCCAACACTACCAATGCCACACAGGAACCTGCGATAGAAGCCAACGCCCCTGCTAGACCGATTGTATACGCACTTTTCCCACCATACGCTACCGCGATCGCTGCGAGAATTATAATTGTTACTCGCACGAGTTGCTCACCCATCTGCGAAAAGGCAGTTGGCTTCATATTGCCGACTCCTTGGAAAACGCCGCGCAGCAAAGCCGTAAAAGGGACAAGTAAAAAAACAAGGGCTGCATATTTGTATATCTTTTCCAAATTGGGATCGCCAATCCAATGAGCAAGCGTGTCCGCATGGTCATACAAAAGCAAACAAAGCCCTCCATTTAACAAAGCAAGGCCGCTAAAGATTGGCAGATAAAAATGCGCCAAGGAAAGGGATTTTCCCCTTTTCTTTTGCTGAGCCGTTATTTGCGACACTGCCGACGGGAAACCGTATAACCCGAAAATCGTCGCCATACCCAAAATCGGATACACTTCCTGGTATATGTAAAAACCGGCATCCCCTGTCAAATTTTGCAAGGGAATGCGATAACCAGCGCTTAACATTTTGCTGATTAGCCCTGCCAAAGCTAATAAAAGCGCCCCTTTAACCAACGTCGCTCTGTTATCTTCCATGACACACGCCTTTCCGTACAACTCAAATTACGCTTTTATTATACCATAGTTTTCAATCGAAAACGGTTCGCTAAAAAAGCGGACAACTCGGGTAGTCTTCCCATCGATGTCCGCTTCCATATATCACGAATGCTTTTATTCCATTTGTTTTGCTAGAAACCCTGCTGCTGTTGAAACAGCCTTTTCCTCAACGTTGGTCAGCTTTCCTTTGTCTTTTGCAAACATTATGACACAGCCGATCGGATCACCATTAGCAATGATTGGACTAAGGCAATAAGACGATACTTCGTTTTCTTGGCCTTCCAACATTTCAACTGTAGTTGGTTCGGTTTCAAATAAAGGGGTTCTGTTCTCCACCGCTTGCTCCAGTTCAGAGCCAATATGCTTATTTAAGTATTCTTTTTTTGATTCACCTGCCACAGCAATGATTTCATCCCGGTCGCAAATTAAGACAGGATAATGAAGGGAGTCGAACAGCGCTTCGGCATATTCCTGTGCAAAATTTCCTAATTCATTAATCGGGGAATATTTTTTTAAAATGACTTCGCCCTCGCGATCAACAAATATTTCCAACGGATCTCCTTCACGGATACGCAACGTTCTTCTGATTTCTTTAGGGACGACAACCCTGCCTAAATCATCAATTCGACGTACGATTCCAGTTGCTTTCATTCTTATGGAAGCCTCACTTTCTTTCGATGATTAGTTCTCTATCTTCCCACAAGGATGGCTTATGGATGATATGCTACAAACACCTGTTATGCCTTTAGTATAAGTCACCTTTTAATAACTATGCATGTGAGGCTGTTTTTCTATCCTGCTTCCCGATCAACGGATGTCATCTTGTCAATGAAATGACACACCCGTTCATAACGTTTATGATTCCATTCCCGCGAAGGACGGAAAATAATTTTCAACTGGTTGTTTTCGGTACCGAGCTGCACATCACGACCGAATTCATTCGCCAGTTCAAACAGTTTAGCACCGTCGATTTGTTGACTGCGATTTTCGTCGA
This sequence comes from Bacillota bacterium, assembly GCA_035301265.1. Lineage (GTDB taxonomy): Bacteria > Bacillota > Bacilli > Bacillales > Amphibacillaceae > DATGUP01. The sequence goes on from DATGUP010000007.1 coordinate 22,804, forward strand.
CGAGCAGTTCAATCTTTTTATTCTTCTCATGGATCGATGCAATGCGCTCTCGCTTGGCGAGCATTTTCAAGTAAGACACTGTAAATAAATGGGATACTTCCTCTGGATAGTCACCGAACCGGTCGATTAATTCATCTTGTAAATCGGCGACATCGTCACGATCAGATATCGCGCGGAATTGTTTATACATTGCAATTTTTTGTTTTTCATCCGGTATATACGTATCGGGAATATAGGCATCTACTGCTAAGGACAATTCCGGTTCGAACGGTTGAACATCTTCAATATTTTTCCCTTCTTTTCGCGCTTCTATCGCATCTTTGAGCATTTGTGAATACATATCGAACCCGACGGAATCGATAAATCCATGCTGTTCTGCTCCCAATAAGTTTCCTGCCCCGCGGATCGATAAGTCGCGCATAGCAATTTTGAATCCTGATCCGAGTTCAGTAAATTCTTTGATCGCTTGCAATCGCTTTTCAGCCACTTCTGAAAGAACCTTATCCTTTTGGTATGTGAAATAGGCATAAGCAACGCGATTGGAGCGACCGACGCGCCCGCGCAGTTGATAAAGTTGGCTCAGCCCCATTCGGTCTGCATCATAAACGATCAATGTATTGACATTTGGAATGTCGACCCCTGTTTCAATGATCGTTGTGCTCACCAATACATCGAATTCACCCTCGAGAAAGCCGAACATCACATTTTCTAGTTCTGTTTCATTCATTTGCCCGTGGGCGATGCCAATGCGCGCATTGTCTACGAGCATGCCGATATCCCGAGCCATTTTATCAATATTTTCAACCCGGTTGTAAAGGAAAAAGACCTGTCCGCCCCGTGCCATCTCACGTTCAATAGCTTCGCGAATCAATATCGGGTTGAATTCAGCTACATACGTTTGAATCGGAAATCGATTTTCCGGTGGGGTTTCAATAACCGATAGATCGCGCACACCGAGCATTGACATATGCAACGTCCTCGGAATCGGCGTAGCTGTCAATGTCAACACATCGATATTTGTTTTCAACTGTTTGATCTTTTCTTTATGCTTAACACCAAAGCGCTGTTCCTCATCCACGATGAGCAAGCCTAGATCATTATATTGGACATCTTTTGATAGCAGACGATGGGTACCGATAACGATATCGATCGTACCTTTTCTTAGACCATCGATGGTTTCTTTTTGCTGCTTAGCCGTTCGGAAGCGGCTCAACATGCCGATCGTTACAGGGAAATCTTGGCAGCGTTCTTGTAATGTTTCCAAATGCTGCTGGGCAAGAATCGTCGTCGGAACAAGAAATGCAACTTGTTTTCCATCGGCAACGGCTTTGAATGCAGCGCGAATCGCCACCTCGGTTTTTCCGTAGCCAACATCACCGCACAACAACCGATCCATCGGGCGCTCTCGTTCCATATCCTGTTTGATTTCCTCAATACAGCGGAGCTGATCTTGTGTTTCTTGATACGGGAAAGCTGCTTCAAATGCGCGTTGCATGTCGGTATCCGGTGAAAAAGCGTGTCCTTTGCGCGCTTGTCTTTCGGCATACAATTTAATCAAATCATCAGCAATATCCTCAACCGATGATTGGACTTTGCGTTTTACTTTTTTCCATTCGGATCCGCCTAATTTATACAGTTTCGGTTCTTTACCTTCAGAGCCGACGAATTTTTGCACGAGATCGATTTGCTCGATCGGCACGTACAACTTGTCATCACCGGAATATTTAATCAACATATAATCTTTGTGTTTGCCGCCAACCTTAAGCGTCTCAATACCTAAGTATTTGCCAATACCGTGATCGGTATGGACAACATAATCACCGACTTTTAGTTCTTGATAGCTCTTGATTCGTTCAGCATTGGATAATTTTTGCCTTTTCCGTGGCCGTTTCGTCCGTTTTTTAAACAGTTCATTTTCTGTAATCAACACGAGTTTATGCATTGGCATTTCGATACCATTGGATAAATCGCCCACAACAATGGTCGGTTGATAGACCGGTAGCGACAACGTATGCGCGATATTCGCTTCAATGCCGTAATCCATAAAAATAGAATGAATTTTTTCCGCGCGCGATTCATCTAACGCAAGGACGATAACGGAAAAGCCACCTTTGTTCCAACGGTTCAGTTCATTTTTAAACAAGTTCATCTGTCCGTGAAACTCTTGCATCGCACGCGTCGATAAGTTAACAATATTTTGCGGCTGGGTGTTTGGGATATGACGTAAAAAGACTGACATATAAATGCGCTGATGCTCAATCCGGTCCCACAATTCATTCCAGTTAAACGAAAATGTCGCTCCCCGAACCATTTCATTAGCCTCTAACAAACTGCTATACCATTCCGCTTCCTCTTTATCTAGATGTATCGCTGTTTCTTGGATCCGGCTCATCTCATCAAAGATGATTAAACCGTTGTCAGGTAAATAATCTAACAAACTAGCAGGCTCTTCATAGAGAAACCCGATATATTTGTACATCTCTTGAAATGACTCAATATTTTTCAAGCGATCAATATCATGCTCAATCGATGCTACTAACGCTTCTTTCGCCTCTTGTTTCTGCATGTTTTTAAGCGTATCCGCAAGCGCCTTCTCTAGACGATGGCTTCCGGAAACCATATCTTCGTTTGTGAGCAACATCTCTGTTGCCGGGCCAATGCGAATAGCGTTGATTTTTTCCAACGATCGTTGGGTTTCTGCATCGAAAAAACGGATCGAGTCAATTTCATCATCAAATAACTCAATGCGTACTGGATAAGCTTCAGTGACCGGATAAATATCGATAATGCCGCCGCGTCGGCTAAATTCCCCTGGTGTGTCCACCATATCGACCTGCTCATAGCCCATATCAACGAGCGCTTGCAAATAAGCTTTAATATCAATCGTTTCGCCAAAATGAAAGGGGAGTTGATAGTTTTGCCAATACGTTTGCGGTGGCAACATTCGTTTAAGCGCTGCGACCGGTGCGATCAAAATCCCTGATTTTTTCTGAACCCATTGCGTCAATGCATCAATGCGCGCAGCCTTTAGTTCTGGACTGGCGACGGCCACCTCTGAAGCTATCAATTCATTCACAGGATAAAGATACACATCAGTTTTATCCGAAAATTCGGATAAATCATCATACAATTGCTGTGCTTGAACCAATTGGTGTGTCACGAGCAAAATCGGTTTATTAATAGATTCGTTTACGATCGAAACAAACAGGCTTCGCGCCGATCCCGATAATCCAGCTGCGAGCTGTTCTTTCATACCGTCGGCGATGCCGCTGATGATCGATTCAATGTCCTCCTTCGATCGTAAATAGTCATGTATAGCTTTCATTCTTAAAACCCCCGACCTACGACTCAATACATGAAGCGCAAAAAGCCTTGGCTGTTTAAACCAAAGCCTCTTTGCGCTATTTATTGTATGAAAAAATCCAGTTCATGATAATACGGATGACGTCCGAGCGATTCTTCACAATTCTCGCAAATGGATTGTATATGAACATCACCGTTAGCTTGATAGTGAATCATTTCTTTCTTGTCCTTTGCTGATAAAGTATCCCATCCGAGCATGGATGTATTGATGACTTGTTGTTCCAATCTGCCGATTTCATATCTACAATGCCTGCATTTGTAAACAATCGACACCGTCAAACCTCCTCGAATAAACCTAGGGTATCCTAAAGTTTATCCGATATGGGTCTTTTTATACGACAACAAAGGTAATTATAGATCAATCTATGCAAACATCACACATTAAATTCATTCATAACTTCAGGAAACGGTCGCGTCATCCAAGCTTCACATGCAGCGGCAGATTTCTGGATACTTTCAGCAATGATGGGTTTTTGTTCCTTATCAAACGGCTGAAGCACATAATCCACAACAGGCATCGGTGTAGAGGGGCGTCCCACGCCAATGCGGAGTCGCTTAAATTCTTTTGTCCCTAATTGATCAATGATGGAGCGAATGCCGTTATGTCCACCATGTCCACCTTTTTGTCGCAAACGTATTTTTCCCGTTGGCAAATCGAGATCGTCATAAATCACAAGCACATCCGCCGGGCGGAGCTTGTAAAATTGCATTAACGGTTGGACAGCTTCCCCGGAAAGATTCATAAACGTTTGTGGCTTGAGTAAAATCACCTTTTCATTGTCTAAATGCTCGAGTGCATATCGGCCATTAAATTTTGTTTTAGTCAATTTCCAAGAATGGCGTTTCAGCAATTCATCAATGACCATAAATCCGATATTGTGACGTGTCTTTTTATACTTCCTACCCGGATTTCCTAATCCAACGATACATTTCATAGGACGTCTTCCTTTTTATAAAAATTTAAACAGAACAACCCCTCCTGTCAGCGGCATGTTAAAACATGTCCTGTCAGGAGGGTTCATCAATTATCCGGAAAAACCGTTATTCTTCATTCTCCTTATCTTTTTCATCGGCTCCGACCAATTCAGGTTCTTGAGCTTCTTCAGAAGTATCGGCCGGTTCTACCGCATCTTCTGGCGGCAAGACGGTGGCAATCGTCGCATCCGCATCATCAAGGATTTCATATTCCTGTGCTTTTGGCAAGTCACTTACTGCAATCGAATCGCCAATCGCAAGCGATGAAACATCGACGGTGATTTCTTCTGGAATATCACCCGGTTTTGCCCGTACTTGTAAAGCATAAAGCGGCTGCTGTAAAATTCCACCTTCTGTTGCTCCCTGTGGTTCGCCTTCAAGACGAAGCGCTACCTCTACATCCATTTCTTCAGACATGTCCACGATATAGAAATCGGCATGAAGAAGTTCGTCTTTAATCGGGTCCATCTGATAATCATGCAGCATGACGTCGATTTGTTCATCATTTTCAATATCAAGCGAAATAATCGCGTTTCGTCCTTCGTCCCGGACGGTTTTTACTAGTTCAATGCTGTTGACGGCAACGGATTTTGTTTCTTTATCCTTTCCATAAACGACAGCTGGTACAAAACCTTCTCGTCTAAACTTTTTCGTCGCAGATCTCCTATGATCGTTCCGCGCTTTTGCCTTCAATGTTATTGTCATATCGAATACCCTCCAATTTGTGTTAACAAAAGATGAAATATTAATCAAACAAAATGCTTACCGATTTTAATTCGTGTACACGGATAATTGCCTCACCAATGAGATTAGCAACCGATAGCTGTTTTATCTTTCCGATGCTTTTTTCGGCGGGTAGCGGGATCGTATTCGTTACGACTAGCTCTTTGATTTGCGATTGGTCGATCCGCTCAATGGCCGGACCGGACAAAACCGGGTGTGTACAACAAGCATACACTTCTTTAGCCCCATTTTCCATCAACGCATTGGCTGCAAGTGTAATCGTCCCGGCCGTATCTATAATATCATCAACTAAGATCGCTGTCTTGTCCTTAATATGACCGACGATGTTCATCACTTCAGCCACGTTCGGGCGAGGCCGACGTTTATCAATAATCCCGATCGGAGCCTTGAGGCGATCGGCCATTTTTCGTGCCCGGGTAACACCGCCATGATCTGGCGATACAATAACGAGATCTTCCAGATTTTTCTTTTTAAAATAGTCCGCAAGAATCGGCACGCCTTGCAAATGGTCAATCGGAATATCAAAGAAACCTTGAATTTGCGGAGCGTGCATATCGAGTGTAATCACCCGATCAGCGCCTGCTCGCTCTAAAAGATCAGCAACGAGTTTCGCTGTGATCGGTTCTCTAGCGCGCGCCTTGCGATCTTGCCGCGCATAGCCATAATAAGGCATGACAATGTTGATCGAGCGAGCAGAAGCCCGTTTCAGCGCATCGATCATAATCAAAAGTTCCATAATATGCTTGTTCACAGGTGAAGAGGTTGACTGTACAACGTACACATCGCAACCGCGGGTGCTTTCCTCAATATTAATTTGGATTTCCCCGTCGCTAAACGTCGAAACGGTACATTTGCCGAGAGATGTGCCGATATGGTCTGCAATCTCTTCCGCCAATTTATGGTTGGAGTTTAACGAAAATACTTTCAAGGATGGATCCTTGTAGGTGGACATGAACATAACCCTCCGTTAATTAACTGTTTTGTCGGTTTTTCAATCGTCTGGCATAACCTTCTTTATTAGTTTGTCTTTCCCGGGCAATCGCCAATGAATCATTCGGCACATGTTTTGTAATCGTGGACCCCGCTGCAACATATGCCCCTTCTCCGATGGCCACCGGAGCAATTAAATTGGCATTGCAACCGATAAACGAATCATCTTCAATCGTCGTCCGGTGCTTATGCGTTCCATCGTAGTTCACTGTGATTGTACCACAACCAATGTTGACATGGCTCCCCACATCCGCATCACCCATATAGCTTAAGTGAGGCACCTTACTCTTTTCGCCAATAACAGATTTTTTCACTTCTACAAAATTACCGATTTTAGCCTCGTTTTTAACATCGGTGTCCGGACGGATATGTGCAAACGGACCGACTTGAACATGCCGACCGATTTTACTATCTTTTACCACACTATGCCTGATTTGTGTACCTGCCCCAACTGTGCAATGGTCAATTTCTGTATGAGGACCAATTTCTGCCCCGGATTCGATGACAGTATCACCTTTAATGAACGAACCAGGATAAATAACAGCGTCTTGCCCGATCGTCACATCCGATTCAATGTACGTATGATCCGGATCGACAATAGTCACACCGTTTCGCATATGGTATTCATTAATCCGCTTTCGCATTACTTTTTCCGCACGGGCCAGAGCGACCCTGTCGTTAATCCCTATCGTTTCATCAAAATCCGGCGTTAGAAAAGCGCTCACTTTTTCTGATTTCTGGCGCATGATTTCGATCACATCGGGCAGATAATACTCGCCTTGGGCGTTATCGTTGGAAACGTCTTGAAGCGCTGCAAAAAGCGCTTTATTATCAAAACAATATGTGCCCGTATTGATTTCATTGATCATCCGTTCATCGTCTGTAGCATCTTTGTGTTCAACAATGCGTTCTACTTCATGATCGTTATTACGCACGACACGCCCATAACCGGTCGGATCAGGTGCCTTCGTTGTCAAAATAGTCGCTTTAGCTCCGCTTCGCTCATGATGATCAAACAGCGCTTCATATGTGTCACTCGAAATTAACGGCGTATCCCCGCAGACAACAATCGTCGTTCCATCTTCATCTTTTAAAAAATCCTCTGCCTGCATGACAGCATGGGCTGTTCCGAGTTGCTCGCGTTGCATAGCAAACCGGCTCATATCGCCGAGCTGTTGCATCACTTGATCAGCGCCAAAGCCAACAATAGTAATGACATCATCAAGCTGCACCTTTTTCAAATTATCGAGTACATGCTGCACCATCGGTCGGCCTAAGACCGGATGGAGCACTTTATAAAGCTTCGATTTCATACGCGTACCTTGACCTGCCGCAAGAATAACAGCAAAGCGTTTTGTCATGCGGAAACCTCCATTCTATTTCATAATGAATATATCTTAAATACGCATGCTTTTCAACAAATACATGGCGGAAATTGGTGCCAGTGAAAACGGATATTAGGCGAAAAAGGCTCACAAAACAAAAAAAGAAGACTAATCCCAAATGGATTAGACTTCTTATTCGTCAAATTTAAGAAGCGCCAGCCTCTTCATATTCCTCTTCTGATTCACCTGCACGGTGGTACTCTGTCAATACCGCATCTTGAATTTTGGCTCGCGTTTGTGAATTGATCGGATGAGCAATATCCCTGAACTCACCGTCAGGTGTTCGTTTAGAGGGCATTGCTACAAAAAGTCCGTTATTTCCATCGATGACGCGAATGTCGTGAACGACAAACTCATCATCCATTGTAATCGAAGCAATGGCCCGCATCCTGCCCTCCGTGTTTACGCGGCGAAGTCTGACGTCAGTAACCTCCATGATGATTCACCACCTTTTCCATATTGAACTTATATATCATGCTTCTACAAAATAAAGAAAATTCCTGCCAATCTTTTTAAAAAATTTATGGTCTTTTATAAAAAGCCGTTTCTTTTTATGCAAATAGGGAATATAAATACAATATGGAAAATAACTAGACAAAAAAATGAGGTTGAAAAAACATGCTTTCAACCTCAATATTTTTTACTGCGAAATTTCATTTTTTTACTGCGAAATTTCCGGGCAAAACGTCAATCTTTTTTTTGGACATATCGACATTTGTAATTTTAACTAGTGACGTATAATGGTTGACGACGCGCTCATCTTCTTCATCGTCGGCTTCGGCAAGAACGCCAATCGCTGTTACTTCGGCAGCAAATTCCTTAAGCAAACTCATCATGCCGTTAATCGTGCCACCAGCCTTCATGAAATCATCGATGATACAAACATGAGCGCCTTCCTGGAGACTTCGCCTTGGCAACACCATCGTCTGGATTTTCCGCGATGAGCCAGATACATAGTTAATACTCACTGAAGAGCCTTCTGTTACTTTTGGATCTCGCCTAGCGATGACAACAGGTACATTGAGAAAAGACGCTGTCGCATATGCCAATGGAATTCCCTTTGTCGCGACTGTTGCAATGACATCAATCGTTAAATGCGAAAACATCGATGCAAAAGCACGCCCAATTTCTCGCACTTGTTTCGGATCGCCTAAAATATCGCTCATATATAAATAACCGCCGGGAAGAAGCCGAGCTGGATCTTCTAACTGGTGGCAAAGATTGTTGACAAATGACATATGGTTATCCGGCAACGACTCAGGAATATATCGTACCCCACCAGCAGCCCCTGCGGACCGTTCTAAATAACCGATTTTTTCTTCTTGAAACATTGTATTAATAATATCTAAATCCTCACTGATAGAAGATTTAGAAGCTTGGTACCGTTCGGAAAAACGAGGCAGCTGAATATGTTCACGTGGATGTTCCAAAAAATAGTTCGTCATGGCAACCAATCGATGACTTCGTTTCATGGTTTCACCTCAAAACCCGAATGTTTTATCTAAATATACCACCTTTATACGTTTTCGAGCAAGACTTACCCAATGGTGCGTACAAGGTAAACATCATCACAAAAACCGCGTAACCCATTATACATCCGCCTTGCTCGACTATAATGTTCAATCAGAGCAAAAATAGTCGGCCCGCTGCCGCTCATAGTGGCCCACTCCACCCCATGTTGAACCATTTTTTCTTTAATCCGTCTCGCCTCAGGATATTGCTTGAGAGTGACAGCTTCCAAAACATTACCGATGGAAGCGCAAAGCTTGGAAAAACTTTTATCATACAACGCTTCGACAATGCTCTCTGTATCCGGATGAATCCTTTCCGCTAAATTCAGCTGAGGAAATATTGTGCGCGTCGATACACCTATGTTCGGCTTAGCTAACACAACCCAACACGGAGGCGGCGAGGGCAGTGTTTCGATTCGTTCGCCGCGCCCTCGGGCAATCGCTGTTCCACCGTGAATACAAAAAGGCACATCAGACCCAATCTCGGATCCTAATGCCGCCAATTCCCATAAAGATGCCTTAACGCTCCATAACCGGTTTAACCCGCGCAAAACCGCCGCCGCATCGCTGCTTCCCCCGCCGAGCCCTGCCGATACGGGGATTTGTTTGGCAATCTGAATATGAACACCGCTTGGAATCGCATATCTTTGTTTAAAAAGCACCGCCGCCTTGTAGGCAAGATTGCGCTCATCGTTTGGCACATATTGATTATCAGCCATCACCTCAATCCGATCGGCCTCCATAGGGTATACGGCAATGCGATCAGCCAAATCAATCGTCGTCATAATCATTTCAACATCGTGATAACCGTCATCGCGTTTATCTAACACATCCAATGATAAATTGATTTTTGCCGGCGCTTTTTCATAAAGAACCATTTCCGTCACCTATTTTCGCATAAACTAAAACAAATTGTATCACATTAGGCATGAGGCGGCGACTGGTTCGTCAACCGCCGGCGAATGCGCTCACTAAAAAAGACAAACCCGATCAGGGTCTGTCTTTTTGTTGCATATTCTCCTCAGCTATTTCGATCGCCCGCTTCACCATATTTCCAGCATCACGCGCCTTAATACCGCCCCAGCCTTCTTGTTGGATCGTGTCGTAAAAACCTAACTCCTTTGCAATTTCTTCTTTCATCTGCTTCGACATGACACCACCACGTCTAGCCAAGAAAGAACATCTCCTTTCAAGAGTTTATTCTTACGACATCTTTAGTCTATGCGTATAAACAAGCATTACGCGTGTTATATGTATACAAAAAAGGAAGGCTTATACAATAGGGGCCGTGTTCGCTAAAAATAAAAAATAAAAGCAGCAAACAAAAGTTTACTGCTCGGCTGCTGATGTTTCTTCATCGACAAAATTCAATTCAACCGTTTCTGTTAACACATCCGCATAGCTGTAGGACACACGTTCAAATGCATTTTCATCTTGGTCTAGCTCTACAACGAAAACAGAAGGATACATTTCCGCAAGGACACCAGAGCGAACGATTGTTTTCCTTCTACCTCTGTTCGCCGTTAACGTCAATCGTTTTCCGATTTGCCCTTTAAGATAATTTTTAATTTCGCCTAATGTTTTTGCCACTGCACTCCACCTCACTAGGTTCACTATACCACAACTCGTATACATTGTCAAATAAAACATTATATTATATCAATATACGATTTCACATGTCAAATGGAAAAGTTATCGCTACGCTGTTATTATCTGCAAAATGTTGGCAAATTATGTACCCCTTTCAAAAACATTTGTCGGGATACTGTAAAATAAGGCAAGCAGCGCTTGCCAAAGCAATCACTATCGACTTGTTATTGTACTATCGGTATCTCCTCCTGTGTAGGGCATACCGATGCGCAATAATCCCCGTGTTTCCACACCACCTAATCCTTCTTCGCCCGTCAAAGTATTTCGCAAAACATCACGAACATCTACTTTTTCCATAAAAGGCGTGTAGGCAATTTTTGCCGCGATATAGACAGGATCTAAGGCATGAATATTTATTCTAGACGGAGAGCTGGCAAAATTGGCTCCCGCTCGAATCAACGTTTCAAAATGCGATTGGCATGCGCCGGCAAAAATGATTAACTGATCCAGATGAGGGACTGTTTCTCGTGCATGGCGCACCGCCTCAGCAAAATCCCGGGAATGTCGATAAGCTTGTAAATCATTCTTTGTTCCTTTATTTTTAGAAAAAGCATCGTGACCTGTGATAACGATCATATCAGGACGGATTTTTTTAATAAGATATTCTATTTGAAACGGCATCTCCTTTTCGTGAAGATGAACCCCGTGAACGTGCAAACCGATGCGTCGATACAAATCAATACATTTTCGTAAATACGACGCATCACCATCTATATGCAAAACTTGAGCAGGCAGCTGAAAAAAGCCTGACGAATCATTGTAACCATTTGTTGACTGATAGTCCCGTTTTTCTTTCATTAATTGATAATCTTGACGGAATAAACGAAACGACGATTCTTCCTGTACTTTGGCGCGTTTTTTTCGCCTTGCCAATTCATTATGTCCGACCTGAACGAGATCACTTAGCGGAGCATCGGCGACAAGGCGAATGTTCTCACCATGCAATAAAGCGATATCATCCGTCACAGAATCAATGCGGAATAATAAATCATGTTGGTATGACTGACGTGTTACCATGTCACCACGCATCACATTCATGTCTCCACCTCACAGCGAATGCATTCCTAACATAGCCTATGTGAAGGACGATCTATCTGTGTCTTAATATATAAAAAAAGCGACTGCACCGCTGCAATCGCTGTATGTTCACATGTTAAGATAACGATAAAAAGTATTGGCCAATATAGCAAACTCATTTATATCAAGCGACTCTCCGCGCCTTGTGCCATCGATACCTGCCTGATTTAACAATGTGTTGATCGCATCTTTGTCAAATGTTCCTTTAAAATAGGCCGCTAAATTGTTGCGCAATGTTTTTCGCCGCTGGGCAAAACACGCCTTGACGATTGCAAAAAAAGCTTCCTCATCTTCCACATGGACCGGCGGCTCATCTCGGGTCATAAGTTTTAATACACTGGAATCGACATTCGGTTGTGGTATAAACACGCTTTTAGGCACGTGCATGATGATGTCTGCACATGTATAATATTGGGTTGCTATAGTCAAAGAACCATAATCTTTCGAGCCGGGTTTTGCCGCCATCCGTTCCGCTACTTCTTTCTGAATCATGACCGTAAAACTCATAACCGGCAATTTTGCTTGTAATAATGTCACTAAAATCGGCGTTGTAATGTAATAAGGCAAATTGGCTACGACATGCACGGGCTGATCGGGCGAAAAATAATCATTGATCGCTTGATGTACATCCGCCTGCAAAATATCTTCGTAAAGAATTTGCACATTAGCATAGCTTCGAAGCGTATCTTGTAAAACAGGAAGCAAGCGCTGATCGATCTCGTAGGCGAGCACTTGATCCGCACGCATCGCAAGCTGTTCAGTCAAAGCACCGATTCCCGGGCCGATTTCAATCACACCCGAGCGCTTGTTAATGCCTGCATGGGCGATCATATTGTCTAGTATGTTCACATCTATTATGAAATTCTGACCTAGACTTTTTTTGAATAAAAAACGGTGTTTATCCAAAATTTCTTTTGTTCGGGTAGGTGTAGCGATAAATTTACCGGAAGTCATCGTGTTCCTCCTGCTTGATTTTACTGATGGCAGCCGTCAATTGCTCCTTAGTAATGTCAAACATCGCCAACCGCCGCAGCAGTTGCTTGCCATTGGTATGTCCGATGTGCAAAAGCTCACCAAGCCGCTTCCGCCTTTGCGCTGCATAAGGCGTGCCGATTAAACCGTGTTGGATTAAATCTGTCTTTTGAACGGCACTTGCTTTTGGCTCGATCAATTCGTAAACGGCACTCAACGCTTTGCGTATCGCTTCCACCGGAGCATGTTCAATCCCTATGCTATTTGTGGCCGTGGCCATATCACGACTTAAAAATGCATGTTTGCAACCCGGAACAGCCCGGTCGATCATCGAACGAATCCGCTCTCCCGGATAGTCCGGATCGGTAAAAATAATGACGCCACGTTTTTCCTGCGCATGGCGGATCTGCTCCAAAATAGCTTTATTAATAGCCGACCCATTCGTTTCGATCGTATCGGCATCGACAGCCTGTTTGATTTTGGCAGTATCGTCGCGCCCTTCAACAACAATGATTTCCTTGACCTTCACAAGCTAAATCCTCTCTTTTAAAAAATTAGCATCCGCCCATCTGATCGAGATCGAGGGCGGATTATTGAGTGAAAACCGGTGCAACTGATTGCTCACTCCGCAAAAAATCAATTGCTTCTACCATTATAGCATGGCAAGAGCAATCGAGATTAGTCAATTATTTTTACTTTTACTTGTTGCCACCCGTAGCGGTTGGCATCCGATTGCGAAGGGACGTGTACATCGATGCGGTTGCCGCTGATCGCGCCGCCTGTATCACCAGCTACAGCTTCACCATAACCTTCCACCCATACCTTCGAACCGAGCGGAATAACACTCGGATCGACCGCCACCACTTTCCGGTTTGGATTATCCTGCAAGTTAATACCTGTTGCCGTCTGACCGGAACAGCCACCACAGTTCGCTGTATATGCTGTTGCAGTCATCGTCCATTCTTTTTTGTCGGATTCACTATCGGCGCGGTTCGTTGCCTTTTGTTCTGCTTCGTTAGTCCCAATAGCAATAGTACGGTTTTGGCGTTCTTCCGTTACTTCCTCGTCGACGAGTTCGCGATCAACTTCTTCACCGTTTTCCGTTGTGATTTCATACGTTAAGACAACGATTCCTTCCCGACCTTGCTCAATCACTTTTTCCTCCCCCTTTGCGAGAGTCTCGTCATATTGTTTCTCCGTTTCAAACGGGATAGCTTCTTCCACTTGCTCGATCGTTTTTTCTACGCGGACAATGTCAATATCCGTATCCTCGGTCACTTCTTGATCTCTAGCGGGCTTTGTTTTATCCAATTTGTCCAATTTAATATCGTGGGCATTGAGCACATCTTCAACAGAACCGCCTGTCGTCCAAACATCCGTTTTGTCATCGTCATCTTTGATCGTGATCTGAAAAGCCTTATGGATATCTAGTTGCAAGCCATCGGTTATTTTTTCATCAGCCTTATGTGAAACATCGTCGTGTTTAGAAAGTGCAAGGTTTTCGTCTTGCAAAAATTCACCGATCGTACGTTTTGTCGTGTAATATGTTTTTTTTGCATCATCTATATTGACAATCACTTTGTTAGCGGTTTTATAGGTAATATTCATGCCCGCCTCGATCGGTGTGTCTAAATCCGGAGAAAGCTCATCGTGCTTCCCAACAGCGATGCCTATCTCATCGAGCAATTCTTCGACTGTATGAGCATGAGTTTGTACCGTTTCCTCTTTACCATTAGCAGCGACAACCACTTCCACTTTGCGCACCTGATTGGTGACAAAACTTGCAAAAACAAGCAAGCCCGCGCCTCCTAGACATATAATAATCATCTTCATATGCGAGACCGGCAACAGCTTGGCAAGAAATTGCATGGTTGATGCCTCCTTGAATCGTTTCCGATTATAGAGACATATATATGCTGAAATCCGAGCGATTACGGTTACGTTTGGTTTACAGTTCGATTACAAACAATCAATGCTTAGCACTCCTGTTTTGTGTTCACACTGTGCACAATTCAGTTCGATGAACATAAATATCTCTAGGCACAACCGATTACACTAAACCTCCATTTATAAAAACACTTTAACTGACTTTCATTCATTGGACAGTCGCATCTTTTTCAAGGTGTTTATGCTATCTTCCAAAATAGCTTACACATAAAAAACGGGGTGCCGTTTGTATAACGGTTCACCCCCTTCGTTATGTTCACAAGTTGTTGTATTCAAATCCTTTATTTATCTAGTGCAAATACCGAAAATGCATTCTTCGTCGTTGTTTGGCTGACTTCTTCTAACGACATCCCTCTTAGTTCGGCGATTTTTTCGGCAACAAGCTTAACATATGCTGGTTCATTCCGTTTGCCGCGGTTCGGGTGCGGCGCTAAAAACGGAGCATCGGTTTCCACAAGCAGCCGATCAAGCGGTACCTGAGACGCCACTTCTTTCGGCAACGGAGCATTTTTAAACGTGACCGGGCCGCCGAGTGAAATGTAAAAATTCATATCCAGACAAGCTTGTACATAATCAACTGAATCGTTATAGCAATGCATAATACCGCCAACGTCATTTGCCTGTTCTTCTTGCAGTATGGTAATGATATCTTCGGTCGCTTCCCTGTTATGAATAATGATCGGCATGTTCACTCGTTTAGCGAGTTGGATTTGCTTCCGGAAAATATCCTTTTGCACCGCTTTCGGGGATTTATCCCAATGGTAGTCGAGCCCCATTTCACCGATCGCGACCACTTTCGGGTGGTCGGAGAGCTCCTCGATCCATTTTAAATCATCTGCCGTCATATCGATGGCATCGACCGGGTGCCAGCCTATTGCCGCATAAATTGTATCGTATTGTTCGGCAATTTCCATTGCAAGCGGAATCGTTTCCCGATCAAAACCAACAACGGTCATGTATTGGACACCCGCATCGAAGGCACGCTGGATGACCTCATCGCGATCTTTTGAAAATTGTCTAGCATTGAGATGGACGTGAGTATCAAAAAGCATTCAATCCCTCCTAACAAAACTTGCATCCGTTCATCATGTTCTAAACAATGAATAGGCCATCGTCCCCCCTTAGAGGAGATGGCCTTTTGCAAAATGTTATTTGACAACCGATCCGTTTGGTAACGACTCTTCCACAGTTGATAAAACAAGCTTTCCATCCGCATCCTCACCGCAGAGAATCATTCCTTCTGACTTCTCACCGCGCAGTTTGACCGGTTTTAAATTCGTCACACAAATGACCTTTTTACCGACAAGCTCCTCTGGTTTGTAATATTCGGCAATGCCAGAGACAACTTGACGTTTATCTATCCCGACATCGAGCTGCAGTTTTAACAGTTTATCTGCATTTTTCATTTTTTCTGCTTTTAGCACCTCGGCAACACGCATATCAAGCTTCATAAACGCATCAAAGGCGATTTCCTCTTTTTGTTCCGGAACGTTTTCTTGCGTCTGTTTCATTTCCGGTTCTGGCTTTTGCATCATCGCTTTGATCGCTTCGACTTCTTTATCAATATCGAGCCGCGGGAAAATAGGTTTACCTCTTTGCACACGAGTACCAGCTTCGATCATGCCATTTTCGCGTACACTGTCCCATGTTTTCAGCGCATCGTCGTCAATGCCAAGCTGACGGAAAATCTCTACCGGAGACTCCGTCAAAAACGGCTGCAACATAATGGCGATTTTTCGGAGGGATTCTGCAAGGTGCGCCATAACATTGCCGAGACGTTTTTTGTTTGCCTCATCTCGTGCTAAGACCCACGGTTCAGTTTCATCAATATATTTATTGCTGCGATTGATCAGTTGCCAAAGCGACGATAAAGCGCTGGAGAACTGCATCTTTTCCATCGCTTCTTCTACGTTTGTAATCGTTTCTTCGGAAAATGCCTCAAGCGATTCATCAACGGTTGTTTCCGCCTGTTTGTATGCCGGGATGGCACCGGCAAAATATTTATCAATCATCGCCACCGTCCGATTCAAGAGATTACCAAGATCATTCGCCAAATCGTAGTTCGTTCGTTCGACAAATCCTTCCGGTGTAAAGACACCGTCGTGTCCAAACGGCAACTCGCGCAGTAAATAATAACGCAAGGCATCGAGCCCGTAGCGATCAACGAGTTGAACCGGATCGACGACATTTCCTTTCGATTTGGACATTTTTCCGTCCTTCATCAAAATCCAACCGTGGGAATATATTTTTTTCGGAAGTGGCAAATCAAGAGCCATCAGCATAATCGGCCAGTAAATCGTATGGAAGCGGACAATTTCCTTGCTCATCAAATGGACATCCGCCGGCCAGTATTTCCTGAAGTTGCCGTCGTCGTCTGTCCCGTAGCCAAGAGCGGTGATGTAGTTCGTTAAAGCGTCGATCCAGACGTAGATGACGTGCTCAGGATTGCCGGGCACCTTGATGCCCCAGTCAAATGTCGTCCGGGAGACAGCCAGATCTTCCAATCCTGGCTTGAGAAAATTGTTTAACATTTCGTTTTTGCGGCTTTCCGGCTGGATAAACTCCGGGTGATCCTCATAATATTGGATAAGCCTGTCGGCGTATTTGCTCATTTTGAAAAAGTACGATTTTTCCTTGACTCTTTCTACGTTGCCACCGCAGTCCGGACAGCGGCCATCATCAAGCTGCCGTTCGGTAAAGAATGACTCACAAGGTGTACAATACCAACCTTCATACTCATCAAGATAAATGTCGCCTTGCTCGCGCAGTCGGTCGAAGATTTGCGCAGCCACCTTTTTATGTCGTTCTTCGGTTGTACGGATAAAATCATCATTCGTTATCTTGAGTTTTTTCCATAATGCCTTGATGTTGCTAACTATTTCGTCAACATAGGCCTGGGGTTCCATTCCTTTTTCCGCCGCTTTGCGCTGAATCTTTTGACCGTGTTCGTCTGTTCCCGTTAAATAAAAAACATCATAGCCACGCAGCCGCTTATATCGGGCCATCGCATCACCAGCCACCGTCGAATATGCATGACCAATGTGCAAATTGCCGCTCGGATAGTAGATCGGAGTCGTTATATAAAATGTTTTTTTCTCCTCTGACATCACGATACCTCCTTAAATACGCTTGAAAGCAAAAAAGCATGCCGCATCTATAAAGAAAACTATTTCCATTGTAGCGATTTTCATAGTATTTGCCAAGAATCTTCGCTATGTTCCACTATTCGATACATGTCACCATTATCGGCACGCGTTGGACCGTTTTATACCCCTCGCTCTTGCAGGGAAAAATTATCATTTTTTTAAATATTATTGACAAAACTGGAAATAGCTGGTACTATGTTCCTAATAAATGTCGATTCATGTAGAAACAGACAGGATACATCATATATGAGAGGAGAGAATAGGGTAAAATGAAATCCACCGGCATTATAAGAAAGGTTGATGAACTGGGTCGTGTCGTCATACCGATTGAATTGCGTCGCTCTCTCGGCATCCGTATCAAAGATGCCATGGAGATTTATGTGGATAATGACAAAATCGTTCTAAAAAAATATGAACCGAACATGGCCTGCCAAATTACCGGCGATATATCCGAAGACAACCAATCGTTTGCTAATGGAAAATTTACTCTTAGCAAAGAAGGAGCCAAAATACTTGTAGAAGAAATTCAAAGCAAGTTCGACTTAAAAGATTGACCTTGGGAAAATACCTCATGATGCGTTTTACCTTCTCTTGCTGCCGATAAAGAGGGGAACGGGTCGTACAAGGCGTAACACCGGTTCCCTTTTCTAATCAATATGAAAAGCTTGATAAACATCGCGCTTAGATACTTGTCGGTCACGCGCTGTTTTTTTTATGGCTTCTTTACTGGACAGGCGCTCGCGTTCTATATACTGAATAACATGTTCCTTGATGGAAAGATCACGCCACCAATCATCTGTCTCCATTGGTTCGCTGCTACCTTCCACAATGAGACAAAACTCACCCTTAAGCTCGTTTTGCAAAATCCAAGTCTCCAGCTCTTCAACCGTTCCGCGAACATACTCTTCAAACCGCTTTGTCAATTCTCTAGCAATGCTTGCTTGGCGATTGCCTAACTCGGCTTTAATCGCAGATACCGTCTCCTTTATTCGGTAGGGTGATTCGTAAAAAACAAGAGTTGCTTGCAATGGTTTGAGCCGTTTTAGTTCCTGATTGCGCTCTTTTTTCTTCCGCGGTAAAAAACCGTAGAATAGAAATTCGTCCGTAGACAAACCCGAACCGATGAGAGCGCACAACGCCGCGTTAGCACCAGGAAGGGCTATGACTTTAATATTGGCACGAATAGCCGCTTGAATGATATCGCCACCCGGATCAGAAATCGCGGGCATACCGGCATCACTGACAATGGCAATCGACTCACCCTGTTTGAGTCTTTCGAGCAGTTCGGTTTGTCGCGACCATTTGTTATGTTCATGATAACTCACCATCGGTGTATGGATATTAAAGTGGTTGAGTAACTTTTTCGTATTCCGCGTATCTTCGGCTGCAATAACCGATACATCCGCCAATGTTTTCAACGCTCGATATGTGATGTCTTCCATATTGCCGATCGGTGTCGGAACGATATAAAGGATTCCCTTGCCATCATCAGTATAACTTTTTTGTATATTCATCCTTCCACCCTGCTTTCTGTCTCCCGAATGAGTTTCCACTTTTGCTTACGTGTGAGTCGCTTGATTTCATATTCTCTCTGCATTGCTTCCGTCTTAGTCGCAAAACGTTCTGTAAATACAACGATAAACGGGCCGCGCCCCCTTGTATATTTAGCCCCTTTTCCCGATGCATGCATCTTCAAGCGATGGTCAAGATCGGTTGTGTACCCGGTATAAAGCGTACCATCTCCGCACTGGAGAATATAGACGAGATGATTAGCAACCATAAATAATAGCCTCGGCTTCCTTAGTATACGTGTTATCATCATTGTAAATATACAGTGGTGACAGCAGTTTCATATCCGGTTTTCCGTCTCGTATTGCTTCTATTAACAGCATATTCGCCTCGCGTCCTTTTTTTGGATAAACAAATTGCAGTCGTTTCGGCTCCAGATTGTAGGTACGGAACAGAGTGAGGATGTCCACCAACCGACCTGGTCGGTGTACCATAGCAACTTTTCCTCCAGGCCGTACGTGCAACTTACATGCTTTCACAACATCTTCTAATGTACAGTAAACCTCATGCCTTGCAATCGTCAAAAATTCATTTTCGTTATGTTCAGTTTTAGCTGGTGTGGGAAAATACGGAGGGTTGCATGTTACCACATCAAACGTCCCTTGACCGAGTTTATGCTGCATCGTCCGTAGATCCCCTTCTAAAATCGTCAATTGATCGGTTAAACGATTCATTTCGACGTTTCGTCTAGCCATATCCACAAGCCGCGCTTGAATCTCCACGCCGGTGATCTTCGCTTGTGATCGCTTCGATAAAAGCAGCGGGATTATCCCATTTCCTGTACCTAAATCGAGAATGGTTCCTCTCTTAATCGGTATATGGACAAAATAGGCAAGCAAGACCGCATCAAGCGAAAAGGCAAAAGCTGTCGGACTCTGGATAATTTTCATGTTTTTATCTGCCAGAACAAAATCAAGTCGCTCATCATCATAAAGCTGTACCATTGCAACAATTCCTTTCCTCGTGTATAAGAAAACTGCCCCTTCGTTTGCGGGACAGCTGCTATGCTTACTGACTTAATTTCCTTGTCCAAAACTCGGCGATGAGGCGCTTAATTTTTATTCAAAAACTCGAGACAAAACAAGCAATCTTTATCCTGTCTAGGACTGCCAAAGTGCACATTGCAAATATGAAACCCTTCTTCATAAAGCCGTGCTAAATTATCATAACCTTCACCCGGTATTTCCGTAAAGCCTTTTTCCATATCCCGGTCCGCTTTTTTCTCTTCGCTATCATCGAGACGTTTGCGTAAATAATGATTTTCCATAGCTAGACGATTATTTTCCTCAAGCACGTCGCCTAACTTTCGTTTTAAATCGCCTAGCTGTTCATACAATTCGCCGATTTGTGTTTCCATATCGGTGACTTGATCGAAAATTTGTCTTTTTTTCACGCTTTTCACCCCACTACTTTGTGGATTGCGCTGTTATAATGCCTTCTTCGATAAGTTCGTCTACGGTATACTCGATGACGCGTTTATTATCATTGATTTCAATTTGAATCAATTTATCTAAAATATTTAAACCGACAACTTCTCCTTGACCGTAAGGCGTTGTGATCGACTCGCCGATGTCTGGCATGTCGCGTTTAGCTTCTTCGTATTGATCGTTCTCATACTTCAGACAACACATGAGGCGCCCGCAAAGCCCAGAAATCTTCGTTGGATTTAAAGATAAATTTTGATCTTTCGCCATTTTAATCGATACCGGTTCAAAATCACCTAAAAACGTTGAACAACAAAGCATGCGACCGCACGGACCGATCCCGCCGAGCATTTTTGCTTCGTCCCGCACCCCGATTTGCCGCAACTCGATGCGTGTTTTGAACTCAGCCGCCAGATCTTTGACTAATTCGCGGAAATCAACACGACCATCCGCTGTGAAATAAAATATCACTTTATTGCGATCAAATGTATACTCTACATCGACCAATTTCATACCCAATCCGTGCTGTTTAATTTTTTCAGCTCCGATTTTATAAGCTTTTTCCGCATGCTTTTTGTTTTCTATAACCGTTTGTTTATCCTTGTCATCAGCAATCCGAATCACTTTTTTGAGCGGCAAAACGACATCTTCTTCATCGACATGCCGATTTGTGATAACCGCTTTTCCAAATTCAATACCTCTTAATGTCTCAACAATGACATAATCATCGGCTTTGATCCGGTGATTTCCCGGGTCAAAATAATATATTTTACCCGCTTTTTTAAAACGGACACCAATGACTTCTATCAATACGAATCACCTCTGAATATGGTGTACCAATTGTTCCATCACCAATGCTGGCTGGACATGCTGCCTCAACTTTTGTTTAGCTTCTACAATCGCATGTAAAACAGCGATGATTTTTTGTTTTGAAAATGTGATTCGACCTTTTTCCAATCGTTCATCATCGGGGTCAAAAACGACAAGGAAAGCGAGAAGATCAATGTGATAGTAGAGCAAATCTTTAAATGCTAAAAGCAGTATATCCAAGCCTTGCTCCTGCTCATTTCGCTCTTTAAAATGCGGCATCCAGCGCTTATGAATAAACAAGTGGACATCGCTTGATTGATTAATAAATAGTTCCATCAATTGTATCACTAACGTTTGCGACTCTGCAAACGATGGGTCGTCATGCATAGCTATGGCATCATCAACATTATTCGTCAATGCGCTCAATAAAATAGCCCGTCGTTCGGATATACCGGATTCCCTCAGTTGCTTTTGCAATGCTTTTGGATGGAGCGGCTTAAGATCAAGCATCTGACAACGCGATCGTATCGTCGGCAAAATCGCTTGGCTATTTTCAGTAAGCATTATCGCCGTCGTTTTTCGGTTCGGTTCTTCTAAAAATTTCAAAATCCGATTACCAGCGTTAGCTGTCAACGTATCAGCAGCTTTGATGATGTATACTTTTTGCTCGGACTCCATACTTGAATACATAAATTCTTTCTGTAAATGTTCGATTTGTGCCGTTTTAATCGATTGCCCGTCTGGTTCAATCCAATGTACATCAGGATGATTATGCGATTCGATGCGCCTACACGCCCGACACGTATGACATGGCTCAACTTCGGTTATATTTTCACAAAACAAGCTTTTAGCCAACAGACGGGCAATCGACTCTTTGCCTGTGCCGCGCTCCCCTCGAATGAGATACGCATGCGACATGCGGCCTCTTTTCAAACTGTTTGTTAAAATTCTCGCCGCGAGCGGTTGAACCTCAGCAATCGCTTTCCACGTCTCCATACGCATTGCATCCTTCATACCTTCAATGAATTCATGTGTACAAACTAATCAACAATCCTTTAATTTCACCGATGACACTTAATAAATCGACTGTCCTTTTTTCTTGATCCAGCAAACTTTCGGTCAACTCGAACAGCTTTTGATCGACTTCTTTGACAGTAGCTAATTTACGTGAGTGACCAGTCATGCTGAAACTGTGCTCATTTTTTAAATCAAGGCCATTTGACACCGTTTCCTGCAAAAACTGTTTTATCATTCGCTTAAATTTGGCCAAATCCCGAAATGAGCGGAAGCGGGCTAGTTTTTCACCTTGGATCGTTATATCATCCATCAGGCGTTGGAGCTCCTGTTGTTTTATTTGTTCGGCATGGGACTGAATCATGCGATCAAAAGACGTTTTTTCACCCGTGAATGGGGGAACATGCCTTGTTTTCGCATCGATTTGTGTGCCCATATCTTGATTGATTTTCATTGCCAAGCCCCCATACTTTAAAACTGATAAAACGATTCAATAGGTAAAATAAATACTGTCGCTCCACCAACTTCAACGTTGACAGGTCGGGGAATGTAGGAATCCGCATTGCCACCCATCGGGGAGATCGGTGCAACCATTTGTTCACGCTTGGAGCAATTATCGCGGATGATATTCAACGCCTCATCCACGTACCGGTCTTCACAACCGATCATCAATGTTGTGTTACCTTCCTTTAGAAAGCCGCCGGTTGTTGCTAACTTCGTCGTTTTAAAGTTTTCTTCGCCAAGCGCATCAACGAGCCGGTTGGAATCTTTATCCTGAACGACGGCAATAATCAGCTTCACTGAAAATACCTCCCTTCGAGCCCTATTTGCTCAAAATATGCGTAAGAATACAATCAAATGCAGTACGTGCTACATCATCCGGCGGCTGGTCCGCATCTATCCATTTGATGCGCTCTGGAAACTGCTGTAACAACATTTGGTAGGCATCGTGGACCCGTTCATGAAAATGAAACGCCTCTAAATCCAAACGATTCCTCTCTCTATCTTTATTCAGAGAAATGCGCTGTAATCCCTTCTCGGGTTCAATATCCAAAAATAACGTTAAATCCGGCATTTGATCTTGAATGGCAAATTGATTGATGGCAAGCACCTCATCCATTCCCAACTCTCGGCCATAGCCCTGGTAGGCGAGACTCGAGTCGATAAACCGGTCGCACAGAACCATTTTTCCTGCTTTAAGGGCGGGCAAAATTTTCTCAACAAGGTGCTGTCGTCGTGCAGCAGCATAAAGCAATGCCTCTGTACGCGCATCCATCGCCGTATACTGTGGATCAAGGATAATATCCCGAATTTTTTCCGCAATTTCGATGCCACCGGGTTCGCGTGTCACCAACACATCATAACCATGGTCGACAAGCTTCGCTTCGATCATTTCGATGACCGATGACTTGCCCGCGCCCTCACCGCCCTCGAACGTAATGAAAAAACTAGTCACATCGTTTGTCTCCTTTATGTTCCTTCAACATTGCAAAAATATCTTCTGTCTATATCACAATGCACTATATGCGCCCTGTTTGAATTAATCGTGACTTTGTCATAATATCACCTTTCAGGATAAATGAAAGGCTGGACGGATACAGGATATTTTTAACCTGCCAGACCTGTCATCCCTTAAATGAACGCTCATGACTTCTCTCGTTCACTTCCAATTATCAATATCAAACTGCAATACAGATTTATAAAAGTTCTTTTTTTTATTATAGCATGACTCGGTCATTTTTTTAATTTATACCCGTTCTAATCAATTCTTTTTATGTTTCTATTCTAGGGAGAATGGATTGATTTTGGGGAGCAATTATCAGGAAATATATCCGTCCCTCCTGTGTAAGCGACACATGCTAAATTAAGGAAATTCTAATTAAAATATAAAAAGTGATTTGAATTGAGGAATTTACAAATTATTGAAAATGTTTAATTTAATTTACATTAAAAATTACGGAACTTTTTAACTTTAAGAAGCATCGACAAGTGGAAGGAGGATAGTGAAGTATTCGTCAACATCTGTGGAGCTGTTCCACAGGCAAGCGGACAGCGCCACTTCAATATCCAACGCCAAATAGGGATTCGGTTTAAGCTTAAATAAGCGGCATTCCATGATGACGCTTGCTTTATCCAAACTTGGCTTCAATTATCCCGTTAAGATCCAGTTTTTCCAGTCGTCTTTGTACCTGTCCCTTTTCTTTTGATGGACGCCTAGGCGCAGGGCCACTATAATAAATGCCTCTTTCTTTGTAGAACACCCAGTTTTCGTAATAGCGGAAAATCCGATCGGTAAATATTGCTTCCAGACAGTAACCAAATCATAGTTTGTATCTTTCAGCGGGATCTTGCAAGTTCGTAGCCTCATTGTAGTTGCCTCAGCCGAACTATTTACATCAAGGCATATCCACGGAGCAAAGCTCATTGATAGATAATGAAAAAGGGCTGTTTGAATTCCCGTTTTATTTTTAAACTGCTTTTTTCTTTTATTCGAAGATAATATTTAGATTGCATTTCATAACATGTGTGTAGGCTGCCCCGCAGTGGATTGCCAACCTAAAAAAAGCCTTTGCAAGCATTTCATGCAAAGACTTTACCCTGTTATGAATATAGTTTCGGTTGATTCATATTTTTTAATTTATGCAGGTAGTAATTGTACTTCTCTTCTCGAGGCTCGGTATGAATCATGTTTTGCTCACACTCACGACATATAAATAGTTTGTATAAATGAATACCCTTTTCTTTTTTTTCTTCGCAAATGCCACAGCGTTCCCATTCTAATGATTGATGAACCATATGGTCCCACCTCCGTTAGTCTAGTGTCTCCCAATCTAACGACATATATACATAGATTTTAAGAAATCTTCCGACTGCGGAGAACTCTTATACCGATCACAGAAAGTACGGAGGGACCTGCCACGATTATGCCAACAAAAACACTTGGATGGCTGCAAGTGAACCGACCCCGAACAAACCTAAAAAGCCAGAAACAGCAACTGTAAACAAATTGATCGGAATATGCAAACCGATCGCACCGGCAAACACATTAAAGAAAAATAGAAACAAAATACCAATGCCAAGTTTAACCGTTCCGTGAGCAATAAAACGCATCGGTTTCACCGGTGCCCCAACAAACAGCAATACGACAATCAATGCCACCATAATTGAAATCACCACTGTCGAATGCACAGATCTCAACCCCTTTTAAACTTGTCCCTTTAAAAAGAGTTATATGTCAGAATGACTGGTATCAGAACTCGGAATGGGAAAAATGAATAAACTGCTTAAAATCTAGAATCTCTTTTGCGAGGGGCAAGATGAATCGCTATGTGAGATTATAAACATTAACTCCAGCAAATTGTTTGAAACAGTTTTACAAAATTTATTTAATTTTCCTCCGAGTCTTTAGACTTATTAGTACATCGTTAGCTTTTTGCCGTTAGGATAGGCTTTTTGAACATTTTTCCAAATGTTATTTAACCTATTTATTCTAGTATTGTTTATGTTTTTAGTCCCGAATCTATTCGCAATTGATTCTTTTGTGGCATAGACATAGATATATCCACAATGATATTTTTTCTATAGTTAAGAAAGTTGTGAATGAATTATTCTACTCCAAATTTTAATCTCTCACCACACAAATCAACGCTACATCAACCTTTTTGTAATCGATTCCAAAGTGATCTGCGTGCGACTCAGCAGCTTTCTAACTCTATTATTGATTTTTATAAAGGAGGGAATTTATTGAATGCCCGCACCTATGTAAAAACATTAGTGGTATCGCTTGTATTTTTGTTGCTTTTCCCAATGTATGGAATGGCCGATTCGAACGTATCGGTCAAATCCCAACAAGTAACCAATGACTGGATCCGCAAGAAAATCAAAAGTATGACAACCGAAGAAAAAGTAGGTCAGTTGTTCATTGTTCATGTATACGGACAAACACCAACAGACCCCGATTACGAAGATCAGAACTTGGAGAACAACCGAGGAGGAAAGCATTTTAAGGAGATAATTGAAAAATACCACATAGGCGGTGTCATCTATTTTAATTGGACTGACAATATTACCATGCCGCTCGATGCGGATCAAGTTCATTCCTTGTCTAATGGATTGCAAAATATTGCTATGGACCAAAATGCGTCGATTCCGCTTTTTATCTCGACAGATCAGGAAGGTGGCATTGTTCAAAGGGTGACAAGCCCTGGGACGGTTTTCCCGGGAAATATGGCTGTTGGTGCTACGCAGTCAGAGGAATATGCCGCAGCGACTGCTTCAATTATAGGTAAAGAATTAAATAGCCTAGGGATCAACATGGATTTTGCACCTGTCGTCGACGTTAATATTAATCCAAAAAATCCGGTCATTGGCGTCCGATCCTTTAGTGAAAGTCCCGACATGGTTTCTCACTTAGGCCTCGCCCAGATTGAAGCTTTTAAGAAAGAAAATGTCATTGCCTCTGCAAAACATTTCCCCGGACACGGTGATACAGCGACCGATTCCCATTACGGTTTACCGATCATTGATCATGACTTGGAAACCTTGCATGAAATTGACTTGAAACCTTTCCAAGCGGCAATTGACGCCGGTATTGATGCAATTATGCCCGGACATATCGTCGTTCCTGCTCTTGACGATTCCGGTCGACCCGCTACGCTTTCACAGCCGATTCTCACCGACTTACTGCGTGAGGAAATGGGTTTTGATGGTTTAATTATTACCGATAGTCTTGGCATGGAGGGTGCAAACGTTGTAGAACCAGAAGAAATTCCAGTCGAAGCTTTCAATGCCGGCGCCGATATTTTGTTAAATCCACCCGATGTAGAACTCGCTTACAATAGTATGTTGGAAGCAGTGGAAGACGGCGAAGTAAGCCAAGAACGTCTGGATGCATCCGTTTTTCGTATTTTAAAAGCAAAGGCTGATAGAGGATTATTCGATGATCCCTATACCGATCCGGATGCAATAGACAAAATTGGTTCGGATGAACACCTACAAACAGCGAAAGAAATCGCAGACAGAAGCATCACCCTTGTTAAAAATGACAACGGAGTATTACCGCTAGAAAAAAATGAAAAAGTATTCATCACCGGCCCATCGGATGCAAAACCCGAATTACTCGCTGACCAACTGCATGACAAAGGGATGGACACAAACTACTTGGAAACAAATACAAAGCCGACTGATAAACAAATCGAAGCAGCTGTTCAGAAAGCAAAAAAAGCAGATTCCGTTATTGTAGTAACCTTTACGGTCAATGAAAACAAAGAACAACAACAACTCGTCGAGGCGATCCGAGAAACCGACATCCCTGTTATAGTTGGAGCAGTCCAGAATCCGTATGACCTGACAAGCTTTCCAGAAGTCGATGCCTACTTAAACGCATACGGAGATCGTGATATATCGATTAAGGCCCTATCTAGAGCAATCGTTGGAGATATCAATCCATTCGGAAAGCTGCCTGTAACGATTCCGGACATGTATGACTATGGCCATGGTCTAGATTACGTCGATACGCCGCTCAGCGCGGAAGGAATGAAAATACTTGTAGACAATCTCAACAACGATGGAGATATTGACAATGGACAAACCTTAGAAGCTTTACGGCTTCATTTAACCGCCATCAGTCATTATGAAAAACAAGATAAGCCCGACAAAATCATTAAACATATGGAAGGCTTCAAAAAGTTAGTCGATCGCCAAAAAAATGATCAGTCAATATCCAATAAAGTCTATAGCTTTCTGATGACACAAGCCGATCGGTTCATCGAGAAGTGGACCGACGAAACAATTGATTAAATTAACCCGTATCCACGGGAAATCTTAAGGGGGATTAATAAAAATGAGTTTGAAAAAGCAATTAGCCACGGGCATCATGTCTGCAGCCCTTGGAATATCATTGGTCGGCGGGGGAACTTACGCGTACTTTAGCGATAGCGAAACAGTGGAGGGCAGTTTTGCCGCAGGAACACTCGATTTATCAGCTGAACCGTCAACGATCATTGATATTGACAATCTTAAGCCTGGAGATTCTGTAATTCGAGATTTTGAGTTACAAAATAACGGAACATTGGATATCAAAAAGGTAACATTAAATACCGATTATCATGTTGAAGACGCTGAAGGTGATAACAACGACGATTTTGGAAAATACATCGAAGTCGAATTTCTCTATAATGCAGATCAATTGAACGATGTTGTTTTTGAAACCACACTGGACGAACTTAAAGATATGACCCCGGAAGCAATTGAAGAGGAAGTGTTTGATGAAATCCTCGACGAAGGGGGGTTGAAAGCCGGAGACGAAGACGACATGGTTGTGAAATTCCATTTTGTAGATAGCGGTGAAGAACAAAACCAATTCCAGGGTGACCAATTAAAATTAGAATGGACCTTTAATGCCGTACAGGAAGATGGTGAGGAAAAATAGCATGTCGAAACAACGGGACAGAAGCATCTGTCCCGTTGTTTTACAAATTTAACCGATGGAGGGGTATAAAATGAAAAAATGGTACGTCATACCATTGGCTCTAGTTCTTTTGTTTTCCACAATCCCAACAACAGCTGATGATTCTAATCATACGAAAAAGACTACTCAAAATTCGAAAGAAAACGAGGAATTTAAACTTGGAGTTGATGTGCTTCTTGAAGAAAACTTGGATAAGCTTGAAAATAAAAACGTCGGTTTGATCACCAATCCTACAGGTGTTGATCAAGATCTCAATAGTATTATTGATGTTTTATATGATAACGACGACGTCAATCTTGTTACCTTATTCGGACCTGAACATGGTGTTCGTGGTGAGGCACAAGCAGGTGAAGGGGTTGACCATTATGAAGATGAAATAACCGGCTTACCTGTTTACAGTCTTTACGGAGACACACGAAAACCAACGCCGGAAATGCTTGAAGATGTCGACCTGTTGCTTTTTGATATCCAAGATGTCGGTACCCGATATTACACCTATATCTATACAATGGCTTATGCAATGGAGGCTGCAGGAGAAAATGATATCGAATTCATGGTGCTTGATCGCCCCAATCCGATAGGTGGATATGACGTACAAGGACCTGTTCTTGATCCCGATTATTCTTCATTTGTTGGTCTTTATCCAATTCCTTTACGCCACGGCATGACAGTCGGCGAACTGGCAGAATTTTTTAATAGTGAATTCGATCTCGGAGCATCTCTTACTGTTATAAAAATGAAGGGATGGAAACGTTCGATGGATTATGACGATACACCTCTTCATTGGGTACTTCCATCTCCGAATATGCCAACATTAGATACAGCGTTTGTCTATCCAGGAGCAGCTTTAATTGAAGGAACGAATGTTTCTGAAGGCCGAGGAACAGCAAAGCCGTTTGAGTTAATTGGTGCACCATTTATTAACGCCAATGACCTTGCTGATAAATTGAATGATGCCAAATTACCGGGTGTGATATTCAGAGCTGCCTACTTTACACCAACATTTTCCAAACATGAAGGTGAACTATCCGGTGGCATTCAAATCCACGTCAATGATAGAGAAAGTTACCAACCTATCAAAACTGGGATTACGATCGTAAAAGCTATTCATGACATGTACCCGGAGGATTTTGAATTTTTGGATGATAATTTTGATCGTTTAATAGGTAACAGCTGGGTACGCGAGAAAATTGAACAAGGCGAATCCGTCGACGAAATCATCAACAAGTGGGAGAAGGAATTGCAAGACTTCAAAACATTGCGTCGGGATTACCTTCTTTACACGATCAGCACTGCTGATATAGAAGCACATCTTAGTCAACTCGCCGAAGATGGTGAAATCAAAAATACAGAGGCCCTCCATGATCTTGAGATTCACCTAACTGCTGTTAGGCACTATGAGGAAGAGCGTTCGTTTGATAAAGCCATCAAGCACATGAAGAATTTTAAAATGTTACTCGATCATCAAAAAGAAAACGGCCAAATTTCAGATAAGGCTTATCAAACTCTTATGGATGATACTGAATCCATGATTAAACAGTGGGACTAGTTTTCCAAAGTTTACAAACCTTATATACAGAAAGAAATCTATGAAACTGCTTTAGCAAGCGACGATCTATTCGTGCTCTTAAGCTGTATACGTGCGCAAATAAAGAATAAGCGAATAACCTAGCAAACAGAGGTCGGATTCAGCCGAAGATGCTTTATCAGATACTGACCGTTATTGGAGCGATAACGGAGGACTTTTATAACACCTGTGGTTAAGTCAATCTATGCCACAGATGTGCAAATGTTTCAAAATTCTCAAGACATTCAATATATGAGTAATGGAGGGATTCCGTATGAGGCAATGGTTCATTTGGCTAATGACCGCTGCTACCATATTGTTTATCCCATTATCTGTATCAGCCCAGAGGGATAATGAAAATGAAATGAATATGTCGAATGAATTAGAAATTACAGTAGGGACCTATAATATACAGGCAGGTATGAACAACGATGGTAAATACGATTTGGATAGTACTGCAGAAACCATTCGCAAATCCGGAGCAGATATAATTGGACTGAACGAGGTTGATGTTCATTGGGGAAGCCGAAGTGAATTTGATAATGTGGTTAAAATTCTTGCAAACAAATTGGGTATGGAATACTTTTTTGCACCTATTTACAATTTGGATCCTTCCAATCCTGAAGATCCGAATAGACAATACGGTGTCGCTATCTTAAGTAAATACCCTATTGTACACGCCGAAAATCACTACATGACAAGACTTTCTACACAGGATCCTGATCCGTCACCACAACTGATGCCGGGCTTTCTTCAAGCACAAATCCATATAAACGGAGCGGACGTGTGGTTTTATGTTACACATCTAGATTACCGCAAAGATCCGTATATTCGAGAAATGCAAGTTGAAGAAATGCTGGGTATCATTTCCGAGCACGATCATAATATATTGGTTGGTGACATGAATGCAGAACCCGACGCACCTGAACTTGCGCCTCTCTTTCAAACGTTTCAAGATGCATGGGCATCAATCCATGACAGCCCGGGTTATACATTCCCTGCCGATGATCCCGTAAAAAGAATAGACAACGTCCTCTTATCACCGGATATAGAGATTCAATCCTCCCAAGTCATCGAATCGCTAGCTTCTGATCACTTTCCGGTTGTCGCTAATCTTATACTCACACCTGAAGAACATCCGTTCAATGCATCAGGTATGAAAAAACTTGTCGATTATTTGCTTGATAACGGTGAATTCACAAACAACGAATCAGCTCTTGCCCTCAAGATACACTTAACTTCCGTCAGCTACTATGAGCAGAAAGCGCAAGCTAATAAAGTTGTCAAACATATGATAGGTTTTAAAAGGTTGCTTGAACATCAACAAGCCGAAAAAGTTATCTCAGACGATGCTTACGAGATACTAAAAACTGATGCTGATTATTTGCTTAATAAATGGCAGTAAAACGTAACTAAGAAAAAGTGGATGATAGCTGATAGCTATCATCCACTTGTTGCTAACAAAAATTGAGGAATGATAGATGGAGAAAATTTCTCTCGGTTCCGTCGTGTCACCACGTTTAAAGATTAATCATGATAAAACGACTTAAAAATGCCGGTTGTAAAAGCAGCTGATACACTTATATATCAGTTTGAGAAGTATAAATGATTACGAACGATCATGCGCTATTTTCAATTTGTCTCATCGCATCCCAAATCGTATAACAAGCATAGCTAATTAACACCAAACCAGGTAGGATTAACAATAATGCGCTCCCTTCACGGGTGTTCGCAAAATGTGTTGCATAACCTAAATAAGGAATCATTAATCCGGTGTAGGTGCCTACGATGTTTTGTCGAAGAACAGGTTGAGCATCTGGGTCATCGTTGTTGTCTCCCTGAGTGATGTACTGCTTACCTTCGTTTTTGACTTCGACAATACGATGCGTAACCAAAGTATTATCTTCAGTTCTATAAGTTATGACATCGCCTTTTTGGAATGAATCTGCCTCGTCGACGGGTTTGATCGCAATTACCGACCCAGTCAGTATATCAGGTTCCATCGAGCCAGAAAGAACTGTTTTAAATTGATAACCAAGAAATTCTGGTCCGCCTTCTCCAGATGCCCGTATACTGATCACAACGCCGATCATAAGTATGAGAAATATAAAAAGCAGTGTTGTAACCATATTATTGATTATTTTGAAAATTCTTTTCACGTTGATCACACCTGTTTTGTTTTTCTACGCTTTTGCGATATGTACTTGTATCGGTTTATTCTTCTTCAAAGTTATTGGCAACTGAGAGTGTAATGGTTACCTGCTGCTTGTCGTTAAATGTTGCTTCTGTTTGTTGCGTGATTTGACAGACCGCGAAAAACAGTATGTAGATGATCGCCAAAAACAGAAAAAAGCTTGTCTTGACTTGGCTGATGAATAATTTAATAAAAGTCAATTCAATCACCTTTTAAAGCTATTGAAGGGTTACATATTCATTTTCTTTGCTATAAAATATAGTCAATAACCAAATTGATAATGAATCAGTAAATGCAAAACCATATTTAACTACAAGAATAAGTACAATACGGTAAGAAGTCAATTGCTTTTCGCATTGTTTTAAAAAATGAGACATTTCTGCCATGACTTTAGGCTGAATGATGAATTGTAAAAAATGCGTTGAAGAGGATAGGCTTGTAGATATCTCACGCCGTTAGAAAAAGAACAACAATAGCTCATACTGAAACTATGAGAAACTAAAAGTATAACCCCTAATAGTCTGTCTCCTCCGTGTAACCTCAAGTCAATATCAAAAAAGACAAGGATCCAGCAAATTCCCCTGTCTTTTCGATTTCAACAATATGATAATGTTATGATTTTCGATACATGAGAGCACTAATTTGACGTCGTTTAGCTTCGCGAAGCAAAAACAAATATTTGGCCTGGGCTAGATGCTCCATATAAAGGCTTTCTTCCGTCGTTTCTACACTTTTTTCCATAATGGATTGAATCTGCTTCCATTCCCGTTCCAAGACAAAAATCGACTCGAGCAATGCTTTATCGATGTCCCGTTTTCTTATTCTCCTTTTTCTCCTTGCCATGTTCTCACCTTAATTCTATAAGTCTCTTCTACCTTCAAGCGCTTTAGACAGCGTTACCTCATCGGCATATTCTAAGTCCCCGCCGACTGGTAAACCATGCGCGATGCGCGTCGTTTTAATACCCGATGGTTTGACAAGGCGGGAGATATACATAGCTGTCGCTTCCCCTTCCACATTCGGATTAGTAGCTAAAATCAGTTCTTCAACGTCTTCGTCTTTCAAACGATGAATTAAGTCAGAAACGTTGATATCTTCTGGCCCTATGCCATCCATCGGAGAAATCGCCCCGTGCAGCACGTGATATTTTCCATTGTATTCCTTCATTTTTTCCATGGCGATCACGTCTTTTGGATCCTGAACGACACAGATTACTGATCCGTCACGGGATGTATCCTGACAAATCGCACATGGATCCTGGTCTGTAATATGGCCGCACCTCGAGCAATGGGTCAGCTCCCGTTTGGCATTGACCAACGCGTTGGCGAATTTAAGCACGTCATCATCATCCATATTGATCACAAAAAAAGCCAGACGGGAAGCCGTTTTTGGCCCGATTCCCGGCAATTTAGAAAAACTGTCGATCAGTTTGGAAATCGGCTCTGGATAATACATTCATCGATGCCTCCTAGAACATGCCACCAGGTAAATTCATGCCTTTTGTAAACTGTCCCATCATGTCGTTTGTTTTATCATCGATTTGTTTGAGCACATCGTTTGTCGCTGCCAAAATAAGATCTTGCAACATATCGATATCATCCGGATCGACGACTTCTTCTTGAATCTCAACATCGGTGATTTCTTTTTTTCCATTTGCAGTCACTTTGACCATACCACCACCAGCCGATGCCTCAAATGTCATCGCATGCAGTTCATCCTGGGCTTTCATCATTTTTTTCTGCATTTTCTGCATTTGTCTCATCATGTTATTCATATTTCCCATGCCTTTCATGAAAAACGCCTCCTTAATGTAGTTGTAGCCAACGTCAATCGTGGATTTCCAATAGATCATCACCGACAAGTTTTCTCGCTTCTTCAATGAGCGGATCGGACTGCTCTTTCTCCTTCGTCTTTTCGAGCGACTTTTGTTCCTGTGTGGTAACATATTCGCTGCGTAATTCTTTCCAATCTTGAGCGGGTATTGGAATAATGTCCAGTTGTTTACCGAGCTCCTGTGACAAAACCGACTCGATGAGATCTTGGTTGTCTAGGAACAACGAACAGTGGATCTCATATTTAAACGCTACAACGAGTGCGGATTCAGATGCTGCGGCCGGTTTGCTATCCTGTATCGTCGCATGAGCCGGGGCACTTCTTGTTTTGAGTTTGCTTAAAAACGACGCCCATTGCGATTGGACTTCTTTCAAATTCGATCTTTTTGCCTCTGACAATACATGGTGAATTTTTTCATACGGAATTTTATAATGCGTTTTCTTCGTTCGTGGTTGCGCACGTCGCGTTTCCTTTGACGAGGATCTTTGCTCCAGTTCCGGCCTTTTTTGCAATGTAACCAATTGTTTTTCCAGCTGGGCCACCTTTTGCTGTAATTCAGCGATGGCATCGTTGTCGATCGATTCGCTTTCTCTATAACGATTGGCAATGTTAAGTAAAGCGATTTCGACAAACACTTTCGGGCTCGTCGTCCATTTAATATCTTGTTGGCATTCGTTCAGCTCGATAATCGCATTCTGAATCCAATCTGGAGAGAGCATTTCTGCCAAATGTTTAAATGCCTCGTCAATCACGGCGCGTTCGAGAACTGTTTCAAGCGATGGTGCGCTTTTGTACAAAAGAAGGTCGCGAAGAAAATAAATTAAATCGAACACAAAACGCCCCGGATCTTTTCCGTTTTGGATCAAGTCGTCCAGCCATTTTAATGCATCATGGATATTTTGCTCATACATTGCTTGAACGATATCTGTTAAAATATTTTGAGATACACCACCGGTTACGGCAAGGACATCTTCCAACTCAACCGTTCCATCGCTGTAAGAAATCGCTTGGTCCAAAATGCTGAGTGCATCCCGCATACCGCCTTCTGCAGCGAGTGCAATCGTCTCCAACGCGCCTTCGGTAATATCGAGATGTTCTTTTTCTGCGATATACCGCATGCGTTCTACCATCGCCTGATTGGAAATCGGCTTGAAATCAAAACGCTGACAGCGGGAAAGAATCGTTAGCGGAATTTTATGCGGTTCAGTCGTTGCCAAAATAAAGACAACATGTTTAGGCGGCTCTTCCAATGTTTTCAAAAGAGCATTAAATGCGCTTGTGGAAATCATGTGCACTTCGTCAATGATGTATACTTTATAGGGAACGGCACTTGAAGCATATTTTACCTTGTCACGAATATCACGAATATCTTCCACACTTGTATGCGATGCGGCGTCCATTTCGATGATGTCGGAGATTGAGCCGTCTTGAATTCCACGGCACGCATCACAAACATTGCACGGCTCTTTTGCCGGCGCTTGTTCACAATTAATCGTTTTGGCAAAAATTTTCGCTGCGCTTGTTTTCCCCGTCCCACGCGGACCAGAAAAAACATACGCATGTGAAAATTTTTCCCGAACAATTGCGTTTTGCAACGTCTGCGTGATATGTTGTTGGCCTACGACATCATTAAAAGTCTGCGGACGCCATTTACGGTACAGTGCCTGATAGCTCATCATGCATGTTCCCTTCCTCAAATTCTCTTTTATTATACCTGATTTGGTGGGTGAATGTGAACCATGGTGTTAGCAAACGGAGTGGAAAACATGGTGAGAGGGATTATGAAATGACATGCATGATACGGATGTTTAAAATGTTTGCCTCCTCTTTTGTCACTTCTTACGATAAATAATATGAAACCCCTTGCCATCCGACAAGGGGAAATCATTATGTAAACCGTGCACCCACTGTTGATGCAACAGCCACAAGCGTTACCCAAGTTCATGGCTCAGCCTAGGCTTCCCTGCGGCACACAGAAATGACCACTTACTGCTGCTTCCTCCCGGACCTGACAGGGTTCATGGGTTTCTGTTGCGCAGGACCTAAACATCAACACCAATCCCTTGAGGCAGGCCTTGCAGCCGCTGCGCCTCGAGTGGGAATTCAGCCTTGCTATAGCGGATTGCAAGTACAGGGCACCGCTACCTCCCCGCCTAGCACGGCACTATTTATTATACTGGCTTTGGATAAGAATTGCAATGGCATATTTTTGCAGTAGCATATCTTAGAGCGAATACACATATTAATGAGACGCTTTTTTCCTTTGCCGTAATACTTGAAAAAAATCCGTCAGCAACTGGCTGCATTCCTGTTCTAAAACACCACTTGTTACTTCGGCCTGATGATTGAAACGCTCATCTTCCAGAAGATTCATGAGTGAGCCGGCACAGCCTGCTTTCGGATCAAAAGCACCGAAAACGACACGTTTGATACGCGACTGTACAATAGCGCCCGCGCACATTGGGCAAGGCTCGAGCGTCACATACAATGTGCAGTCTTCAAGACGCCAGCTGCCGATGGTTTGATTGGCTTGTTGAATGGCAATCAACTCCGCATGCGACAGTGTTTCTTGCCTCGTTTCGCGGACGTTGTATCCTGTAGCGATGACCTCGCCATCGTGAACAATGACTGCGCCGATCGGAACCTCACCGTGTTCGCGTGCGTTTATCGCCTGATTGATCGCTTCTTTCATGAATATTTCATCTGACACATTTATCACATCGTTTCTTAGAAGGTTTTCTGTCATTATCGTAATTATGATGACATTCTTTAGCAAATAAACAGTTGATATAGACACCTTAAAACAAGAACACATTATGATGTAAGAATATTTATAGACACATCCACAATTTCCCTATCCTTTCCGCACCATCTCTGATAAACTAAGGGTAAATAACTGTATGTTTGCTCTTGATTAGAGAATGATAAAAAGAAACGGTGGTGATCGGCTGTGGATAGATCTGTTTTTTCTGATTATGCATGGTATGAATTGTTCGGACCGGTCTGGTTTGTTGCGATGGCTCTCTTGTCGTATTTATATGTGAGAAAAATCGTCCTCTCTCATCGGTATCAGACCACGCATCACCATATTGGATATTTTTTTAGCGCTGTGATTTTATTATGTATTGTAAAGGGCAGCCCATTTGCTGTGATCGCCGATAATTACTTGTTCAATGCCCATGTCTTACAGCTATCGATCATGTTCTTTGTCATCGCACCATTATTTATTCTCAGTTTACCCGAAGATCTGTGGAATCAATATTTTTGGAACCACCGCCTTAAAATGACTATGAAAATATTAGGGCACCCATGGCTAACAGCCATTTCCTTCAACGGACTCGTAACGATTTATTTCATCCCGCGTGTATTTAACACTTTGCAGGAAAATGTGTTTCTTTTAGCTATTTCGCAAGTCATTCTTATGGTGAACGCATTTTTATTATGGTGGGTGATCATCTCACCGGTACCTAAAGTAAGCAATTTTTCATATTTAACACGTATAGGCTATATTTTCTTTACAGCTATGTTGCTTATGCCGATCGGAATCTTTTTGCTCGTTATTCAAAAGGCGCATTATCCGGTTTATGAAACCGTTGCCGGCGAGCTTTTCCCAGGATTGACCGCGGTTTATGATCAGCAATTGGCGGGCGGATTTTTAAAAATCATTCAACTGACGAGTTATACTATCGCTCTTCTTAAGATTGTCATGGCTTGGGGAAGAAAAGAAGAGGAAAAAGAAGGTGAAGTCGGTGACAAGAACATCCGCGTCGTCCAAGGCATCCCCATCCGTTTAAACAACAAAAAACGATAACGGTCATCAAAGGGTATATCTCCTGTCCCTCTTTCATACATTGGTGGTAGAAAAACCTATGAAGGAGGGAGTATGTTTGCAAATACATGTCGTCCAAAGCGGAGACACACTTTATGAGATTGCCCAAACATACGGCAGTTCCGTTAATAAAATTAGCGATGCTAATGAAATCGATCCATCGACGCCGCTCGTTGTCGGTCAAACGCTTGTCATTCCGATCGTCGGCCGGTTTTATTTTGTACAGCGCGGCGATACGTTGTATGCGATCGCTCAAAGATTCAACATATCCGTTCAAGAATTGGCCCAAATCAACGGAATTTCATCTCAGTTCACACTTCCGGTTGGTTTTCGTATATATATTCCACCGCAAAACAAGAGTCCGATAACCGCCAATGCGTATATTGAACCGACGAGCGCAACCGTCTCCGACACCCTTGAAAATGCCGCACGAAAAAACTCGTCTTATCTCACATATCTTGCTCCGTTCAGTTACAAAGTCAATCGTGATGGGAGTCTTACACCCCCTCCATTGAATCAACTCGCCTCAATTGCCCATACCAACAACACATCGCTCATGCTCACTGTGACCAATTTGGAAGGGGGTCAGTTTAGCACCGAACTCGGCCATATCATACTCACCGTACAGGCGGTGCAGAATACGTTATTGGACGAAGTTGTCAATACCGCTCATAAAATCGGATATACCGATGTCCACTTCGATTTTGAATACTTACCCCCAGAAGATCGAGACGCTTACAACCATTTTTTGCGTAGAGCCAAAGAACGCCTGTCCCAAGAAGGATTGTTTATGTCTACCGCATTAGCACCAAAAACGAGCGCAACACAAACCGGCACCCTATACGAAGCTCATGATTATGCAGCACACGGTGAATGGACTGATTTTGTTGTCTTGATGACGTATGAATGGGGCTACAGCGGATCACCGCCCATGGCTGTCTCACCGATCGATCAAGTGCAGCAAGTCGTGGACTATGCCCTGACGGAAATACCGGCAGAAAAAATATTGCTTGGCCAAAACCTATACGGCTACGACTGGACCTTGCCATATGAACCGGGAGGTGAGCCGGCACAAGCAATCAGCCCGCAGCGGGCCATCCGGATTGCACGGGAAGCGAACGTTGCCATTGAGTTCGACTCGACAGCACAAGCACCGTTTTTCACGTATTATGATACGGATGGAGTCGAGCATGAAGTGTGGTTTGAAGATGCCCGCTCCATCCAGGCAAAATTCGATCTAATTAAAGAATTGGACCTCTTAGGCATCAGCTACTGGAAGCTGGGGCTTGCTTTCCCGCAAAACTGGCTGTTGTTGAGGGATAACTTTGATATTAAGAAAAAATCGTGACAAAGGAGCAGTCCCTCAGTTCTTTTCGGATACTGAGGGACTTGTTATAGCCAATGAAAGGGATAAAAGTATACTAAAATTCCAGTGGATAAGCCGGTTCATCTTTCGTCTCTTCAATCGTTGCAATAAACTTTTCCAGTGTAGACGTTAAATAAGCATCTCTGCGGCGAATAAACACCGTGTTAATTTTACTATATGCTTCAGGTAAATAGTGGCATTGGATGAGCCCTTTTTCTTCTAAATGAGACACGGCTGATTGAGGTACAAACGTAATACCAAGCCCCATGATAACGCTTCTTATTATCGTCTCCAGTGTCCCGAATTCCATCACTTTTGGCGGTGTGATGTCATGATCCTGATACCATGCTTGAAGTCTCTTCCTGTAGCCGCATCCCTCGCTAAAACATAAGAGCGGCTCATGTTTTAATTGTTCAAAGGATTGTTTCGTCTTATCCGATATGACAACAAGCTCCTCTTGAAACACATTATGAGCAACAAGATCGGGATGCAGATCGGTTTCTGTTACGAAAGCACCATCCAGACGGTGGTTTAATACATCGTTTTGCAACTGTTCGGTCACACCTGTAAAGAGGGATAAATCGACGTGTTTATATTGTTTGTTATAAGAAGACAAAATGGCTGGCAATTGAATGACGGTTTCAACAGAGCCAATATCCAGCTTGCCTGCCGGTTCTGTTTTACTTTGCACGACTTTTGTCATTTCCTTGGCGAGCCGTAAGATTTTCTCACTGTAGACGAGCAACTTTTTTCCTTCAGGCGTTAATGTCATCCCGCGATTATAACGATTGAATAAAGGTGTATTCAATTCCGTCTCCAACTTTTGCACTCTAGAGGTCACATTGGATTGCACATAGTTTAAGGTTTTGGCTGCTTCCGTAATCGTACCTTTGTGTGCAACCGTCTGAAAGATTTCCAAGTCTTTAAACTCCATTTTTCCCCCTCATTTCATACAGTGCTTGTTTTATGATATCACAAAAAGTGATATCTATCATCTATAATGTTCATTTTAAGAGATATCGAACCTATGGTTTAATGACATATGGAAGATTCTTGCTGGAGATGAGGCATCATGAGAAAAAACAGCGTCTTATTCGGCGCCCTGTTATGTTTCATATCTGCCGTTTCCTGGGGCGCTATGTTTCCAGTCGCCAACCACGCATTCCGCCACCAACTCGATCCATTTTATTTTACGCTATTTCGCTATGGTTCGGTTACGATTATTTTAATCGTGTGGCTCTTATGGAAGGAAGGCAGACAAGCTTTTCATTTTGAAGGAAAAGGCTGGCGGCTCTGGTTTTTCGGGACGATGGGCTTTACCGTTTACAATGTGCTCATTTTCTGGGGACAAGATTTATTGGGTGATCCGGGAACAATGGTCGCATCCATTATGGAATCGTTAATGCCGATGATTTCCATCATCATCGCCTGGATGATCAGCAAACAACGGCCGAAAGGATTTACGTTATTTTGTGTATTATTAGGATTCGTTGGTGCATTGCTTGTTGTCACAAAAGGCGATTTGACTACCTTTTTCACCGCGGTAAAAGACATGGTTCCGTCTCTTATCATTTTTATCTCAGTTATAGGTTGGGTCTTGTACACAAAAGGGGGAAACGTCTTTAGCAAGGATGGATGGTCCGCATTGCGCTATTCTACACTGAGTTGCTTACTCGGAACGGCAACAGCAGCTTTTCTTATTTTCGGTGTGACGCTTTCTGGCTATATTTCCTTTCCAACTATCGATACGATTATCACGACAAGTCCCAACATCGCTTTTATGATTATCTTTCCAGGCGTGATTGCCCTTGTCGGATGGAATTATGGCGTCAGTGTCATCACCCCGTTAAACGGGCTGTTATTTCTTAACCTTGTCCCTGTGACAACATTGACGATTCAGATGGTTCAAGGCGCAAAGATTACCGTTTCCGATGTGATCGGAACCATTTTTATTGTCGCATCCTTAATCTCCAACAATATGTTCCTCAGGATGCAGCAAAGAAAAACAGAAGCGAAGGATAACGGTAACAAATTGCAGGAAGGTGTATCTTAATTCAGAAAACAGAATACGAATCTTGCTCCCAAATGAGGATAAAACGGGGGGCTTCCTTAAAAAAATCGGCATCCGCTTTATGCTAAAACGGATGCCGCTTGCTTTTAATTTAACAACTTTAGCGCTTCGCGGTTGAATGCCGGTATATCATCAGGCTGTCGGCTTGTGACAAGCTGATTATCACAAACAACGACCTCTTCATCCTTCACATCCGCACCGGCGTATTCCATGTCGACATGGATGGATCGATACCCGGTTGCTTTGCGTCCTTCCAGCGTCTTAGCCGTAATGAGAAGCTGCGGGCCGTGGCAAATGGCAAACACCGGCTTTTTTTCATCCATGAAATGTTTGGCAAACTTTACAAAACGCTCGTCTGCCCGCAAATGATCCGGAGAAAACCCACCCGGAATGAATAACGCATCGAAATCAGCCGGATCCGCCTCACCAATCCCTTCGTCAATAGTGACGGTGACCTCTTCCTTCTTACCCGTAACTTGATTGCCCTTTTTCTCTCCAATCGTCACGACATCATGGCCAGCCTCTTGAAAAGCTTCGACTGGCTCGGTATATTCGACGTCTTCGAATAAATCGGTGATGACACAGGCAATTTTCTTACCCATGGTGTTATCTGCCTCCTTCAAAGATGCTTCAGTATATATTTTCCTAAATGTTAAAAGTTAAACAGACTTAATTTGAAGGAGATTTAACCGACTTATTCGCAATGTCCTTTCCAAAATAATCGTGACACCTTCTGACATGTTAAAAATGGTCCTTGTGAAAGCGAATGCAAGCTTTAGCGTGATTTAATCATACCCAAAATACTGTCATACACTGTTTATAACGCCCCCGGCAGGAATCGAACCTGCGCGCATAGCTTAGGAGGCTATTGCTCTATCCACTGAGCTACGGGGGCAATGAATGAGCATAATTATTATATTAAAAAATCGGCTACTCGCCAAGTGTTTTTATACCATAACTTTCGTTTGAATGGATAAATCGACTTGCAGCAACATTTTTCCACATGAAACATCTATCGCTAGTATGATAAAATGTAAACATTGTCGAAATGGATGGGAGGCAGCGCGATGAAAAACGTTCCATTTATCGCCATTGAGGGACCAATCGGCGTTGGCAAGACATCCCTTGCCCAAAAACTCGCCGATCGCTTTAATATACACCTCTTGAGAGAAATCGTCGAAGAAAATCCGTTCCTCGCTAAATTCTACGACAATATTGAAGAATGGAGTTTCCAGACGGAAATGTTTTTCCTATGCAATCGGTACAAGCAACTGGAAGACATTGAACAAAAGTACTTGAATAAACAAAAACCGGTTGTAGCCGATTACCATATAGCCAAAAACATGATTTTTGCTAAGCGTACGTTAACGGCGGATCAATTGAGGAAATATGAACAGATTTACCAAATTTTAGTTGCCGATATGCCGGTTCCAAATATGCTGATCTACATCCATGCAAGTCTTGATACACTCATGGAGCGGATTCGCCAGCGCGGGCGCGACATTGAACAAAACATCGAACCCGCTTATTTGTCTCAGCTCGCGACAGATTACGCGCATTTCATGGACGAATTTGAAACGCAATATCCCGACATTCCGCTGATCCGCATTGATGGTGATAAATGCGATTTTGTAAAGCGCCAAAAGGATCTTAATGACATTTGCAAAAATGTCGCAGCGTATTTACAGCCGCTACTAAAAGGGGATGATGCCCGATGAGTCGTAGAGAGAGATACCAAATCCCTAACGATAGTATCATTGCAGTTGCTGGAACCGTCGGCATCGGCAAATCGACGATGGCTCAAGCGCTAGCAGATAGGCTCAACTTCAAAACATCGTTGGAAAGAGTCGATTCCAACCCATATTTGGAAAAATTTTATGCCGATTTCGAGCGCTGGAGTTTCCATTTACAAATTTATTTTTTAGCCGAGCGGTTCAAAGAACAGAAAAAAATATTCGAATACGGCGGTGGATTTATTCAAGATCGCTCGATTTATGAAGACACAGGCATTTTTGCCAAAATGCACGCCGATAACGGCACAATGTCCCAAACCGACTATGAAACGTATAAAAGTTTGTTTGAAGCGATGGTCATGACACCGTACTTTCCGCATCCTGATTTACTTATTTACCTAGAAGGATCATTGGATGATGTGCTTGAACGGATCTATGAACGCGGGCGACAAATGGAGATTGACACACCCGTATCCTACTGGAAAGACATGTATCATCGCTACGAAGAATGGATTAACCATTTTAATGCTTGCCCGGTATTACGGCTAAACATCTCGGATTACGATGTCGTCAATCATCCCGATACTATTGAGCCAATTTTAGCCAAAATCGGTCGGCATATCCAACAAGCAAGACGTTGGCAAAAGAAATAACAGTGCGGCTGATTAACACGGAAGTTGCCGCCATGCTAATTTTTTCAGCCCAACGATCTAAAACCGGTCCGACTGAAAACGTACTTCAGCTAGCGGAAGTGTCGCTGAAGTATTTGCGGTCATACTTAACAAGCACAAACCCATGCGGTTGTACTTGTTTGCTCTAACGAACTTTTCTCTATTAAGAAAGCTTTGCCAGCTAATAATAAAAACCGCCACATCTTATGCAGCGGTTCTACCGTTTATCTCCAATTTTTATGCATGTGCTTGAAATGGAGGAGGTAGAGGGATTTGAACCCCCGCGCGGGCTTGACCCGCCTCTCGGTTTTCAAGACCGATCCCTTCAGCCAGACTTGGGTATACCTCCTTGAGACAAGATATAATATAACGCATATCGGTTTTTTTGTCAATAATTCCAAAAAACAAACCAAAAACAAACTGAATAATGTTAGAATAGCCTATATACATTTAGGATATTGACAAATCTGAAGGAGGCTAAAATTTGCATAAGTCGTTTCATCGACCAAAAACATTTGGTGAAATTCTCGATCATACTTTTCGCTTATGTAAAGACCGTTTTAAAGACTTCTTTCTCATCATGCTGATCGTCATTGGACCGGTTTATTTATTGGAAGTTTTCTTGCAAATGATGACCGGGACGAGTTTTTTC
Source organism: Bacillota bacterium (assembly GCA_035301265.1). Lineage (GTDB taxonomy): Bacteria > Bacillota > Bacilli > Bacillales > Amphibacillaceae > DATGUP01. Next base: position 67,766 of record DATGUP010000007.1, read on the forward strand.
CGTGATATGGGAACAAGCGGGCCGTTCTTGGATAATATCGATTCGTTCATTGAAGAAAACGCCGATACAACGATTGAAAATGAACTGGGCACATTGGTGACAAACTTGATCGTTCTCATTCTCCTACCCATAGCATATGCCGCCGTTTTATTGGCCTTTCATCGTCTGAAAAACAATGAAACGTTTTCAGCAGGAGAGGTGATTAAGCAAGCCTTCTCTAAATTCTGGTCCATTTTAGGCGCAAGTGTTATCTTTGGTTTAATCCTATTTGCACTTATTTTTGTTCCGATTTTTATCCTGACGATCTTGGTGATCATCAGTATTGCCACCACTCATCCGGCGGTTGCCATCATCTTAGCGATCGTTTTATTTTTGGGTGTTCTGCTAGCTATTTTACCTCTTTCAACCCGCTGGAGCTTTTATCTCGGGGCTGTCGTATTCGAAAATAAAATTCCCGGTTTGGCGAGTAGCTGGCGTTTGAGTAGCGGACGAACATGGTGGCTTGTTGGTATTTTCATCGTTTTCAATTTGATTGCATGGATCATCGGCTCGATTATTGAAGGGGTTTTTAGTCTCGTTCTCGGCTACAGTGTGCTATTTGCGATTATTTCTGATATCGTTGCTCTATTTACATCGATGATAATCGCTGTTGGATATGCGGTCGTTTACTTTGATCTTAGAACGCGCAAGGAAGCCGATGATTTGCGGGCTATGATCGATGACTACAATTCACCGACAAATTGAAAGCGTATGAAATGGGTGATAGGCTTTGACAAATGTTGATCATAAAGCACAGGATGACTTGCAGGACATTTTAAATCAACGCGAATATGAAATTTATTACGAAGATAACCGCAGCCTCTTAGAAAAAGTTTGGGATGCTGTAGCCGATTGGTTTGGCGAACTGTTAGAAAAACTATTCCAATCCATGGACCCGGCCAACAGTTTATCGACATTCATGTTAACGATCCTCATTATCGGTGTAGGCATTCTCATTGGCATCGTCGTATTTCTAGTCATCAGAAAGAAAAAAAGAAGCCGTCAATTCCACAAGTTATCTCCACTTGCATCGACGAGCGAAAAAAACGGGTCCTTTAAAGATCATTTGCAGGAGGCAGAAAAACAGAGTGCTAGAAAACGTTATGCACTGGCAGCTCGACATATGTTTTTAGCGCTCTTATTGTATTTTCACGAAAAAGGATGGCTGGAGGCTCAAGATTGGAAAACAAACTGGGACTATTTTGCTGAATTGGAAAGTAAAGACAAATCGCTTGCTGAGCGTTTTTTCCTTCTCGCCCTGACGTTTGATGAGGTTGTTTATGGGAAACGCATGCTAACAGAAGAAGAATACATGTCGTTTCGCAACGAAATCATTGTATGGCTGCGCTCAAAATAATGAAGTAAAAAACAAGAAAGCTAAGGGAGGGAGGTAAAAAAATAGTGCCACAATTATTCTCCAGTAAGAAGACGTGGATTTGGCTGGTCATTTTGCTGCTCATATTTGCCTTGATCAGTTATCTAGCCCGTTCGAATCAGCCGAAGGATTACCCTGATTATGTTACTGATTCGCCAGCACCTAATGGGGTGAAAGCTATTTATACATATTTAAAACAAAAAAGAGATCATGTTGATACATGGGCACATAACCCTGACTGGCTATCGAAATATAGTGACGATAGGCTGCTCATCATGATCGAGCCGCGATTGCTGACAGATACAGCGGATATGCAAGCGTATGAGACGTTTATGGAAAAAGGCGGCACGATTCTCCTTTTGCAAAACGATCCAGACGGTATGTTTGGTATTGAAGCCGAACCGGTCACCGAGGGGTTAACCGATGACATTTTTATCACAGCCGATCGCGATGAACCATACGAGGCAGTCAAACAATCACTTGTTAGATTAAAAGCCGAAGCGGACGATAGCGTTTTATTTGAAGACGATGCAGGGGTAATTGCCTTGAAACGTTCCTTTGGCAATGGAAAACTCATTGTAGCAAATTCACCCGACTGGATCACTAATGGTATGCTGCTTGATCACGATCATCTGTTGCTTATACTGACGTTGTTTGAGGAGGCGGATCTAAAAGAACAGCCAAACGTCTTCTTTGATGAATATGGCCACGGATCCGGCCAAGGACCGGCATTTATTACCGCGTATCCGAAATGGTTATTAGTGTTGGCGCTTCAAGCTACTTTGCTTGCAATCATTTGGCTATGGTCTAAAGGCAAACGCTTCGGTCCGATCGTTGTGCCTCGAGAAGAATCGGTCCGGTTTAGCGATGAACGCATCAACGCTTTGGCAGCTTGGTATTTAAAAGGACAAGGCTATAAGGATGCACTAGCAATACAAGCGGATTATGTGAAATTATTGCTCCAGGAACGTTGGGGAATTCCTTATCATCGAACATGGCTTAATATTGCTCATGAGCTCGGCCAACGATGGCACATCGCAACCGAAGACATTCAAGAATTTTTAAAAGAGCTCACACGTGTTTTACAGAAAAAACATATCGGTCAACAAGAATTTTTAGTATGGACAAAACGCATCGACCGATTACGGGAAGAGGTGGAAAAAGATGAGAGAGAGACTGATAACGTTGCTCGAAACGTATGAAAAACACATTCTCGGACAATCAATGAATTTAAAACTATTACTTGCAAGCATTTTAGCGGGGGGCCATGTGCTTTTGGAAGGCGTGCCTGGCACAGGGAAAACAAAGATGGTTCGGACTTTGGCTAACCTGCTTGGTGGCACATTTAATCGAATTCAGTTCACACCGGATCTACTCCCGAGCGATATCACTGGAAGCACGATCTATAATATGAAAGAGAGTTATTTTCAGACGATTAAGGGGCCGATTTTTGCAAATATTTTACTCGCTGATGAAATCAACCGGACTCCGGCTAAAACACAAGCTGCGCTTCTGGAAGCCATGGAAGAAAAACAAGTGACCATTCAAGGTGAAACGTATCGATTGCCCGAAGTCTTTTTCGTCGTTGCTACTCAAAATCCGATTGAATTTGAAGGCACATACCCGCTGCCAGAGGCGCAACAAGATCGCTTTTTATTTAAATTGCGCATCGATTTTCCAACATTTGCCGACGAAACAAACGTATTAAAACAAGCGATTGAAAAGAGCGCAGATCGTTCAGCTGTAGAACCCATTCTTGACTTAGAAACATTTCTTGCGATTCGAAAAGCAATTGAGGCGACTACATTAAACGATGACGTATTAGGCTATATCACACAAATTGTGCGGCAAACACGGGAAACAGAATCCATCCAGTTCGGCGCAAGCACGCGAGCGGCAATTGCTATCGCCAAAGCAACACAAGCGTGGGCGTATTTAGCTGGTCGTGATTACGTAACACCGGATGATGTCAAAGTCGTCTCTAAACCGGCGCTCAGGCACCGCATTCAACTATCGCCGCATATGGAATTGGAGGGCATAACCGTTGAGCAAATCGTCGAAGAGCTTGTGGGCGCGACTCCTGTTCCAAGATAGGGGCATACTGCCGACGCGCAGACTGTTCATTGCTTTTTTCGTGTTTTCCTGCTTTATCGGGCTTTTATCTTTTTTCGGCATACCGTGGATGGTTATTTTTCTTTTAAATATGCTGTTTATATTCGGAAGTCTTGGGGATTTATTTTTTTCACCGCGAAAAAGTGAGTTGGCATTTAAGCGAACGCTTCCTGAAGAAATGGAGCGGGGCATTGCTTATACCGTAAAAATCCACGTGCAAAACACATCATCTCATGACTGTGATTTCCGCATCATGGACGATTTACCATCAAGTTTTCACACTTCATTTCCAATCCACGGTGAAGTCGAAAAACAAGGAAGCCTTACATTAACGTATGAAACAAAGGCATTTGTTCGCGGAAAATACGATGTCAATAAACTTTATGTACGCTATAGCAGCCTACTCGGCCTTTGGGAAAAGCAAATAACACTAGAAATAAAGGACACGATCAAAGTGATTCCCGACTTAACAGAAACAAAGCAGTTTTTGGAAAGCGCACAAAAATTTCTCCTGTATGAAGGTCAAAAAGTGCGCAAACGGCGGAGGGGCGAAGGGGAATTCGCTCAAATCAGAAACTACGTCATCGGCGACGATCCGCGTAAAATTAACTGGCGTCAAACTGCTAAACTACAAGAAGTGATGACGAATGAATACGAACCCGAGCATGGCAAATACGTAACGATTTTAATTGATTGCGGTCGAGTAATGGGCGCCGAACTGACAAAAGGCAACCGGTTGGAAAAATCTTTGGAAGCAGCGATAACCGTCGCTCTAGCGGCGCTGAAAAATGGTGACTATGTCAGCGTACTCGCCTTTTCGCGGCGCGTTGATGTGTTTGTCCCACCTGCCAAAGGGATGGGGCAATTGCAAAAAATTCTCCAAGCGGTTTACGATTTGCAAGTCGATACTGGTGAAGCTAATTACCCCGCCGTTATGAGCTATTTGCAAGCCGTGCAAAAAAAACGCAGCTTTATTATGTTATTCAGCGATATGCAAACCTTTTTACATGAAGAAAGCGGACTCGGCTATTTAACCCGTTTACGGCGTCAACATCACGTTTGCATGATCGGTATTGAAGACGCATCACTTCTAGCCCTGACGCGACAAAAAGTAGACGATGTCAAGCAGGCGATGACAAAAAGCATCGCCCAACAACAAATGCAGATTAAAAAGCGAAAAAAAGCAGAATGGGAAAGCCGCGGACTTATCATGATCGAAGCAAAAGAAGAACGACTGGCCAATGCAGCCGTTTCCGAGTACATCCGCATTATGAACCAAGGACTTGTTTAGACGGCTGCCGGTTAAGCAGCAATTTTCCGCTGACGACATAAAGGACTAACGCAAGTACCGTTAATAAAGCAACGGCGTATTTCATCTCGAGTGATAAAGGCGCCGGAGTAATAAAACCTTCAATAATGCCGGCAATGATGAATAACGGAATCGTCCCGAGAAGCAACTGCACCGATCTTGCAGCCTGTCGCCGCAGATGAAAGCGACGCGAATAAGGACCTGGAACAAACAACTTGTACCCCATTAACAATCCGGCACCGCCGGCAATGAAAATCGCCGTCAGCTCGATCATGCCATGGGGAACGATGTAAGCCCAAAATGCATAGGATTCGCCGTGATACCAAAATAAACCCGCAAGCGCGCCGATCATGATGCCATTGTAAATCATTAAATAGACAGTCAAAATCCCAAACGTTACCCCACCAGCAAAGGCAAGGATAGCCACTTGAATATTGTTCGTCATAATGATCGCCGACATAAAAGAAGCATCGATCGCATCGTTTCCAGCACCGAGCTGACCGGGATCGACCCCATCTGCTACATCTTGTGGAAGAACGGCATAAATATGTAACGGATCCTTCATGACAGCAACAAACGCGGCTAAACCACCTAAGGCAAACAAAACCATCGCTAAAACAACTGCTTTCCATTGTTCTAATAAGCGGCTGATGAACGTTGTACTAAAAAACGTGCGGAGCTGCTTGCCACTCGATACTTGATCTTTATACAGCAAATTGTGGGACTTGGCAACGAGCGCGTTCAAATAAGCCGTTACATCTTCGTTCGGAAAATACGTCTGACTGTAAGAGAGATGTTGAGCTGCTTTTTGATAAAGCTTGTAAAATTGGTCAATATCCGAAATGTTCATGTGACGCCGGCCTTGTTGCAACGTGGCGATTCGTTGTTCCAACTGCCTCCAATCATCGCGATGCTGTTTGACAAACTGTTTCAAATTCATAAGGCCACCTGCTTTCTAAATCATCTTTTTATCCATTATAATCGGTCTATTAACGAATAGAAACAATAAATCATGAAAAAGGGGTGAAAAGCAAGCATGGAACAAGAACGCGTCGATATTAAAACACCTGAATACGTTTCCCTGCAATTTCAAACAGCAGGTCTTGGTAGTCGGGCCATAGCTATGATCATTGACCAATTCATATTGAGTGTCGTTAACATATTTATTTTCATTGCTCTATTCTTAATCGCAGATAAAATGTTTACCGGTGACTCCCTTTGGCCACTGGCTATCGTTATTATTCTCGTCTTTTTTATCAACTGGGGCTATTTTTTTATCGCCGAATCCTTTTTTGGCGGAAAAACAATTGGAAAACACGTTACAGGGATCCGCGTCATACAAGAAAACGGGCACGGCTTAACCATTCTTTCCAGTTTCATCCGCAATTTGTTACGGATGATCGACATGCTTCCATCGGGATATTTTATTGGAATCATGTTTGTTTTCTTCCATAGCAAACATAAGCGACTCGGTGATATAACTGCAGGAACGATCGTTGTCCATGAGCGAAGCGCTAAACGAAAGAAAAAACCTACCGCACTTGAAAAGGAGATTCAAGCAAGGGGATTGACAGCGGACTCTCTGGCTATCGCGGAATGGGGATTAAATGCGATCGGTACGAAAGAATGGCACTTGATCAAAACATATTGCTTGCGCTTGCCGGATTTGCAATCAGCCGAGCGGAAGCAACTGACCGAACAAGTCGCTAGCATTATTTTTCCAAAAATCGGCCTCGATCTGAAAAAAAAGACGAACGACGAACTGGAAAACACATTGCTTGTATTATACTTAAAATTGAAGGATGAATGGGAGTTTGCGCGATAAACAACTATCTTTACCCATTCAAGATAGGAAGCAGTTTATGTGCAATCGATAAAACCCGGTCCCTCATGCAAAAGAGGCCCGGGTTTTTCTTACGCTTATCGCAATACATCTTTTCCACCCATATAAGGTCGCAAAACTTCTGGAACGATCACTGTGCCGTCTTTCTGCTGATAATTTTCTAAAATAGCAGCGACAGTGCGGCCAATAGCCAGACCAGAACCATTCAATGTATGCACAAATTCCGGTTTTTTATCCGCTTCCCGACGAAAGCGAATACCAGCACGTCTTGCTTGGAAGTCTTCGAAATTTGAGCACGAAGAAATTTCACGATACGTATTCTGAGCCGGCATCCACACTTCAATATCGTATTTTTTTGCCGCTGTAAAGCCAAGATCAGCCGTACACATATTCATGACGCGATAAGGAAGTTTCAGGCGTCGCAAAACTTCTTCTGCGTGTTCGGTCAGCTCTTCCAACGTATCATAAGAATCTTCCGGCTTTGTGAAATGAACAAGCTCGACTTTATTAAACTGATGCTGGCGAATGAGACCGCGTGTATCCCGTCCAGCCGAACCCGCTTCGGAACGGAAACAACCGCTGAAGGCAACGTATTTTTTCGGTAAATCAGCAGATTGCAAAATCTCATCACCGTAATAATTTGTCACAGGCACTTCCGCCGTCGGAATCAAAAAGTAATCCCAGTCTTCTAGCTTAAATACATCTTCACTAAATTTCGGCAGCTGCCCTGTTCCCGTCAAGCTCATCCGATTGACGATATAAGGTGGTAACATCTCTTCATAACCGTGTTCGTCAGCGTGTAGATCCATCATAAAATTCATGAGCGCTCGTTCCAGCCTTGCTCCAAGCCCTTTGTAAAACACAAAACGGCTGCCAGTGACCTTCGCGGCGCGCTCAAAATCAAGAATATCCAAATCTGTTGCAATATCCCAATGCGGCTGTGCTTTAAAGCTAAACTCAGGATGCTCTCCCCACTTGCGTACTTGTTCATTGTCATCTTCATCTTCTCCAACGGGTACACTTTCATGGGGAATATTCGGAATCGATAACATGAGTTGTTCTAACTGCGACTCGATTGCCTTTAATTCGTCATCCAATGATGCAATCTTATCACCTACCTCGCGCATTTCTTGAATAACCGCGTCTGCATCTTTTCCTTCTTTTTTCAACTTCGGAATTTGTTTTGATACATCATTCCGCTTTGCTTTTAACGATTCACTTTCAGCGATGAGTTTGCGGCGTTTTTCATCAAGTTCACCAAAATGTTCCAGTTCGGATAAATCCTCTCCTCGGTGTTGGAGTTTCGCTTTAACGTCCGCAAAGTGATTCCGCAAATATTTCATATCCAACATCGTTTATTCCTCCTTTGATTGACGAATAAAAAAACTCTCATCCCTAACTTAAAATAGGGACGAGAGTGTACTCCCGCGTTGCCACCCTTGTTGAAGAGAATGCTCTTCCAGCTCGCAGTCGATAACGGGACTCAGCCGAGTTTGCTTACTCAGTAACCTCAGTTCAGCAAACCAGTTCAAGGATGGATTCACAGCCCTTTTTCATCGGCTTGCACCAACCGCCGACTCGCTTTAGAAAAACGAACTGCTACTATTTCCTATCATTACTTTTGGTCGACATCTGTTCGGTTATCGACAATCTTAGCACATTTCTTATCGTATTGCAAAGGATTGACAATCTATCATCGCTTTTACTATTTAAAACCAGCCTTTAACCGTATCGCCAATCCATGAAAACATATTGCTGAAAAAGTCACCGATGGCCCCGAGCGTTAGCATAAACCAGTTGTTTTTTTCAACCGTATCGGCTGCGACGATATCAACCGTATGGTCAAACATATCCTCAGAAATATAACCGTAATCTTCCCCGTCAAATACAAGTTTAGCTGTGCCAACTTTGTCGCCCTTTTCAATCGGAGCGGTTAATTCGCCATCCTCGTTCAACACATCTTCATCAAAAGTATATTCAAGCGTATATTTATCTTCATTACCTTTTTTAATCGGTACGCTGATCGCCTCGTCCGTTTCAATAGCTACTTCATCTTCTTTGCCTTTTGCTACCGGAAGGGTCTTTTTATCGTCCGTTTGGTGGCCTTTAGGAAACAGTTCTACCGTCTCGAAGTTATTAAAACCGTAATCCATTAATTTAGCCGTTTCTTCAAAACGTTCACTTTCACTTTCGGTTTTCATAACAACAGAAATCAAACGCTTCCCGTTTTGTTCAGCTGTTCCTGTAAAGCAATAGCCGGCTGAATCGGTATAGCCTGTTTTTAAGCCATCCATACCTTCATAATAAAACTGTTTGAAGTTGACAGAATCATGCGGTAGCATCCAGTTTAAATTTTCGATCGTATAGTCTTCAAATTCAACCTCTGTTTGGCTCGATACGTCGAGCGCATCGGGAAAATCATTCACTAGGTTATATGCCAGTAAAGCAGCGGATCGAGCCGACAACATATTTGATGCATCAGGATCGGTCCCTTCCGGATAATTGTCCCCGAGCGATTCATTATCCAAACCGGATGCATTAACAAACTTATAATCAGGAAGGCCCATTTCCTCGGCCTTGTCATTCATCATCTTGACAAATTCCCCTTCCGAACCGGCGATCAGTTCGGCAAGAGCGATGGTGGTCGCATTATCTGAGAAGACGGCCATTGCCTCATAAAGCTCTTTTACCGTATAATCTTTGCTTTGTGTCAGACCGATTCCCGAAAACGTTTCATCAGCGGAGATTTCATAAGCGTAATCGCTGATTTGCGTCGTTGTATCCCAATCGATATCCCCCGATTCGATTGCTTCCCAGACAAGGTATTCGGTCATCATTTTCGTCATACTGGCTGGAGGCAGGGCCATATCTGCATTTTTTGCATATAACACTTTACCCGTTTCAGCGTCTACTAAAATAGCTGATTCTGCCTCGAGATCAAATGCTTCTGCAGCCTGTGCAGAAAATGGTTGGATGATGATCGCTGTGATGATGAGAAAAACAGCAAAGAGCTGTAACAACCGTCTCGTTAATTGATGTTTCACCTTTCTTTACCTCCACCCTGTAAAAGACTAAATTTTAAAGTTGCGATGATGTCGACAAATGTCTACTTTTTATATTTTACCATAGAAAAAAGAGAAAAAATAGATAGGGGCATTCCCTATCTTTGGCGGGTGAGGAAAAACGTTATTTCCTCCTCATTATCTCCGCCATGTTTTATATGCTTATTTTAAACCGAGTAATTCGGCGCTTCTTTGGTAATCTGTACGTTATGCGGATGACTTTCCCGGAGACCTGCGTTCGTTATGCGGATGAATCGAGCATTTTCGCGTAAGTCTTTAATCGTCGCTGTCCCGCAATAACCCATGCCTGCGCGCAATCCTCCTAACAGTTGGTGTACAGTATCAGCGAGCGATCCTTTATAAGGAATTCGCCCTTCAATCCCTTCTGGAACGAGCTTTTTTGCGTCTTGGTCTTCTTGAAAGTAGCGGTCTTTGGATCCAGCCTGCATCGCACTGACTGATCCCATGCCGCGATAAACTTTATATTGACGGCCTTGATAGATTTCCGTCTCGCCTGGGCTTTCTTCTACACCAGCAAACATACTGCCAAGCATAACAGCATGGGCTCCTGCAGCCAGTGCTTTTACAATGTCACCGGAAAATTTAATTCCGCCATCAGCGATGACTGGAACCCCGTATTCCGCTGCTGCTTGAGCACAGTCATAAACGGCGGTAATTTGCGGAACACCGACACCGGCAACAACGCGTGTCGTACAAATCGACCCGGGACCGATGCCGACCTTAACAATGGAAGCACCTGCTTCGATCAATTCTCTTGTCGCTTCAGCTGTAGCCACATTGCCGGCAATGATATTTAAATCGGGATAAGCTTCACGAACGCGTTTGACTTGTTTGAGTACTCCGCTCGAATGACCATGTGCCGTGTCAATGACGATCACATCGACACCGGCTTCGACGAGTTTTTCAATGCGCACCATCGCGTCTTTCGTCACACCTACCGCCGCCCCGACGACGAGCCGCCCTTGAGTATCCTTGGCTGCATTGGGAAACTCGACGGCTTTTTCAATATCCTTGATTGTAATGAGCCCCTTCAAAACACCAGCATCATCGACGAGCGGAAGCTTTTCGATACGGTGTTTATGCAGCCGTTTCTCCGCCTCTTCAAGCGTTGTCCCGACCGGAGCGGTAACAAGCTGTTCTCGCGTCATAACATCGTTGATTTTTATCGAATAATCATCAATAAAACGAAGATCGCGGTTAGTGAGGATGCCAACGAGCTTTTGTTCGTCGGTATTATTGACAATCGGCACACCTGAGATGCGGTATTTCCCCATTAAATGCTCGGCGTCGTAAACTTGGTGTTCAGGCGTGAGAAAAAATGGATTCGTGATAACACCGCTTTCCGATCGTTTGACGCGATCGACCTGTTCTGCTTGTTCTTCAATGGACATATTTTTATGAATGACACCAAGCCCGCCTTGACGTGCCATTGAAATAGCCATTTCCGCTTCGGTGACTGTATCCATCCCCGCGCTGATCAAGGGGGAGTTGAGTTTCAATGTTGGTGACAGCTGCGTGCTCACATCGACATTTCGCGGCAATACATCTGATTTGGCAGGCATTAAAAGAACATCATCAAACGTCAATCCTTCTTTGGCAAATTTATCCGCCCGCATGGTGGACCCTCCTTCTTCGATGATAAAATAAGTGAATCAGTGCAAACTAAACAAAAATGTCTATTGTACATACAATACGGTATCACAAATGGATTTTCAACCTTCAAAACACCGGATAAAAAAAGAAAATCCATTCGAAATATTTCACACATTTATTAACTATTCAACGAGGGGATTGCCATGGACAAAAGAAAAATCAAATCCTTTTATACATTTTTGCAGTCTCAAGAAACAGCCCAGAGATTTTTGCAGCACTGCTATAGAAAAATACAGGATGGACAGGACGAGCAAAACAGCTATGCGAACTGTACGACTTTTATGTATTATCTTGACCATGGCTTAACATTTTATGAAAGTGGTAAAAAGCTCAGTTTGCTCGCACAACCGATGTTATTTTTTTATGGCATGACCCATTTGCTCAAAGCAAATTTGCTCGCCAAACGTCCCTATTATCCAGAATCGACATCAATGCTAGCTCATGGGGTATCGACACGAAAACGCAAAAAGAAAAATTATGCCTTTTTGGATGATGAAGTTAAAATCCAACTTAAAGGACTCCTACCATATGCCAATGATCACCTTTTTTTACAAAAACAAATTCCGTTTACAAAAATTAAAATGGCCGATCTATTAGCCCTTATTCCAGAGCTGGTACCTTTGTTTGATTTTAACCACCAGCAAAGCCTAACTACGGTGGGACATAGCCATTCAAAAGTCCTTCGCTTTCCTCTAACGCTTTTAGATACGTATCATTTAACCCAAACGGCTTTCACCCAGCGTCTTCAATCCTATTTGCCGGAAACAACTGCTGTCACAGTTGACGAAGATGCCATCTATATGCATTTGAGAAAACCCATTAACCCGCCACATATTCCTTTTTTTTGGCGAATAGACGATTCGACCATCCATTTTCCTACATACCGGGACCATTTTTTACCTGTTTCGGAGGTCGTCATACATTATTTACTGCTGTACAATTTAAGCATGCTTTCGCGATACGAGGCTGGATGGTGGGGAGAGCTGCTTGCGTTCCGATCCGATATGGACTTTCCTCTAATCCAAAAATTTTTAAAAACGACAGCCGAAAAAATTCCGCTGCTTCTTGGATACCAACTGTATCACCAGTGGGTAGAAGATCAATCATAATGTTTCCGCAATGAACAAATCTGGATTATCTTGTAAAGCGATCATGTCGCCATTTGCATCAAGTTTAACGATCGGGCGAGTCGGCGCATTTGGTTGGATGAAAACGATGACGCCGGTCTGGCCGTTAGACAATCTCACATGAACTCCAGTTGACAGATTAATAAGGCTTTCAATAAACGTTTGCACAATTTGCGGATCGAGCTTGGAAAACTGTTCCCGATGCAATTCGTCGATAACTAGAAATGGTGATTGTTTATCTTTGTAATAACGTTCGGAAATCATTGCATGATATATATCGCATACAGCAATAATCCGAGCGAAGCGATGAATTTTATTCTTTTTTAGACCAAGAGGGTAACCGCTTCCATCGACACGTTCATGATGTTGGAGGATGCCAAGTTTAGCCGCATGGGAAACTGTCGGTTGTTGTTCAATCATGCGGTAAGAATAGATGGGATGTTTTTTAACTTCTTGATACTCCGCATCATTTAATACATCCGTTTTAAAGCGGATATCGGGTCTGATTTTAGCCATGCCTATATCACTTAAAAAACCAGCCAACCCGAGCTGCAACCATTCGCCTTTGGAATAGCCCATTTTTTTGCCGATGTAGGCAGAAAGAATGGCGACAGAGACACCGTGATGGAAAAAATAATCTTTTTTTGTAGCATACCGGTGTAATGTATGTACGACACGGGTGATATCTGTCATCCGCTCCAAAAGAGGCATCAATGTATTTCTAATCGATGCCATATCGATCGGGACGTTGTTTTGCCATCCAGTAAAAAGGTTTTTATACGCATCCACAACCGATAGGTAATGCGTAAGAAACGATGCGGATGGCTGTTTTGTTTCGTGAACAGCTGGTTCAAAGACTTCCCCATTATTCAGTTTCCTCGAAACGTCAACATAATCGACTAAGAATTTTTTCAAAACGGTGATATGTTTTTTGCTTAAAACAGTTTGTTTAGTCATGATCGGTTGGTCTGTTTTTCCGATGACATCGTTGAGCAGAATACAGCCCGGAACAAGCTGTGATGGTTTAACACGCATGCAATCACCTCATTTTAAAAAAATGCTAGTTAACGAGGTGGCTCATATGCATGGAGCCACCTCGTTAACTAAATTATTCACTTTGACCACCTTTAGAATGGGTGTCTTCAGGTTTATCATCAACTGCTTCATCGTCGATTTCTGGATCCACTTTAGCTGCGCTAGCAACGGTTTCTCCATCCTCTAGCCTTATAAGACGTACCCCTTGTGTGTTTCGACCTGTCTCTGAAATCCCTTGGACAGGGATGCGTATGAGAACACCTTCTGTTGTAATCAGCATCAAATCTTCCTCGCCAGTAACAGCTTTAACCGCCACGACATGGCCCGTATCATGATTTAATTTACATGTTACAATCCCTTTTCCGCCGCGGCCTGTGGTCCGGTATTGATCTTCTGGCGTACGCTTGCCGATTCCATGTTCAGTAACGTGCAACACTTGAGCATCTTTTTCTAAAATGTCCATCGAAACAACTTCATCATTGTCCCGAAGTGAAATACCGCGAACTCCCGATGCTGTCCTGCCCATCGGCCGAACCTCATCTTCCGGAAAGCGGATCAGATAACCGTAGCGTGTTGCGATCATTATATCCTTTAACCCATCCGTCTTACGAACGGAAATCAACTCATCGCCCTCGCGAAGATTTAGGGCAATCAATCCACTCTTACGGATGTTGGTAAATTGTGATAAGCTTGTCCGCTTGGAAACGCCGTGTTTTGTCGTGAAGAAAAAATAAGCATTCTCAGAGTATTCCTCTACTGAAATGACGGTATTCACCCATTCGTCTTTGTCAATTTGCAACAAATTGATGAGGGGAAGTCCTTTGGCTGTTCGGCCGAATTCAGGCACTTCATAACCTTTTGTTTTATACACTTTACCTTTATTCGTAAAGAACAAGATTGTATCATGAGTTGATGTAAAGACGAGATGTTCAACAAAATCGTCTTCATTCGTTCCCATGCCTTGCACACCGCGTCCACCGCGTTTTTGCGTCCGGTAAGTGGAAGCGGGTAAACGTTTGATATAGCCATGATGCGTCAGGGTAATGACGATGTTTTCTTCAGGAATCAAATCTTCATCTTCAAAAAAGTCGGTCTGACCGACCAGAATTTCCGTACGGCGTTTATCATTATAACGTTGTTTAATCTCAAGCAGTTCTTCGCGAATAATCGCGAGCACTTTTTCTTCATCCGCTAAAATCGCTTTTAATTCCTTAATCCGCTCGACTAGATCACGATATTCGTTTTCAATTTTTTCTCGCTCCAGTCCTGTCAATCGCTGCAGGCGCATGTCGAGAATCGCTTGTGCCTGTTTATCTGTTAAACTGTACTGTTCCATCAGCCCTGCTTTAGCTATATCCGTCGTTTTCGAATTGCGAATCAAGGAAATGATCGCATCTATATGATCCAGCGCGACCTGCAAGCCTTCTAAAATATGGGCTCTGGCTTCGGCCTTATTCAGCTCAAATTGAGTGCGTCGGGTTATAATGTCTTTTTGATGCTGTAAATAATATTCAAGACATTGTTTAAGGGATAAAATTTTCGGTTGACCATCGACGAGCGCGAGCATATTAATGCCGAATGATGTTTGCAATGCCGTATATTTATACAAATTATTCAATACGATATTAGCATTTACGTCGCGTCTGAGCTCCATAACGATGCGCATACCATTGCGGTCAGATTCGTCGCGGAGATCGGTGATGCCATCAATGCGTTTTTCTCTGACTAGTTCCGCAATTTTTTCGATCAATTTCGATTTGTTGACTTGAAATGGTAATTCGGTCACGACAATGGATGATTTGCCGTTTGCATGTTCATCAATATGCACCTTAGCGCGAATGGTGATCGAGCCTTTGCCCGTTTCATATGCTTTACGAATACCGCTTCGTCCTAAAATTTCACCGGCAGTCGGAAAATCAGGTCCGTGGATATAGTTTTCCATCAATTCTTCCGTCGTGATGTTCGGATTTTTACTGATGGCTAAAACCGCATCGATCGTCTCACCTAGATTATGAGGAGGAATATTCGTAGCCATTCCAACGGCGATTCCCGAAGCACCATTGACAAGCAAATTCGGGAAACGAGCAGGAAAGACGACCGGCTCGCGCTCTGTTCCATCATAGTTGTCTGTATAATCAATCGTATCTTTGTTAATATCGCGCAACAGCTCCATGGAAATTTTCGACATGCGCGCTTCAGTGTAACGCATAGCCGCTGCTGAATCTCCATCCACCGAACCAAAATTGCCATGTCCGTCGACAAGCATATACCGGTAGCTGAAATCCTGTGCCATGCGCACCATTGCTTCATAGACAGCTGAATCCCCGTGCGGGTGATATTTACCAATCACCTCTCCGACAATGCGGGCGCTCTTTTTATACGCTTTATCCGCATGCATACCTAGATCGTTCATCGCATACAGTATCCGCCGTTGGACCGGCTTCATCCCATCGCGAACATCCGGTAAAGCGCGTGAGACGATGACACTCATCGCATAGTCAAGAAACGATGTGCGCATTTCTTCACTTAAGTTCACTTCTTGAACATGAGGGCGTTGTTGATCCGCCATATTGTTAACCTCCTACTTGAATCTGCACAACCGCGTTTATATTGAGAACGTATACGTTAGATATCCAGATTTTGCACGTAACGGGCATTCTTCTCGATAAAATGTCTGCGAGGCTCCACTTTATCGCCCATTAATACATCGAAAATCTGGTCGGCATCGATTGCATCTTCCAGCTCTACTTGAAGAAGGGTGCGTGAATCTGGATTCATCGTCGTTTCCCACAGTTGGGAAGCATTCATTTCCCCGAGTCCTTTATAACGTTGTAAACCCGCTTTCGGTGTATCCGGAAGGTCTGCCATAATCCGGTTCATTTCCTCATCGTCATAAGCGTAGTAAACAGCTTTTCCTTGCTGGATTTTATAGAGCGGTGGCTGGGCAATATAAATATAGCCATTTTCGATTAACGGACGCATATACCGATAGAAAAATGTCAACAATAAGGTCCGGATATGCGCGCCATCAACATCCGCATCGGTCATGATAACGACTTTGTGATAACGCGCCTTTTCAAGATCAAATTCTTCACCGATTCCAGTTCCAAGAGCTGTGATAATCGCCCGGACCTCGTTGTTGGACAAAATTTTATCGAGCCGTGCTTTTTCCACGTTTAATATTTTACCCCGAAGCGGCAATATCGCCTGGAAATGGCGATCACGCCCTTGTTTGGCTGATCCACCGGCCGAATCACCCTCTACGATATACAGCTCGCTAATCGAGGCATCCTGGGATGAACAATCGGCTAATTTCCCCGGCAGATGAGAAACTTCGAGAGCATTTTTCCGCCGGGTTAATTCGCGCGCTTTTTTAGCTGCCATCCGTGCCCGTGACGCCATCAAACCTTTTTCTACAATGGTCTTAGCTACATCCGGATTTTCCAGCAGAAAAGTGGAAAATGACTCATGGAAAATGCTTTCGGTGACGGTACGGACATCGCTATTGCCAAGCTTTGTCTTCGTCTGACCTTCAAATTGCGGATTTTCATGTTTGATGGAAACAATCGCTGTCATGCCTTCACGCACATCATCGCCCGTTAAATTCGGATCGTTTTCCTTAAACATATTGTTTTTGCGCGCGTAGTCATTGATGGCCCGCGTCAAAGCCGTGCGAAAACCAACTTCATGCGTTCCACCTTCATGCGTATGAATGTTGTTGGCGAATGAATATAAATGGCTAGCGTATCCATCGTTATACTGGACGGCGATTTCAACTTCAATGCCTTGGTCTTCACCTTCAATATAAAACGGTTCATGCAGCACGCCTTTTGTTTGATTAATGTATTTGACATAGGAGCGAATGCCGCCTTCATAGTAGTAGCTGATCGGTTCTGAATCATCGCGTTTATCCTCGATCGTCATTGTCAATCCTTTGTTTAAAAAGGCGAGCTCGCGTATACGTTGTTCTAACATTTCGAAGTTAAACGTGCGTTCTTCAGTGAAGATATCCGGATCAGGAGCAAAATGAACCGTTGTTCCTGTGATATCCGTCTCGCCGATGATCTCGATTTCGCCTTGGGGAATTCCGCGTTTAAAACCGAGATAATATATTTGGCCATCTCTATGAACATAGACTTCGAGATGTTTAGACAAAGCATTGACAACCGATGCCCCGACACCGTGTAGGCCACCGGAAACTTTATAACCACCACCGCCGAATTTCCCGCCGGCGTGCAAAACCGTCATAATGACTTCCAGTGCCGGACGGCCTGTTTTCTTCTCCTTATCGACAGGAATGCCGCGGCCATTGTCTTTGACGGTGATGCTGTTATCCTTTTCAATGATCACTTGAATATGGTCACAAAACCCTGCTAGCGCTTCATCGATGCTGTTATCGACAATTTCCCAAACGAGATGATGCAATCCTTTTTGAGTCGTCGAGCCGATATACATACCTGGCCGTTTGCGAACGGCTTCTAGCCCTTCGAGAACTTGTATTTGTTCTGCATCATATACTTGTTCATTAGTCAGTTTACCTTCCATTGATTTGATTTCACCCGTTTCTTTTTCTAAATTGATGAGATCACAATAAGTCTGATTCTTCAACGTCCAATTCATCTGAATAGTCATCAAGCTTATTGATCATCGTCTCCATGCCTGCCCGTTTCTCAAGCGTGGCAACGGACAGCGTGCTATAGTATATTTTATCAGTTGTAACGACAATGGACTTAGCCATGCTTTTAGAACCTAATAGCGTGTTTTGCTCTTTAGCCTTAGCTAACATTTCTTGCATGATCGTAGAGGATGATTCTAAATTTTTATCAATAATGGCGACGACATCGTTCGTTTCAATCACGTGATCGTTACCTATATGAATAAACATCATACCCCTCCAGTTCACGAACCGACTTTTCCATTGTGAACTCGAAAAAGTTCCGCCGCCCGCAATGTTTCATGATCAATGCCGTCGACGCTCGTTGTCGATACAAATGTTTGAACTTTCCCTTGGATGGTATTTAGCAAGTGCGATTGGCGGCTTTCATCCAGCTCGCTCAATACGTCATCGAGAAGCAGTATCGGGTATTCACCAACTTTGTTATGAATCAAGTCAATTTCCGCCAGCTTCAACGACAGAGCGGTTGTTCGTTGTTGTCCTTGTGAACCGAATGTTTGCACGTCTTTTCCATTCACAAGAAAAACGAGATCGTCACGATGCGGTCCGAGTAATGTTGTCCCGCGCTCTATCTCCCGTTTTTCAACTTCCTGAAACTTCGCTAAATAGGCATCAACTATTTTTTCTTCTTCGGCCTCTTCCGATACATCAATCGTTGTCGTATAGTAAATATTCAATTCTTCACGTTCATGGCTAATGCTATGATGAATAGGGCGCGCCCATTTCCTGATGAGCTCCAGAAAAACGAAACGCCTTTCCAATAAGCTTGCCGCGTGATGCGCGAGTTGCTCGGTCAACACATGGAGCATCGTTTTATCTTGTACATCGCGTTTTTGTATTTGCTTTAACAAATGGTTGCGCTGTTTTAAGATTTTTTGATATTGATTGAGGTGGTAAATATATGTGGGTTGTATTTGGCCGATTTCCATGTCGATAAACCGTCTGCGGATTTGTGGAGAGCCTTTGACAAGTGTCAAATCCTCAGGGGCAAACATAACAACATTCAAATTGCCAATATAGTCGCTCAAACGTTGTTGTTCCAACCGATTTAATTTCGCTTTTTTTCCTTTTCTCGATATGATCATCTCCAAGGGAAAGGTTTGGCCTCGCTTTTTGATACTTCCTTCGATTTTAGCATGATCTTTTTCCCATTGGATGAGTTCTTTATCGCGCGGTGTTCGGTGTGCCTTTGTAAATGCTAGGACGTAAATAGCTTCCATCAAATTGGTTTTTCCTTGGGCGTTTTCTCCAATAATGACATTGATTTTATCATCAAAAGAAACGTCTAGATTGGCGTAATTTCGATAGTTTGTTAATGTTAATCGTTCGATATGCATGCTGATTCCCTCTTTGGCATAATGTACCGAAAATGGGGGCTACATTTCCTTTTTAACAACCGTCCATGTGCCTAAACCGTCAATTTTAACGACATCGCCTGGATAAAGTTTACGCCCGCGCCGATGTTCTCGTTGACCATTTACAAGCGCGCCTTCTTCGCGTATAAAAGATTTGACCATGCCACCAGATTCCAATATATTGGCCCGTTTTATCAATTGACCGAGTTTAATGAACGTCGTGTCGATGGCTATTTTTTCATCCAATTGGATTCACCTGCTTTTATTTTCGTATTCCGTTTTTCCTGAGCCATTAATTAAAAATGTTATCCTATTTAAACGTTCTTAAACCTATTTTACTAAAGTTTTTGTATTTATGAAAGGTAAAACCCTCAAACGGCAAAATAAGCCGCACAATTTCTCTAAATTAATTTTCACATGAAGAAAAAACTCTTATCCTCGCGAGATAAGAGTTTTTTCTAACCCGATGGTTAAAATGTGCGAACAGGTAAGATGAGTTGCAATATTGTTGTATCATTAATCGGCCGGATAATAAACGGGCGCATCGCTCCGGTAAATTCTATTTTGATTTCCTCATGTTCAATCACTTTAAGCGCATCGAGCATATATTTTGAACTGAAGGAAATGCGGAGCTCTTCACCTTCGATCGATTGGGCAGATACGTTTTCTGTAACGTGCCCTACTTCTGGCGAATGGCTCGTTATTTCGATTGTATGTGTTCCTTGTGTCGTGAGCTTGACGACATTGTTATCATCTGTTCGCGCCAACAGTGAAGCACGATCGATCGTATTGATCAGATCTTTCGTACGAACGTACAGAACTGTTTTATGTTCTTTAGGAATAAGGCGGGATGTTTCTGGATAATTGCCGTCTAAGAGTCGCGATAAAAATTTTAAATGCTTTGTCCGAAAAAGAATTTGGTTTTTTGTTACACGTATTTCCACCTTTTCCTCATCATCAGCCAATATTTTATTTAATTCATGCAAGCTTTTGCCTGGAATAACACAGTTAAATGTTAGATCTGTTTGTTCTATCGGTACTTCGCGTAACGCAAGTCTATGACTATCCGTTGCCGTAAAGCTTAATAGATTGTTTTCCAATTGCATTTTAACCCCGGTTAATATCGGACGTGTTTCCATTGTTGATACAGCAAAAACCGTTTGTTTGATTAAATTTTTTAATTGGCCAGCATCGATTTGTAAACTGTCATCGGCTTGCAGCTCAGGAAGCAGTGGATATTCGTCAGCATCCTGACCGTTTAAATTGAAGATCGCTTGACCAGAACGAATCGTCACGTTTAAATCGGCATCTGTTTCAATGCTGACATTTTGTTCCGGCAGTTTGCGAATGATATCGGGAAAATAGCGGGCGTGAATAACGACGGCACCTTCCTCAATGTCTTCAATGTTGACGATGCCGTTTTCTTCTTTAGGAATGAATGATTCAATCGATATATCCGAATCACTACCTGTCAAAACAATACCGTCGGCGTGCGTCTCGATTTTCATCCCTGTTAATATCGGAATGGCTGTCCGTGTAGAAATCGCTTTTTGAACATCTTGGATGCTCTGAAGCAATAGGTCACGCTGGATGGTGAATTTCATAAAAATCCTCCTAATGGGGCGTTCTTTATTATATATTATTATTTATAAAAGATAATCGTAATAATAAGTGCTGTGGTTATGTGGATAAGTCATTTTATCATACGGGATGTCCGTTTATCTACATGTGGATACATTGTGTATAAGCGAATGGTTTGTACACGTTATTCACATCGACATCAATCAAAATGATTTAACCTTTCTTTAATTTCTGCAATGCTTTGTTCCAGTTCTGGATCCTTTTCGATCATTTTGGAAATTTTTTCATGGGCATGAATGACAGTTGTATGGTCGCGTCCACCAAATTCCTCACCGATTTTTGGCAGCGAAAAGTCGGTGAGTTCTCTTGACAGGTACATAGCAATTTGACGCGGGAATGCCACGGCTTTGGTACGTTTTTTAGCTGCAAAGTCTTCGATGCGCACATTGTATTTTTCACCGACGACCTCCTGAATTTTTGCAATAGTAATCGCCTTTGGTTTTTTCGCTGGGATAATATCTTTAAGCGCATCAGCTGCAAGCGCTGCATCGATATCACGATTCACTAATGAAGAATAGGCAACAACGCGGATGAGCGCCCCTTCGAGTTCACGAATATTCGTGTCGATTTGATTGGCAATATAGATCATGACTTCGTCGGGGATATCAAGCCCCTCTGCTTTTGCTTTCTTGTACAAAATGGCCGTTCTTGTTTCCAAATCGGGTGGGGTAATATCGGTAATCAATCCCCATTCAAAGCGCGAGCGAAGCCGATCTTCCAAAGTTGGTATTTCTTTAGGTGGTCGATCGCTTGAGATAATGATTTGTTTATTATCTTCATGCAACGCGTTGAACGTATGGAAAAATTCCTCTTGTGTCGATTCTTTACCGGCGATGAACTGAATGTCGTCGATAAGTAAAATGTCGACATTGCGATATTTATTGCGAAAGCTCGTTGCTTTATTTTCCATAATGGCGTTGATGAATTCGTTAGTAAACTTTTCGGACGTGATATAGACGACATTGGCTTCCGGGTTATGTTCCTGGACATAGTGACCGATCGCATGCATTAAATGTGTTTTGCCAAGCCCGACACCGCCGTATATAAAAAGCGGATTATATGCTTTAGCCGGTGCTTCAGCAACGGCGAGCGAAGCAGCATGGGCAAAGCGGTTTCCCGCTCCGATGACAAATGTATCGAATGTATATTTTGAGTTCAGCATCGTTTTTGTCGAAGTTGTATCACTGCTTTTATTTTTTTGTGTAGTTTCAGCCGTCTTAGACTCCTGTTCCGCCGCAGCTATTTCATCCGGAATAACGAATTTAACCGATAACTGAGCTCCGGTTAAATCATACAAAACATCTGTTATTAACGTTGTGTATCTATTTTCCAGCCAGTCTCTGGCGAAATCATTCGGTGCTTCAATGATTAAATCGTCGCCTTGCAGTTCCTTTGCTTTTGTATTTTGTAACCATGTTTCATAGCTTGGTTTACTAATTTTCGTTGCTATTTTTTTGAGCGCCGCTTGCCAAAGATCTGTAATATTTTCCATCCCGGCCTTCACTCCTTTCTTCTCTATTGATAAAGAAGTCCCATCATTTATTGAACATCATATGATGGGCCTTTCCTGTTTACTTTCATAGTAATGATAGAATTTTTATAGTCTAAAAGTTCGTTTGTTTGCATATGCTATTAACAGAGCTATTAAGTATCGTTTGTGGATAGTTGAATAGCGTCATACGGACTAAAACATGACTTATTAACATTATCCACATGTTTGTGAACAAAGGAGCTCACAACGGTGTGCAAAACTGTCCACAAACAATCCACAAATTGTGGATAATATTTGGTCAAACGGAGATTGTTCACAAGTTAAAACACCCTAATCATATCAGAGAAAACCAAACAGTGCAATGGTTTTTCGACAGTTATCCACATCATCTACTCGTTGTAGACAAAAATTATCCACACCACTATATTTTGTGAGTAAGTTGTCGATGATTGTTGTGGAAAAGAAAAATTAAATCAAACATATAAACATGAAAGTTGTGGACAAATTAAGGTCGATGGGTTGAAGCAATCAGGTAATGCATTTTCAATGGCTAAGCCCTCCGCTTGCATGTTGACAGATTTCTTCTGTATTACGTATAATTAGTTGGACTGTCTGCTTGCTAACTTATTCAATCTCTCAGGGGGTGTATGATCAATGAAGCGAACATACCAACCAAATACGCGTAAACGGAAAAAAGTACACGGCTTTCGCAAGCGGATGAGTACAAAAAACGGTCGTAAAGTTTTGGCTCGCCGCCGCCGTAAAGGTAGAAAAGTATTGTCAGCATAGGCCACTGAAACTGTCAGTGGCTTTTTTTTCCATCAATGCGTGCGATGAGAATCTGCTGAAATTAAAAAATGAGCGAATAAGCCCGGTTAAAAGGTGATCACGATGAAAAAGGCATATCGCATTAAAAAGAATAAAGAATTTCAAGCCGTTTTCAGGCAAGGGAAGTCATTTGCCAACCGGCAGCTTGTTATATACTACATGACAAAATCTGATCAGAATCATTTTCGGATCGGTCTTTCCGTCGGTAAAAAAATCGGCAATGCTGTCACTCGCAACCGGATTAAACGTTATTTACGGCAAGCTTTTCTTGATTTAGAGCCTCAAATTTTGTCCAATGTTGACATCATTATTATCGCTCGCAAGCCGACAAAAGATATGACGTTCCATGAGATTAAGCGGAGTCTGATCCATTTATTGAAAAAACAACGGTTGTTTAAAAAATAGACGTATGGTTAGATTATGATAGAACTATGTCCCAATTTAATGCTACAATAACGATAAACATGCCAGTCGTTATGAAGGAGTCGTCACGTTAGGAGGAAACAAATTGCGAAAAAAGGTCTTCGTATTCTTGGCCTTGCTCGGATTCGTCGTATTGCTTTCAGGGTGTGGCCAGATCCGTGAGCCGATTACAGCGGAAAGTGAAGGGATTTGGAATAGTTTCTTTGTCTGGCCATTGTCACAGGTTGTTACATACTTTGCTGGCATTTTGGGCAATAGCTACGGCTTAGCAATAATCGTCGTAACCGTGATCATCCGTTTGATTCTATTGCCCTTGAATGTTAAACAGTTGAAAAGTTCCAAAGCGATGCAGGAAATACAGCCTGAATTGAAAGCATTGCAAGAAAAATACAGCTCTAAAGACGCCAATACGCAACAGAAGCTGCAGCAGGAAACGATGAAATTGTTTCAAAAGCACGGTGTGAATCCGCTCGCCGGTTGTTTGCCTGTCTTTGTGCAGATGCCGATTTTAATTGCGATGTATCATGCGATCATGCGTACAACGGAAATTCAATCGGGCGAATTTCTTTGGTTTCAGTTAGGTACACCGGACTATATTTTGCCATTGATTGCAGCAGGAGCTACGTTTTTACAACAGAAGTTGATGATGTCTGGAAGTCCAGCATCACAAAATCCACAGATGATGGTGATGCTCTATGTCATGCCGATTATGATAGGTGTGATGGGCTTTATTCTACCGGCGGCATTAGCACTTTATTGGGTCGTTGGGAATGCGTTTATGATTGCGCAAACGATATTCATTCGTAGGCCGATGATGAATGAGGCAAGTACGAACACTGGAGGAGACAAAAAGTGAAAGAAATAACTGCTAGTGGACAAACGGTTGATGAGGCGGTCCAATCAGCTTTAGAGCAGTTAGGTACAACGAGGGAGCAGGTTGAAATTGACGTGATTGATGAGGGGAAAAGAGGTCTTCTCGGTATTTTTGGATCAAAGCGGGCAATTGTGCGGGTAACAATGATGAAAAATCCAATCGAAGAGACCGAAGCATTTATTAAAACGGTGACAAGAAATATGAATGTAGATGTTGAGATTACGACAACGGTGAACGATAACCATGTCACCTACGAATTACATGGCGATAAAATTGGTCTTTTGATCGGCAAGCGCGGACAAACGTTAAACGCCTTACAATATCTCGCACACCGCGTGTTGAATAAAAACAGTGATACGCGCTACACGGTCACACTCGATGCAGAAGGTTACCGCAAACGCAGACGGGAGACATTGGAGTCGCTTGCTAGAAAAATGGCCGATAAAGCAAATCGCCAACAACGAAAGGTTGTTTTAAATCCGATGCCAGCCCATGAACGTAAAATCATCCATCATGCCTTGGGCGACTATAAAGATGTTGCAACTTACTCCAAGGGTTATGAACCCCATCGCCACATTGTCATCGAGCCGAACGATTCTCAATCAACTGAAGAATACGAATGATTAGAAATGCAGCTGTGTGAGAAATTTTTGTTCATTAATGGTAACCGCGATGTCTTCTGTACCGACATCGCGTTTTTTAATGCCTAGAAACGTCAGCATGAGTTATCCACATGTGGATGAAAATCCATTATGTTTCACTAGCGTTGCATAAAATTTTCAAGTAAAAGTCAAGCAATAAATATTGTGTCAAGATTATGAATGATGGTAATTTTCACTATTAAAAGCCATAAAAAAACCTTATAATTAGGGTATGGTAGTCCTGTCCAAATCCCTAACTATAAGGAGAAGTCATGGACAATCATACCATAAAAACTGTATTCAAGGAATACATACATCCATTAGATTCGAAAGTTATCCAAAAAATGATTGATCACGCCGGGATAGACAAATATGTTAAAAAGCTGGATGTATTGACGTTTACCAGGCTTTTCATCTATGCCCAACTAAAAAGGCTGCCTAATTTACGGCGTGTAAGTGAAAACGTTAGTCGTAAAAAAACGGTACAAAGGCAAGTTGGGATTGAAAGTATCAGTAAATCCCAGCTTTCAAGAAAGTTTGGTGATATACCATCTGAGATATTCCAAGTTATCCTGCATCATTTGATTCAAAAGCTGCACCAAACACTTGGCCCCAAAAGGGCTGATAAGGCGCTTGGGAAAATTCATTTAATTGATTCATCAACGCTTTCCATGTGTCTCAGCCAATATGAATGGGCGGATTTTCGGGATACAAAATCCGGGGTAAAAATGCACACATCTGTTGTCTTTTGTGATGGTGAAGCCTACCCAAACGATATGATTATGACGCCCGCCAGACCGGCAGATGAAACACAGTTAGACGCCTTAATTGTACCGGATAAAGATGCACTTCACGTATTTGATCGAGGCTATTTCAACTTTGAAAAGTTTGATTTCTACTGTGCAAAAGGGATTCGATTTGTCACCAGAATTAAAACCAATACGGTTGTTCATGTGATAGAGGAGTTACCTGTTGAATCTTCTTCTCCGATCATCCGGGATGCCGTGGTGAAAATCGGAAAAATGAAACATCCTTTGCGCTTGATAGAAACATTGGATAGTGAAGGGAACAAAATTTCTATTGTGTGCAATGACGCTAAAATTAGTGCCCAGGAAATAAGTGATCTCTATCGAACACGCTGGCAAATTGAATTATTTTTCAAATGGTGCAAGCAGCATTTGGTTTTGAAAAAGCTTTATGGTAAGAGCCAAAACGCCGTATTCAACCAGATTTATATCGCCATGATTGTGTTCTGCTTAACCTTATTAATGAAGCACACCTTGGGATATAAAGGTACTTTACTGGAAATGCGGGACTGGATTTGTGATTGCTGGCACAAACAACTTGAAACACTTGCTTTTGAATTAGTCAAAGAACCAGACCGATCATCCAGCGGCCGTCGAAAACTGCAGCATCATCGTATCTTTGAACAAACCTTATCACAGTACGAATCGGGTGATGTCGATCATTTGAACGATCTAACTTATGATCCTGTCAACTAAATAACTGTAAAAAAATGGATGTAGGACTACCTTTAAAGCCCTATTGTCCTTTTTTCTTCAAAGTAGGTCGTATATATCCGAAAATTCAATCAATTATCACAGACCTTAAATTCAATTATTTGACTGAGCTATTATTTTTTTATGCAACGCTAGTGATTATGTTTAAAGGCGGATTTACTTGTGGATAAGTTTATTTTTGTATGGATTTATGTTATTCTGTTAAGTCAGTGACAATTCACATGTGCATAAGAGCAGTTGATACGATAGATATTTTGTAAAGACAGGGAGGTGAACAGCGTGGATACAGATACAATAAGCGCAATATCGACGCCGGTCGGCGAAGGAGCGATTTCCATCGTTCGCTTGAGTGGTCCGGACGCTATTAAAACCGTCGCCGAGTTGTTTACAGGTAAAGACTTGAGAAATGTTGCATCACATACCATTCATTATGGTAAAATTATCGATCCACAAACGAATGATGTAGCCGAAGAAGTGATGGTATCGGTGATGCGAGCCCCGAAAACGTATACCCGTGAAGATATTGTGGAAATCAATTGTCACGGTGGTATGGTTGCAGTTAACCGCGTGTTGGAAATCGTGTTGGCACAAGGTGTACGCCTGGCCGAGCCTGGGGAATTTACGAAACGTGCTTTTTTAAACGGACGCATCGATTTATCGCAAGCTGAAGCGGTTATGGATTTGATCCGGGCTAAAACGGATAAAGCAATGTCGGTCGCATTGAAACAAATGGATGGACGTCTATCCAATTTGATTCATAAATATCGTCAGGAACTTTTAGAAACATTGGCTCATGTCGAAGTCAATATCGATTATCCAGAATACGATGATGTAGAGGAAATGTCACATGCGATGATGCGTGAGAAAACAAAGAAAATCCATGCCGAGATTGAGGAACTCCTTCAGGTTGCCAAACAAGGAAAAATATTGCGCGAAGGTCTAGCAACGGCGATCATCGGCCGGCCGAACGTTGGGAAATCATCGCTTATGAATGCTTTAGTTCAGGAAAATAAAGCGATTGTGACAGAAATCCCTGGTACCACGCGCGATATTATTGAAGAATATGTTAATATCCGCGGCGTTCCGCTTCGTTTAATCGATACAGCAGGTATTCGAGATACCGACGATGTCGTAGAAAAAATTGGCGTTGACCGTTCGCATCAGGCGTTAAAAGAATCTGATCTTGTCTTGTTTGTGTTAAACAATAATGAAGCCTTAACCGACGATGATTTACAACTGTTTGAAGTCATCAAGGATCTGGAATTTATCATCATTATTAATAAAACAGATTTGCCATCTCAACTTGATATAAATGAAGTTAAAGCGTTAGCCGGAGACCATCCGATTGTGAAAACATCTTTAATAGAGGATAAAGGCATTGCGGAATTAGAGGCTGCTATAGCGGATACGTTTTTTGCTGGTGATCTTGATTCCGGTGATATGACATACGTTTCCAACGTGCGTCATATCGAACTGCTTCGCAAGGCAAAAGAGGCGTTGGCAGATGCGATGAACAGTCTGGAAATGGGAATGCCGCTTGATATCGTACAAATCGATGTGAGAAGGGCATGGGAATATTTAGGTGAAATCATCGGTGATACGGCAAGTGATAGTTTGATTGATCAGTTGTTCTCACAGTTTTGCCTCGGAAAATAAATGCAAAGAAAGGATGAAACGAAATGGTATACAATGCAGGCCACTACGATGTCATTGTTGTCGGTGCAGGCCATGCCGGTGTTGAAGCGGGAATGGCAGCGGCAAAAATGGGGGCGAAGACATTGATGCTCACCTTGAATCTAGATATGATTGCCTTCATGCCATGTAACCCGTCACTCGGTGGGCCAGCTAAAGGTATTGTTATTCGTGAAATCGACGCACTTGGCGGCGTTATGGGAAAAGTCATCGATAAGACGTATATTCAAATGCGCATGTTGAACACGAGAAAAGGGCCGGCTGTACAAGCATTGCGCGCTCAAGCCGATAAACCGATGTATATAAAAGAAATGAAGCATATGCTCGAAAAAGAAGAAAATCTTACTCTTCGCCAAGGCATGGTAAACGAATTAATTGTAGAAGACGGTATTTGCAAAGGCGTGATAACAGAAACGGATGCTGCTTATTATGCAGAAACGGTCATTGTGACGACAGGGACGTTTATGCGCGGGAAAGTATTGATGGGCGATTTGGAATATGAAAGTGGCCCGAACAACCAGCGTCCGTCCATTAAACTGTCGGAAAATCTGGAAAAACTCGGTTTTCAACTGACTCGGTTTAAAACCGGAACTCCACCGCGGGTCAACAGTCGGACAATCGATTATTCCAAAACGGAAATTCAACCGGGAGACGATAAACCTCAAGGATTTTCCTATGAAACGACCGAGTTTATCACCGATCAGATTCCGTGCTGGCTGACGTACACGAATGAATTTACCCATAAAATTATCAATGACAATCTGACGCTTTCAGCCATGTATTCTGGCATGAAGCGGGGAACAGGACCGCGTTATTGTCCGTCGATTGAAGACAAAGTCGTTCGCTTTAATGATAAACCGCGTCACCAAGTATTTTTGGAACCAGAAGGACGCGATACAGAGGAAGTATATGTGCAAGGCTTGTCAACGTCGCTTCCCGAATCGATCCAACATGAGATGGTTCGCTCTGTTTCAGGTCTGGAAAATGCCGAAATCATGCGGGCTGGCTATGCGATCGAATACGATGCGATTGTCCCGACGCAGCTATGGCCGTCACTGGAGACGAAAAAAATTACCAATTTGTTCACCGCCGGTCAGATCAACGGGACATCAGGCTATGAAGAAGCTGCTGCTCAAGGCATTATGGCAGGGATTAACGCGGCTCGAAAAATACAAGGAAAAGAACCGATTATTCTCGACCGCTCGCAAGCTTATATCGGCGTTATGATTGATGATTTGGTCACCAAAGGAACGAACGAGCCGTATCGCCTGCTCACTTCAAGAGCTGAACACCGCTTGCTTTTGCGTCATGACAATGCCGACATGCGTCTGACTGATCTCGGCTATGAACTCGGGCTCATTTCCGAAGAACGCTATCAGAAGTTTACAGAGAAAAAACGGCGTGTCGAGACTGAGAAAAAACGGCTGAGAAAATATATCGTTAAACCAACAGAATCAGTACAAAATAAGCTGAAAGCATTTGGAGCGACACCATTGAAAGAAGCCGTCAAAGCAAGCGATTTGCTAAAACGCCCTGAGATAAACTACGCGCGGTTGGAAGAAATCATCGATCCCGATCCGAACCTGCCAGAAATCGTTAAAGAACAAGTGGAAATTCAAATCAAATATGAAGGCTATATTAAAAAGTCTCTTGAACAAGTTGAGCGCATGCGGAAAATGGAGGATAAGAAAATTCCTGAGGATATTGATTACGATGCGATAAACGGAATCGCGAACGAAGCGAGGGAAAAACTAAAAGAAGTCCGACCGCTTTCTGTCGGTCAAGCATCGCGGATCTCGGGAGTCAATCCAGCTGACATCTCCATTTTGCTCGTCTATATTGAACAAGGAAATATTGCACGTGTGGCTAATTAGAAGGAGTCTATGTCTATGACCCCCAAACAATTCGTTCACAGTTTACAACAAAAAGGGATCAGCTTAAATGATCAACAAATCGAGCAGTTTGCCATTTACTTTGAAACATTAGTCGAGTGGAATCAAAAGATGAATTTAACAGCTTTAACCGACAAGGCCGATGTTTATTTAAAGCATTTTTATGATTCGCTATCGGTCGCTTTCTTCCATGACTTTAGCGGAAAAAAGCGTATTTGCGATGTTGGCGCTGGAGCGGGCTTTCCGAGCATCCCGCTCAAAATATGCTTTCCGGATCTTCGCATTACAATCGTCGATTCATTAAAAAAACGAATCAATTTTTTGCACACATTAGCTGATAAATTAGGTATTGAACAAACAACGTTTATCCACGCCCGCGCTGAATCGTTAGGTCAAACGACGACGTATCGGGAAACATTCGATATCGCCATTGCTCGTGCTGTAGCGCGCTTGTCCGTCTTAAGTGAATTTTGCCTACCACTGGTTAAGGAAAAGGGCATTTTTATAGCTATGAAAGGTTCGCGTGTTCACGAAGAGTTAAAACAAGCTCAACGATCGATCGAAATTATGGGAGGACGAATGCAGTCGATCCAGTCGCTCACATTGCCGAAAGAAGAAAGCGAACGCTCCATTGTATGTATTGATAAAATAAAACAAACACCGAAAAAATATCCGCGAAAACCTGGTTTGCCTAATAAACAGCCGATTGAATAGATAAGAAAAACGATGCGAAAGGCCGCTCTTTTACTGCCTTTCCCTTGAAAATATGCTAAAATAATTAATGGAATCATAGCAGTTTTATACTGTAAACAAATGTATGTTTGTTTGACAGCATATGCATCACAGAGGCATTCGCCAAAAAAGCGGCGAATGCCAAATTTTCTAATCCCATATTACGCGCATGTTTCACGTGAAACAGTTCAGTTGACGTTCCTTCTGCGGGGGAGCTATTAGTTTATGAAAAGGTGGTGTGTTCATGCAGCCATTCAGTCGCATTTTTGGAACGGGTGCCAAGGCTGGAGAAAAAGCGGCGAATCAATCATTCAGCCCCGATGAAATCGTTCAGATTCCGGTCGATGACATTCATCCGAACCGCTTTCAACCCCGCTCGATTTTTAATGAAAAGGCGATTGAGGAGCTCGCTCAAACGATTCGAACGCATGGCATGATTCAGCCGATTATTGTCCGTAAACTGGAGGAAAACGATTATGAAATTATTGCTGGTGAACGCAGGTGGCGCGCGGTTAAATTATTGGAATGGGAAACGTTACCGGCGATAATTCGGGAGATGACCGATACGGAAACGGCTTCTGTCGCTTTGATTGAAAATTTGCAGCGCGAGGAGCTAACGGTTATTGAAGAAGCTCATGCTTATGCAAAGTTGCTGAAAATGCATTCGTTGACGCAGGAAGCTTTAGCGCAAAGATTAGGAAAAAATCAGTCAACGATTGCCAACAAGCTTCGTCTATTGAAACTTCCTGAGCCCGTTCAGCAAGCAATCCTCGATAAATCCATTACCGAGCGCCATGCCCGTGCCTTAATAAAAGTTAAAGATGAGAAACGACAGCTTGAGATTTTGCAAAAGATCATTGAAAAGGGTCTCAACGTAAAGGAAACGGAAAATATCATTGAAAAACTGAACGACAAACAAAAGACGAAAAAGAAAAAACAACCGAAGCAAAAAGGTGTGAGTAAAGATATTCGTATCGCCATGAACACGATTCGTCAGTCGTTAAATATGGTCTCTGATACGGGCATTCACGTGGAATCGGACGAAGAGGAAAAAGAAGATTATTACCAAATCACTATCCGCATTCCTAAACAGAAATAGCATTGCAGACCAACGATTCATGTTTGCTTACACTGTCAGCATGACCTGTTCAACTCGGTTTGTTTAAATGTATTTTGTCATTTAAAAAACAAAGTGGTCATGGTAATATGGAAAATAGATTTGTAGGCAGGCGTTGACAGAATACTGTTTAATAAAGTTACGACGTTCAATTGGAAGCAAGAGAACGACACAATACAGAAATAGGGCAGGTGACAGCATGGGAAGAACAATAGCCATTGCCAACCAAAAAGGCGGCGTGGGAAAAACAACATCGGCCGTTAACTTAAGCGCAGGCCTCGCTCAGTTTGACAACAAAGTTTTACTTGTCGATATCGACCCACAAGGTAATGCGACAAGCGGTGTAGGCGTTGATAAAGCTGATATGGATCGCTGTGTATACAATATACTTGTAGAGGACCTGCCTGCAGAAGAAGTATGCGTCTCAACAAATACAGCCAACTTAGACGTTATCCCTGCCACGATCCAGCTCGCCGGGGCTGAAATCGAACTCGTCCCAACGATTTCGCGGGAAATTCGGCTCAAAAAGGCGCTGGATGAAATTAAAGATCGATATGATTATATTATAATAGATTGTCCGCCATCGCTTGGGCTTTTGACGATCAACGCATTAACATCAGCCGATACGGTGCTTATTCCCGTCCAATGTGAATATTATGCATTGGAAGGTTTGAGTCAATTGCTCAATACGATCCGCCTCGTGCAAAAACATTTAAACAAGACCTTGATGATTGAAGGGGTTCTTTTAACAATGTTGGATGCCCGAACGAACCTCGGCATTCAAGTTATTGAAGAAGTTAAAAAATATTTCCAAGATAAAGTGTATAAATCGATTATTCCCAGAAATGTTCGCCTTGGTGAAGCGCCAAGTTACGGAAAACCAATTATGGCGTACGATGCTAAATCGAAGGGTGCAGAAGTTTATCTTGAATTAGCGAAGGAAGTGATGTCAAATGGCGCGAGGGTTGGGTAAAGGGCTCGATGCCATTTTTTCGGATATAAAAGATGTGGACAGTGAGCAAATCCAAGAAATTGCGATTGACGAATGCAGACCAAATCCATATCAACCACGCAAGACATTTCCTGCCGATTCAATTGAAGAGCTGAAGGAATCCATTTTGCATCATGGTATCATCCAGCCGCTTATCGTTCGAAAAAGTATAAAAGGTTATGAAATTGTCGTCGGTGAACGGCGTTTTCGGGCTGCCAAAGCAGCTGGTCTTGATGTGATTCCTGCTGTTGTTAAAGAATTGAGCGACGATAAAATGATGGAATTGGCTTTGTTGGAAAACTTACAGCGGGAAGATTTAACACCGATCGAAGAGGCCCACGCCTACCATAATTTGATGAATGAATTGCAAATAACTCAGGAAGAATTGTCCAAACGCCTCGGTAAAAGCCGTTCGCACATCGCCAATATCGTTCGTCTATTATCGTTGCCTGAGCAGGTGGTTGCCCAGATTAACAGCGGTGAACTGTCGATGGGGCATGGACGAGCCTTGCTCGGGCTGAAAGATAAGCAGAAAATGGCCCCAATCGTTGATAAAATTCGCAAAGAAAAACTCAATGTTAGACAAGTCGAGAAACTGATTTCAGAAGCTAACAATCCGCCTGTTAAGAAAAAGGCGAAACCAAAAAAAGATATCTTTCTGAAAGAACGCGAATCGCAGCTCCGAGAACGTCTTGGCACGGCTGTTACAATCCACCGTGGCAAAAGAAAAGGAAAAATAGAAATCGAATTTTATACAAACGATGATTTAGAACGCATCATAGAAGTGCTTGGAAAATAATATACGTATACAACGATGGGACTGACTGAGAAATTCACTTCTTAAGTCAGTTTTTTATTGATAAACAGCCCATAGAAAGAAAGGTGTTTTCATGATTTACTTTGATCAAGCGGCATCTTCGTTTCCTAAACCCCCCGAGGTTGCGCAAGCCGTCGCAGAAGCGATCAATGAAGTAGCCGCCAATCCCGGAAGAGGCAGCCATAAGCTCGCACGTCAAGCAGCGGAAATCATCGTCCAAACGAGAGCAATCACAGCTCGTCTCTTCGGATGCAGCGACCCGAATAAGGTTTTGTTTTTTCCTAATGCATCCGCTGCTTTAAACCAAGCGATAAAAGGCTTATCATGGCATGCAGGCGATCATGTTATTTCCACTTCGTTTGAACATAATTCAATACGGCGCCCATTAGAATATTTAAAACAAACAAAAGGTGTTGATGTAACGTATATCGATTATACAGGAGATGAACAAGCATGGCTCAGTGACATACACGCTTCTATAAAAGAAAACACGAAATTAATCGCCTTCACCCATGCATCGAATGTAACGGGGACAGTATTGCCGCTTGAGGCGGTTACGAAGCTCGCTAGAGAGAAGCATATAACAACCCTTGTTGATGCTTCACAAACCGCCGGGCATTTGGCGATTGATATGCAAGCTCAAGGTATTGATATGCTTGCTTTTCCTGGACATAAAGGGTTGTTAGGCCCGCAAGGAACAGGAATGTTACTCGTAGAAGGAGATGTTACGTTGACACCGCTTATACACGGTGGAACCGGGCGATTTTCTGAGCATCCCGATCAACCGGATGTATGGCCGGAGAAATTTGAAAGCGGCACATTGAACACACCAGGTATTGCCGGGTTGCTTGCGGCTTTAAAAATTTATGAAAAGAGAAAGACTGAACATGTTCCACGTGAAACAATTCTTGCTCAAACCTTGGCAAAAGGATTGAAAACGATACGAACGGTTAAGTGTTATCATCCACCTATAGAAGCTATGCAGCTGCCAATCGTAGCATTTAATGTCGCGCGTATTTCATCACAAGAAATCGCAATGATTCTTGATTCCCATTATGATATCGCCGTACGCGCTGGGTTGCATTGTAGCCCGCTTGCTCATCAGACGTTAGCGACAACAGAACAAGGCATTGTCCGCGCAAGCCTTGGTCCGTTTAACACAGAACAAGAAGTAGATCGATTTTTACAGGCTATAGAAGAAATCGCAGCTGCTTATCAACAATTATAAGTACCACGGGAATGGATGTGTTGATACCCTCTATCGTTGTAAATTTGCCAAGATTAACTTTAAATTTTTAAACCGTCGTTACTTATTCATCGCTCCATGTCTTTATGCTTCATAGCGATAGCGTATGATCGTTTGTTTGTGGTAACACGACAGCAGGTGTTGTCCGGTCGTATGTTAATCGTTGATCGACTAAGTCAAATGTATCTGCTATTTTTTCAGCCATCTGGACGACATGCGCTAAGCGTGTGTTCTGAAGGACGGAATATTCCATGAATCCCCCTATATTAACAACGCCCGTGACGTGAATATCGCCGATTTCGGGAAGCGGTTTGTTCAGAGCGGCACCGGGTTTCAACGCGCCTTGACTGGCTATTACATGGCCGACAGATGAGGTTTTTCCGAGACAAGCATCGATGGCGATGATGAACGGAAGGCGGTGTTGATGCCCAATCGCTTTAACGTAATCGGATAGATTGGTGGCATGCACTGGGTGAGCTAATGTGCCATATATCGTTAAATGACGTGGCTTTTTTTTCATTAATAAAGTGCCTGTTAACGGACCGAGTGAATCCCCAGTCGAACGATCGGTGCCGATGCAAACGATAATGTATTCACGTGGGGCAGACGGTAGCCATGAGATGATTTTTTGACTTAACGTTTGCTCGAGATCAGGATGGGTATGTTCAAGCCGAAAGTTTTCTTTTTTTGAGATAAATCGTTTGTTTAGATTCATAGCTTTACCTCCGCGCACATATTGGTATAAGTATACGGCACATTTTCATTTTCTATACATCAGTGTGAGAAGACTTGTCAATGGAGGAAAGCGATGATGCGCGACGGATTACAATGGATGTTTTTAATCATCGGTACGACGATTGGGGCCGGTTATGCATCAGGACAGGAATTGTGGCAGTTTTTTGGACATGAAAGTGGACTGGCTATTGTGCTATTCGCTTTGTTTTTTTCGATTTCATGTATATCGATTATGACGATTAGTTACGAGCTAGAATCGACGCAGTATCTTCCTGTGCTTCGGATTATTGTCGGGAAACGGCTGACAGGTGTTTACGATGTCATGATCTTTTTATATTTGTTTACGACGACGGTTGTGATGATCGCCGGAAGTGGTGCGACAGGACAAGCTTTTAATTACTCCTACTGGTGGGGAATTTTAGTCATTATCGGCGCGCTTTTTCTATTGTTTTTAAAAGGGATCAATGGTTTATTGGCGCTCAATCATTTCATTTTGCCTTTGCTTTTGGCTGGGTTGCTTTATGTGTTATTAATGTTTACGATCGACCAAGAACTGGCATTATTTTCCCATTGGCATGAACAACGCAACTGGACAGCGGCTTTTCCATTTACGGCATTGAATATACTACCGCTCATCGCCGTGCTCGGTGCTATTGGGAATCAAATACATTCTAAAACAGACATTTGGATTGCTGGTATTGGAAGCGGGTTGATTTTGGGTGTCCTTTCCTATATTTATAACAATAGTTTGATCCAAATCGCCGATGAGCTATTATTATATGAAATTCCCCTCTTTGCTATTTTGAAAAATTATCCGTTTAACGTGCTTATTTTTATGTCGGCTCTTTTATGGTTTGCCATTTTTACAACGGCGGCTTCAGGGGTGCTCGGAATTGTTACGCGGATGCAAGCTTTTTTAAAAACACCGATGTGGCTGATGGTCATCGTCGTTTTAGTCGCAATGATTCCGCTTACGACTCTCGGTTTTTCTACACTGATCAATTTGCTTTATCCGATATACGGTGTATTGAATTTGTACGTTTTAACTCGACTGTTGCTTTATCCTGTTTGGAATAAACCGCCGAGACGCTAGGAGATGTTTCAAGCTTTGCTTTTCTTTCCGGCTGTCTTGTTGTAAAATTTGAACAAGATATGTGCCTGATCGACCGTTGGAGGTATATGTATGGATGAATTGTTCAATGATCCAAAAGCCATTTGGACATATATAACAGGGCCAGATTTGTGGCTTTTTTTAGGAATAAGTGTGCTGAAAATCACATCTATTATTATAATATCATGGTTGATTATCCGCATTAGCAAAAAATTGACGGACCGACTGTTTGCAAGGCGAGCACATAGTCCAATTCGCATTTCTGAACGGCGGGAAAACACTTTAAAAAAGTTAATCAAAAACATCGTTACCTATATCGTTTGTTTCATGGCCTTTATAACGATATTGGAAAATGTATTTGAATTCGATATTAAAGCGTTACTCGCAGGAGCTGGAGTGGCAGGGTTAGCCATTGGTTTCGGTGCCCAGAATCTCGTTCGCGATATCATTTCCGGTTTTTTTATCGTATTTGAAGATCAGTTTTCCGTCGGGGATTATGTAACGGTAGCTGGTGTGGAAGGAACCGTCGAGGAAATTGGACTAAGGACGACGAAGATTTTGAGCTGGACGGGCGAATTGAATGTTGTGCCAAACGGTAATATTACACAGGTGACGAACTACTCCGTCCATAATGGATTGGCAGTCGTCGATGTTAATATTCCATACGAAAGCGATGTGGAAAAAGCTGAACTGATTATTGAACAAATTGCCGAAACATTGCCTGATGCTTATGAAGAAATTGTCACTGTTCCAGAAATCATCGGTGTTCAATCTTTGGAAACATCGCATTTTGTCATTCGGGTGATTGCCGAAACACTTCCGGTCTATCAATGGGCGGGAGCGCGCATCATCCGCAAAGAAATCAAACAAGGTCTTTATCGTGAAGATATCGACATTCCATCACCACGCATTGTAGTCTATTCAAGAGACAAAGGACAAGCAGGTATGATAAACAAACGTAAAACAGGAGTCGATGACATTGGCACATAAGGATTTTGAATTACATGATATCGTGCAAATGAAAAAACCGCATCCGTGCGGGGAAAATCGCTGGCAAATCATTCGCATGGGTGCGGACATCCGCATTAAATGTCAAGGCTGCGGCCATAGTGTTATGATGCCGCGCCGGAGATTCACTAAAAAACTCAAAAAAATACTCGCGAAAAATGATGAACATTAATCGATCGTGTTAAAAAATCGTCTGTTGGTCTCATTTGAAATGAAAAAAATGAAAAAATGTACACCAAACGGCAAAAATGGAGGTATAACGTCTCTTCGTTTTTGCTTTTTCCTTTCTTGTCAAATTATTGCCGAATATCTATAATTGGTATGACTCACGCGTTTACGAATGGACATCCTTAAGGAGTGAAAGTGGCATGTCACTGACAGCAGGAATCGTCGGTCTCCCCAATGTCGGTAAATCGACATTGTTCAATGCGATCACGCAAGCCGGGGCCGAAGCGGCAAACTATCCATTTGCCACCATTGATCCTAATGTGGGAATCGTAGAAGTTCCCGACGATCGCTTGCAAAAATTAACTGAATTAGTTAAACCGAAAAAAACAGTGCCGACAACTTTTGAATTTACCGATATCGCCGGTATTGTAAAAGGGGCGAGCAAAGGTGAAGGACTCGGCAACCAGTTTTTGTCTCACATCCGCCAAGTGGATGCTGTTTGCCAAGTCGTACGTTGTTTTGAAGATGATCAAATCACACATGTTTCAGGCAAAGTCGATCCTTTAGATGATATAGAAACGATTAATTTAGAATTGATCCTCGCAGATCTTGAAACGATTAACAAACGATACGAACGCGTAAAGAAAATGGCGAAGCAAAAAGAAAAGGCAGCTATGGCGGAGTTTGAAGTTTTACAAATGTTAAAGGAGGGGATGGAAGAACGCGAATTGCCGGCACGGGCTCTCGATTTCACCGATGAACAACAAAAAATTGTCAAACAGCTGCATTTATTGACAGCAAAGCCGATGTTATATGTCGCCAATGTCGGTGAAGATGATATCGTTGAACCAGAAAACAACCCCCATGTCCAGCAAGTTAAAGCATACGCCGAAAAAGAGGGAGCTGAGGTGGTCGTCGTTTGTGCACGAATCGAAGAGGAGATTGCCGAACTCGACCAAGAAGAAAAAGCGCTGTTTTTAGATGAGCTTGGTATCGTCGAATCAGGGCTTGATCAGTTGATTAAAGCGTCGTACCATCTGCTCGGCTTGGCGACATTTTTTACAGCTGGAGAACAAGAAGTGCGCGCTTGGACATTCCGGCAAGGTATGAAAGCCCCACAAGCTGCCGGAATTATTCATAGCGACTTTGAACGAGGGTTTATCCGCGCTGAAACGGTATCATTTACAGATCTTGTTGACGCAGGATCGATGGCAAAAGCGAGGGAAAACGGTAAAGTCCGACTCGAAGGAAAAGATTACTTAGTAAAAGATGGCGATGTCATTCATTTCCGATTTAATGTATGAACAAGTTGTTTTTTAATGATGGATTTGCTATAATTTAACGTTGTGAGTAATTGCTTATGGATTACTCCTTGCCCCTTTGATCAAAAAGGGGCCGTTTAGACCAAAAGGAGGTGTTACGGATGAGAAAGTATGAAATCATGTATATTATCCGTCCTGACATGGAGGAAGAAGCGCGAGCCAACTTGATTGAGCGTTTCAACAATATTTTGACCGACAACGGGGCGGAGATTGGGAAAGTTGATGAAATGGGTAAACGCCGTCTGGCATATAAAATCAAAAACTATCGTGATGGCTATTATGTCGTCGTCAACTTTAGCGGTGATGAAA
Organism: Bacillota bacterium; assembly: GCA_035301265.1. Taxonomy (GTDB): domain Bacteria; phylum Bacillota; class Bacilli; order Bacillales; family Amphibacillaceae; genus DATGUP01. The sequence continues at coordinate 107,931 of DATGUP010000007.1, forward strand.
GAGCTGTAAATGAATTTGATCGCCAGGCGAAGTTCACTGACGACATCATTCGACATATGGCCATTCGTGAAGATGACCAATAAATAAGGGGTGGTTCTGATGTTGAATCGCGTCGTATTAGTTGGCAGATTGACGAAGGATCCTGATTTGCGCTATACACAATCCGGTGTAGCCGTCGCCAACTTTACCGTTGCATGCAACCGGCCTTTTGCCAATCAACAAGGAGTGCGTGAGGCCGATTTTATTAATTGTGTCGTATGGCGTCGGGCTGCGGAAAATCTTGCCAACTACATGAAAAAAGGCAGTATGGTCGGCGTGGATGGCCGTATTCAGACGCGAACATTTGAAGGACAAGACGGTAGAACGGTCTTTGTCACCGAAGTAGTAGCTGATAGTGTGCAATTTTTGGAATCAAAAGGAACTACCCAACAAAGAGCTATGAGCGCATCGGGATTCCAAAATGATTACAACCAGAACCAAAACGATATTAACCCGTTTGAAAATGATGGTGAACCGATTGATATATCGGATGACGATCTTCCATTTTAGAACAATTTGAAAAGGAGGGCTTAGCTATGGCAGCTCGTCGCGGACGTGCAAAACGTCGTAAGGTATGCTATTTCACAGCAAACGGTATAACACACATTGATTACAAAGACGTTGATCTATTGAAACGATTTATTTCAGAACGCGGCAAAATTCTTCCTCGCCGTGTCACAGGAACGTCAGCCAAATATCAACGCAAACTGACTAAAGCGATTAAACGCGCTCGTCAAATGGCCTTATTGCCATATGTCGAAGACTAACGATAAAGAAACCTCTAAACCGGCTTAAGAGGTAATGAAATGGCTGTTCGTAGAGGATGCGGTGGTAGGCGTTGTAAAGTATGTCCCTTTACCGCTTAACGGTATATTGCTCGTATCGACTACAAAGATGTTTCATTTCCGAACGGGGAAAAATTTTTCTTCGTCGTGTAACTGGAACTTCTGTAGAATACCAACGTCAACTTAATTGCGCTTAAACGCGCTCTTGTCATTTGTTACGGAATAGTAATAAATGATATTTAATAGAGAAGCAATGAACTATTGGCTTCTCTTTTTTTACTTTGCAGGAAACTTAGACTGCGTGAAATCTGTTTTAGCATTCAGTTGATAACATCCGTAACAAAAATTAGAAACTGACTCGCTTGAGCTTTTGTGACCATTGCAAGCTAAGCTTTTATAAATAAAATAGTAAGCATACTAAAGGAAAATCTGTTCTACTATAAGGCTGATTATCCTTTTTTAATTTTTGGAACTGACCGTTTCAATACTGACGGTTGAAACACGCATTAATCACTTGATTGCAGCATTCCATCAGTTATTTTTAAGATGCGATCTCCGAGTTTCTCCGCTTCCTTTTCATCATGTGTAACCATTACGACGGGAATTTTCCATAGCGCGTGCAAATGTAACAATTCATTTTGACACTCCTCACGCGTATCGCTGTCCAGTGCAGAAAACGGCTCATCTAAAAGCAAGGCTTCCGGTTTTGTAGCTAGCGCTCGCACAAGCGCGACGCGTTGTTTTTCACCCCCGGAAATATGCTTGGGATATCGATCGAGTAAATGATGAATACGCGTTGCCGTCAAAAGCCTGTCGACTAGTGCTTGGTCTTTCATCCCATAAGCTATGTTTTTTCTCACCGTCATATGCGGAAACAAGGCATAGTTTTGAAAAAGGTAGCCGATATTTCGCTTTTGAATCGGCATCGGCTTTCGATTTGTTTGAAACAAAATCCGCTCGTTTAGCCGGATATATCCTGCGTCTGGATGGACAAGACCTGCAATGCAGTTCAAGATTGTCGTTTTACCAGCGCCGGATGGGCCAAACAAAACCGTGATTTCTTCTCCTACGTCAAATGCTGCTTTGACAGAAAAATTGTTCCGTTGTTTTATAATATCAACCGAAAGCATACGCATTTCCCCCACTATTTCTTATTTGAACCATCCCTTATATGGCGAGCGCTCCACCAATTTAACCAAAATACGGCGGTAAAGCCGACAATGACAATACTCATGACCCAAAATGACGCTGTTTTAACATCACCAGTTTCCACAGCAAAATAAATCGCAAGCGGAATCGTTTCCGTCTGCTGGGGTATATAGCCCGCCACCATTAATGTTGCTCCGAATTCTCCCAACGCTCGAGCAAATGTTAGGACAAGACCTGCTAGAATCCCAGGCCATGCAAGCGGAAGAGAAATCGTCCAGAACACGCGCCATTTCGATGCGCCCATCGTCAATGCAGCATACTCCACGGAAATGTCATATTTTTTAAAAGCAGCTGAGGCGCTTTGATACATAAGGGGAAACGATACAACGACAGCCGCCAGAACGGCACCCCCCCATGTAAACACGACTTGTACATTGAGGGTTTGTAACAACAAACGTCCGAACGGTCCGTTTTTCCCGAACAAATAGAGCAATCCGAAACCGATAACGGTCGGTGGAAGAACGAGCGGCAGCATGAAAAGCGAATCGACAATTCTTTTCCCTGGAAAATCACACTGAGTCATCCACCGTGCTGATGCGATTCCGAGAATAGCTACAATACTAGTTGCTAGCCCAGCGATTTTCAACGATAAAAAGAGCGGCGCAAGATGCACGAAAACCTCCTCCATTTCATAAGCCTACTCGTTCACTGATAAAAATCCATGCTGATTGAGAATTGTTTGCGCACGATCACTTTCCAAAAACGACAGGAACGCTTCGGCAGTTTTGCGGTTGATGCTTGTTTTAACAACGGCGGCGGGATAAACAATCGGTTCATGCAAAGAGGCATCGATCGTCGTGATGACTTGGACGTGATCCGATCGGTCGGCGTCTGTTTTGTATACAAATCCGATTTCGGTATTACCGGATTCGACATAAGCTAGAACTTGGCTGACATCTTTGGCAAAAACGAATTGATCCTCTAAAAGGTCCCACAAATCTTCATGCATCAATGCTTCTTTTGTATAACGGCCTGCTGGTACATTGTCCGGATTACCGATGGCGATTTGATCCCGGCTATTCTGAGCTAACGCATCGAGATTGTCGGAGGTTGCCGTGTTTTCTTTTTTAGCGATCATTACGAGTTGGTTTGCTGCAAAATCGATGCGCGTTTTAGAAAAAATGCGGCCTTGATCTTCAAGTGTATCCATCCATGTTTGGTCGGCCGATAAAAAAATATCGACAGGCGCCCCTTGCTGGATTTGGCGGCTCAGCTGTCCGGATGATCCAAAGTTAGTCGTTACATCAACATCGGGATACTCTTTCGTAAAGGCATGCACCAATTCATCCATCGCTTCGGTTAAACTCGCTGCTGCAGAAATAAACAGTTCATCTTTTTCTTTCGTTTCTTGATAGGAGCATCCTGCCATGATTACGAGGATAATCATAAGGGCAGCAGTCTGTTTCATATCAACCCTCCTTAACCGGTCGGCGTCTCCGTTTCGGATAAATGGTAATAATGCTGATGAGAAACAGGAGTACGTACAGACAAAATATCCATAACATATGAGGACTTACGGGTATAATCAATGCAACGATCGTATAGATTAGGCTTGGAATGGTCGATAGATAAGCACTCATTTTCCAGAGCAAGGCAAAGCGCAATTTACGTCTCAGCAGTTTGGCGATTCCCGTGCCGATCCAAGCAATTAAAGCTAATAATAAAAACACCCCGATGGTCATGGGCAAGTAATAAAACATAAAAAAGTAAATCAACCAGAAAAACAAATTAATCCCGCTGTTGGCATCCGCTTGCAGTAAATTCACCATCGCCGGTAAAGAAATCAAACCGATGAGAATAAACATATAAACGACCGTGATATCCATGCCAATCCGGTTTAATTTGAACACTGCCTGTTTTTTGGGCAGCTGTATACTGTGGACAAACGTACGCCAAAAAACCATCGATTTTCAGCTCCGATTTTTAGAAGGTTATGCTTTAGTTTTACGGTTGCATATCAAAGCAAGATATGCATGATAATCGACATTTATAAAATGTTACCATTTCTATTATAGCGGTACAGGCGTATGTACAAAAAGGATATGAATGCATTATTGCCCAGGAAATATCTTTTTTCCTTGTCAGTTGCCAAAAATGCTATAAATCATGTTATCATATGATAACGGGGTATAGGATATAAATATATGAATAGTGCAGAAAGCAATGAACGAGGTGCACATGGATGAATTCCAAAAGAATAACCGATGGGGTTCGATTAACAGCTGTCTTTATCGTTATCTTGCTCGTTTCTCTTTTCGTCCCCATTATAAATATCGTCGCTGTCTTCGGCCTCGCCGTGCCGTTTGTTATTTATTCGGCGCGACATGGCTGGAAAGCCGCCGTTCCGATGGCGATTGCATCCGTAGTACTTGCATTCTTTGTGGCAACATTCGTTTCCTTTCCGCTTGCGTTATTGATGGCGCTGGGCGGATTGATGATCGGCCAAGCGATTCATGCCAACTTGTCACCTTATGAAACATGGGCAAGGGGAACGGTTGGGTTTATCATCGGCTTAGTGTTCGCTTTTGTGTTCACACAACTTGTTCTCCATGTCAACTGGATGGATGAAATGGAGCAAATGATGCGTGAATACACGCAGATGACAAAGGATTTGATGGCGCAGTTCGGTACGCTTGATCAAGCAGACGAGCAACTCGCATTGATGGAAGAAGAACTTTTGCGCATGACGGATTTTTTACCGGCCGGACTCGCTTTTGCCGCTATCCTATTAGCTTTTATTAGCCAATGGATCAGCTACAAGGTAATGAATCGACTCGATGACCAAACGCTTCGCTTTCCGCCGTTTCGGACGATGAAAATGCCGGTGTCCATCGTTTGGATCTACTTTTTTGCATTAATCGTCACATTTTTTGATCTTGATTCGGATAGTTTATTGTTGATTGCTTCAGAAAATGTCCGTATGGTTGCGGGAATGCTCATGATGATTCAAGGGTTTTCTTTTATTTTTTTCTTTTCCCATCATAAGAAAATGTCCAAGGCATTGCCAATCGCCAGTGTCGTTGTAACATTGTTTTTACCGTTTATTTTTATTTTTCCAGTCCGGATTCTCGGCATTGTCGATATTGGGTTTGGGTTGAGAGAGCGTTTGGAAAAAGGGTAATTTCCGACTTGATGGGTGAAGTAAACAGAATCATCAAGCGGATGTTTCTGTAGCAGGAGATGATTTTATGCCGGATGAACAAAAAAAGTGGCAATTTGGCCACCATCTATGGGCCGTTTACGGATTGTCAATCGGGCTCGTTGCAATCATTTGGTATTACCAGTGGATATTAGGTATGATCATGATACTCGCCTTGGCCGCATCTTTTTATTACAGCTGGCGTACCGAATGGAATCTATATCAAGAAAAAGAAAAATATATTGCATCGCTCTCCTATCGTATTAAAAAGGTCGGAGAAGAAGCGTTTTTAGAAATGCCGATTGGAATTATTCTCTTCGATGACGACTACTATATAGAATGGTCTAATCCATATATGAATCAATTTTCCGCTGAAGATACATGGGTCGGGCAATCGCTAAATTTATTGGATGATCATTTGATTCCGGCGATCAAAGAAAACAAAGAAGAAACGCGGATTCATATGAATGGATATGTATTCCAAACAATCATTAAAAAAGACGAGCGGTTGCTTTATCTGTTCGACCGGACGAAACAATCAGAGTTGGAGATGCGTTATCAAAACGAACAAACCGTTTTAGCCATTATTTTTCTCGATAACTATGATGAGATCACACAAAATATGGAAGATGCGCGAAAAACACAGCTGAATTCACGCGTCACAGCTGTATTAAATCAATGGTCACAGGAACATGGCTTGTATTTAAAACGAATGTCACAGGAACGTTTTCTCGCCGTTGGCACGAATCAAATTCTCACAGAATTGGAAGGCAACAAATTTGCTATTTTAGATGATGTACGCGAATTGCAAACGGATCAAAACCTTCCACTTACGATCAGTATCGGAATCGGGTATGGTCACAACGAGCTGCCGGTGCTTGGTGAACTGGCGCAGTCCAGCCTTGATCTTGCACTCGGGCGCGGAGGCGATCAGGTCGCGATTAAGGATGAGACTGGCAAGGTACGTTTTTACGGCGGTAAAACAAACCCGATGGAAAAACGAACACGAGTCAGGGCTCGCGTTATATCACATGCGCTTAAGGAACTCGTCAAAGCGAGCGATAATGTCCTGATCATGGGTCATCAAGCGCCTGATATGGATGCGATTGGTTCGGCAATCGGAATTTTGAATATTGCTAAGGCAAATGACGTCGAAGGATATATTGTTTTTGATCCAGAAGATGTCGATATCAGTGTGAAACGCCTTATCGAAACGATTCGACAAGACGATGAATTATGGGCGCGTTTTGTAGAACCTGAAGAAGCCGACGAACTGATAACGAACAGAAGCTTAATCGTCGTTGTTGACGCACATAAACCGTCGATGCTCATTCATCCGCGTCTGCTTAATAAGACGGATTTCAAAGTCGTTATCGATCATCATCGGCGCGGGGAGGATTTTGTGGATAATCCGACACTCGTATATATGGAACCGTATGCGTCTTCTACGGCTGAACTTGTCACTGAATTATTGGAGTACCAGCCTGAAACATTAAAATTGAAAATGTTGGAAGCAACCGCTTTGCTTGCTGGTATTATTGTTGACACAAAGAGCTTTACGCTGCGAACAGGTTCGCGCACCTTTGATGCTGCCTCTTATTTGCGTTCCAAAGGAGCGGATACAATACTCGTCCAGCAGTTTATGAAGGAAGATATGGACATTTATATTAAGCGGAGTAAACTCATTGAAAAAACAGAAATATATAAAGATGTACTGGCGATTGCTACAGCTGATGATGGCGATGTTTTCAGCCCAGTATTAATCGCCCAGACGGCAGACACGCTCCTTTCGATGACCGGAGTAGAAGCATCGTTTGTCATCTCAGAGCGCAAAGATGGTAAAATTGGTGTAAGTGCACGATCGCTTGGCAAAATCAATGTCCAAGTCATTATGGAAAAAATGCATGGGGGCGGTCATTTGACCAATGCTGCGACCCAGATAGAAAACACGACTGTTCACGATGCCAAAGCATGGCTGAAGGATATTCTTGATGATTATTATGAAGGGGGAGAAACAGAGTGAAAGTCATTTTTCTAAAAGATGTCAAAGGAAAAGGTAAAAAAGGTGAAGTGAAAGACGTCGCGGATGGTTACGCTCGCAACTATCTTTTTAAAAATAACCTCGCTGAGGAAGCCACCCCAGGCAATTTAAAAGCTCTCGAAGCAAGAAAGCGGAAAGAAGCTGAACGCAAACAAAAAGAAAAAGAAGAAGCGGTACAATTAAAAAATAAACTGGCCGAAATAACCGTCGAAATAAAAGCAAAAGCCGGGGAAAATGGACAGTTGTTCGGATCCATTACAAGTAAGCATATTGCTGATACATTGAATAAAACATACGGCTATAAAATCGATAAACGGAAAATCGAATTGGATCAACCGATTCGTGCCCTCGGCTATACAAACGTCCCAGTCAAGCTCCATCCAGATGTAAAAGGCACGGTTAGGGTTCACGTACAAGAACAATAGACATCATTTAAGGGATCATCCCGTTGACGAATCCGCTAAGAAACATTTGATGTTTTCGGGGGGATTCATTAGCATCGGGGTATCCCGTCTTTTTTTCCGTCTTTACCTTCACATCAAGGAGGAGAAACGATGAGCAACGTATGGAATGACCGGACACCACCGCATAATATTGAAGCGGAACAAGCTGTATTAGGCGCAATATTTTTAGAACCGGAAGCATTTGCGACAGCCTCGGAAATATTAAGGCCGGAAGACTTTTACCGCGCAAGCCATCAGCGTATTTTTGAGACGATGCTAAAGCTGTCGGATAAAGGGGAACCGATCGACCTCGTTACGGTGACCACCGCTTTGTCCAATGAAAAAAAACTGGACGAAGCCGGCGGTGTCTCTTATCTTTCCGATTTGGCCGAAAGTGTTCCGACAGCGGCTAATATTTCCCACTATAGTAAAATTGTCGAAGAAAAAGCATTGCTTCGTCGGCTGATTCGGACGGCCACCGATATTGTAACAAAAAGCTACACGAACGAAGATGATGTCGACGATGTGCTGAATGAAGCGGAAAAGAGGATTCTCGAAGTATCCCATCGTCAACATACCGGCGCTTTTCGTTCGATTAAAGATGTCTTAATCGAGGTTTATGATAATATTGAACAGTTGCACCAGCGCGATGCTGATGTCACAGGTATTGCGACGGGTTTTCGTGATCTGGATCAGATTACTTCAGGATTTCAGCGCAACGATTTTATCATCATCGCAGCCCGACCATCTGTCGGTAAAACCGCTTTCGCGTTGAATATCGCACAAAATGTCGCGATCAATAGTGATGAAATAGTGGCGATTTTTAGCTTGGAAATGGGGGCTGAGCAGCTCGTTTCCCGCATGCTTTGTGCTGAAGGTAATATTGATGCCCAACGATTGCGCACAGGAAGGCTAGAGGAAGACGATTGGAGTAAGCTGACGATGGCGATGGGCAGCTTGTCGAATGCAGGTATTTTTATCGATGATTCACCGGGTATTCGAGTGAGTGAAATCCGTTCTAAATGCCGTCGTCTGAAACAGGAGCACGGTCTAGGTATGATCGTGATCGATTATTTGCAGCTTATCCAAGGAAGCGGCTCATCTCGTGAAAACCGCCAGCAAGAAGTTTCAGAGATTTCGCGCTCGCTTAAAGCACTAGCCCGTGAAATGAATGTCCCCTTAATCGCCTTATCCCAGCTATCACGCAGTGTCGAATCACGTCAAGATAAACGGCCGATCATGAGCGATCTCCGCGAGTCGGGAAGTATTGAACAAGATGCGGATATTGTTGGATTTTTATACCGCGATGACTACTATGATCAAGAATCGGAAAAACAAAACATTATCGAAATCATCATCTCCAAACAAAGAAACGGTCCTGTTGGAACAGTGGAATTGGCATTTGTGAAAGAATACAATAAATTTGTTGATTTAGACCACCGTTATCAAGATAGCGATATTCCTCCGGAGCCGATCCATGCTTAGTGAATTTAAAAACGTAAAAACGAATGTTATATAAAAATATTAAACTATTATTCGTGTTTTGTTGACTAACCCCCATATTATTGCTAAAATAAAACCGTCAATTGATGAAAAGACATACTTTACTGAAGAAGCGAGGTTATAATATGTCCTCCGTCGTTGTTGTAGGTACACAATGGGGCGATGAAGGGAAAGGAAAAATCACAGATTTCCTGTCGCAAAACGCAGAGGTGGTCGTCCGTTACCAAGGTGGTAACAATGCCGGTCATACGATAAAATTTAATGATGTGACATACAAGCTGCACTTGATTCCGTCTGGTATATTTTTTCCAGAAAAGCTGTGTGTTCTTGGAAATGGAATGGTGATTGATCCGAAAGCATTTATAGAGGAACTCACTTATTTACACGAACATGGTATTTCGACGGACAACTTGCGCATCAGTAACCGCGCACATGTCATTTTACCTTATCATATCAAACTGGATAGGCTTCAGGAAGCAGATAAAGGGCAACAAAAAATTGGCACGACAAAAAAAGGTATTGGACCGGCTTACATGGATAAGGCGGCAAGGTGTGGTATTCGAGTTATCGATTTGCTTGATAAAGATATTTTGCGCAATAAATTAGCCCAGAACTTACGTGAGAAAAACCGACTGTTTGAAAAAATTTATGGTTGTGATCCAATGGATGTGGATGCGATTCTTGATGAGTACGTTGAATATGGAAAACAGCTAGCACCGTATGTGTGTGACACATCCGTTGTTTTGAATGATGCTCTTGACAATGGACACCGCGTGTTGTTTGAAGGTGCTCAAGGCGCAATGCTCGATATTGACCAAGGGACGTATCCGTTTGTAACATCGTCGAATCCGATTGCTGGCGGAGTTACGATTGGCGCTGGGGTTGGTCCGAGTCAAATCAACCAAATCGTCGGCGTTTCCAAAGCTTATACAACCCGCGTCGGTGACGGGCCTTTTCCAACAGAATTGCACGATGCAATAGGCGATCACATTCGACAAACCGGCAACGAATACGGAACAACAACCGGCCGCCCTCGTCGCGTCGGCTGGTTTGACAGTGTCGTCGTCCGCCATGCTCGGCGTGTGAGTGGTATTACAGATTTATCGTTGAATTCGCTCGATGTTTTAACGGGAATCGATCCTTTGAAAATTTGTGTCGCTTATCGCTATGAAGGAAAAACTATCCGAGAGTTCCCAGCAAGCCTTGATGTCTTAGCCAAGTGTGAACCCGTTTATGAAGAATTGCCCGGATGGCATGAAGATATCACCGGTGCGAAAACGTTAGACGATTTACCAGAAAATGCACGCCATTATTTAAATCGCGTGTCCGAGCTTTGTGAAATACCGCTTGCCATTTTTTCCGTTGGACCAGATCGCACACAAACGAATGTCATTAAACACATTTAGAGCATAGATTGAAAGAACGACTCTACTGATTGCTTTTCATTCGCAACGGTAGAGTTTTTATTTGTTTTTTTACAACGTTAGATCGTTAGCAGACGATTAGCAGCTGTATACAGATTTTATTTCTCACCCAAAATCATTGATGTATGATATAATATATCAATTGTAGAAAAAGACATTTCGCTCAAAGTGCGATAGAATAGAACAAAGGCTTTTCATAGAAAAATCGACTCGAAAATCATAGATATAATGAAAAAGTAATTAAGAACAAAGGAAGTGAGTTTTCATGGCACAAAAAATTCTCGTAGTTGATGACGAGAAGCCAATTGCTGATATTTTGCAATTCAATTTAGAGAAGGAAGGATATGACGTTATTTGTGCGTTTGATGGCCATGAAGCATTAACATTAGTAGATTCAGAAAAGCCGGATTTAATTTTATTGGACATTATGCTACCGGGTAAAGACGGTAATGAAGTTTGTCGGGAAATCCGTAAAGAACACAACATGCCGATTATTATGTTGACGGCTAAGGATTCTGAAATTGATAAAGTGCTGGGCCTTGAACTCGGGGCGGATGATTATGTGACTAAACCGTTCAGTAACCGTGAATTAATCGCTCGTGTCAAAGCAAACTTACGCCGTCTACAGCATGTTCCTGAGGCGGATAATAAGCAAAGGGATATCGTTGTCGGTAGCCTTACTATTCACCCGGATGCTTATACGGTAACACGCAATGGTGAAAATATTGAATTGACGCACCGTGAGTTTGAGCTTATCCATTATTTAGCCCGTCATATTGGACAGGTTATGACCCGCGAGCATCTTCTTGAGACGGTTTGGGGTTATGACTATTTTGGCGATGTGCGCACCGTCGATGTGACTGTTCGACGTTTGCGGGAAAAAATCGAAGAGAATCCAAGCAATCCATCGTGGATTATAACAAGAAGGGGCGTCGGCTATTATTTGCGCAATCCTGAGCGGGAGTAGGTTCTATGCGAAAAGCAGGTTTTTTTCGTTCCGTGCAAATTAAATTTATTATCATATTTATATTGCTTTTGCTTATTGCCTTTCAAGTCATCGGTTCCTACTTTGTCCGCAAACTTGAAACGGAGCTTGTAGACAGTTTCAAAAACTCGGTGAGTGACCGTGTGGAAGTCGTGAACTATTATTTAGAACAGGCGTTTGATAAGGAGCGAAACGAAGACGATGAACTGACGTTGCAGCAAGAGGTCCAAAATATTATTAGTGAAGTCGATACGAATGAAATCACAAACCTGCAAGTGATTAATAAACAAAATCGGGTTATTGGGACGAACAATTATTTGGAACAAGAAACAATTGGTAAAAAAACGACCGAAGACATTGTCCAACACGTCCTCCGTCTCGGAAATGAACGGGATACGGTACGGTTAAAAGCAGAGACCGGTAATCGCGTTTATGTTAAAGCGACTCCCATACTGGATGATGACGGTGCAGTAGAAGGTGCTGTTTATCTTGAAGCGAGTCTTGAAGGAGTTTACAGCCAATTGCAAAGCATTAACGACATCTTCCTCAAAGGGGCGATTTTGGCGATTTCCATATCGGCACTTATCGGAATCATGGTTGCCCGCACGATTACCAAGCCGATCATGGAGATGCGAAGCCAGGCGCAAACGATGGCAATGGGAAATTTTTCCCAAAAAGTTAATGTTTATGGCACGGACGAAATCGGACAGCTGGCGGAAACATTCAATTACTTAAATGATCGGTTGCGTCACGCGATGGCTACAACAGAAGAGGAGCGCCGCAAGCTTGAGTCGGTGTTGTCTAATATGTCCGATGGCGTTATTGCAACAGACGATTCCGGTGTTATTACATTGATCAATAAAGCTGCAGCTAAACTGATTGGCAAAGATCCGACTAGAGTAGAGGGCGAATTTTTACCTGATGTTTTACGCTTGGATGAACAGAACATTGATCTTTCAGCTTTGCATGATCAAGGTTCCGTGGTGATTGATTACAGCGATAGAAATGAACTGTTTGTCATCCGAGCCAATTTTTCTACCATTGTCGATGAACATGGGGATATCACAGGGTTTATTACGGTTATCAGCGACGTGACTGAACAGGAAAAAATCGAGCGTGAGCGCCGTGAATTTGTCTCTAATGTATCGCATGAACTACGCACGCCCCTTACAACGTTGAAGAGCTATATGGAGGCGCTTATCGATGGCGCTTGGCGGGATAAAACAATTGCGCCGAGGTTTCTCGGTGTAGCTCAAAAAGAGACCGAGCGTATGATTCGGATGGTTAACGATTTATTGCAGCTTTCAAAAATGGACAACAAGGATTATACATTGCATACGGAAAAATTCGATTTCATGAGCTATTTCCATGAAGTAATCGATCGGTTTGAAATGAATAAGGAAAAAAGCATCCGTCTTAAGCGGGATCTAGCGCGCGGCCCTTTATTCGTCCAGTTTGACAAAGACAAAATGACACAAGTGATGGACAATATTATCTCCAATGCGATCAAATATTCACCAGAAGGCGGTGTGATACATTTTAAAGCGCGCAGACAAAACAATCAGCTCTGCATCGCCATTAAAGATGAGGGGCCGGGTATTCCGTATAAGAAGATCGATAAAATTTTTGAGCGTTTTTACCGAGCGGATAAAGCGCGATCACGAAAGTTGGGCGGAACTGGATTGGGGTTGGCTATTTCCAAGGAATTGGTTGAAGCCCATGGCGGCCACATTTGGGCTGACAGTGTCGAAGGTAAAGGGACGACTATTTTCTTTACACTTCCGCTGGCAAAACGGAAGCGGAGGAAAAACAGATGAAACTCGAAACTGCAAAAACATTCATCTTAGTTGTTTTAATCGGTATTAGTATTTTACTGACATATAGCATTTGGAGCTATCGGCCCGATTATGAGTATTTATACGATCACGCTTATGTCAGTGAAGTAGATATGGATATCGGTGGAAGCGAGGAGAGTAAAAAAACGCTCGTTAAGCCGGAATCACTCGTGTTTCATATTCACGATGCGCATTATCGTTTTGCCGATCTAGACCGGGAGAACACCCTTTATGAAGAAATGCAATCATGGACATTGAATGATTTAACGGTATCAGCTTCTAATGGAGTTCCAAGCGATAATATTCAAGTGGAATTCATTTTTCCAGAAGATTTGCCAATGGAACTGTTGCCAAGTCTTTTTTCGTTTAATGAAGAGCCCGCTCTGCCTAGTTGGTCATTCAGGCATATGTATGTGACATTCAATCAAGATGAGCGCAACCTCGAATTAGTCTTTTTATCTGTAGATGGCCGTGAACAGGCAAAGGCGTACGTGAACGATGCCGATATTTATCGGCGGTTATGGGCGGAAGCGACTGATCATCAAGAAATGACCAAGCTTATCCAGATCGAAGGGGCTAAACGGCCTATTTATATACCCGAGGAAAAAGTGCAAATGACAAAATGGTCATTTTCAGCCCGTTTGATCGATCCTAACTTGCTTGTGAATGCTTTATTCGACAATCCGTCGCTTGTGACGCGAAATCTTTTACAAGATGAAGCGGATGATTCCTATTATACGGATAGCCAGCACGGTATGCGAGTGGACCGTCATCGCACGAGCATGGAATTTTTCAATCCGTATGAAGCGGATTTTGCACCGATGGATAGCATTAAGCTTTTGGAAAACAGCATTGCCAATATTAACGAACATAATGGATGGACCGGTGATTATAAACTCGTATCGATCAACCATACGATGAACAGGGTTCGCTACCAAATGCATTACAACGGTTTTCCCGTTTTCGACGGAGGTGGTCTTACTACGATTGAACAAGAATGGCGTGATAACGATTTATACCAATACAAACGGCCGCTCGTTAGCATTAACAATCAAATCAATGCGGATGAAATGATGGTAGCGTCAGGACAAGACATTGTTTATGCGATTGAAAACGATAAACAATTTCATTTTGAAATGGAACACGTTGAAAATATACAGCTAGGCTATCGGTTGTCCTTAGACGATAGTTCACATATTGTAACGTTGAGCCCAGCTTGGTATGTCAAATATCGCGACAAATGGCATGAAATTGATGTCGACCATGAGCATCTGCTGTCGGCAAAAGGAGGGCAATAAGGATGCAATGGGGTCACATCAAAACATTGTTTATCTTCTGCTTCCTTATCCTCGATGTTTATCTTCTGTTTGTGTTTTTGGAAAAGCAGGAAGCAGCCGATTATAGGGTAATTGACAATCCTGATACGTCGATTGAGGATCAGCTGAAGCAAGAGGATATTGACATCAGTGCTTCGCTTGATTTTGAGGAGCTGGAGGAATCGTATATATCCGTCACCCCAAGACCTTTTGCTGATAAAGATCTCGATCGAGTGAAGGAATTTGATAAGCAGACAGCAACCGTGGTCGATAAAAGCTTGCTCGTGTCACGAATGGATGAGCCGGTTCAATTGTCAGAAGATACGACAAAAGAAGACGTGAAGGAATGGGTGCACTCAAACATTTTGTTTCCGGAAGATTACCTTTATTGGAATTGGAATAAAGAGATGAACGTCATTTTATTCTTCCAGAAAAAGAGCGGCCGTCCGGTTTATTATAATCAGAATGGTTTATTGCTCCTCTTTTTAAACGATGATAATGAAATTTTGTTTTATACTCAGACAGTACTTGGTGAAGCTGAAGCGGAGGGCGAAGAGAAAAAGCTGATCGAGCCCATCAATGCGATCGGGGAATTATATAAATCAAACGAATTGTATTCCGAAGATGAAGTGACGAGTGTAGATGTCGGTTTTCATACGATGATTCCGTTGGAAAATGGGAAGCAAATTTTTGCGCCGACGTGGAAAGTCATGGTTAACAATGAAAAAGACTTTTTCGTTAATGCGATTGAAGGACGCATTTTCCTAAGCGATGAACAGGAATTCTTACAAGAAACCCTTTCATCGATAGCCGATAAAATAAAGAAATCAAAGCAGGATGATTCATTTAAGGCATTCATTGAATCCGAACTCGAGAAAAAAATGGATCTCAGTCGTGGGGGGAAGAGACGTGACATTGCGTTTCAGCGTATTGGCATCGGGAAGCACAGGCAACGCCTTTTATATTGAATCGGACAAGCAAAAATTGCTCGTTGATGCTGGTTTAAGCGGGAAGCAAATGGATAGATTATTCTCGGAAATTCAAGTGGATCCGAAACAGTTGTCCGGCATACTCGTGACGCATGAACATCGTGATCATATTAAAGGTTTAGGCATTTTCGCTCGTAAATATAATCTACCTATCTATGCGAATGAAAAAACGTGGCATGCGATGGAAAATGCAATCGGTACAATACAGCTCGATCAAAAATTCCATTTTGGCGTGGAAGAGGTGAAGACATTCGGTGATATTGATGTAGAATCATTCGGTGTCTCACATGATGCCGCGGAACCGATGTTTTTTGTCTTTCACCATAATGGCCAAAAAGTAGCCCTTGTGACGGATTTAGGCTACGTGTCGGAAAGAATAAAAAAAACGGTTGAACATGCCGATGCCTATATATTTGAAGCCAATCACGACGTGGAAATGCTCAGGATGGGGCGATACCCGTGGCATGTGAAGCGGCGCATTTTAAGTGATTCCGGTCATGTATCCAATGAAGAATGCGGCTTGGCTTTATCGGATATCATTGGTGCCAATACACAACGCGTTTATTTAGCTCATCTAAGTCAAGACAATAATATGAAGGATTTAGCCCGTATGTCTGTTGGTTATATGTTGGCAGAACGGGGAATTGAAACGGAACTATTTGTCACTGATCCGAAAACGCCGACAAACATGTATGAAGTCGGTTGATATGTACAAGAAACAACATGTCGTTTAGCATTCATCTATCCGTTAGGTGAATGCTTATTTTTTAATAAACATTTTGTAGCAGGAAAGACTATAACCGGAAGCCAAAAGCCGTCAAGGAGGTACGTACGAGATGGGGTATTATAATCAAAACAGCCCACCCAACCGGAATCAAAAACGCAATCGCTACTCAATTTATTCCATTCTCATTGGCATTCTCATTGGCGTTGTGCTCGTGACAATCTTTTGGCAAGCCGACCTATTGCCAAATGCATGGACCAATCAGACAAACAAAGAATACGATAGCCGAGGCAGTCAAGCAAACTCCGCTGACTATAGCCAGATCAATGTAGATGTGACGACGCAGATTACCGATGTCATCGATCAGGTGGCACCGGCTGTTGTCAGTGTCATCAACATTCAACAGCGATCTGATTTTTGGCAGTCGGAGTCGCAAGAAGCAGGTACGGGCTCGGGGGTTATTTATAAACAAGCGGATGGCTACGCATATGTTGTCACTAACCATCATGTAGTTAGCGGGGCCGATGCCATCGAAGTGGTGCTATCGAACGAAACGCGTGTGGATGCTGATGTTATCGGCAGTGATTTGTTCAGCGATTTAGCGGTATTGCGAATGGATGATGAACATATCGAACAAACGATTGATATCGGTACATCGGAAAATGTAAAAGTTGGTGAACCCGCCGTTGCCATCGGTAATCCGTTAGGTATGTTTGCCGGATCTGTCACACAAGGTGTGATTAGTGGCAAACAGCGGACGATTCCTCAAGATTTCAACAACGATGGCCGGGCGGACTGGCAGGCAGAGGTGATTCAGACTGATGCTGCCATCAATCCGGGTAATAGCGGGGGCGCGCTGATCAATATTGATGGTCGTCTCATCGGCATTAATTCCATGAAAGTTAACGAATCAGCCGTTGAAGGTATTGGGTTTGCGATTCCGATTGACACAGCGTTGCCAATCATTCAGGAGTTGGAGGGAACCGGTGAGGTGAAGCGGCCGTATTTAGGTTTGGAAATTTACTCATTGGAAGAAGTTCCACAAACCGAGTGGTCGCATACACTTCATTTGCCAAACGAAGTAACCGGCGGTGTGTATGTTTGGTCAGTTGAACCGTTATCACCTGCAGATCAAGCAGGTCTTGAACGGCTTGATGTCATTACAGAACTTGATGGAACTGAAGTGATGGATATGATTGATTTAAGAAAAATTTTATATCAAGAAAAAGCCATTGGTGAACAAGTTGACGTGACTTTTTATCGAGATGGTCAACGACAGACAATCACGTTAGAATTAGGAGCTCAATAATGAAAAACCTGATCCAGCTGGGTCAGGTTTTTCATATTATCACTTCCGTGTTTAACAACGTCATCAGCTGCTGACAGCTTTCTCGACTTGTGTATATGTGGATAAGGTTGTTGACAAGTTATGGATATGTGGAAAAATAGTATAATGTTGCGAAGCATGCTGAATTTATAGCATTGAATGAAAATCTTCTTGTTGTCAAGCTTGTCAAAGCAGCTTATAATTATAATCCATACAATGAAAAGTATACAGCAGTGAGAAGGAAGTGAGTTCATCTATTGATTCGCGAATTTCTTTCCTATTATAAACCGCATCGGCGTTTATTTATAATCGATTTTACATCAGCCGTTGTCGTCGCTCTATTAGAACTTGCTTTTCCCGTAGCAGTTCAATGGTTTATCGATGAGCTATTACCTGAAGGCAATTGGAATTTGATCGTTACCGTCAGCATTCTATTGCTTTTGGTTTACTTACTCAGCACGTTTTTACAATATGTCGTTACATACTGGGGTCATAAGCTCGGCATCAATATTGAGACTGACATGCGCCAAGATTTATTCCAACACGTCCAGCGCCAGTCATTCCGCTTTTTTGACAATACCGAGACCGGCCACATCATGAGTCGGATGACGAATGATTTGTTTGATATCGGTGAATTAGCTCACCATGGTCCAGAAGATTTTTTCATAGCTGCGATGACATTTTTTGGTGCCTTCGTCATCATGTTTACGATAAATTTTAAATTAGCTGTCATTATTTTAATCGCTGTGCCGATTTTGATTTTTCTAATTTCTTATAGCAATATTAAAATGAACAAAGCATGGCGCAATATGTATAAGGAAATCGCCGATGTCAACGCACGCGTTGAAGATGCTGTTTCTGGTGTCCGCGTTGTCCAGTCGTTTACGAATGAGCCGTATGAAATGGAGCGTTTCACCGCTGATAACTATCGGTTTCGCAAGGCGAAGTTAGTCGGCTACAAAGTGATGGCGTTTGTCAATTCACACATTTACATGCTCATGCGGCTCATGACGCTTATCGTACTCGTTGTCGGAGCATGGCTCAACTTCAATGGTTTATTATCGTACGGGGAGCTCGTCAGCTTTGTTCTATATGTTGATGTTTTATCCAAGCCGATTGAAAAAATTAGCGTCCTTCTTGAACTTTATCCGAAAGGGATGGCTGGGTTTCGACGGTTCAGGGAAATGCTAGCGATTCATCCGGATGTTGTGGACAAGCCTGATGCAAGAGATGTCGGACCGTTAAACGGCGATATTACATTTGATCAAGTCACATTTGGTTATGAAAAAACGCAGGAACCCGTTTTGCAATCGATGAGTTTTAATATTCGGGCTGGTGAAACTGTTGCGTTAGTCGGTCCGTCGGGTGCTGGTAAAACAACGATCAGCTCGCTTATTCCGCGGTTTTACGATGTCGATTCGGGAAAAATTACGATCGATGGTATCGATATCCGCGATATGACGAAACGCTCGCTCCGTGAACAAATCGGCATTGTCCAACAAGATGTCTTTTTGTTCACTGGTACGTTAAAGGAGAATATCGCCTACGGAAAATTGGATGCAACCGATGAAGAGATTGAGCGTGCAGCAAAACAAGCGCATATGGAAGAATTCATCAAGGAATTGCCTAACGGCTACGAAACTGAAGTTGGCGAACGCGGTTTGAAACTTTCCGGTGGCCAAAAACAACGGATTGCCATTGCGAGGATGTTTTTGAAAAATCCGCCGATTTTGATTCTCGATGAAGCCACATCAGCGCTTGATACAGAAACGGAGATGATCATTCAAGAAGCGCTTGCTGATCTTTCCAAGAATCGAACGACGCTTGTTATTGCACATCGACTCGCTACGATAAAAAACGCTGACCGTATTATGGTGATTACTAAAAACGGAATTGAAGAAGAAGGAACTTACAATGAACTGCTTGCCCGAAATGGCAAGTTTGCTCATTTGCATCGAGTGCAAATGTAATGTGAATCATTCGTCTAAAGATGAACAAGTTTCCTGCCTTGAGGTGCCCGCATAGTATGAGTGTGTTAACGGCAGGAAACTTTTTGCATATACAGAAAGGATTTTAGGCAACCATTATAGTATCATTTAATATAGTGGACGTTATTATGTTGTTTCAATTATTCACAAACATATCCACAAAAACTGTGGATAACATGTGGAAAACGGTTGCCATTGTTAATCGATTCCACAAGCAAATATTTAAAAGCAAAGGAGAAGATCCGATGAAACGTTTAAATGAAGAGCAGATTGTCAAAGAACTAACGCAGCTTTCAGAGTGGAAGCGGCTGGATGAAAAATGGATTACACGGCGCTATCGCTTTAAAGAATTTCTAGACGGTATCCGTTTTGTCAACGAAATTGCCACGTATGCTGAACAGAAAAACCATCATCCGTTTATTTCGATTGATTACAAAGTCGTGACATTGAAAATATCATCCTGGCAAATGAAGGGCTTGACCGATCTTGATTTTGAAATGGCTAAACACTTCGATGATCTTTATGAACAAGTGATTCATTCAGCGTAACCGTTGGGGCAATTACTCAACTGCAACCATCTCTTTGTTCAGCCATTCGTCTGCCAGCATTCCGTATACAATATGATCTACATAATGATCATACAGCCATTCAGCCTGTCGGATATATCCTTCTTGTTTAAATCCGAGTCGTTCAGGTATGGCGTGGCTCTTTTTATTGCCAGAAGCACAACGGATTTCAATTCGGTTTAATTTGAGTTCTTGAAATCCATAATGGATAAGCGCCCGCACCGATCGTGTCATTATACCACGACCTTGAAAATCCCTCCCGAGCCAGTAGCCGATATACCCGATTCGATTAGACCAGCTAAATGCATGAAATCCTACGACCCCGGCGAGTTGTTCTTTATAAAAAATGCCCGTCGTCAGTCCTCTACGGTTATTGTACTGTTCAAAACACGTGTCAATAAACGCACGGGAGTTTTCGATATTTTTCGTTTCGTCTACCCATGATAGCCATTCGCGCAATACGGTTCGCGATTCATCCGTTAGTCGAAATAATGCTTCGGCATCTTTTGCTTGGAGCATGCGTAAAAATACATCTTGATCGACCTTGTTGACAAACATGATCCCCCACCTACTTTAACTTGATTTACAATCGATCATACCATATTTTTCAAAAAAGGAGGCAATTTTTTATTATCTGGATGATTCCATTAAACAATGTAGGAGGAAAAG